>SHVQ01000021.1 GCA_009694195.1 Rhodospirillales bacterium
ACCGCCGCCTCCACCGCCCGCCACACTTCGCGGGACGCGTTCGGGATATCGGAGGTGCTGCAGAACCATTGCAGGATCGCTTCGCGCGCCGGTGTCTCGCCCTGCTCGAGCGCGCGGCGGAGATCGGGGATCGACGTATAGACCTTGATCCCGCCCACGAGCTCAGGCCGGAACGACGCCAGCGTCCCGCGCACCGCGTAGTAGGGTTTCCCCGCCGCCAGCGTTTCGAGAAAGGCATTCGTGTTCACCGGCCCGACGACGATGTCGGCCGTGCGGGCGAGATCTCCGACCGACCCCGTGGTGAGCACTTCGCAAGCCAACCCGTAATGCCGAAGGATATCGCGGTAGTACCCTTCCGTCGCCGTCATCCCGGGATGCAGCTTCACGCGAACGGTCGCGTAGCCGAGCGCGCGCAGCATGCGGACCGTTTCGACGAGGCTCGCGAAGGTTTCGGCGTACAGCCCGCGAAAATTATGGCGCTGAACCGTGAGCGGCAACACGAGCGCGGATTTCGAAGACGCTTCGGTTCGCGCCCGGCCTGCATCTTCGCGGAGCCGATCGAGCGACGGGTACCCCGTTGTCGCCCGCGGCACGCCCGGGGCGGACGCTTCGGCCCACGCCTCCAGGTGACGGCCCCAGAGAAGCAGCCGCGCGACGGACGGGCGATCCTTCCCCGGGCCGCTCCGGATGTCCGATCGGTGCGTCGTCGTGAAGACGCCGTTCGGAAGCTCGTCGGCCGGAATCCCGAGCCGATGCCCGACCTCGATGAGCAGCCGGCAGGTCATATTCTCCGCGTCGCCCACAAGCAGGCGCTCCACCCGCCGGTCCGCGAGAAGCCGCCGATAGCGCTTGGCCTCGCGGGCCCGCTCGCGAAGCCAGCCGCTCTCCAGGACATGGCGGGTCACAAAGAGGGCGAGCGCGCGGGCGATGCCCGACCGGCCATCGGCGAGCTTGGCCCGGAGCCCGCTCTCGATCGCAGCGATGCTTGCGCGCTCGCGCTCATCAAGGTCCCCCTCGGGCAAACGCGCAAGTAGAACGCCCTTCCGCCAGCAGCGAAGGAGAAACCCGAGCCGCTTCGGCCACGGCTCGACCAGCAGGACCGGAGTGATCGCGTTGCCGTCGAAGTTCTGCAACAGATTGTCGACCGCGAGCCAATTGAGCATGATGTAGACGCGAGGCCGCTTCGATGCGAAGGCCGCGCGGAGCCGGAAGACCGCGTCGACACCGCCTGCATAGAGCGCAAGAAGGAGCCCTTTCGCGACGCGGGGCTTGCCGGGCTTGCGGGCGAACGGACCGACAGGGAACGTAACGGATATCCGCGTCGCGGGCGTGGCCCGGTCGACGAATCGGGTGCCGTGCTTTCCGGCGACGTCGGCCACCAGGGCCCGGACCATGTCGGCGTCCAGGATGTCGTATTCGACGCGGAGGCCGTGAAAGACGATCTCGTCCGGCGAAAATCGCTCGCATGCGCGGTCGAGCGCGTGCCAAAGGCGCAGATACGCGTGACGGAAGCGGGAAACATGGGTGGTGAATTGCCTTCCAAGGGAGACTCCCTCGAAGAGCGTGACGTCCAGGCCTTCGTGCTCGACCCAGCGCGCGCTTTCGGCTTCGTGCGCATCGGGCTCGCCGCGGGCGGCGGGCCAGGTTTCGAGAAACGCCTCGTAATGAACGCCGTGCCCGCGCGCCTCCGCGATCTCGCGCCAGGCGAGCCAGTCGCTTGTCACCACCAGCGTGTCGTCATCCGATCCCAGGTCCCGGATCTGCCGGCGGTCGGAAATCAGCGCTATCCGCTTGTACCGGCTCCGGATCCCGGGCGGGATCGCGAGGACGGAGAGCGCGGACCGGAGAGGCGACTCTTGCGGCTCCGATATCGCATGCGTGGCGGTATTGAGCATCGTCAAAAGGCGAACGCCGGGAGGGCGCCGCGAATCTCCTTGGCGATCGCCGCCGGCTCCCGCAGCGGAAGGCCGTTCTCGACGACGAGGTGCGGATTCGCGGGCGGCGTGAACGGGAGATCGACGCCGACCACGTTCTTGACCGTGCCGGCCTTCGCCCCGGCGTAGAGTCCTTTCGGATCCCGCAACTCAAGAACGTTCATGGGAACATCCAGGTAGACCTCGAAAAACTGAGACAGGTTTTCCCGCATCCAGGCCTGCCATTCGGAAAAGGGGTAAAGCACGGAGGCCACCACGTTGATCTCTTGGCGGTCGAGCATCCGGCAGAGATGGGCGATGCGTTGGGCATTGAAGCGCCGCGCCTCCAGCGTGTGGCCGAGACGGTCGCCCCACACGCCCCGAAGGGTGTCGCCGTCCAAGAACACGACCGGGCGCTTCTCCTCGCGCAGCAAGGCGACCAGACGCGCGCCGATCGTCGTCTTGCCGGCCGCCGACAGCCCGCAGATCCAGATAACCACGCTCGCTTCCGATTCGGCCGGCGGCCTACTTGGTCGCGGAAACGATGACGAACTTCATGTCGATGAAGATGTCGTCGTCCGTGATGTCCATGTTGTAGGCGCGCTTGCCGGCGGCGTCGAGGTCGCGATGCATCTTCACGATGATGGCCTTGTTCGCCTCGCTGACGGCGCCGTTGTTGAGCCAGTTCTTGATGCTCATCCGCCGGGACATGTACACATCGTGCCGGACCTCGCGAAAGGACGCGCTGCGTGCGAGCGCGACCAAGTCGGCTTCGAGGAACGTTCGCCGTTCTTCCTTGTAGGCGAACATGGTGCTGTACCAGTCGCGGAGGTCGGCATTCGGCGGCACGCCTTCGGAGAGGACGAACATCCCGTCCGGCTTGAGCACGCGATGACATTCCAGGATGCCGTCTTCCGCGCCTTCGAGGACGTGATGGTAGACCATCCGCGCGGTCACCCGGTCGAAGGTCGCGTCGGCGTATTTCAGCTCCCGCACGTCGCCGGTTTCGAACGTGATGTTCTTCACGGTGTTTTTCTCGCGCGCATGGGCCAGCATCTCATCCGAGCGGTCGATGCCGGTCACGTGCCGGACGAGGGGCGCGATCGTGTACGCGATGATGCCGGTTCCCGTGCCGACGTCCAGCACGCCGTGCGATTTGTCGAAACGGCCCAAGCGGACGAAGGATTCCGTATAGCCCTGGCGATTGACCCACTCGAGGGAGTCGTATTTCTCCGCCCGTCGCTTCCAAAACTGGCCGTCGAACTCCATCATGCGGGGCTCCGCTCCTCAAGTTTCATGCGCCGGTCCTAGCTCGCCTGTGCGTATTTCTTGGCAACGGCCGCTTCCATGGCTTCCAGATTCGCCACGTAGTCGGCATAGGCGGGGGTATCGACGAACTTGTCGAAGAATCCGTCGCCGGCGGACCAGTTGCGGGGGTCGGCCGGGTCGTTCGGCAACGTCTGCGTGCCTTCCCCGGTCGCCAGCAGGATCTGAAAATGTTTGAAGAGAAGAGGATGCGCCGTGAGGATTTTGAGGCCCTCGTGCAAGTCGCGGGCGTTGTACTGCTCCGAGCATGAATAGCCCATGGCTTCCAGCTGCTCGCGGGCGAGAAACTCGACGATGGCGAGCTGCCACGGTTTCAGCGCCGAACGCCAGTTCTCGGAGAGCTTCCGGTGGAAGCCGTAGTATGTCTTGCGATCGTGGGAAGAGACGTTCGCCTTGATGTAGCGGCGGTCGAAAAGATCCGGCCATTTCTCCGGCTGAAGCTGCTGCGGCTCGACCTCGACGCCGATGAACGCGCAGAGGCGGCCGATCGTTCCTTCCGGATCGGCGTGGATGTCTTCGAACTTGATCGTGTGATAGCGGTCGGCGGGAAACGTCTCCCGGTAACGGCGCAGGTGGTTGATCGAGTCGATCCAGTTGAAAATGATGTTGAGGTAGAGGTGGTCCGACATGAAGCTCATCTTCGCCCATGACGCGAACACGCCGCGCACGTCGCGATAGATGTGAAATATCTTCCCGTCCGGAAACATCTTGCGAAACAAGGGAATGCTGCGCCACTGCATGGGCGCGTACTCGCCCCATATCGTTTTTCCGGTGGTGCCGAGGAGCCAGCGCATGATCTCCTCGTAGCAGGTCTGGTAGGTGAGCTGCCCGCGCTTCACGATGGCGGCGAGGATCGGCTCGACCTCGATCGCGACGCCGAACCGGACGCTCAACCGAAGCTGCTGGTGATGCAGCATGCGCTCGACGTTCTTCGGCGTGAGCGGATCGTAGCGGCCGTAAACGAAGCGGAAGAAATGAACCCGCTCCGTGAAGACCATGACCTTCGAATGGACGGAAAGGATATCGGTGACGAGCCAGCCGCCGGAGCGGCCGGTGCCGCTGCCGAAGATGCAGGGCGCGTGAGATGTCATCGGGAATCCGTTCCTGGGGGGCGTGCGATTATGCCGAAGCCTTGCGGGCGCCGGCCGCCGAATCCGCCATGAGCGCGACGGGCGCGAAGATGTCCCGGAACTGCTTCTGCCTGGAGACGCGCCAGGTCGCATCGCGACGCAGGATATCGAGGAAGCGGACATGACTGTCGCCGTTGCCGAAGTGCCGGCTCGACCGGGTGCGGCCCATGGCGCGCGCGGCCGCGATGCCGGCCGCGATCTCGGCGTTGCGGTAGCCGACGTTGACGATCGAGGGGTGGTGATAGCGGTTCTCCTGCCGGGTGCCGACGTTCACTGTCGGCAGTCCGTAGAACGGCGCTTCCCGAATCCCCGCGCTCGAATTCCCGACGATCAATTCGGCGTTCTTGAGCAGCGTGAGGAAATATTCGAAACGCAAGGAGCGGAATATCCTGAACGACGGCCGCGCTTCGAGCCGCTTGAGCGCGGCAAAGATCGCCTCGCATCCGTAGTCGTTGTTCGGATAGACCACGAGATAATTGCTGCCGCTTTCGATCAGGGCGTCAACGAACGCCTCGGCGTGAACCGCCATGTCCTCGGCTTCCGTCGTCACGGGATGGAAAATGGCGATCGCGTAATTTTCGAACGCGATCTCATAGTGCGCCTTGACGTCGGCGAGGGGCGCGAGATCGGCCGACACCATCACGTCGATATCCGGCGAGCCGATCACGAAGATCGAGCCGGGCACCTCGCCGAGCTGGCGTAGCCTCTGGGCCGCCTCCTCGTTGGCGACGAAATGCAAGTGCGAGAGCTTGGATGCCGCGTGGCGGATGAGCTCGTCCACGGTGCCGGAAATCTCGCCGCCCTCGATGTGGCCGACGAGCACGTTGCGGAGCGCGCCGACGATCGTGCCGGCGAGCGCTTCCACGCGGTCGCCGTGGACGACGATCATGTCCGGGCGGGTCTCCTCCACGTACCCAGAAAGGCCGACGACGGTGTTGGCGAGAATAATTTCCATCGGCTCGCCGCCCGCCTGGTTCGCGTGCACGTGAATGTCGCGGAAGCCCGCCTTGTAGACCTCGTCCTGGGTGTGGCCGTAGAGGTCGAGCGTGTGCATGCCCGTGACGAACACGGCGCAGTCGAAGTCGGCCGCCCCGTCGATCGCCCGGATCAGCGGCTTGAGCTTGCCGAAGTCGGCCCGCGTCCCCGTCACGAACAGGATTTTCCGCCGCGGTCCACTCAAAGAACGTGATCCCACGACAACTGGGTGTCCTTCGGGATGTCGGCGCAGGCCTTGCGGCCGAGAAGCCGTTCGAAATCGGCCGCGCGGATCTCGCCCGTCCCCGGCCGCTTCACCCAGATGTTCGAGGCGTCGAGGACGTCACCCCGCCGGATCGGGGCGATCGAGACGACGGACGCATACGCGAAATCGATCGTCGGCTGCTCTTCTTTGAGGATTTCCTTGGTGCCCCCGCGGGCGCGATAGATGGCTTTGGAGCCCTCGATCAGGTCCCTGAGATCGCGGGGGTCCATCGACACCGGAATGTCGGGACCGGGCCAAGACTTGTCCGAGGTGAAATGGCGCTCGAGGATCGACGCTCCGAGCGCGACGGCACCGAGGCAGGGATAGTTGGTGACCGAGTGGTCGGAAAGGCCGACCACGGCATCGGGGAACGCTTGCGCGAGCTCGCTCATCGCATTGAGCCGCACGAGCTCATAGGGCGTCGGATAGACGCTCGTGCAATGGAGGAGGGCAAAGGGAACCTTGTGCGCGCGAAGGATATCGACCGAGCGTCGGACGTCGGCGATCCCGTTCATGCCGGTCGAGAGGATGATCGGTTTTCCGAACCCGGCGATATGGCGTATGAGCGGGGTGTTGTTGCATTCGCCGGAGCCGATCTTGAAGGCGGCGACGCCGAGGGCTTGGAGGCGATCCGCCGCCGCGCGCGAGAAGGGCGTGCTCAGGAAAATCATGCCCTTCTCTTCGGCGTGCCGCTTGAGCCGCGCCTCGGCCTCGGCCGAGAGCGCGCAGCGCTGCATCATTGTCCAGATGGACTCGCTTGCGTTTCCCGGCACCACGTCGTTCGCTATCATTTCGTCGACGACGACGTGGGTCTGGAACTTGACGCATTCGGAGCCCTGGGCTGCCGCCGCGTCCACCATGAGGTGGGCCTTGTCTTCGCTCCCCTCATGATTGATGCCGATTTCGGCAATCACGAAAGGGGAATGTTGCGGGCCGATGGTGCGTCCGGAGATTGCGAGTTCGACCATGCTGGACCCGTGCGGGCGAAGGGTTGAGGGCAAGGCAGGCAAGCTACCGCAGTCCGGGTGAAATGCTGTTCCCCCCGGAGGCACTCGAGACCGTCGCCCGGGGCGCGCTCTAGGCGACGGCGGCGACCGCCGTCATCGGCATGCGCACCCGGACCTGACGGCCGAGCAGATCGAGCAGGATCGTCACGCGCATCGCGTCGTCGGCGCATTCGAACAGCCCGATTGAATCGCGGAGCGGCCCGTCGAGGAGACGGACCTTCTCGCCCGGTTTGAACGGCCGCCGGCGGTGAAGGTCGACCAGTCCCCGTTGATCTTCGCAAGCCTGGATCTCCTCGATCACCCCGAACGGCACGGGGCTCAGCTCGCCGCCGAACGAAACAAGGTGGCTGACACCGACCGTCGAGTTGATGGCGCGCCATCGCGAGCGCTCGGTGTCGATTTGGACGAACAAGTAGCGGGGGAAGAGCGGCGCCTGGACGGTTTCGATCCGGCGCGCGTGGCTCCGCCGCTTCAGGTGCTTGGGCAGGTAAACGACGAAATGTTGCCGCTCGAGGTGGCGGACGGCGACGGGTTCGGCTTGGACATGGGTGTGAACGGCATACCAGTTGAGCATCGCTCCCCCTAGGCGGCGAAGGTTGGCAGATGGCGTGAAATGTTGAGAAAGCGCGGCGCCAGAATTCGATCCGCGGGCATCTGGCGCGCGAGCGCGTCGAACGTCGCCTGCGGGTCTCCGATGTCCGTAATGATCACGGCATCGACCGGCCCGAGCGCGCTCAGATCCGCGACCACCGTGACGCCCGGGAACGGCTCTACGGCAATGTTGGCGTCGATCACGCCGACGATCGTGATCGGCCGGTCGCCGACGCAAAGGCTCGCGATCTCGACGAGGTCCCCCATGCCGGCGAGCGCGATCCGGGACCAGTCCTTGGCCGCGCACTGATCCACGAGCTCGGCCAGCTGGCGGCGGGCGGCCCTGAAAAAGTTGAAGGAGATCGAAAGGTAACGGGCCGTCAGCCGGCTCTTTTCGGCGAACCCGGTCGGGGTCAGGTAATAGAGATAGCGGTTGGCCGGCGCCTGCGTGACCTTGATGTAGCCTTTCTTCACGCACCGCCTTAGGTACGCGTTCGCGAGCCCGAGCGCGATGCCGAGCTCGCCCGCGACCGAGCGCTGCGTCACACGGTCGTTGCGTTCGACGGCGTTGAGCACGCCCAAGGTGATTTCGGCTTCCGAATCGAGCCCGTCGGTTCCGGAGGCGCTTTCCGCGGCGATGGAAGACCCGGCCGAATTTGCGTTCATACCGCGAACACTAGCCCGTTCATGCCGTGAACGTCAAGGATTCAAGAGGTTTAAGGATCATTTGGGCTGGCCAGGCGCGCCCACGAGTATTGTATGTCACAAAAAGAACCTGAAAGATGGAATCGACGGCGGCATGTTGAATTGAGCGCCTCATCCGTTAACCTTTGCTGGTCTATAGGGGGCGGTATCGGTTCTCTAAGAAGGCGCACCAGCGAGAATGAGCGATGAACTTTCGGGGGGTCATCGAGGTGCTCGTACGGAACGGCTTCCAACTCGCCCGTCAGAAGGGAAGCCACCGAATCTACAAGGGCGTTGTCGGCGGCCAAATGCGGCTCGTCGTCGTTTCGGCTCACCGCGAAAGCGACGATGTGAAGCCGGGAACGCTGGCAAGCATCGTGCGCCAGTCCGGCTTGCCCAAGCGGCTGTTCAGACTAGGGAGTTAGGCGACGGCCACGGGCATCGTGAACTGGTGGTATTGCTTCCCCTGCCGTTCCGGTTCCCGGATTAGAGCCTTGAATGCCAATGCTAGAAACTTAAGCCGCACACCGAGAGGCGCTGGTCGACCCAGCAGACGTTTTCGATCCGCTTCGGGCAGTTCGGCGGCCGCTTCCACATAGAGATCGATGGCTTCGGGGAGAGACCGAAACACGTCCTCAAAGGACGCTCCCTGGACCGCGATGTCGAGGTCGAGACAGATGGCTTCCCACTCGCCTTCGCGCCCCTCGGCAAAACAATGTAGCGCTCTCGTCAAAGGATGGTGCTCCTTCCGCCTTCAACTCCAGAGATTAGTCCCGTTTGGTCAGGGTGCAACGGTCTTATTGGCATCTTGTGGTTCAAATTCAAAACGGCAACTCACGGCCGCGGCTCGTCCGCCAGGGCCCGGAGGTAGGCCCCGTAGCCAGACGATTTCATAGTGTTTGCAATGGCTTGCAGCCTTGCGCTATCGATCCACCCGCGCCGCCAGGCGATCTCTTCCGGGCACCCGACCCGGAGCCCCTGGCGGCGCTCGAGGGCGGCGACGAAGTTGGCGGCCTCCAGCAGGGATTCTTCCGTCCCGGCATCGAGCCACGCGAATCCGCGCCCGAGCGTCTCCACGCGAAGCTTTCCCGCCGCCAGATAAAAATTGTTGATGTCCGTGATCTCGAGCTCGCCGCGCGCCGACGGCTTCAGCCCCTTGGCGATCTCCACCACGTCGGCCGTGTAGAAATAAAGCCCGGTCACCGCCAGATTGGAGCTCGGCGCCTTCGGCTTTTCGACCACGCGCAAGGGCCGGCCATCAGGGCCGACCTCGACGATGCCGTAACGCTCGGGGTCGGCGACCGCATAGGCGAAGATCGTCGCCCAGTCCGCCCGGTGGGCGGCGTCGGCGAGCCTTGCGGACAGCCCGCTTCCGAAAAAGATGTTGTCGCCGAGAATGAGGGCGACGGGGTTCTTCCCGATGAACTCCCGGCCGATGAGAAACGCTTCGGCGATACCGTTCGGCCGCTGCTGCTCGGCATAAGCGAGCTGAACGCCGAAGCGAGAGCCGTCTCCCAGGAGCTCGCGGAAGCGCGGCAGATCCTTAGGGGTGCTGATGAGCAGGATATCGCGCAGACCGGCCAGCATGAGGACGGACAGGCTGTAGTAGACCATCGGCTTGTCGTAGACCGGGAGCAATTGCTTACAAACCGGCAGTGTCGCCGGATAGAGCCTGGAGCCGCTGCCGCCGGCCAGAATGATTCCCTTGCGCATGACTGTGCCCCTTCGCCTGAGGGCATCTTACAGGGCGATCCCGGGCAAGCTCAAAGGGCGAAAGCGCCGGCGGCCCGCACCCGCGCCCCCCGGTTGATTGACATTCGGCGCCTCGCGGCTTTATCTCACGGGACTTTTTCTCAGGCGCGGGGCGCTCACCCTTGAAACTCCCGGACAATATCCGCATCGCGGTGATCGGTCTCGGCTACGTCGGACTGCCGCTCGCGATCGCGCTTGCCAAGCGCTTTCCCGTCACCGGATTCGACATCAACGGGACGCGCGTCGACGAGCTCAAGCGCGGCATCGACCGCACGGGCGAGGTGAACCGGTCGGATCTGCAAGCAAGCGCGCTCGAGATCACCGCCGAGGAAGAGAGCATCGCCGCCCACGACGTTTACATCCTCACGGTGCCGACGCCGGTCAAGGAGAACAACGAGCCCGATCTCGGCGCCGTCCGCGACGCCTGCCGCACGGTCGGCCGTGTGATGAAGAAGGGCGCCGTTGTGGTGCTCGAGAGCACCGTCTATCCCGGGGTGACGGAGAACGTCTGCGGGCCCGAGCTCGAGCGGGCCTCGGGCCTTCGATGCGGCGCGGATTTTTTCCTCGGCTACTCGCCCGAGCGCATCAATCCCGGCGACCGCGTCCACTCGGTCGAGCGCATCACCAAGGTCGTCGCGGGTCAAACGCCCGAGGTCGTGCAAAAACTCGAAGCCCTTTACGGCGCAATCACCGAAGGCGGCGTCTTCGTCGCCCGCGACATCAAGACCGCCGAAGCGGCCAAGGTGATCGAGAACGCCCAGCGCGACATCAACATCGCCTTCATCAACGAGGTCGCGATGATCTTCCGCCGCCTCGGGATCAATACCCATGACGTCCTCGCGGCATCGCTCACGAAATGGAACTTCCTCGATTTCAAGCCGGGGCTGGTCGGCGGACACTGCATCGGCGTCGACCCCTTCTATCTCGCCCACTTGGCCCAGAAGCTCGGCCACCACCCGGAAATCATCCTTGCCGGCCGGCGGATCAACGACGGTATGGGTGACTTCGTCGCCGAGCAGATCGCGGGCGAGCTCAAGCGCGTGATGCCCGGCCAAAAAAGATTTCGAGTCCTGGTTCTCGGTCTTGCGTTCAAGGAAAACGTGCCCGATCTCCGTAATTCGAAAGCCGTCGATGTCGTCCGCGGGCTCGAGGCCCGGGGCTCGGACGTATCCGTCCACGACCCGTTGGCCGATGCCGCCGAAGCGGGTGAGTTCTTCGACATCCACCTGTTGCCGAACCTGAAAGAAGCGAAGGGTTACGATTGCGTCGTCGGCGTCGTTCCCCATGCCGACTACATCGCCTATTCCGGCCGCACCCTCGGGGGAATGGTGCGCCCGGGCGGCCTGATCGCCGACGTGAAGGGCATGTGGCGCCACGTCGTCCTGCCGGACATGGTTCGCTACTGGCAGCTATGATTGCTGCTGTCGCCTGAACCGAAGTCGCCGATCACTTCTTCCGAAGCTCGCGCCCGATCGACCATTTGACCGTCGCGCCGTTGCCGTCGAGCCCCCCCGAAACGACGATCTGTTCCGCCCGGCGGATCGCCCCGCGCTGCCCGAGATAGACGCTTTCCTCGAGGCCGATCGTGCCCCCGCTGGCGCGGAACCGCCAGCCGGCCCCGCTCTCCAGCCGCAG
The DNA here is from genome assembly GCA_009694195.1 of Rhodospirillales bacterium. GTDB lineage: Bacteria > Pseudomonadota > Alphaproteobacteria > Rhodospirillales > SHVQ01 > SHVQ01. Next base: position 11,279 of record SHVQ01000021.1, read on the forward strand.
CAGCACGGCCGTGCCGTCCTGGACGAGGGAGGCCTGCACGTCCGGGTGCAGATGAAAGCGGAGCGCGAACGCCTTCCCGCCCGGCCCCACGAGCAGGTCCTTGCCCCTGAGATCGTCGCCGCGGGCCGAGAGATAGAGATCGCGATTGTGCAGGAGGCCGAACGTCTTCATGTAGCCGTCGTGACTGAGCTGAATGAAGACGCTGCCGGCTTCCTCGTTGCGCCGGCACGTGACGTTCGGCGCCGATCGCCGGGCGTCTCCTGTGTTGAAGACCTCGATCGCGTTGGTGTCGTCGACGGTCAACGTGGAATGGGCGGCGGTGGCCCTGAGCGCATCGTGCCAGGGATTGGTCGGATCGGGGTGAGCGCCGCAATTGACGACCATGCGGTGGCGGCCGACGCTCATCTCGAAACTGAGCAGCCCCGCGTGGGCGCCTTCGTTCGATCCCGCGAGCGTGCCCGCGCCGGTATCGACGATCACCCATGTGCGACCGGCGTGCATCCTCTGGAACCCGCTGTGCGGCGCGCTGTTGAGGGCGCGGCCGTGAGCGCCCGACATGAGCAGCGCGTGCTCGATCCGGAGCTCGTGTTCTTCCGTGCCGCCGTTGAAGACCGCAAGCCGGCCGTCGCCGTGTCGCGTTCCCTTGAGCCACGGGACCATGCGGTCGATCGCCTGCTGCAGGCCGGCGGGCGCTTCCACTTGGGCGGCCGTCAGCGTCTCGCGAATTCCGACAAGCCGCCCGAGGACCTCGAGGTGAACGGCCGGGTTCCGTTGGATATGTCCGCCGTCCGGGAGAACCTGGCGGGCGAGCGTTCGGTCGATGAGATCGAGCCCGAGCACGAGATTGCGCTCGTGGCCTTCGAGGCAAGCTCCGCTCGCGATCAGGCCGTCGATGACCTTGATCCGCCTGATGTCGTCCGCGACGGATCCGCCGGCGCGGAACAGGTGACGCGCCTGCATGCCTGCCGAGGCGAGGACCGCGTCCTTGAACGGGGTCTCGGCGCCGGATGTCGCGAACGGGAACGCGAGGAACCAGTTGGTGAGCCGGCTGCCGAGGGTGTCGGCGCGCCATGCGGTTTCGTTCCAGCGGCCGAAACGGCCGATCCACGAATCCAGGAGCTCCTGCGCGCGTCGCGCGGCGTCCGGCGAGGCGACGGCCGCCAAGTGCCGGAGCCATCCGAATGCGTGCAGCTCGGCTGCCTGCGCGGACGTGAGCGCGGGGCTGTCCCACGGGAGGTCGCCCAGCCGGACCGGCTTGCCGAACAGCATGAACTCGCCCCGAAGAATGCCGCGGCCTTCCTCGGCATCGCCAAGCCAGGGATCCGGCGGCGCGCCCCGCACGTCGGGAGGCACGCGACCCTTCAGCATGAGGTCGTAAAGCGCGCTGCCGTAAAGCGCGTTGAAGACCTTCTCGCGTACCCGCATGTCGATTAAAGGTGCCGGTTCACGTCTGCGGTTTCACAATCGGGGGGACCGCGACGGGCGTACCGGACGATTCCGGTCGCCGGCCGAATCCGTACTCAGTCTAGCCCGAAGGCGTTCTTGTAATCGAGCTTGAGCTTGGGGTCCTGGTCGTTCTTGTCCAGGTAGCAGTTGCCGACGACCAGCACCTCGATATCCGTTCCCATGAAGCAGCGGAATGCGTCCTCGGGCGTGCAGACGATCGGCTCGCCGCGCACGTTGAAGCTCGTATTCACCACCACGGGGCAGCCCGTCAGCTCCTTGAACCGGGAGATCAGGCCGTGGAACCGCGGGTTGGTCTCCTTGTGGACGGTCTGGATGCGGGCCGAATAGTCGACGTGGGTGACGGCCGGGATCTCGGAGCGCGGCACGTTCAGCTTCTCGATGCCGAAGAGGGCCTGCTCGCCCGCCGTCATCGCGCGCTGCCGCTTGGCGGCGACGTCGGCGACCATCAGCATGTACGGGCTGTCGCAATCGATGTCGAACCAATCGGCCGCGTCCTCGCGGAGAACGGAGGGCGCGAAGGGGCGGAACGACTCCCGGTACTTCACTTTGAGGTTCAGCATCTTCTGCATGGCCGGGGAGCGCGCATCGCCGAGAATGGAGCGGGCTCCCAAGGCGCGCGGTCCGAATTCCATGCGTCCCTGGAACCAGCCGACCGCCTTCCCCTCGGCGAGCGCATGCGCGGTCCGCTCGATCGCCTCGGCTTCGCTCTGGGCTTGAAAACGGGCGCCGGCCGCGCTCAAACGCCGCGCGATGTCCTCTTGCGCGAACGCGGGGCCGAGATAGGACCCGTGCATGCCGTCGATCGCCCCGTTCGGGAGGCGAGGCCGGCCCTGGTTGAGATGGTAGGCGCAGAGCGCGGCTCCGAGCGCGCCGCCGGCATCGCCGGCCGCCGGCTGGACCCAGATGTTCTTGAACGTGCGCTCGCGCAGAACTTTGCCGTTGGCGACGCAGTTGAGCGCGACGCCTCCTGCGAGGCAGAGATTCTTCGACCCCGTCTCCTTCGCAAGTGCGCGCGTCAGGCGCAGCACGATCTCTTCGGTGACTCTCTGGATTGAGGCGGCGAGGTCCATCTCGCGTTGCGTCAGCCACTGGTCCGGCTTGCGGGGCGGGCCGCCGAACAACGCATTGAACTTCTCGTTCGTCATGCGCAGCCCCGTGCAGTAATCGAAGTAGGACTGATCGAGGCGGAACGTCCCGTCCTCCTTCAAGTCGACCAGATGATCGAGAATGAGGGAGACGTACTTCGGCTCGCCGTAGGGCGCGAGCCCCATCACCTTGTACTCGCCCGAATTGACCTTGAATCCCGTGTAGTACGTGAAGGCGGAATAGAGTAGGCCGAGCGAATGGGGGAAGTGCAGCTCCTTGATGACGCTGAGGTCCTTTCCGCGGCCGATCGCGACCGACGTGGTCGCCCACTCGCCGACCCCGTCCATCGTGAGGACCAGCGCCTCGTCGAAGGGTGACGGGTAGAAGGCGCTGGCCGCGTGGCTCTGGTGATGTTCGGCAAACAGGAGCTTGTTCTGCCAGTCGAAGCCGGGATCGAAGGCTTCGAGCCGGCGCCGGAGAAGATCCTTCTGGAACAGCTTCTCGCGTAGCCAAACGGGAATCGCCATCCGAAACGACCGGAAGCCCCTGGGCGCGAAGGCGAGATACGTCTCCAGCAGCCGCTCGAACTTCAGAAACGGCTTGTCGTAGAAGGCGACGAAGTCGATGCCGTCGAGGCCGACGTCCGCTTCGCCGAGACAGTACTCGACCGCGTTCTTTGGGAAGCTTGCGTCGTGCTTTTTGCGGGTGAACCGCTCCTCTTGGGCCGCCGCGACGATGGCGCCGTCTTCGACGAGAGCCGCGGCGCTATCGTGGTAAAAAGCGGAAACGCCCAATATCCGCAAACGACGGCCCTCTCAGAATATGGTGTAGATGAAAGGCGCGACGGCCGAGCCCTGGCTCAGCACGACCAACCCGCCAAACAGCGCCATCATCACGATGATCGGCAGGAGCCAATACTTCTTCCGAACGCGAAGGAACAACCAAAGCTCTGCGATGAAACTCATTTCCCGACCTCAAAATTGGTAGCGCATGGTTTCCGGTGCCGGGCCCGGCGGGACCCGCTCGATCCAATAGCTCTTGGCCGAACGGTCGAAGCCGAGCCGAAGCGGATCCTTGCCGAACAGTCGCATCAAGGCGGCCGTCGGTGTCACCGTTGCATAGAACAAGAGACCCATGACGACCGGGGTGACGACCTTGTGCAGCAGCATTCCGAAGCGGAACCAAAGCACGTTCAGAGGGCGCAGAGCGCGCGGCAAGAGGGCGGCGGCGGCGGCGAACGCGGCCGCGACGATCAGCGCCCAGAGGCGGACCCTTTCTCCGCTCCAGAGCGGCCAGAGCGCAATGAGCGAGAAGACGGCCGCGAACACGAAGCCGAAGCCGCGCTCGGACCCGACCTTGACGTCCCGGTCGCGCGCGAAATCCTCATGAAACGCAGGTTTTTCGGCCATTCGATCCCTTCTCGCGCCGCTGGGGCTGTTTACACTCCTTCGATCGCGGAAGTCAAAGGGCGACGGCCTCAACGGCGGCGGAGGCGGGCGGCGAAGAAACCGTCCATGCCGCCGCGATCGCCGAGGTGGCAAGGGAGCGTTCGGAGATCGCCCGCGGCCGAGATCAGGTCGCCGTGGCCGCGCACGTCGGACGCGGCGAGGGGAACCCTCGCGACCTCGCCGGTCGAGGCGAGCAGAGCGGCGATGCGCTCCGCGCCCTCCTCCGGCTGCAGCGAGCACGCGGCATAGACGAGGAGGCCGCCCGGACGCACCATCCCGATCGCGGCCCGGAGGAGCCTGTCCTGCTCCTGGGCGAGTGCCTGGACGGATGCCGGGTCTTTCGTCCACGCCACGTCGGGATGCCGGCGGATCGTCCCGGTCGCCGAGCAGGGCGCGTCCAGGAGAACCGCGTCGGCGGGCACGGCCGGTTTCCAGCGGCCGGCGTCGGCCGCCACCGTCTCGACCCGAAGCTCCAAGCGCTTCATGTTGTCGGCCAAGCGCCGGAGCCTTTGTTCCGAACGGTCGACGGCGGTGACGTGGGCGCCCGCGGCCGCGAGCTGGGCGGTCTTGCCGCCGGGGGCCGCGCAAAGATCGATGATGCGCCGTCCGCGCACGTCGCCGAGGAGGGCCGCCGGCAGGGCCGCCGCCGCGTCCTGCACCCACCACGCACCCTCGTCGTAACCGGGGAGCTTGGCGACCGAGCCGCTCGCGTACAGGCGGAGCGAGCCGGTCGGCAGGAGCTCGGCGCCGAGTCTCCGGGCCCAGCCTTCGGCGTCCGTCTTGACCGAGATGTCGAGGGACGCTTCCGCGAGATGCGCCTCGGCGATCTGTCGAGTCGTCTCTTCGCCGTAACTCCGGCCCCAGCTCTCCCAGAGCCAGGCGGGCGTGTTGAGCCGGGGCGCATCGCCGCCGGCGACGATCGCCGGGCCTTCCGCGGCCAAGCGCCGGAGCACCGCGTTGATCAGGCCCTTGTGGGCGCGCTCGCGCGCATGGTCCGCGAGGGCGACCGCCGTCGAAACCGCGGCATGGGCGGGCGTGCCGAGAAAGAGCAATTGGCAGGCGCCGAGCCTGAGGATGTGCTGGACGGCCAGGCGCTTCGGCGGGATCGGCCGCTCGATGAGGCGAGCGAGGGCGTCGTCGATCTGGCCGAGACGGCGGAGCGTCGTCAGGAGCAGCATCTGGACGAACCCGCGGTCGCGTTCGGGAAGGCCTTGAGCATGCGGGTCCTGTTCGAGCGTCCGATCGAGCGGGTGGCCGTGCCCGAGAACCGCGTCCAAAGCCGCGAGCGCCACGTGACGGGGACTCCGCGGCGGGTTTTTGCGAGCGGCCGTCTTCACGCGTCCGCGACCTTCGTGCGGTCGCCCTCGGGGATGCGGATGGGGTGCGTTTTCCGGAACGGCAGGCACGCGCGCTCGAAGGCCTGAAAGGTGGGCGCCAGCAGCCTCATCTCGGCCCGCGCGAAATCGCGAAACGTGGATGAAAAGACCGAGGTGCCCGCTCGCCTGGACGCCCACTTCCAGGCGCGGCCCCAGGCGCGGCCGAGGAAGCGCTTCTTGAGGTCGTTCGAGAGGGCGGCAGACTCCGCCACGAAATAGGCAGTCGCCAGATTGATGTCGTGAAGGATCTGCGCCTCGTTCGCGGTCATCCGCGAGGCATCGCCCGAGGGAACCGCCGCGACCGGGCTCTCGACCTGGGCAAAGGGCGAGCAGGACGCCAAGCGCAAGGCGAGCGAGAAATCCTGGATGAACACGCGGGCGTCGCAGCCGCTAATCTTCCGCAAAAGCTCCGCGCGAAAAAGGTGCTGCGTCGGGTTGAGCTGCCATTCCTTCACCAGCCGCTGGAGAGGATCGTCGATCCGCCGCGACGCGGGGGTGGCGAGGTCGGCGAAGCCGCCAAACCCGCCGTCGCGCTCGGCCAGCGCGAGGTCGTAGTGGACGAGATCGCCGAAGGCGACGGCGGTTCCCTTCGCGCGGCAGGCCTCGACAAGGCAGCGCGTGGCCGCGGGGTGCAGAATGTCATCGCCGTCCACCATCTTGACGAACTCTTTGGTGACTTCGGCGAGCCCCTTGTTTGCGGCGACGGATGGCCCCGCGTTGGCGATGTGGATCACGCGCGCGCCCGCAAACGACGAACGCCGGCGCTCCAGCCGCGCGAGCGTGTCGTCGGTCGAGCCGTCGTCGACGAAGATGTATTCGGGCTCGTCGATGCCCGTTTGCGCGGCGATCGCGTCGAGAACGAGATCGACGTAGCGCGCCTTGTTGTAGAACGGGACGACGAAGCTGACGGAGGTCATCCCGGGAGCGTAAACGAAGCCGCCCCCCGAAGGAACGCTCAGCGTCGCGGCGGCAGCCGGTACTGCTCCAGGAACGCCTTCGCGACCAGCGCATGGCCGGCGGCGTTGAAGTGGACGTCGTAGGGAATGAAATAATCCGTGATCGTGGCGACCGGGTCTTTGTCGTTGATGAAGACGGGGAAAAGGTTGACGAACCCGGCGCCCTGCTCCTTCGCCCACGCGCGCCAGAACGTCACCTGCCTGGATTCGAGGTCGCGGGCCAGGATCTGATCCGGCCACGGATAGACGGCGACGGTCAACGGGATGCCGCGCTCCTTGAGGAATGCCTGAAGCTTGTCCAAATAGAGCTTATTTTTTTCCAGCCCCGGCGCGCCGATCTGTTCGTAGAGCGCGTCGTCGAGGGTCCAGCGGCCCCGGGTGAGGTTCGTCACCGCGCCGATGGGCCCCAAGCGTTTCTGACGGGCGCGTTCGGAAAGCGCGTCTTTGATCGTGCGATAGAGGCGGTAATAGACGGAGTTGGCCTTGAGAAAAGCTTTCGCTTTCCGGGCGAAGCTGATTGTGCGGGGGCAGAGGCTCCGGACGATCTCGTCCTCGTCCATTCGATAACAGAGCGCCTCGTCCTCGATGTCGGAGATGTCGATGAACACAACGACGGCATTCGCTTGCAGACCCAAGTCCTGGATGTAGTGCTTGGTCTTCCGGTAGTAGATGGACCCGGCGTAGGAAATGAGGCCTCCGTTCAACACCTCGACGTTGCGTTCGGCGAGAACGTCTCCGATCTTGCCGGCGAAGGCTTCCTCGTAACGCACGCCGAGACCCTCCGTCATGGAATCACCCATGAAAAGCACGCGAAACTTGTCGGAACGGAGGGGCACGTCGCGCGTCGATGCATCCCGCATGCTCAAGGAGTTCGTGAAATAGGGTGTGCGCGTGCTGCCAAACAGGCTTTCGAAGGTGGCGAGCGGCGCGAGACCATGATGGAAAAGCGGGTGTCCCGGCCGGGCGGCCGCTTCCCGGAGTTCGCTCCGCCATGTCGGTACGATGAGTCGTCCCGCCTGGCCCAAGACAAGATCGGTCGTCAAGGCGACAACCACGATGAGCAGGGAGATCTTTGCAAGGCGCAATCGCATTGAGGCGCACAATACTTCGGGAGTGAGATTTTGAGAATGCCGCGCCATCCGGCGGAAAAGCTTGACAGGAACGGAAAATTCCCGAAAAAGCGGGTCCTGGCCCATGCGCGAGACGAATTTTCCGATGCTTGGAGCATCCCGGGCGATCCGCTTTCGTCTCCGGGAGGGCCATGTCCTCGCCGCGGCTGCGTTTCTGCTTGTGCCCGTCGCGACCTTCGTCCCGCGTGCACTTGCGGTTATTTTTGCTGCGAGTGCTGTCGCGACAATCATTGCTGCCACCCTCAACCGCCGATGGCCCGACATTCGCAGCCCGCTTGTCGTGGGCCTTGCCCTGTTTTTCCTGTGGGGGCTGGCGAGCGCGGCATGGTCGATCACGCCCGGCGAGTCCGGCAAGACCGCCATTTCACTCGGTGCAACCTTTTTTGGCGGGCTGATCCTTGTCAGGACGGTGGCCAACCTCGGCGCGGCGGAGTGGAATTTATTTGAACGGTCTTTGATCGCCGGCGGGATCGTCGGGTATTCCATTTTGTTCATCGAGCTCGTGGGCGGGCATCCTTTGCAAAACGCGGTCATGAAGGCCGTCGGCCGGCCGTTCACGGTCCCCTCGTACGCCATCTACTTTCTTAATCCCGGCCTCGCGATCGCGAGCCTGTTCGCCTGGCCATGGCTCCTCTGCCTGTGGCGACGTGCGCCGCTCCTTGCGGCTGCCGCTGCGGTCGGCATCGGAGTGATCGTCGGTCTCGGCGATGCCGAGGCTCCGCGCGTCGGCTTGGCGCTCGGCGGCGTCGCATGTCTCGCGGCCCTCGCGTTTCCGCGAGCGATGGTGTGGGCGGCCGGCGCCCTCGTGGGACTTGGCGTCCTTGCGGCGCCGCTCTTGCCGAAAGCGCTACCGCCGACGGCGGAGCTCGTGCGGGAGGCGCCCAATCTCGCGCCCTCGGTGTACCACCGGATCGCCATCTGGCAGGTCGCGGTGAAACACGTCGAGCAGGCCCCCATCCTCGGGCACGGCTTCGACACGGCGCGCGCTCTCTATGGCAAGGAGACCAAGGTGGAGCGGTCCTTCTACGACAAGGAGGGCGTGAGGCGCTGGGTCTCCCAGTATGAACCGATCCCGCTCCATCCGCACAACGGAATCCTGCAGATCTGGCTGGAGCTTGGGACGGTGGGGGCGCTCCTCGGCGGGGCCATCCTGCTCTCCGTCGTTCGTGCCATCGGCCGACACGGCGGCAGGCGGCTGGACCGCGCCATGGCCCTCGGGGTTTTCGTTGCCGGGTTGTTCATCGCGTCCGTGAGTTTCGGCATCTGGCAGAGCTGGTGGCTTTGCGGCCTCTGGCTCGTCGGCGCGTTCACGGCCGCCGTCATGTGCAGGGAAGAGCGCGCGCCGGACCGTCAGACGGAACACGTCGCGTGATCGGCGTTCAGAATCTTTTCCGTCAGACATTCTTCATCGGCGCCGCCTTCATCGTCGCGCTCGCCTTGGGCGAGCTCGCGGTGCGCACGATCGCGCCGCAGAACCTGAGCGGCTCCTGGTTCGTCATCGGACCCCGCGGCCTCGTCCTTAATAAGGCCGAAGGCACGGCCCGCCACCAATCGGGCGCCCGCGCCGTCAACTACCGCTTCAACCGGTTCCATCAGCGCGGCGGCGAGCCCGTGCCGGGCATGCCGAGCGTGCTCCTCCTCGGGTCTTCGAGCGCGTTCGGATGGCTGCTCGAAGAAGACCACGCACCAACGGGATTGCTCCAGGCATACGCGGATGGGGAGCTCGGCCCCGGTCGTGTGCAATTCCTGAATGCCGCGACGGGCGGCTGGGGGACGGACAGCTTTCTCGCCTATCTCGAGACCTTTGGCGACCGGATCAAACCCCTCTCCGTCCTCATCGTCGCGAGCGCGACCGATTTTGCCTGGGCAGCGCGCGACAGCCTGTACGCAAAAAATGCATCCGGCGCCTTGGTCCCGCGCGCGAAATCCGCGTCCAAGTTTCTGGAGAACAATCCGCTCCACCGCTTGCCCGGTTACGAATGGCTGCTCACGCACTCCCACCTCGCGCAACTGGCGCGGCAGACGGCGGTGAAAACGCTGTCGGTGTGGAACGCCCTCGGGAATCCGCGGCGCCAGGCCGGTGCGGATACTCCTCAGGACGCGGTTGCGACCGACGGCGAAAAAGCATTCGGCCGTACCCTGCTCGGCGCAATCCGAACGTGGTGCGAGACGCGCGGTGCGGCGCTCCTCATCACAACGCAGTACCACATCGCCTATGCGCCGGACGCCTACCGCTGGCTGGAAGCGGCGGCGCGCGAAGACGGCCTCGCGTTCTTCGATGCAAGTCCGGAGATCCGGGCCGCCGTCGGGGCTGACGCCGCGCGCTACTTCATCGAGACGGACCCGCATCCGAACGAGCGGCTGAACGAGCTGATTGCCCGTGTCGTATGGCGGTGGCTCAAGCCGGTGCTCGCCGAGCGCATCCGGTGACCGGGAAAAGCTTCGGCGACTAGAACTGGAAATAAAGGAACGGCGACTCGCGGTCGAGCAACATCAGCGCGACCACGAAGAGGACGCCGATGACGACCGTGTAGGAGACGGCCGGGATTCCGAATACGAGAGCCGGAGGTGGCGCCGGCTCGTGCTCGGCGCCCGGCGGCCGATAGCCGGTGATCTCCTGTGTATTCGGCGCGAACCAAGCGATCGCCAACAGAACGGCGATGGATGCCAGTGCGCCCTCCGGCGCGAAAAGCTGGTTGTGGAACGTTGCGAGCCCGTTCGATCCGAACATTGCACCCAGCATCGCAAACGCTGTCGGAAATCCGTCTGCGCGGAAGAAGACCCAGGCGATCACGACCGCCAGGAAGGTCAGGAGCCGACCGGCCCACGGGCTCATGGTCAGCCCCATCGCGCGCCACGTCTGGTTGACGACCAAAAAAAGCCCGTGGAGCCCGCCCCATACGATGAACGTCCAGCCGGCCCCATGCCAAAGGCCGCCAAGCAGCATGGTGATCATGACGTTGACGTAACGGCGCGCGGGGCCGCGACGGTTGCCGCCGAGCGGGATGTATAGGTAGTCGCGGAGAAAGCGCGACAGCGTCATGTGCCAGCGCCGCCAGAAGTCGATGATGCTCGTCGCCTTGTAGGGTGATGCGAAATTAAGCGGAAGACGGATGTTCATCATCATGGCGAGGCCGATCGCCATATCCGAATAGCCGGAGAAATCGAAGTAGATCTGCATGGTGTAGGCGAAGGCACCGGTCCATGCCTCGACGAGAGTCAGCGGGACTCCGGGCGCGGCAGCGAAAACCTTGTTCGCGTAAGGGGCAATTCCGTCCGCGAGGATTACTTTCTTGCAAAGCCCGATCATGAAGCATTTGAAGCCGAGGACGACGTTTGAAGTGCGAAGGCGGTACGTCGCCGCATCCTCGAACTGCGGCATGATCTCGCGGTGATGCAAGATCGGGCCGGCGATGAGGTGCGGGAAGTAGGTGACAAAAAGGGCGTAATGGATGGGATTGTATTCGCGCGCCTCGCCGCGATAGGCATCCACGAGATAGGTGATCTGGGTAAAGGTGAAAAACGAGATACCGAGCGGCAGCACGATCTCAAGGGCGGGGAGCGCCGCGCCCGTCACATCGATGAAGAAGTTGGCGTATTTGCAGTAGCCGAGCAGCGCGAGGTTGGCGGCGAGGCCGAGGACGAGCAGGGCCGTTCGCCTGGAGTGCGACCATATCGCCTGAGTTCGCGCCAGGCCCAACCCGATCCCGTAGTTGAACGCGATCGAGCCGAGAAGGAGGCCGACGTAGGCCGGATTCCACCATCCATAGAAGAAGAGCGAGGTGAGAACCAGAACCCCCGCCGCACCCCGTCTCCAATAACGGCCGGCGAAAAAGAAGAGGGCGAGGGTGACCGGCAGGAAGCCGAACAGAAACGGATAGGAATTGAAGAGCATGGGCCCGCCGGCATTCGTGGACGCCGCCGACCTCCTAGCACGGAAGGCCCGTCAATCCTATGCGGGGAATGCTGTCGGAGGCGTTAACCCCATGGGCCCCGGCGGGGGGCGGTTCGCGCGCAGGTGTCCCGCGGCCGGCCATCGCGTGCAGGCGCCGACCGGCGGTCGACCGACGTCGCATGGTACATGCCGAGGACGATTTTATCCGAGTTCCAATAGGCGAAGACGTTCATCGCCAGCGCGACAACGAAGGCGATGAGCATGCCCTGCTCGCCGCCGATGGCGTAGCCGACGGCAAGGAAGAGGCTGGTGAGCCCGGCCAGCAAAATCGCGGTGCGAACGTAATGCATCGTGGATGACATAATCCGAGCGCCGGGAATTTCAAGCACGGTGGCGCCGGCTGTAGTATGGTGCGCTCTTCACGCCCGGAGATGCCGACGTGAGCTCCAAGCTGACCGATCCGCGCCCGACGGTTTCTCCCAAGCCGGCTGAAAATCCGCCCGTGCCCGCGCGGCCGGAGACGCCGCTTGCGCCGGCGGATGCCCGCCCCGCTCCCAAGCCGGACGTCCACCCCGATCCCACCCGCTACGGCGACTGGGAACGGAAGGGCCGCTGCATCGATTTCTAGGCGCCCGTCCGCTATCGCGCCGGCGTGAAGGCCTTCGCGCGTGCCTTTGCTTCCGCCGCTTGTTCCGCCGCCATCCCGGCCGCCAGCGCTTCGGCTTCGCGCACGGCCCTTTCGTGACCTTGCTCTCCCGCGATCAGGAGCCACGTCAGCGCCTGGACGGGGTCACGGGCGCCGGCCCGGCCCTCGCGGATCGCCCGCCCGAGCTCGTACTGGGCCTTCGGGTCTCCCCGTTCGGCGGCCATGCGCCAAAAGCGGACGGCGTTCTCCATCGCGACGGGGACGACGTGGCCGTGGGCATAGGCGTTGCCGAGCTGAACCTGGGCGGCCGTACCGCCGGCCTCGGCTTCGGCGGTCATGGACCGGAGGACGCTCTCGAGATAGGACTCCCCAAATGTTTTGGGATCGACCGCCTTCGCCCGCTCGCCGAGCACCGCCTCCAGGATCACGGCGCGCGCTGCCAGCAGCGCGGGAAGGCGGTAGAAGCCGCCCTTGAGGCGCGGATCGTACAGCACGTTCAGGAGCGTCCGATCCACCTCGGTCAAATCCCGCCGCCCGGACGAATAGCTGAGGATCGAATCGGCGAAGTGCGGGTGGCCGAGAAGGCCGAGCGCATGAAGGATCTCGTGCCGGATGCACCGCTTGAGATCCTCGAGGTCGCGCCAGTTCCGGTTGATGGTCAGCGTCGCACGGAGGAATTTTCCGCTCGCGGTCGCCCAAGAGGAATGGGCGAGGCATCCCACCCGGCTGCCTCCCGCCATGAGAAACGGAAGCTCGACGAACTCGAACACCATGTTCCCTTCCGCCCCCGCCGGGGCGGGCTCGACGGAGAGGCCGACAGGGACTGCCTGCTCGCGAAGGTAGCGAAGCGCGTGTTCGTCCCAATCGTGGCCGAAGGTGTTGAGCATTCGCGGCCGGATGGGTTCGGCCCAGCGCCTGACGATGCCGGAGGTGCCGTCGTCCCTGAGGAGAGCGGCCTGATCGAACGCCTTCATCAGCATCGTGACGCGCTCGCTTTCCTCCGGCGTCGCGGCGCTCGCCGTGCAGAACACGGCCGCCACCGCCGCGAGAACGGCGGCCATGCGCCGCGAGGCGAAAAGAAGCGTCGCCTGCGTAGAGCTCATGCGCTTCCCTCGGAACAAGCCGATTTCGGCAAGAGCCAATTCATCGGTGCGAAACTTGCGCTTGCAGTTGAATTTCCAATCCGGCATATGGACACTTCCCGGGGGGCACGCCAGTCGATGTCTTTGGTCAAATCTCTCTTTGGCTTTCTTTCGCCGCCGCAAGGCGCCCGGCGCGAGACGGCGGCGCGGTCCGACCGCGCCTTCGTGCCCACGGACACGGCGGAGCCGCCCGCTCTCGTGGTCCTGCTCTCGGATTTCGACGGCACGGGCGGGGCTCAGTATACATCTCACGTCGCCGCCCTCCTCAACCGGTTGCCCGGGATCGATATCCTGCGCCGCACCCAGCCGCTTCCGCTCGCTTCGGCGGGAAGCCTGGGCGAGCGCCTGGCGTTGGCTGCCGAAAAAGGGCGCGAGTGGCTGATAGCCGACAAAGCCGATCTTCTCGTGTGGGGCCGCATCGAGGGGGCGAAACTCACCGTGCGCTTTCTTCCGCGCGCGGCGGAGGCCGACGGCCGCCCCGGGACGTTCGGTCTCGGCGATATCCTCGAGCTCCCCAGCCGGGTGAGCGACGACTTCGACAGCATCCTCGTTGCCTCCATTCTTGCCGCGGGGAATCCGACCAAGGTCGCCGCGCGCAACCGCTTGGGAGGCATCCTCGGCGAGGTGGTAGCCCGTGTCGAAGGGCTCGTACAGCAGGCTCCCTCGGGACTCGCCTCCGACCAGCTTGCCCCCATGCTTACCTGCCTCGGCAACGTGTTCGCGGTCCAATCGCGGCTCACGGGGGAGCGCTCCTTGCTCGACCGGTCCGTTGCCGCATACAAGGCGGCGCTCGACAAGATCTCCCCGGCCGAAGCGCAAATGACGTGGGCGCTGACCCAGAGCCATCTCGGCGATGCTCTGCAGGCGATCGCCGACCGCGACAAAAATCCGGAATCCTTGAAATTGGCGGCCGACACGTACAAGTCCGTCGCCGATACGCTCGGGCGCGGAACCTACCCGTACGATTGGGCGCTCGCGCATGTGCGCTACGGCAACGCGCTCTACAAGATCGGCGTGCGCGAGGGCAAGGCGAAGTCGCTTAAGGAGTCGGCGACGGCGCTCGAACAGGCGCTCTCCGTCTACACGCGCGAATCGATGCCGGGCCGGTGGTCGGAAACCATGAACCAGTTCGGGACCGTGCTGCTCGCGCTCGGCGAACAGGTCACCGGCACCGTCATACTCGAGCAGGCGGTCGCCGCGTTTCGCAAAGTCCTGGAAATACGGCGTCGCGAGTCCGTGCCGATGCTCTGGGCGCAGACGGCGAACAACCTGGGCGCCGCCTGCTTCGCGCTCGCCAAGCGCAACAAGAGCGCCGCGCTGCTCAACGAAGCCGCCGGTTGCTTCGAGGGGGCGAAAGAGGTCTACGAGGAAAACAAGCTCACGCAGACCGTCCTCGTCATCGAGAACAACTTGCAGCGCGTGCACCGGCTCCTCGGCGCGCGCTAGAAGCGTTTCGAGTCCGCGGAATCACCCCCACCTCACCCCAACCCTCTACGCCCCCTGGGGTCTGCGGGGGAATCCCCCGCAAGAAACCCCCTTGGGGCGGAGAGGGAGGGACCCGCTTAAGCGGGAGGGTGAGGTGGGGCGTCAGCGGTTCATCCGATTGTTGACCAGGTCCTCGACCACGGCCGGCTCGGCGAGCGTCGTGGTGTCGCCGAGGTTCGAATACTCGTTCGCCGCGATCTTCCGCAAGATCCGCCGCATGATCTTGCCGGAGCGGGTTTTCGGCAGGCCGGGCGCCCACTGAATCAGGTCGGGCGTGGCGATCGGGCTGATCTCCTTCCGCACCCATTGGACCAGCTCCTTGCGGAGCGCATCGGTCGGCTCGACGCCCGTCTTGAGTGTCACGTAGGCATAGATGCCCTGGCCCTTGATCTCGTGCGGGTAGCCGACCACGGCCGCTTCCGCCACCATCGCATGGGCGACGAGCGCGCTCTCCACCTCGGCCGTGCCGAGCCGGTGGCCGGCGATGTTCATCACGTCGTCGACGCGGCCGGTGATCCAGTAGTAGCCGTCCTTGTCGCGCCGGCAGCCGTCGCTGGTGAAGTAGTAGCCGGGATAGTTGCTGAAATAGGTCTGCACGAACCGCTCGTGGTCGCCGTAGACGGTGCGCATCTGTCCCGGCCAGGATTCGGCGATGCAGAGGCTGCCTTCGGCCACGCCCTCGGCGCGCTTCCCGTTGCTGTCGATGATCGCCGGCACGATGCCGAAGAAGGGGAGGGTGGCGGACCCCGGTTTCGTCGCCGTCGCGCCCGGCAGGGGCGTGATCATGATGCCGCCGGTTTCCGTCTGCCACCAGGTATCCACGATCGGGCAGCGGCCCTCGCCGACGACCGTGTGGTACCACATCCAGGCCTCCGGATTGATCGGCTCGCCGACCGTGCCGAGGATGCGGATCGACTTGCGGCTCGCCTTCTTCACCGGCCCTTCGCCTTCGCGCATGAGCGCGCGAATGGCGGTCGGCGCCGTATAGAAGATGTTGATCTTGTATTTGTCGCAGATCTGCCAGAAGCGCGAGGCATCCGGGTAATTGGGAACGCCCTCGAACATCACGGACGTCGCGCCATTGGCGAACGGCGCGTAGACGACGTAGCTGTGGCCGGTGACCCAGCCGATGTCGGCGGTGCACCAGTAGACTTCGCCGTCCTTGTAGTCGAAGACGTACTGGTGGGTCATGGACGCGTAGACCATGTAGCCGCCGTTCGTGTGCACGACGGCCTTGGGCTTGCCCGTAGAGCCGGAGGTATAGAGGATGAACAGCGGGTCTTCCGCGTTCAGGGGCTCGGGCGTGCAGTCGGCCGAAGCCTTCGCGCAGGCGTCCTGGTACCAGACGTCGCGGCCTTTGGTCATCGTAATGGTGCCGCCCGTGTGCTTGTAAACGACCACGCTCTTGACGGTCGGGCACTTCTTCAGCGCCTCGTCGGTGTTCGCTTTCAGCGGGACCTTGCGGCCGCCGCGCACGCCCTCGTCCGCGGTGATCACGCAGACCGATTTGCAGTCGACGATGCGCCCCGCGAGGGCGTCCGGCGAGAACCCGCCGAAGACGACGGAATGGATGGCGCCGATCCTGGCGCACGCCAGCATCGCCACGGCCGTTTCCGGAACCATCGGCATGTAGATGGTGATGATGTCGCCTTTCTTGATGCCGAGCGCCTTCAGCGCATTGGCGAGCTTGCAGACGGCCGCGTGCATGTCCTTGTAGGTGAGCGTCCGGCCGGCCGCCTTGGGGTCGTCCGGCTCCCACAGCATCGCCGCCTGATCGCCGCGCTTCGCGAGATGGCGGTCGAGGCAGTTGTAGGACGCATTCAGCGTGCCGTCGTAGAACCAGCGGATGCGGACGTCGGGCGCCTTGAAGCTCGCGTCCTTGATCTTGGTCGGCTGCTTGAACCAGTCGATCCGTTTGGCGTGCTCGCGCCAGAAGCCCTCGGGGTCGGTGACCGACTCCCGGTACATTTTTTTGTACGTGTCGCTGTCGCACCAGGCGTTCTTGCGGATCGACTCGGGAACCGGAAACACCCGTTCTTCGCTCATCGCCAATCTCCTTGCATCTCGTTCGTCTTCCCTGAGCTCCCCGCGTGGAGAGGCCGAAGGATTATGACAAAAAAGCGAGGAAGAACAACAGGAACGAGTCAGGCGGGCCGGGCCGGGCCGGCCGGTCATCAGACCAGGTAGACGATCCCCTCGCGGACTTCGGCCGGTGCCGGGATCAGGCTCTTGCCCGCGCAGGGGCCGGAGATGCAGTAGCCGTCCTCGATGCGGAAGAGGGCCCCGTGGGTCGAGCACATGATGTGCGTCTTCTCGGCGTTGAGGAATTCGCCGGGCAGAAAGTCGAGCGGCGCCCCGATATGGGGACAGCTGTTGCCGTAGACGAAGACGCGCGGTCCCTGGCGAACCGCGAGATAGCCGCGGCGGACGCCGCCCATCTCGGCGACGAAGCGGTTGGAATCGCCGTCCGCGATATCGTCGAGCCGGCAGAGCTCGACCGTCATCCTTTGAGGCCGCCCATCCCGCAGATGATCTTCCACGCGGCGTCGTCGACCGGCTGGACGGAAAGCCTGGACTGGCGAAGGAGTGCCAGATGCTGGAGGCGCTTGTCGGCCTTGATGTCGGCGAGCGTCACCGGGGTTTTGAACGCCTGCCCCGCCTTGAAATCCACCATCCCGAAGCGGCCGCTCTCGTCCGTCGGGTCGGCGTGGTATTCCTTCACCACCTCGACGATGCCGAGGATCCGCCGCTCCTCGCCCGAGTGATAGAAGAAGGCGCGATCGCCCTTCTTCATCGCCTTCATGTTGTTGGCGGCCTGGAAGTTGCGGACACCCTCCCAACCCTGCACGCCTTTCTTCACGTGGTCCTCCCACGACCACGCGCCGGGCTCCGATTTCACCAGCCAGCAGGCCATTATCTGCCTCTTCGATTATTCATGGCGCCGTGGAAAGAGGATACTAATATATTGCTTCCGATATTCGAAATCCGTTTCCCGGAGTCGTCATCGCCGGGCTTGTCCAAGGGGGTTTCTTTTGGGGGATTCCCCCACACCCCGGAGCGATCCACGCCGTGAAGACGTGGATGCCCGGCATAAGGCCGGGCATGACGAAGTTGGGAAATGAAATTCACAAGACCCACTTAATGAGACGGTATCGGGCGGAGAATTTGGCCGACGTTCGCGCCTTCGACCGCGCCAAGAGCCGTTTGGCGAAAGGCGAGGACGAGCTGATGCCGTTTGAAATGCACGAACGGCTTGCCAAGGGCGAGAATCCCGTGCGCGTCTGGCGTGAATACCGGGGCCTCAAGGTTCAGGAACTGGCCGCTCGCGCGGGAATTGGGGCGACCTACCTTTCGATGATCGAAGGCGGAACGCGTGAGGGGAAAGTTGCCACGCTCGCGGCCATTGCCAGGGCTCTCGACGTCACGCTCGACGACCTCGTGGGCTGACGCCGTGGTCAGGAGAAGACCTAAGCGGTTTCCGCCTTGAACGGCCGCGCGAGCAGGCCGGCGATCGCGGCGTCAATGTCGGCGAAGTGGTTGAGGACCTGATCGATCGCCGTGCAGATCGGCATCTCGACTTGGGCCTTGCGCGCGAGCCCGACGACCGAGGACGCGGTGAACACGCCTTCGGCGACGGACTTCCGCTGCTTGAGCACGTCGTCGAGCCGCTCGCCCTTCCCGATCGCGACACCCACAGAAAAATTCCGCGACTGCATGGCGTGGCAGGTGAGCGCCAGGTCGCCGATCCCGGAGAGCCCCATGAGGGTCTCCGGCTTGGCGCCTTTGGCGTGGCCGAGACGGACGATCTCGGCCAAGCCCCGGGTGATGAGGGCGGCCCGCGCGTTGTCGCCGAGGCCGCGGCCGATGACGATCCCGCAGGCGATCGCGAGCACGTTCTTAACCGCGCCGCCGAGCTGGGCGCCGATCACGTCGGTCGAGAGGTAGATGCGAAAGCGCGGCGTGCCGAGGGCGGAGGCCAGCGCCTCGCCGAGCGCCGTATCATCGGTCGCCAGCGTCACCGCCGTCGGGAGCTCGCGGGCGACCTCGGCGGCGAAGGTCGGGCCCGAGAGCACGGCGACGCGCGCCTCGGGCAGCGTCTCGGCGACGATCTCGCTCATCAGCGCGAACGTCTCCTGCTCGATCCCCTTGGCGCAGATCACGGCCGGCGTTCCCGTCTTCCAGGAGGGCCGCAGCCGCCGGCAGACGGCGCGGAGGAACTGCGACGGCACCGCGAGCAGCACCGCGTCGGCCGCCGCCGCGTCGGCCGGCTGGCGCGTCGCGCGGATGGCCGGATCGAGCTCGATGCCCGGCAGGTACTCGGGATTTTCGTGGCGTGCCTGAATGGCCTCGGCGACCTCGGGCTCGTGGGCCTGGAGTACCACGTCGCGGCCCGCGCGGCGCGCGACGAGGGCAAGCGCCGTGCCCCAGGCGCCGGCGCCGGCGATGCCGATTCTCTGAAACACCGTGCGGCCCCCCAACGGCTTCGATTTAGGCTTTCACGCCGGCGCCTTGCGCGCGCGGCGCGTGCGGATCGAGCGGCCAGCGGGGCCGCGGCGCGAAGTCGAGCGGATCGGTGAGGCCGAGGCGGAGCCGTTCGACCCCGGCCCAGGCGATCATCGCCGCATTGTCCGTGCAAAGCCGGAGCGGCGGCGCGACCAGGCGGAACCCGCGCGCATCGGCGAGCGCCGCGAGCGATTCCCGGAGCGCCTGGTTGGCCGCGACCCCGCCCGCGATGACGAACGCCCGGGCCCGCGAGTGGAGCCGGGCGAACGCATCCAGCGCATTCGACGCCCGGTCGGCGACGGCCTCCACGGCGGCGGCCTGGAAGGATGCCGCGAGATCGGTCACGTCTTTTTCCAAAATTGGACCCGGCGGCAGCGCATCGATTGCGTGGCGCACGGCGGTCTTGAGGCCGGAGAACGAGAAATCGCATCCCGGCCGCCCCTTGAGCGGGCGCGGGAAGGTGAACCGCTTCGGGCTCCCTTCTTTCGCCGTGGCCTCGACGGGCGGGCCGCCCGGAAATCCGAGCCCCAGCATCTTCGCGACCTTGTCGAAGGCTTCGCCGAGCGCGTCGTCCACCGTCGTGCCCAAACGGCGGTAGCGCCCGACGCCTTCGACGATCAGAAACTGGCAATGGCCGCCCGAGGCGAGCAGAAGGAGATAGGGAAAATCGAGGTTCGCGGCGCCCTCGGAGAGCCGTGGACTCAGCGCGTGTCCCTCCAGGTGGTTGACCGCGAGAAAGGGAATCCCGCGCGCGGCCGCGATCGCCTTCGCCGTCATCACGCCCACGATGACGCCGCCGATCAGCCCGGGGCCGCCGGTCGCCGCCACGGCGTCAACGCCGTCGAAACCGACTTGAGCCTTGGCGAGCGCCTGCTCGATGAGCCGGTCCAGGTGCTGGAGATGGGCGCGCGCCGCCACCTCCGGCACGATCCCGCCGTAAGGCGCGTGCTCGGTCTCCTGCGACAGGATTTCGTCGGCGAGAATCTCGCCGTCGCCGGTGACCAGCGCCGCGGCCGTCTCATCGCAGCTGGTTTCGATGCCGAGGACGATCATCGGTGCTCGCAAATAAAAGGTCCGCTCGGGGTAGCGGACTTTACTCCGCCACGCCTTCCCATGTAAGCGGTATAAGGTCCGATCAACGGAGGCGAAATGCCGAGACCGTGTTTTCCGTTCCGGCGATCCGACGCGGGGTGCCCGGGATGAATCAACGCGCGCGGTGGCGCATCGGCACGCGGGGAAGCCCGCTTGCCCTCATCCAGACGGACATCGTCCGCGACGCCCTCGTGGCGGCGCACCCCAGCCTCGCGGGCGCGGTGGAGGTCGTCGTCATCAAGACGACCGGCGACAAGTTCCAGGACCGCGCGCTCTCCGAGGTGGGCGGCAAGGGCATGTTCACGAAAGAGATCGACGAGGCGCTGTTGGACGGGCGCATCGATCTCGCCATGCACAGCGTCAAGGATCTGCCGACCGCGCTCCCGGAGGGAATCGTGTTGCCGTCGATCCTCGCGCGCGAGGATCCGCGCGACGTTTTCGTGTCGCTCAAGTTCAAGAGCCTGGGCGCCATGCCGGCGGGCGCGCGCGTCGGCTCCGCGTCGCTGCGCCGCCAGGCACAGGTCCTGCATCGGCATCCCGGCCTCAAGGCCACCCTTTTCCGCGGCAATGTGAACACGCGCCTGAAGAAGCTGGAGGCGGGCGAGGCCGAGGCGACGATCCTCGCCATGGCCGGTCTGATTCGCCTCGGCCGGACCGACGTGGCGACCGAGGTGCTGGAGCCGGAGGTCATGCTGCCGGCGGTCGGCCAGGGCGCGCTCGCCGTCACCTGCCGGGCGGACGACGCGGAAGCGAAGCGGCTTCTGACGCCGCTCAACGATGACAAAACGTCCGCCTGCGTCGCGGCCGAGCGCGCCATGCTCGCCGTGCTCGACGGCTCCTGCCGCACGCCGATCGCGGGCTACGCGGAGCTTGCAGGCAGGACTCTCCGCCTCCGCGGCCTCGTCGCATCGCCCGATGGTGCGCGGGTCTTCACGGCCGAGAGGACGGGGGACGCCGGGCAAGCGCCGGCGCTCGGGCGCGAGGTCGGCCGCGAGCTCAGGAGCCGCGCCATCGTCGAAGTGTTCAAGGACATCGGTTAAGCGGAGGTCGCGGGTGAAGGTCCTCATCACCCGGCCGGCCGAGGACGCGGAACCGTTGGCGGCACGGCTTCGCGCGATCGGCATCGGGTGCCTGATCGAGCCGCTGATGGCGATCCGCGTTCTCGCCGGCGCGCCCCTCGACCTGGAGGGAGTCCAGGCGATCCTGGCGACGAGCGCCAACGGCGTGCGTGCGTTCGCGAGCCGGGCGACCCGGCGCGATATTCCTCTCTACGCCGTCGGCGACGCGACCGCGGCGGCCGCGCGCGACGCGGGCTTCACGCGCATCGACAGCGCCGGCGGCGACGTCATCGCCCTCGCGGCCCGGGTGCGCGAGCGCCTCGATCCCGCAGGCGGACCGCTTCTGCACGTCGCCGGAAGCGTGATCGCCAAGGATCTGCCTCTTCTTCTGAAGGGCGCCGGGTTCGTCTGCCGCCGCGCGGTCCTCTATGAAGCGCGCCCGGCCAAAAGCCTTTCGCCCGCGGTCGTGTGCGCGATTCGTGCGGGACGCCTCAACGGAATCCTCTTCTTCTCGCCGCGCACGGCGGAGGTCTTCGTCCGGCTTGCGCGGCGCGCCGGCCTCATGCGGGCCTGCCGCGGGCTCACCCTTTTCGCGCTCAGCCGCGCGGTCGCTACGAAGGCGTCGCCGATCCGCTGGCGGGACTGCCGCATCGCAGCGACACCGACCCAAGACGCTCTCATCGGGCTCGTCGCGGAGTCCCGTCCCCCGAGCAAGAATTCCTCGACTTACGGGCGATCCTGAGCGAGAACGGTTCCATGGTCGAAAACGGCAAGAGCGCCGACAAGCCGACAGGGGCACCGCCCGAAAGCCCGTCGGACGGTCGCGGCCTGCCGGCCTCGGACGGCCCTCCCGCCGGGGAGGGGCTGTCCGCGCGTCTGGCCGCGCCGCCGCCCGCCCGCGGGGGGCGCGCTTCTCTTTGGCTCCTGCTTTTCGCGCTCACGCTCGCCGTCGCCGGCGTGGCGACCCAGCCTCTCTGGTGGCCGCCCGTGAGCCAGCATCTCGTGCAAGCATTGGAGCCGACCGGCGATCCCAGGATCGGCGGGTTGGAACAGCGGCTCCAGGCCATCGAAATCCTGACGCGAGGCCGGGCCACCGACTCGGCCGCGATTCAAGATTTGGAAGCCGAGCGGGCGCGGAGCCGGGAAGAATTGAAAGCCTTGCTGGGGCGGCTGGAATCGACGGAGCGGACGATCGCGACCGTGCGCCAGATGGCGATGGCGGCCCAGGCGACGAGCACCGCGGCAGAGGCGACGCAGTCCCTGCAGGAGCTTTCGGACAGGCTCGCGCGCCTCGAGTCGACGGGCGGCAAGGCCGCCGACATCAACAAACGACTCGATGCGCTGGAAAAGCTGGAAACCAAGGCCGCCACGGGCGCGCAGGCAACGGTGATCGCGGTCTCTCAAGTGAGGGAGGCCGCCCGCGGCGCCGCACCGTTCAACAAGGAGCTGGAAGCGCTGAAGACCGTCGCCGGCACCGACGAACAGATCGCGAAGCTGGTCGCCAGCCTCTCTCCCTACGCATCGCGCGGTGTCGCCAAAGTCGCGACCCTGCAGGACCGGTTTCCCGGCGTTGCCGCGCGCGTCGCCCGCGCGTCGCGCACGCGGGGCGGCTCCGGCTGGTTCGATCAAACGCTCGATCGTCTGTCGAGCCTCGTGTCCCTGAGACGGATCGATCAGTCCACCGACCCGGCGAGTCCCGATGCCATTTTGGCGGCGGCCGAAGCGGAGCTGAAAGACGGAGACTTGATCGAAGCCGTGCAGGCGTTGGAAGCGTTGCAGGGCGCTCCCCGCGAAGCGGCGGAGCCGTGGCTTAAGGATGCGCGCGCCCGCATCGCCGTCGAACAAGCGGTCGCGGCGTTGCATGTCTACGCCGTATCGCTGCTGGGTCCGGCTAAGAAATAGCGATGCTGCGCGCGATGCGCTATGCGGTCGTCCTGGCACTGCTGGTCGCGGCCGCCGTTTGGCTCGCGGAGCAGCCGGGCGCGGTCACGCTCGTATGGCGGGGCTATCGCCTCGACACGTCGGTCTCGATTCTCGTCTTCGCCGTCGCCGTGATTGCCGCGATCGCGGCCCTTGTCTATCGGTTCTGGCGATTCCTCCGCCACGCGCCCGCGACGGTGACGCAAGCCTGGCGCGACCGCCGCCGCCGCCACGGCTACGAGGCGTTGACGCGGGGCATGGTGGCGGTCGCCGCCGGTGACGCGGAGGAGGCCCGCCGCCAGGTACGGCGCGCCGAAGGCCTGCTCAACGAGCCGCCGCTCACGCTCCTCCTGTCGGCGCAGGCAGCGCAGCTCGCGGGCGACGACCGGGCCGCCGCCGCTTTCTTCGAATCCATGACGAAGCGCCCGGAGACCGAGTTCTTGGGACTCCGCGGTTTGCTGACCCAGGCGCTCCGCCGGGGCGACACGGTGGAGGCGCTGGCCCTCGCGCGCCGCGCGTTCCGCCTCCGCCCGAAGGGCGAGTGGGTGGCGACGCAGCTCTTCGACCTCGAGGTCTCCGCCCATCGCTGGCTCGACGCCCGGGCGACGACCGAAGATGCCCTCACCCACGATCACCTGACGAAAGATCAGGCCCGCGGGCGGCACGCGGTGCTTGCCTGCCAGATGGGACGCGACGCCGGCAGACGCGGCGACCGCGAGGAGGCGTTGCGGCTTGCGCGCGAGGCCTACGGCCTCGATGCCGGTCTCGTTCCGGCGGCTCTTGAGCTCGCGCGCCTCCTGGTGGAAGACGGCAAGCACCGCAAGGCCGCGAAGATCATCGAAGAGACGTGGCGCCGGTCGCCCCACCCGGACCTCGTGGCCCTCTACTGGCGGGCGCGGGAGGCGGAAGCCGCGCTCGCCCGCGTCAAGGCGTCCGAGCGCCTGGCCGCCGTCCGGCCCGAGCACCGGGAAAGCGCGCTCGCGATCGCGTCGGCCGCGCTCCCGGCGCAGCTCTGGGGCGAGGCGCGGAAGCACCTGGAACAGGCGGCCGGCGCCGATGCGCCCGCCCGCGTCTATCGCATGCTGGCGGAGCTCGAGGAGGCCGGGCACGGCGATCTCGCGCGCGCGCGCGAATGGCTGATGCAGGCCTCGCTCGCCGACCCGGACCCCGCGTGGGTGTGCCGGACATGCGGCAACGCGACCGCCGACTGGTCGGCGGTTTGCGGCAAGTGCGGGACGTTTGACGGCTTCGCGTGGGCGGCGCCATCCCATGCAGCGCGGCTGGAGTCAGCTCCTTCGCCCCGCCTGCTGGCGGAGACCGCCGCTCCTGAAAAAGAGGGTGCCTCGTGAGCGGCGGCCTTCGACTCCTGATAAACGCGTCCGGGCAGCAGGAGTGGGACGGGCTTCTCGCCGGGTATCGCGATCTCAGCTTGATGCAATGCTGGGCCTACGGCGAAGCCAAGGCACGCACCGCCTCCTGGCGCGTCGAGCGAGGCGTCGTGCTCGACGGCGACCGCCCCACCGGTCTCTTCCAAGCGCTCGTGCGGCCGCTGCCGATCATCGCGGGTGGCTTGGCCTGGATCAACCGGGGTCCCCTCTGGCGCCCGCACGACGGCGGTGCGGACTCCGCCAGGCTCGTTGCGATGCTGGGCGCGATCGCCCGTCACTACCGCCAGCGCGGCCTTTACGTGCGCATCGCGCCGGCCGCGCCGGAACAGTCCTTCCCGCGCGACGGCCTGCGGGAAGCGGGGCTTGCGGATGCGGGAACGCCCGGCTGGGCCTCCGCGCGGGTCGATCTCTCGCAACCGGTGGACGCGATCCGGGGCCGCCTCGAGCAGAAGTGGCGGAACAGTCTCGCGAAAGCGGAGCGCACCGGACTGGACGTGCGCTCCGGCACGGACGATGCGCTCTTCCGCGCCTTTCTCGCCGCCCACGCCCGTCACCTGGAGGAACGCAAGTTCGAGACCACGGTGACCGTTCCCTTTCTCGAAACGCTCCAGTCCCTATTGCCGGAGGATCGCAAGCTCGTCGCTCTCGTCGCCTACCGGGAGGAGCAGCCGGTCGCCTCCGTGCTGCTCGCAAGCTACGGCGGGACGGCCGAATATCTCGCCGGCAGCGTGAGCCCGGAGGGGCGCCCGATCAACGCGGGCCAGCTTCTCCTCTGGCGCGCCGTGCAGCACGCGAAGGAGCGGGGCTTCCGCACTTTCGACGCCGGCGGTCTCGATGCCGATCTCACGCCGAAGGGCATCTATCATTTCAAAACCGGTCTCGGCGGCGCTCCCTACCGGCTTTGCCCGGAGATCGAATCGGCGGACTCAGGCCTCGTTCAGCGGCTGGTGCGCTGGCGCGTGCAGCGGGCGCGCGCCGCATCCCAGCCGGCGTCGTCGTAGGCTCCGGCGATGCTGCGCTACCGTCTGGCACGTCCCTGGCTCCTCCTGCACCGCGCGCGGCGGCTCGTCGCGGGCGCTGCGGACGCGGGCGGCTTCCGCATTCTTCTCTTCCACGCGATCCCGGAGGACCAACTCGATGCCTTCGACCGCCTGGTCCGCCATGTGAAGGACCGCCACGGCGTGCTCGCCCCCGCCGAGGCCGAGGCAAGAATAGCGAGTGGGGCGCCGCCTTCCGGCAACGGCCTTCGCAGCCCCTGCGTATTCAGCTTCGACGACGGGTTTTCTTCCAACCACGCGCTCGCCCAAACGGTGCTCGCGCGCCACGGCGTGACGGCGATTTTCTTCGTCTGCCCGGGATTGACCGACTTGAGCGGCGAGAACCAGCGGGCCGCTATCGCTTCCAACATCTACAAGGGCCGCGTGAAGGCATCCGACCTGGAACCCGGTCTCCGGCTGATGACGTGGGCGGAGCTGGAATCGCTCCGCCGCATGGGCCACACGGTCGGCGCCCACGGCCTCACCCATCGCCGCCTCTCGGCCCTCGCCGGCCCGCGTCTCGTCCGCGAGATCGCGGGCTCGAAGGCGAGACTCGAAGAGCAGCTCGGGGCGCCGGCCGCGTGGTTCGCCTACCCCTTCGGCGACATCGGAAGCGTGTCCGCCGAAGCCGCACCCGTGATCGCGAACACGTTCCAATTCTGCCGGAGCGGCATTCGCGGGGCGAACGCGGCACCGCACAATCCGCTCGCGCTCCGGGCCGACAACGTCGATCTTGCGGGCCCGTTCGCCTATCAGCAGCTTGCCCTCGAAGGGGCGCTCGACGACCGTTACGCCCAGGCGCGGCGCGAGCTCGATTCCCTTTTCACGGGCCGCACGAGGCAATAATCGCGTCTGTCGGCAGCGTGTGGTGGACGGGAAGAAAGAGCAGCGTCCGCCGGAGCCGGATGGCCGATGCGTGCCGGCCGGGGTCGGCCAAGACCTCCGGCGGCAAATCGGGCCAGCTCTCGGCCGGGCATCCCCGGCGGCGAAGCCGGTCGTAAGCGCGTGCCGCCGCGTCCTCGCTCTTGAAGCGGAGCACGAACCGATAGGGCGCCGCCTTCGAATCGCCTGATAGCGGGCGGCCATCGGGCGCGCTTGACCAAGCGACGCGGAGCGCGCGGGCGTTCGCGCGCCGCGCCCCCGCGAATTCGGAAAGCTCCGGGCCGAGACGGGCGAGCATGCGGCGCGCTGTCGGGCTCAACGCGCGCTCAGGCGGAAGCGACCGGGCGGGCGCATCTTCATCGAACCGCTGCGACCGGCGGCCTGCGAGGATGCGAAGCGGCGCCCCAGGGAAAACTTTTTGCACGGCGCGCTTCGCGATCCAGGGAAGGGCAGGCGGCGCGCAATTGCCGCGCGCGTCTTGCTTCAGCGACGCGAGCACGCCCGCCTCGCGGACCAGGAGGACAGCGCCGTCGGGCACCGGCAAGACTTTGGACGGGCTATACAACACGAAGTCGCCGGCGGCGCCGATACAGCCCGAGGGCGCGAGCGCGTGCGCGGCATCCTCGATCAAGAGGGCGCCGTGCCGCCGGCAGAACTGGAGCGCCGGGGTTGCGTCCTGCGGCTCGCCGAAATAGTGGACGAGCATCAGGAGATCGGGGCTTGCCTCCGCCGCCATCCGGTCGAGGGCATCCCACCGGGGCCGCAGGTCGTCGCCGACCGGATAGAACACGAGCTGCGCCCCGGCAGCGCGGGCCGGCGCCATCGACTGATTGCAGAAGTAATCGGGGAGCCAGAACCGGGGCGCAGCATTGCCGTGCGCCCGGGCCCACCCGCGGACAATCGCTTCGATCGCAAACGCGCCGCGCGAATACCAAGCCGCTCCCGCGCTCCCCGCGGCCCATGGCCCAGCGAGCGTCGCGTCGTCGGCGAGAGGGGACGCCCCAAGCGCGAGGAGATCCTTCCATGCCGGCATGGGCGCGGCTGTGATCATCGCGCCGAGAGGATTTCAGGGTTTAGGAGCGAGATCAATTGCGATGCGGCGGGCGGAGCGGGCGACGGCAGCTCGGGCACGTAGCTCACCCCACAATCTTTCATCTCCTCAAGCGCTTGCAGGGGCGTGACGGCCGGCCGCGGGTCTTGCATATTTCAGGGGGCGGGCTTACGGTTCGGCCGCTCCGAGGCGGCGTAAGCGATATTCAGCGGGCCGGCGTAGCTCAGGGGTAGAGCAACGCATTCGTAATGCGTGGGTCAGGGGTTCAAATCCCTTCGCCGGCACCACCAAACCAGAGGGCGGTCAACGCCCGGGCTTCTTTGTCAGCAGGGCACTTGGGGATGGCGGATCAAAAGCCCGATCGGCACGACGAGCACAAGGCGCTGCTGGAGAAATCGAAGCAGCAGCAGGCGCAAAAAAAGGCCCTCGAACGCGAGCAAAAACAGCACGCGCTCGATCGGGTGATCTCCGATCACTGGGGAGGCGATCCGGCGGCCGCGGGCGCGGCACAGGGCGCCCAGACACCGGAACCCGGGAATCAGGGGGGCGGCATGCCGGCAAGCGACGCGCGGGTGAAGGACCTGAAGAACTTCGACGGTGCGGGCCTTCTCTACGTCAGCACCGACTCCCAGCTCATGCAGGCGATCCAGACGCTCGCCCAGCAGAAGGTCGGCCTGGTCCTCGTTTGCGACCCGGAGGGCGGGCTCGCGGGCGTCCTTTCGGAGCGCGACGTGATCCGGGTGATCGCCGGCCACGGCGCCGCCGTGCTCGACATGACGATCGATTCGTTCATCACGACGGACGTCGCCACCTGCGGCTCGAACGACCGGGTGGCCGACGTGGCCGCCCTGATGAGCGAGCGCCGGATCCGTCACCTGCCGATCGTCGACGCCGGCATCCTGAAGGGCATGATCAGCGCCTCCGACATCGTCACCTTCTTGGCCAAATCGCGATCGGCTTAGACCTTCGACCCGACTTCAAGGAGATTTCGTCACTCCCGCGAACGCGGGAGTCCAGGCTTACTTGAAGGTCTGGGTTCCCGCTTTGCCTACTCCACCGAAGCAGCCGCTTCGGCTGCGAAGGCTGGACGCGGGAACGACGGATTGGGGTGAATTCAAGCGACCAGGTTTACCAGGCTGCCGCTCGGCAGGATGCCGCTGCCGCTGGCGCCGAGCCCGCGGCTGAAGCTCTGCGAGGCCCGGCTCGCAAAACCCAAGATCGCCTGCAGGCTTTCCAGATTCACAATCCGGTCGCGGGCGACCACGACGGCGGCGCCGACGCGCGCCTGCGCGTCCGTCGCCTCGAGGCGGCTCAAGGCGCGCAAGTCCAGAATTCCGAGCCCGGCGGAATCGAGCGGCTGCGGTGCCACCAAGAGCGACCCTCCGAGCCCCGTCGTCTGGATGCGGATGGGGCCCGCGAGGCTTGAAATGAAGTTGGCGCCGCTCCTCTCGCTCGCCTTCACCAGCTTGTCGATGGCCTCGCCGACCCGCCCGGCCACCGCCTGGATGTTGAGGCGCGAAACGCGGGTGCCGGAGTCCAGGGTGACACCGGCTGACGTCTGAACGAGAGAGGAGTTGGCGGCAACATTGAGGGCGCCCTCGAGCGCGACCAGGGCGGCGACGATGCCGCGCCCGGCGATGAGGGCGGTCCCAAGGGCGATCTGCGCATCGGCGATGGAGAGCTTGACGGGCTCGGCCGTCGTGCCGGCGGACAGCACCTCCGGCGGGAGGTTGAGACGCGAGGCCGTCGTCCGCGCGGTCCCGCCGAGCGCACCCAAATTCGAGAGGGTCTGCCGCCCGCCGATCGCGATGGACGCAGACGATACCGAGCCGATGTCGATGGCCATGGGAAAAGACTAGCAAGGCCGCCGACCAGGCGAAAAACGTTGCCGAAGCGGAACGGGAAGATCGAACCGCCCGCGAATCCGCCTGCGGGTCGGGCGTTTGTTCGGCGCCGAATGCGCCGGATGCCGCGCGCCGGTCCGGCACGCTAAATATAGTTTTATCAATGTGTTATGTCGTCAACGACGATGGTAGTTGACGGCTCCGGCGGGTCGATCCGAAAGTGAGCGCGCATGCAGACATCGGCGCGGAAAGTTTCGTACACGATTCCGTGCTCGAGCGCCTTTCGCGACGCGGTCGAGGCGCTTGCGGCACGCCGCAAGGTCAACGTCGCGGACGTGGCGCGGTCCGTTTTGCTCGTCTTTCCGGCCGCGCTCGTGGCCGCATTTCCGGACCCGGGCGAGCCGTTAGCCGACGACCGGGAGTCCATCGTGCTGAAGTCGGGATCGGCGGAGGGCCGTCCCTGGCGGCGGAAGCCCCGCGTTCAGATCCGGATGGCGGCGGGGTTCGATATCCCGGCCATGCGCCGCGCGCTTGGAATCGCGCTCGCGCTCGCGCGCAACGAGGCGGTCGTCCGGCTGGAGACGGGAGCGCCCCCGAATACCCGCGAGCTCGGCCGCATGCGGGACGAGATCGAGCAGCTTCGCTCGCTGGTGGGAATGCTTTCCTTCGACCCGCTGCCTCAGGGGGTCAAGACCGCCGACGAGGCGCTGCATGTGCTGGGCTTCCCGCCCGGCGAGCGCCCGGATGCGGCCGCCATGCGCGCCCGCTTCCGCACGCTCGCGACCATCCATCACCCGGATGGCCCGTACGGCAATCACATGCGGATGAGCCAGCTCAATTCGGCGATGGAAATTCTCCGCCGGGGCGCCTGAGCCCGCGTTCCTACTTTCGTCATCGCCGGGCTTGACCCGGCGATCCATCTTCAAGACGTGGATGACCGGGACAAGCCCGGTCATGACGAAGCATTGTCGCGGTGGACCCCCGCGTTCGCGGGGGTGACGATTTCGCTGAAGGGAACGTGCCCTAGCGGCGGACGACGAGGGGCTCGCCTTTGACCGCGAGCGTCGAGACGGCCGGTGTCGCCGGGGCGACGGCGGCCTTTGCCGTGAAGTCGATCGCGAAGAGGTCGGTCGAAAGCCCGAGCCAGATGACGAACGCGGCGACGGGGGCTGCGAGTAGAAGGCCTTTGCCCTTGCTCTCGCGCCGCTTGGAGGAAAGGACCCGCTGCGCCCTGACGTCGGTCTTGCGGTCGTCCAGGCGCTCGAGCGCGGCGTTCAAGTCGGCGTCGTCCTCGGGGTCGGACCCGTCGACCTGGTCGATCCAGTTGCCGAGAAAGAGATCCCATTCGTCGCGGTTGAAACCGGAAAGCGGCGAGCGTTCCTTGAGTTCCGGGACAAGGCCGGGCGCCCGGAACAGCTCGCGCCGGGCGAGGCGGCCGCCCGCGCTCACGAACTCGATGCTCAGGCAGACCTCGGCGACGCCCGCGAGCTTGCGCGCGAGTTCGGCTTCCTGGATGGCGCGCTTCGTCTGGTCGGCGGGCAGGCAAACATGCTCGCGCCACGCAAGACCGACGCGGGTCTCGACGATGAGGTAGGCGGCTTCGGCCGGCTTCGGGCGGCCGGCGCGCTTGGGGCGGACGCCCCCGGCCGGCGG
Source organism: Rhodospirillales bacterium (assembly GCA_009694195.1). GTDB lineage: Bacteria > Pseudomonadota > Alphaproteobacteria > Rhodospirillales > SHVQ01 > SHVQ01. The sequence continues at coordinate 42,338 of SHVQ01000021.1, forward strand.
CTGCTTTCCGGAACCGATGTCGCCCTCGTTTACGCGACGGGCTGTGGCTTGTTTCGCCATGTCGAAGTCCCCCTTTCGGGCGGCCGGTTGCGGCGAAATCCCCCTTGAAATCCTGGGGCGCCGCGCGGCTTTGCCGCCGATTCGGTAAATTTAAGGGGGAAAGGTGAATGCGAGGTTAACCAAAATGAAAGGCCGCCCCGGATGGCTCCGGAGCGGCCTTTCGGCTTGGAATTTCCGGTCGGCCGGCCTTAGCGGCGGTCGCCGAAGAACTGCAGCAGGAGAATGAAGATGTTGATGAAGTCGAGATAGAGCTGGAGCGCGCCCAGGATGGCCTTCCTGTCGTGCACCTCCCGGTCGTCGGACTCCAGGTAGATCGACTTGATCGCCTGGGTGTCGTACGCGGTGAGGCCCACGAACACGAGCACGCCGACCGCCGAGATCACGAAGTGGAGGGCCGAGCTCGCGAGGAAGATGTTGACGACGCTCGCGATGACGACGCCGATCAGCCCCATGAACAGGAAGGCGCCGAACTTCGAGAGATCGCGCTTGGTCGTATAGCCGTAAAGGCTCATCGCGGCGAAGGTCGCGGAGGTGATGAAGAAGACCCGCGTGATGCTGGCGCCCGTGTACTTGATGAAGATCGCCGACATGGTCACGCCCATCAGGGCGGCGTAGAACCAGTAGAGCCCTTGGGCCGTCGAGGCCTTCATCGCATGGATGCGGGCGCTCAGGAACCACACAAGGCCGATTTGGCCGATGAACAGCACCCAGACGAGCGGGGTGCCGAAGATCATCTGCATGGCGGCCTCGGATTGGGCGATGCCGGCCGCGACCAGACCCGTCAGCGCCAGTCCCGATGCCATGTAATTGTAAACCCGGAGCATGTAGGCGCGAAGGCCGACGTCGATGTCGGCGGCCCGCGCTTGAGCCGGGGTGAACGTGTCGGTCCTCAGCGTGAACCGACGATCAGGTCCGAGTGCCATGATTAAGTCCTCCGTTTTCGAGCGGGGCTTTTGCCTCTGGAATTGCCCCCACTGCTTGTCCGTATATAAGGCCCAAACGCTTGGGAATTCAATAGAGATGGGGCAGAGATGGGGCGCGGGGCCGCCGCCGCCGCTCAGTCGTTGCGCAGCCGGGGAGCCGCCCGTTCGCCCAACGCGCGCCAAGTGCCTGCGAATCCGACGACAAGCGTGACCGCGAGGCAGGCGATGGCGGTCGCCACCGCGGTGCCGGGCAGGAACGTCCAGCTCGACTTCATCAGGAACCGGGTGACCGCCCAGCCGGTCAGCGTCCCCGTGGCGGCGCCGATCGCCGCCGTCGCGATCCCGAGCACGCCGTATTCGATGAGGAAGACCTTGAGCACACGGCCGCGCGTGGCCCCCAGCACCTTGAAGACGACGGCATCGTAAACGCGGCGGCGATGGCCGGCGGAAATGGCGCCCGCCAAAACAAGCGCGCCCGCCAGAATGGCGATCGCAGCCGTGCCGCGCACCGCCCAGGCGACGCCCGCGAGCACGCGTGACGCGGCCTCCAGCGCTTCGCGCACCCGGATCGCCGTCACGTTCGCGAAGCGGTCGGCGACGGCGCGCTCGATCGCGTTCTCGGCGTCGGGCGGGGCTTCCACCGCCGCGATGTGGGCGTGGGGCGCGCCGTCGAGCGTGCCCGGCGCGAAGATCACCGCGAAATCGAAGCGCAAGCTCCGCCAGTCGATCTCCCTCAAGTTGGCGATCCTGGCCGTGATCTCGCGGCCGAGCACGTTGAAGGCGAGCGTGTCGCCGACGCCCACTCTGAATCCGCGGGCGATGCCGGCATCGAGCGAGATCAAGGGCGGGCCCGCGTAGGCGGGCGGCCACCATTCGCCCGCGACCATCCTTGCCCCCTCGCGCGGCCGTTCGGCGAAGGTGAGCGCCCGGTCGCCGCGCACCGCCCAGGCGGAGTCGGGATCGATCTTCGCCTGCTCAACGGGGACGCCGTTGATGCGGACGATGCGGCCGCGGAGCGTCGGCACGCGCTGCAGACCGGTGGCTCCCGGCACCGACCGGATCGCCCGGTCGAATGCCTCCGCTTGGTCCGGCTGGATGTCGATGAAGAAGAAAGCGGGCGTCGTCGCCGGCAGCCGCTCGTCGATCTCGCGGGCGAGATTGCCCTCGATCAGGACGACGGCGGTGAGCACGGAAAGGCCGGTGCCGAGCGACACCATCACGGCAGAGACCACCGATCCCGGGCGGTGGAGGTTGGCGAACGCGAGACGGAGCCCGGCGCCCCGAAGATGCCGCAGGCGCGCCGCCGCGGCCATGACGACGGCGGCGGCGATGCGAAGGATGAGCAGCGTCAACCCGGCGCCCGCGAGAAACCAGGCGGCGAACGCACGGTCGCTCGCGCTCATGACGGTGAGCAGGCTGAGGGCGGCGGCGCCGAGCGCGGCCGCCCAGATGAAGCCGGCTTGCGGGCGCTTGCCCGCGGGCGCGACGCGGGCGCGGAACAGGCTCGCCGGGCGGACATTGCGGGTGACGGCGAGCGGCCAGATGGCGAACGTGTACGCCGTCAACGCGCCGAACAGCCCGGCCAGCGCGAGCGGCCCGACGTAAATTCCGAGCTGCGGCGGGACCGGCAGCCGGTCGCCGATGAGGGCGAGGACGGCAGTCGGCAAGATTGCTCCAAGCGTTACACCGATCACGATCGCCGCCGATCCGAGGGCGGCGACCTGCAGGAAATATGCACGCAGCACGAGCCCGCTCTCGGCCCCCAGGCATTTGAGGATGGCGATGGTGCCGATCTTGCCGTCGAGATAGCTCTTCACCGCGTTGGCGACGCCGATGCCGCCGATCAAGAGGATCGCGAACCCGACAAAGGAGAGGAACAGCGTCATCCGCTCGATGAACCGCTGGATTCCTTCCGCCGCCTGCCCGACACCGCGGATGCGCCACGCCGCATCCGGGAACATCGCCTTGAGCTCGCCGATCCAATCGGCCGCGGCGACGCCTGATGGAAGCGCGATGCGGTAGTGGTAATGCGCCTGGCTCCCCGGCTGGATCAGTCCGGTCGCCCGGAGCGCGTCCTCGGAGACGAGCACGCGCGGGCCGAAGCTGAACACGCTCGCGACCCGGTCCGGCTCCTTGAGAACGGCCGCGCGGACCTCGAACGTGGCGACGCCGATGATGAGGCGCCCGCCCAAGCCGATCCCGAGCTTGGCGAGCAGATTGGGATCGACGGCCGCGCCGTGGAGACGGTCTTGGGTCGCCAGCACCTCGTCGAGCGCGCGGGGCGGATCGAGCGTAACCGCGCCGACGAGGGGGTAGGCCGCATCCACGGCCTTGAGCTCGACCATCGAAAGCCCGTCGCCCGAGGAGGCCCGCGCCATCGCGCGTAGCTCGACCACGCGGGAGAGGCCGGCGGCGCGGCTCCGGAGACGCGCGACGTGATCGGTTGGCGCCGGAAGATTGTGCAGGCTCAGATCGACGTCGCCGCCGAGCAGGCTGCGGGAATCGCGCCGCAGGCCTTCCGTCACGGAGGCGCTGAACGAGCCGACCCCGGCCATGGCGGCGACGCCGACCGCGAGACAGGCGAGGAAGAGGCGCGATCCCCGCTGGTGTCCGCGGAGCTCCCGCCGGGCGAGCGTGAACGGCAGCCGCATCCGGCTCACGACGCGGCCGCCGCGGGACGGGCTTGGTCGCGCACGCGGCCGTCCTCGAGCGCGACGATGCGCGTGCAGCGGGCCGTGAGCTCGGGCGCGTGGGTGACGAGGACGAGGGTGTTGCGGCGGCGCCGGTGCATCTCGAACAGCACGTCCATCACGGCCTCGCCGGTCGCGGCATCCAGGTTGCCGGTCGGCTCGTCCGCCAGCAGGACCTCGGGCTCGGCGACGAACGCGCGCGCGAGCGCGACCCGCTGCTGCTCGCCGCCGGAGAGCTGCCCGGGATAATGGCCAAGCCGGTGCGCGAGCCCGACGGCCGCGAGCTCGGCGCGCGCGCGGTCGAAGGCGTTATCGACGTCGGCGAACTCGAGCGGGATGGCGACGTTCTCGATCGCCGTCATCGTCGGGATCAGATGAAAGCTCTGGAACACGATGCCGACGTGGTCGCGGCGCACGCGGGCGAGCGCGTCCTCGCCGAGGTGCGTCGTGTCGATTCCGGCGACGGCGACGGTGCCCGCCGTCGGCTTCTCCAGGCCCGCGATGACCATGAGGAGGCTCGTCTTGCCCGAGCCCGAAGGGCCGACGATGCCGACCGTCTCGCCCGCCGCCACGCCGAGATCGATCCCGTTCAGGATATTGACCGGGCCCGCGCTGCTTTCCAGGCTAAGGTGGATGCCCGCGAGCCGGATCGCGAGCGCGCGGTTGCTGTCTGATGTCGTCACGGTGAGAGGGAATATAGGCTCGACCCGATCAATGCAAAGGTCACGTTTTCGATATCTCCTCCTGGTGATTGCGTCGATCGCGGCGTCGATCCCCCTCGCGCCGCCCGCGGCGAAGGAGCCCATTCGCATTCTCGTGCTCGGCGACAGCCTCGCCGCCGGGTTCGGCCTCGCCGCGCGTGAGTCTTTTCCGGCCAAGCTCGAATCCGCGCTCAAGGCGGCGGGCGTCGCGGCCACGGTCGTCAACGGCGGAGTGTCGGGCGAGACCACGGCCGGCGGCCTCGCGCGGCTCGCGTGGATGCTGTCGGACCCCGTGCCCGACACCGTCATCCTCGAGCTCGGCGCCAACGACGGGCTCCGCGGGCTCGATCCCCGCGCGACCGGCGCCAATCTCGATGCCATCCTCGCCCGCCTGGGCGAGCGGAAAATCCCCGTCCTGCTCGCGGGCATGCGGGCGCCGCCCAATCTGGGACCTGAGTACGGCGCCGCCTTCGCCGCCCTCTATCCGGAGCTCGCGGCGAAGCACGAGGCGATCCTCTATCCCTTCTTCCTCGAAGGCGTCGCCGCCGTGCCCGAGCTCAACCAGGAGGACCGGATCCACCCCAACGCGCGGGGCGTCGATGTCATCGTCCAGCGCATCGTGCCCAGCGTCCGCGCGCTTCTCCTGCGCGTCCGCTGATTCGCTTGCCAGGCGCGCTTCGGCGTCCTTTCATGGAATGATCGGACGGCGGCGCCTATCTATAGTGTCGGGAGGCCGAACCGGCCGGAGGCACCCATGTTCACAGTCGCGCACGCCGAAGGCGAAGACGGCGCCAAGGTCGCTGACACGCTGGCCCACGAGATCGCGAAAGCGAATTCGGGCGCCACTCTCGGCTTCGTCTACGTGACCGACCGCCTGGTCGATTCCTTTCCCGCCATGCTGGAGACCTTGCGCCGGCGGACGGGCATTCCCCATTGGGTCGGCGGCTCGGGCATGGGCGTGCTCGCCCGCGGGTTCGAATATTTCGATCGGCCGGCCGCCGCCGTCATGGTGGCGCGCCTGCCGGCCGACGGCTTCCGGGTGATCCCGAGCCTGCGCGCCCGCGCGGACCGGCTCTCGCCCGAGCACCGGAAGTGGATCGAGCAGGTCTCGCCGCCGTTCGGGATCGTGCACGGCGATCCGACCAACGCCGAGACGCCGGCGGTGATCGAACGGCTCTCCCTCTCGATCGGCGGATCATCCTTGGGCGAATCGCGCGGCGGCTTCCTCGTCGGCGCGCTCACGTCGTCCAGGGCGGCCAACCACCAGGTCGCCGAGACGATCACCAGCGGCGGCGTCTCGGGCGTGCTGTTCGCCCCCGACATCCCGGTGGCGACGGGCTTGAGCCAGGGCTGCGTCCCGATCGGGCCGCTGCACGTGGTCGACGAGTGCATGGACAACGTGCTGGTCACGCTGGACGGCCGCCTCGCGCTCGACGTCTTCAAGGAGGATATCGGCGACCTCGCCGCGCGCGACCTCCGCCGGATCGTCGGCCACGTCCATGCCGCGCTGCCGGTGAAGGGATCGGATACCGGCGACTACGTGGTCCGCAACCTCATCGGCATCGATCCCGCGCGCGGCTGGGTCGCCATCGGCGACGTCGCTGCCCACGGCGACAGCGTGATGTTCGTCCGCCGCGATCCCGACAGCGCGAAGACGGATTTGCGGACCATGGCCGAGAACCTGAAGGGCCGCACGCGATCCGGGATCAAGGGCGGCGTCTATTTCTCCTGCGTCGCGCGCGGGCCCAACATGTTCGGCGAGGAAGGCCTGGAGACCGCGGTGATCCGCGACGTGCTCGGCGACATTCCGCTCGTCGGCCTCTATGCCGGCGGCGAGATCTCCAACGGGCGGATCTACGGCTACACGGGCGTGCTGACGCTCTTCCTGTGATCCGAAAAAGAACACGTGTGGGGAGGGGCTCATGCGTCTTTTCGTCGCCGTTCCGCTTCCACCTGTTGTGCGGGACAGGCTTGCGATGCTCCGGTTCGGGTTGCCGGGCGCCCGCTGGTCGGCGCCCGGGAACATGCACGTGACGCTCCGCTTCATCGGCGAGGTTGACCGCGCGGCGGCCGAGGACGTAGCGGGCGCGCTGCACGAGATCGCGGCGCCCGCGTTCGCGCTCGCCTTCAACGAGATCGGCCATTTCACCCGTGGCCGCGAGGTGCACACGCTGTGGGCGGGAATCCAGCGGTGCGATGCGCTCCAGTACCTGCACGATAAGGTAGAGTCCGCGGTCATCCGGCTCGGCCACGAGCCGGAGCCGCGCAAGTTCAAGCCGCACGTCACCCTCGCCCGGCTGAAGAGCACGCCCGTCTCCAGGATCGGCGCCTGGCTCGAAAGCCACGGCGGGTTTTCGAGCCCCAGCTTCGACGTCGGCCATTTCACGCTGTTCGAAAGCTTCACGAAAAACGAAGGCCCCCACTACGAAGCCCTCGTCGAATATCCGCTCCGGAACGGCCGGGAATAATACCAGCGCTCTTTGGTACTGACCCGTCCCCATGGTCATGGCCGGGCTTGTCCCGGCCATCCATGCCCTTGAACTGATTGTCTTTTTTAAGACGTGGATGCCCGCGACAAGCGCGGGCATGACGAGTCAATATTAGCGGCGCTTGG
>SHVQ01000022.1 GCA_009694195.1 Rhodospirillales bacterium
CTCCGGCATCGCCCTGGGAGAACGGCTATAACGAGAGCTTCAACGGGTCGCTGCGCGACGAGCTTCTAAATGGCGAGATCTTTTACAGCCTGGCCGAAGCCAAAGTTCTGATCGAGGCTTGGCGGCGGCATTACAACACGATCCGCCCGCACAGCAGCCTCGGCTACCGACCGCCGGCCCCGGAAACCGCGATACCGCCATTGCCGCCTTCCGGCTCCGCTACGCTCCACCTACAGCCGGCAATGGCGAAGGAGGAAACAATGCACTAACATTCAGCTTGGACCACCCAGTGGGGGCCGGTCAGATTCCGTCGCCCGGCTCGATCAGTACGCATTCGGTATCATCGCAAAAGGGGCCGTCGCGGAGGCGGATATCCAGCACGTCCTCAAGCGTATCGAGGGCAATATGTCGCGGCCATTTGCGGTCGGCAGCGACGAAATCAGGCTGACCGAAAAGTTACGGCTCGACGTCTACCCATTGGACCAAAGGAACGTCGACAAGGCGGCCGAGATCATATGATCGGCGCGTTGGCGCGATCGACGGAGCAGGAGCGGGGACGTTTGGCAACATGGGACCAATTGATTGGCGAACTTGCCTCCTGGCAGAGCCTTGGCCGCGTCGCCACCTTCTGGTGGCGGGATGACGATGCCGTTGAAGCCACGCCGGAACTCGAAACGATGATCGAAATGAGCGAGATGACAAAAACATCGATCGGGCTCGCGGCCATCCCGGGGTCTCTGCATCCGTCGCTTCGGGAATATCTTGCTCGGCGGCGGACGGCATTTGTCCTGCAACACGGCTTCATGCACCGCAACCACGCTTCCGCCTCGTCCAAGAAATCGGAGTTCGGACCGGGACGCGCGCTGGCCGTCATGCGTTCCGAGCTTGCCGAGGGCTGGCGCCGAATATCGACATTCGACCGCGCACTCCCGGTCTTCGTCCCGCCGTGGAACCGCTGCGACTCAGAATTTCTCGCGATCCTTCCGGAAGCGGGCTTTAAAGGGTTCTCCACCTATTGCGCGCGCAAGAGCGCGGCTCCCGCGCCCGGAATTGAACAGAACAATACTCACATGGATATCGTGAATTGGCGCGCGCGAACTTTCGTTGGAGAGCAAGCGGCGCTGACGTTGGCTGTCGAGCACCTCGCAGCTCGTCGCGAAGGACGAGTGGACCCCGACGAGGCGACCGGGCTTCTCACGCACCATCGCGTCCATGACGGCGCCTGTTGGGCGTTCGTTCGCCGCTTTCTGGACGAAACACATCGTCATCCGGCCGCGCAGTGGATGAGCCCTCGCGCTCTATTTCCGGCATGACAGCCATGGCAGTCTACGGCTATTCGAAACGATCCCTTCTTGCCGACGGCCTGCGTTCCCTCGCTGGCTTGGCGTTTGCCGCCGTCGGAGTACCGGCGCTCTCCGAGGCCGGGGCCATCGCCCAGGCGGCAATGGTCGCCCTTGGAGCCCTATTCCTTATGCACGGAGTGCGAGCCGTGGCCCAGAGCCTGACCTGCATCGAGGTCGACGGTGACGGAGTGGCGCGCCGAGGGCCGCTGCCGACTCGCCTCCGGTGGCGCGATATGCGCCGGATGACGCTCCGTCACTATTCGGTGACGCGGGACCGGTCGGCGGGGTGGCTGGAGCTGAGGGTCTCCGACGGTCGATCGGCGCCGTGGCACGGGATGCGGGTCGACTCCGGTCTGGTCGGCTTCCAGGCAATCGCCGCACAAGCCGCATCGGCGGCAACATCCAACGGCGTGCGGCTCGATCGCCCGAGCACCGCCAACCTTGCCGCTCTTGGAATTTCCGTTGCTTCGTCGGCGCCATCGCCTGTAGGAGATCGGCCCCTGCTGGGGCGACATAGCCAATGACCGATCTGCTTCGGGTTCACGATCTCAGTGTGGAGTTTCATACGCGCGCCGGCGTCATTCGCGCCCTTGACGGTATTTCGTTTCGAATCCGCGCGGGATCGACGGTCGCCGTGGTCGGAGAATCGGGATCCGGCAAGTCGGTCTTGGCTCAGGCGATCATGGGCATCCTTCCCAGAACCGCCCACGTCACCGGAGGAGAGATCCTGTGGACCGATCCGATTGCCGGCCGCGGAAGGCCCGATGGCGGAGCAAATCCGCAGAGCCTCGACCTTGCAACGCTTGATCCCGACAGTCCCGGCTATCGCGCGTTGCGAGGCAACCGGATGTCGATGATCTTTCAGGAGCCGATGACATCGCTCTCGCCGTTGCACACCATTGGGGACCAGGTCAGCGAAGCCCTATTCCTCCACCGCAACATGTCGGCCGCCCAAGGGCGCGAGCTCTCCATCGACATGCTCCGGATGGTCGGCTTTCCGGATCCCGCCGCCGCATACGATACGTATCCTTTCGAGCTTTCGGGCGGCCTCCGCCAGCGCGCGATGATCGCGATGGCCCTCGTCTGCCGCCCCGCGCTCCTCATCGCCGACGAGCCGAGCACGGCCCTCGATGTCACCATTCAGGCCCAGATCCTGAAGTTGATTCGCGATCTCCAGCAAGAGCTTCAGATGGCCGTCCTCATCATCACCCACGACCTCGGCGTTGTCGCGAACGTCGCCGAAGAAATCGTCGTTGCCTATCACGGCAAGGTCATGGAAAGCGGCACACTCGACGATATCTTCGGCCACCCGGCGCACCCGTATCTCCAAGCCCTCCTCAATGCGGTACCGCATTTCGATATGAAACCGGGAGAGCGCCTGAAGCCCCTTCGCGAAATCGAGTTCACGACGGGCCGCCTCCTCAGAGCCAAGAAGAAACAGCAACACACTACCTCGGAAGGCGCACGCCCGCTTCTTGAAGTACGCAACGTCATGAAGAGCTTTGGCACGCGGAAGGGCGCCGGCCTTCTCGCCCTTGATGGCAAGGCTTCGGTCCGTGCGGTCAACGATGTGAGTTTCCACGTCAATCGCGGCGAATGCCTCGGTCTTGTCGGCGAAAGCGGATGCGGCAAGACGACGCTTTCCAAAATCATCCTGCGAGCCTTGGATGCCGATTCCGGCCAAGTCGTGGTTAACTTCAATGATCCTCCGGTCGACATCCTCGGGCTCTCGCAGGCCGAATTGGTGTCGTTCCGACGAAAAATTCAGTATGTATTTCAGGATCCGTTTAGCGCTCTCAATCCGCGCATGACCGTGTATGAGATCGTCTCGGAGCCGCTCGTGATCCATGGAATCGGAGATTCCGAATATCGACGCGAAATGGCCGTGGAACTCATGTCGCTCGTCGGCCTCGATCCACGTTATCTCAATCGGTTTCCCCACAGTTTTTCGGGTGGCCAGCGTCAGCGGATCGGAATCGCACGGGCGCTCGCCCTGCAGCCGGAGCTCCTTCTCTGCGACGAGCCCGTCTCATCGCTCGATGTTTCCGTGCAGGCGCAGATCCTGAACCTCTTGAAGGACCTGCAGGCCGAGCTTGGCCTTACGTACGTTTTCATTTCCCACAATCTCGCCGTCGTCGACTATATCTCCGACCGCATCGCCGTCATGTGCGCGGGACGACTCGTCGAGATGGCATCGCGCGAAAGGCTGTTTCGAAATCCGGTTCATCCGTATACGCGCCAACTGCTGGCTGCGGTGCCGTATCCCGACCCCGGCCGGCGCCTCGATTTCGACGCCTTGATGGAGGACCGCGCTTCGGACCCCACCCGTTGGCCGCCGCCTTTCGGGATCGAGAACGGCACGGAACCGCCCTTCATCGACGTCGGCGACGGTCATTTCGTGCGCGCCCATCGGGCGCCGCAGCCTGAAGGCCGCCCGTCGTGATCCGCGCAGTGACATTTCTCCGAGCCCCCGTCCTCGCACTGCTTGCGGTCGCGACGGTCACATCCTCGGCCGTTGCAAGTCAGCGCCCACGCACCTTGATCGAGCCACCGTCGCTCGCGAGCGACGTTGCCTCCGGCAAGCTTCCGGGCATTGAACAGCGCGTGCCCGCCGTGCCTTCCGTTGTGCGTTTGGATCAGGCGGCGCAGTCTCATGGGCAATACGGCGGCCGCATCCGGATGCTGATGGGAAGCCCGAAAGACATTCGGATGATGGTCGTCTACGGCTATGCGCGGCTGGTCGGTTTCGACCGCGACCTCAATATCGTGCCTGACCTGCTTGAGCGTGTTGACGCCCAAGAAAGCCGCATCTTCACCTTGCACTTGCGTCCCGGTCACCGATGGTCCGACGGTCAGCCGTTCACGTCGGAGGATTTCCGGTATTACTGGCAAGACATCGTGATGAACAAGGAGCTGTCGCCGGCCGGTCCTCCGACCAGTCTGGTGGTCGACGGCGAGGTCGCGCGGTTCGAGGTCATCGATGAACGGACCGTCCGGTTTTCGTGGTCGAAGCCGAACCCGTTCTTTCTGCCGGAACTCGCTGGAGCCGCGCCTCTTTACATATATCGGCCGGCCCACTACCTGAAGCAGTTCCACACCCGCCATGCCGATCCCGAAACGCTCAAAAAGAAGATCAAGGAAGAAGGCCAGCGCAATTGGGTAGCCTTGCAATTCCACATGGGCCGTCAATACCGCAACGAGAACCCCGAGCTTCCCACGCTAGACCCGTGGGTTTTGCGGACGAAACCGCCCGCCGACCGGTTTATCTTCGCGCGCAATCCCTTCTATCACCGCGTCGATGCGGAGGGTAGGCAGCTTCCCTACATCGACGAGGTTGAGATCGTTATCGCAAGCGCGAAGCTGATCCCGGCGAAAGTAGGCGCCGGAGAAACCGACCTCCAGGCGCGAAATCTTCAGTTCAATAACTACACGTTCTTGAAACAAGGAGAGAAGACGAACAATTATGTCGTCCGTCTTTGGAAGTCCGCTCGCGGCTCACAGGTCGCGCTCTACCCGAACCTCAACACGACCGATCCGGAATGGCGTGCGCTGTTTCGGAACGTTGATTTCCGGCGGGCTCTCTCGCTCGGGATCAACCGGCGCGAAATCAATCAGGTGATCTTTTTCGGCCTTGCCATCGAAAGCAACAATACGGTATTGCCGAGCAGCCATCTGCACCGGCCCGAATACACGACGAAGTGGGCCGTCCACGATCCGCACCAGGCGAACGCGATCCTCGACCGCATCGGTCTCACGAAGCGCGACAGCCGCGGCATCCGCCTTCTCCCGGATGGGCGGTCCATGGAGCTCATCATCGAAACCGCCGGCGAAGAAGTGGAGCAGACCGACGTGCTCGAGCTCCTCCGGGACAACTGGTTCAAGATCGGAATCAAGGTCTTCATCAAGCCGATGCAGCGGGAGGTATTCCGGAACCGGATCTTCGCCGGGTCGACCCTGATGTCCATCTGGTACGGGTTGGAAAACGGCATCCCGACTCCCGATACATCGCCCCAGGAATTGGCTCCCACGAGTCAGGAGCAGCTCCAGTGGCCGAAATGGGGTCAGCACTTCTCCACGTACGGCAAGGCGGGCGAGCCTGTCGATCTCGAGCCGGCGCGGAACCTCATGAGCTTGTACGAGTCCTGGATCGCCGCGAAGGATCGCGAGTCCCGCGCCGACATCTGGCATCGGATGCTTGCCGTCCATGCGGATGAGGTTTTCACGATCGGTCTCGTCTCGGGGGTGCCCCAACCGGTCGTCGTCAACAAGCGCATGCGGAACGTGCCGGAGAAGGGCGTCTACAACTGGGATCCGGGAGCGCATTTTGGAATCTATCGACCCGATACGTTCTGGTTCTCGACGCAGACCGAAACGGCCGAGAGTGGGCGCAAGTAGCGCGCATGCTGCACTACTTGGCCCGCCGTTTGTTCACCATGCTGGTCACCCTCCTCGTGACCAGCACCCTCGTGTTCGTCATCATCCAGCTTCCACCCGGCGACTATCTGACGACGTACATCACAGAGCTCCAGAGCCAGGGCGAGCTCGTCGACCCGCAAAAGATCGAGTTTCTTCGCCAACAGTATGGGCTCGACAAATCGATGATCGAGCAATACGCCATCTGGGTCTTCGGACTCCTCCAAGGCGACCTCGGATACTCGTTCGAATACAACTTGCCTGTCGCCGACATCGTCGGAGACCGCCTCCTCCTTTCGACGATCCTCAACGTCGCGACGATTCTTTTTGTCTATGTGGTGGCCTTCCCGATCGGCATCTATTCGGCAACCCATCAATACAGCTGGGGCGACCACGGCCTCACGTTTCTGGGCTTTCTCGGGCTCGCAACCCCGAACTTCCTGCTCGCCCTGATCCTTCTCTATTTTGCAAACGTATGGTTCGGCACATCCATCGGCGGGCTGATGGACCCCGTCTACCTCGATCAGCCATGGTCGACGGACAAAATGCTGTCGGTGCTCGAACACTTGTGGGTGCCGGTCGCGGTCATCGGAACCTCGGGGACGGCCGGCATGATCCGGCGGCTCCGCGCCAATCTTCTCGATGAGCTTCAGAAGCAGTACGTGGTGACGGGACGGGCAAAGGGGCTCCCGCCGGGGAGACTCTTGCTCAAATACCCGCTGCGCATGGCCCTCAACCCGTTCGTCGCCGACATCGGCAACCTGCTCCCGCACGTCGTGTCCGGCTCCGTGATCGTGTCGGCCGTCATGTCGTTGCCGACGACCGGGCCGATGCTGCTGTCCTCGCTGCAAAGCCAGGACATGTACCTTGCAGGCTCCTTCCTGATGTTCCTCTCGGCTCTCACCGTCATCGGAATGTTCCTCTCTGACGTTCTGTTGACAGTCCTCGACCCGCGCATCCGCTTGGGCGGAGGCGCGCGACGATGACCGACCGCCTTGCTCATTACGTCAACCGGGAGCCGTTCAATCCCTACTCGATCGAGACGTTGACGCCCGAGCAGGAGCGCTACTACATGGCGCCCCAATGGAAGATCATCTGGTGGCGCTTTCGCGAACATCGAATCGCGGTCGTTTCGCTGATCGTTCTTTTGATCGCTTACACGTCGATTCTGATCTCCGAGATCCTGGCGCCTTACGAATTGCACTCCCGCAATACGGAATTCATCTACGCGCCGCCGCAGCAAGTGCGGCTGTTTCATGACGGACGTTTCGTCGGTCCCTTCGTCTACGGTCTCCACTTCAATCTCAACATGGAGAATCTGAAGCGGGAGTACATGGAGGATACGACGAACGTGCAGCCGCTCCGCTTCTTCTGCCGTGGCGATCCCTACCGGTTCTGGGGCCTGTTCTCAGCTGATTTGCATTTGGTCTGCCCGGCGGAAGGAGGAACGATGTTTCTCCTCGGCACCGATCGCCTCGGGCGGGACGTTTTCTCGCGCGTTATCTACGGCAGCCGGATTTCATTGACCGTCGGCTTGATCGGGATCGCCGTCAGCTTCACCCTCGGAATCACGATCGGCGGTGCCGCCGGCTACTTCGGCGGCTGGGTGGACGCAGGCGTGCAGCGGGTGATCGAAGTCCTCCGGTCTTTGCCCGAGCTGCCCCTCTGGATGGCGCTCTCGGCCGTCCTGCCCGTCAACTGGAGCCCTATTCTCATCTACTTCGGCATCACGATCATTCTCGGCCTGCTCGATTGGCCGGGCCTCGCCCGAGCGGTGCGGTCCAAGCTGCTGGCCCTTCGCGAAGAGGATTTCTGCACGGCGGCCGTCCTCATGGGCGCCAAGCCGAGCCGCATCATTGGTCGGCATCTGCTTCCCAATTTCATGAGTCACCTGATCGCATCCGCGACCCTTTCCGTCCCGTCGATGATCCTGGGCGAGACGGCCCTGAGCTTCCTCGGGCTCGGCTTGCGCCCGCCGATCACGAGTTGGGGCGTTCTGCTGGTGGAAGCCCAGAATATCAACGCGGTCGCTCTTTACCCGTGGCTTCTCATGCCGATGATGCCGGTGATCATCGTCGTGCTCGCTTTTAATTTCCTCGGCGACGGGCTGCGCGACGCTGCGGATCCCTACGAATAGGGATCACGTCGCTCGTTTTCTGAGCCACAGGCTTGATTCAAAAGCTCCGGGAACGCGCGGCAACGTTTCGATGACGGTTCCCTCAAGCGCTTTCGCCATCCGGGTCGCGACGTAACGGCTCGACCACAGGATCTCGTAACCGCCTCCTTGAAGGAGGGGAGCGATTCCGGTCTGTTCGTTATAGCCTCGCCATTGCCAGCCGGCGGGGTAACCATCGGGCAAGAAGATGTCGTGTGCGTGGACGAGAACGCCCGCGGGGATCATCGGCAACACCCGATTCACGAGAACGTCGACGTCCGTTCCCGGCATGAGGATATGGCTCGAATCGAAACTCAGAATGTCGCCCGGCTTGAGCACGGCAAACGGAGCAAGACCGGCCTCTTGGACGGCCACACGAAGCCACTCGACCGGAAGCCCCCCGAGCCGCCTGCCGTCGCCCGGATCGATCACGGTGATCGTCGCGGCATGTCTTGAATCGGCGAGGGCACGGGCGAGAAAGCGCGTCGAATGTCCGCATCCGACCTCGACGATCCGGGCGGGAAAATGGCCGCGGACAAACGCGTATGCTGCTGCGGCATCGAGGCGGGGGAACCAGTCCTGGTTCCACCTGGGTGCCGGCGGAGGCTCGGACCCGATCCTCTTCAGGTCGTCGGCAAACTGCGAGATCGCGGCAAGGACTGCGAGAAAGGTCTCCTCGCGGGCGTGAAAAAGCTTCGCCAGTTCGGGATAGGCGTGATCTCGGGCCGGGTCTGCGACGCCGCGGGCGTAGCGGTACGGGATGAAGAAGCCCAAACGCCGAAGGCCCAGGGCGGTCGCCAGCCCCATCCACAGCCGGCGCGCAGCGGGCACAGTCACGTTCTGCTGCGCAGGCGGTTGACCATAACGCCAAGGATCTTTCGAAGGATGGGATCGGACTTTTCGAGCTTTTCCAAGCGTTCCTTCAATTTCAGCATTTCGTCGGTGATGATGGTCAGATCGCTCTCCTCGATCGCGCGTGCGGATGCCATGCGCGGCATGTTGTCGACCAGGGACATCTCGCCGAAAATCTCGCCGCGTCCGAGAACCGCGAGCGGAATTTCCTGGGTTCCCTTCTTGTGGAATATCTGGACCTTGCCCGAATGAACAAGGTAAGCCGCGTTGCCCGGGTCGCCCTCGGAGAATATGAGACTTCCCGCCGGGTATACTTTTCGGTTCGACGTCTCGTCTGTCGATTTCGGGGCTTGGATCTCTGGCTTGACGGGTCGCCGTACTGAAGCCACGCTCGGCTGAGGCGCGTGGCCGTTGGACTTTCCGTGATCAAGCAATCGGTCAAGGGTTGTGGCAATTCCCCGCAGCAACTCGTCCGGCAATCTCTGCGGATCGAGACGCGATTTGAGGGCGGCGGTCGCCTCCGCGATCGTTGCGCCCGGCCCGTTTGCATGGATCAGGGCCGCTCCCCCTGCGACCTGCTTCAAGATCGACGCAAGCGCGCCCAGCACGGCGGCCTTGTTCTTTTCTCCGAGCGTCGACTTGGCAAGATCGAGCAGGTAGCCCATCTGCACGGCGCGGCTTGACATCAGCGCCAGCAACCCGGCCATCGAGTCGGCGATCGTCAAGTCCTCATCGGCATCGTTTTCACGCAGGGCGCGACGGCCCCGGAGAGTAACGGCTTCGCACATGTCGGGCCCACCGATCAGTCCGGCAGGCTCGCGGAGATCGGATACGAGATTGGCAAACGCATTGCGCTCCACGGTTCCGCCTTCGCGCGTTAGCGGCCGCACGCTCGAGAGCTCGCGCGCGACGCGCTCGAGAAGCACGCGTTTCGTCTGCGGCAAATCGATCCTGCGGAGAAAGTCGTTGAGTCTCGCGGCCCCCGGGCGCGCGTACTTGGGGACCTTGCACACCCCCTGGCTCAGCGCAATGAGCAGCCGGTGGGCGGAAAAGGCGTCGGCTTGTCCTCCCAGGAGCTCCAAGATCGCGCTCGCCGGATCGAGGATTTCGGCCACCATCTCGTCGACGACCCCGAGCGCTCGCGGTCCCGACGCCCCCTCGGCAAGATCGAGGACCAATTCGAGCTTGTCATTCCAGTCGCTGCCGTCGCCGAGGTAAGCCGCGAGAGCGCCGAGGAGATGGAAATCTTGGTTTTCGGCCGCCACGGTTCGCTGAAGATTATCGAGCAGGGCGTTTAAGCCCCGCGTGCGGAGAGTGTCGGCCCGTTGGTGATCGCCGGTGCCTTTCGCCCTCTCCTTGACTTTGGCGAATGCAGCATAAAGCTCATCCAGGCGGTCGGTCGGTCGCTGGCCCGTGACTTTCGCCTGAATTCCGGCGACACGGTGCATCGCCGCCACAAACAGGACGTCGCTCCGCTCCAGCATTCGAAGATGACCGATGCTGTAAAGGAACTCGAGGGCTGTGAGGCTATGTTCGTCGAGATAATGGCGGAGCAGCCGGCTGATCGTTCGACGCGATTTGAACTGGTAGTACTCGTCGAGGGTGCCGCAGAGGGGTGCTTTGTCGATGGGGGCGATCGAGATCGGCTTCTCGGCCTTGCCGACAATTTCTTCGAAGATCACCTTTTCTTCCGCCGAGCTGTCCTTCTTGGCAGTGACTTTGACACCCTCGTGCTGCTTCCGCGCGAGCACGGTCTCGGCGGTTTCCATAGCAAGCGTGCGCGCGGCATGAACCGAGTCGATGGTCCAGCGCCCGCGATCGCTCACAAGCACTTCGTAAGATGTCTTCGTGAAGCCCGATTTCATGGTCCGGAACCCCCTGTCTGGCGGCCTTTCCGAACTTCCACAATCCCCGCAGCAAAAATAATCGGTTCCGGGCGGAACCTGCAAGCAATCCCGCACCTGACAAACGGCTGACCTAAATCTCGCATTCCTTGCCCGCCGACAGCCGGCCTTCTAAGGTCGCGGTGCACGGCCGAAGGAACCATAGCGATGGACCTAAAGAACAAGGTCGCGATCGTTACCGGCGCCGGCACGGGGATCGGAGCCGCCACGGCGAAGCTGCTTGCGACAAAGGGATGCCGCGTGGTCGTCAACTTTCGCACGAGCGAGGCAGGCGCCCAGGCGACCGTCGCCGCCTGCAAGGCCGCGGGAAGCGAAGCGCTGGCCGTGCAGGGCGATGTCGCCCTCGACGCGGACTGCCGCCGGCTCGCCGATACGGCGGTCAACCGATGGGGCCGGATCGATGCGCTCGTCAACAATGCCGGCGTGACCCGCTATATCGACCCGGCGAACCTGGAGGGGCTGACGCTCGACGACTTCCACTACATCTTCGGGGTCAACGTCTTCGGCGCATTCCAAATGACCCGCGCGGTCGTTCCGCATATGCGGGCGGTCAAACAAGGTGCGGTCGTGATGGTTTCGTCCATCTCCGGCATCCACGGAAAGGGCTCCTCGATGGCGTACGCCGTGTCCAAGGGTGCGCTCAATACAATGACGCTCAGTCTTGCGCGCGCGCTCGGCCCCGAAATCAGGGTCAACGCCGTGTGCCCGGGGACCGTCATGACGGACTGGGGCCGAAAGGAAAAGGGTGACGACTACGTGCGCCAAGGGTGGGCGGCGAACGAGCGCAACGTCGTCCTCGGGCGGTCAATCCCACCGGAAGAGATCGCCTCTTCCATCGTCTGGTTCATCGAATCGGGCGACACGGTCACCGGCTCGACGCTCCTGATCGACGGTGGCCAGCACTTGGGACCCGTGATCCGTCCGCAGCAATAAGCGATCAGCTTCGCACGAGGCACCGCATCAACTTGCTCATGTCCTTCGCCTTTTCAAGCGAAAGAATTGATCCCAAGGCCCGCTGCTTCTTCGCCTCGGAGAGGCTCCCCTTCACGCACACCCCGAACTTCTCGATCAACTCGGCCTCCGACAGCGGGTTGCGCGGGTCGCCCTTGTGGCGATCGATTCGTTTTTGAAAGGTTCGGCCGCTCTTGGTCTTCAGGGTCGCTTCGGCAGGCATGGTGATCGGACGCCTTGGCGTTCCGGCCGACAAGTCGGGCGCGCTTTCCGCGGCGATGCGGTCGGCAAGCGCTTGAATCTTGGGATTCTTGTAATTCCGCGGATGGAAGTCCTCCATCCGCACCTTGCCGTCCTTCAAAAGCCCGACGGCGATCGTGTAGGGGATGCTCATTTGAGCATCGAGCTCGGTGATCGGGCGATATTTTCGCTCCGTCTCGCCTTGAAAATTGATCACGTAGGGAATCAAGCTCGGGATCATTCGGAAGGAAAGACTCTCGATCTCGTCGAGTGCGAGCCCGTTGTCGCGCACGATCGCAAGTGCCGCCTCGAGGGGCGCGAAGTTCCCGTCGCACATGGGAAGCGGCTTGATTGAAGTGTCCAGGACGTCAAAGCGCTTGCCGAGGTCCTCCAACAGCTTCGGAAGGTTGGGGTTATCCGAGTAGGCCTTGAAGATCCCGTAGTCGCCCTCGAAGATCGTGCGCGGTCCGGTCATGCCGCCCTTGGCGAGGTAAGCCGCGAGCGCGCCGCTTTGCCCGCACTTTCCGGGGTGCATGCGCTTCGTGTCCGTGCCCTCTTTCAAAAATTCGATGGTGCCGCCGGCATAGCTGGCAACGATGCCGAAGGCGCTCGTCAGTTGCGGAGGCGTGAGCCGCAAGAGTTTCCCGGCCGTCGCGGCGGCCGCAAAGCCGCCGAGCATGGCCGTCGGCTGCAAGCCCATGATGTAAAGGCCCTGGGAATCCATGCTCTCGGCCAGGCGGCCCGCGAGATCGTAGCCGACCACCGTCGCTACGATGATCTCCTTTCCTGATGCGCCCACCGCTTCGCCGATCGCAAAGGCCGTGGTCGGGACGATGCCGCCGATCTGAACGCCGGCAAGATCGTCGCTGAAATCAAGGGCGTGAGCGAACACGCCGTTGACGAAAGCGGCGTTCAGGCTCGGCACGCGGTCGCCGAAATGCCAAATCGTCGACTGTTTGGCGCCGCCTTGCGCGCGGGCCATCTTCAGCGCGGCCATGCACCAGGCCTTGTTGAGACGCGCGCTACCGATCGCGCAGCCGATTGCATCCATCAACACGAGCTTGGTATGACCGATAACCTTTTCGGGCAGGCTCGTGAACTTGAGGCCCAAGACATACGACGCTAGTTTCTCAGCGTAGGTTTCGATCTTTTCGACACGGGCATCCACAACGTCTTTCCTCTCCTTGGATGGATTTTTTATCGAACGATCAGACGGCGGCGGTAAATGTCTTGATCCGCGGCGCCCAATCCCACCGTCGTTCCAGGATACGACCGATTTTCGTGATCCCATAGCAAAAGACGAAATACACGGCGCCGACGAAGCCGAAAATCTGCAGCGGATAGATGAGGTCGCGGTTGTTGACGGCGATAGCCGCATACATCAGGTCGAAGATGCCGATCAGGGCGACGATCGAGGTGTACATGAACAGGTTGACGAAGCGATTGATGAGGGCCGGCACGATCGCCCGGATGGCCTGCGGCATGACGACGAACCGGAAGGTCTGCGCTCCGTTGAGCCCGGTCGAGCGGGCGGCTTCCCATTGGCCCGAAGCGACGGCGAGGATGCCGCCGCGAATGTCCTCCGCCATGTAGGCGCCGTGGTAGAGCGTGAGTGCGAGGCAGGCCGTCTGCATCCCCGATAGCTCGGTCCGCAGCAATCGGGGCAGCATGAAATACATCCAGAAGAGAAACACGAGTGACGGCACGCAACGGATGAGCATGACGAAACCGCGGCCGAGCCATCGCAACGGTGCGAAGGGGACCACGGACAAGGACGCCACGACGATGCCAACGAAAAATGCCGAGATCCCCGTATAGAGGCCCAGAAGAATCGTGAGCGCCAAGCCGCCGATCGGGCCCTTCGGAAACTGGCCCAGCATAAAGAAGCCGAAATTGTCGATGATGACGCGCACTTCGATCCTGCCCTATGTCTCGCGACGAACGAGCCGTTCGAGCCCCGCCATGATTGCGAAGATCGATCCGCTCACGAGGATGTAGGCGAGCGTGACCGCGGTCATGGCTTCGAACCCGCGAAACGTCTCGGCTTCGATCTGTTGGGCTTGCGACGTGAGCTCAGGGACGCCGATCGCCATCGTGAGCGATGTATTCTTCACAACGTTGATGGCTTCGTTGGTCATGCCGGGCAGCACGATCGGAATAAGCTGCGGGACGATGATGTAGCGAAAGGCCTGCGGCTGGTTCAACCCCGACGCCAACGCCGCTTCGAATTGTCCGTAGGGAATGGCTTCGATGCCGCCCCGGATCACTTCCGCCGCGTAGGCGCCGACGTAGAGAGAAACGACGAGCGTTGCGACCGTGACTTCGTAATTCCCTGCGATGAGAAACGGCAGCTCGCGGGGGACAACAATCATCGGCAGGCCGAAATACCAGAAGAAGAGCTGAACGATGAGCGGGATGTTGCGGAACACCGCGACGTAACCCCGCCCGGCTCGTCCCAGCCATCCGCGGCCGCTCACTTGCAGGAACGCGACCACGATAGCGATCAGGAGACCGCCGATTCCGGACAAAAGGGAGACGGAAATCGTGAATTGAAAGCCGGACCAGACGGCCTCAAGAACGCGTTCGCTTACAAGGAACTGCCAGTCGATGCGCATCGGCTCTCAGGCCCGGGCCACGGGATCGACATAAGACTCAAGAAATAGGGGCACCCACCATCGGATGGTGAGCGCCCCTGCTGCTTCGGCGTTGAGGTGTTCTATTTCGGCCAGCGCGAGAGCTTCGGAACATCCAGCTTGTATTCGCTGTCCTTGCCCATCCACTTGTCGAAGATCTTGGCGAATGTGCCGTCTTCTTCCATGTCCTGGAGCATGTGGTTGAGCGCATCTCGCCATTTCGAATCGTTTTCAGGGATACCAACCGCAATTGGATATTCGATGAGATACTCACCCACGATCTCGAACTCGCCGGGGTTCTTATTGACGTAAGAGGAAAAGACGAAGTCGGTGGAAACCCAGGCATCGGCTAGACCCTGTTTGAGGGCGAGAAATGCCTGCGGGAGGTCCTGGAAGCGGACGATCTTCGCCTGCGGCTGGGCCTTGCGAAGCACCTCTTCGCTGATCGTGCCTTGTGCAGCGGAGACTGTCTTGCCGACCAGATCCCGGTAGCTGCGGATGGGGCTCCCCTTCTTCACCAGGAGCTTGTCGCCCTCGAGCATGTAGGGAATGGTGAAGTCGACCGTCTCCTCGCGCTTCCGCGTGTGCCCGAGGCCTCCGAACGTGGCGTCCACTTTGCCCGATTCGACCATCGGAACGCGCGTCGCTCCGGTCACCGAGACGGTCTCAAGCTCGACGCCGAGACGCTTCGCAAACTCGCGGGCGAGGTCCATTTCGAAGCCGACGGTCTGACCGCTGGAATCGACCAGACCGTAGGGCGCCATGCCGATGCGGATGCCGGCGAGGAACTTTCCTCGCTTCTTTACCTCTTCAAGTCGGGATGCCGCGTTCGCGTCCGTGGGAACGCTGGATGCAAACAGAAGTCCGAGGGCGGATAAAACCAGAACCGCACAAAAAGTGCGGAGCAGCGTGCGTCGCATGAAAACCTCCCCTTTCTTGATACGCTTCTTTAACGCCGTCACGAGACAGTGCGCGGCGGCGTTTTCAGCTTATAGAGACGGGCGCAGTTGTCCCAAAGAATTTTTCTCTTGGTCGATTCAGACACCTTGTCGTAGGCGAGAAACCTCTCAAGGGCAAAAGGATAGTTCGAATCCGTGTGCGGATAGTCGGTCGAGAGAACGATGTTGTCATCGCCGATCGTCTCGACGACGTGATCGAGCTGCTCGCCATCGGCCTCGACCGAAGCGAAGCATTGGGCCTTGAAGTATTCGCTCGGCAGCTTCTTGAGCTGAACGTCCTGGCCCTCGCCGAAGATCTCCCACTGCTCGTCCAAGCGGTAGAGGAGCCAGGGTAGCCAGGAACAGTTGCCTTCCAGGAAAGCGGCGCGGAGCTTCGGAAACCGCTCCAGGATGCCACCGGCCGTAAAGCTTCCAACCGCTGTCATGAGCGTGAGCGGAAACGAAAACGCGTGGGTCAGCACCAGGTTGTTCGGGTGTTCACGAAACCAGTAGCCGGGATTGCGGGGCGAGAAGCCGCCCGAGGTATCGTGGAAAGTGACCGGAATGTCGAGATCCTGGAGCGTGGCCCACAGGGGGTCGCATTCGGGGTCGTGGAACATCCGGTTGTCGAGCACAGACGGGCTGAGCGTCACGGCGACCATGCCGAGCTCTTTGACGGCGCGCACCGCTTCCTTTGCAGCGGCTTGAATGTCGTTCATGGGAAGAAGAGCCGCGCCTCTGAAGCGGTTCGGGCTCACGTGCGTATAGTCCTTGAGCCAATTGTTGAACGCCTGGCAGAGCGCGAGCGTGTAGGCCGGGTCTTGCCCCTCCACGTTGATCGTCATCTGCGCATAGGTTCGAAAGACGATGGCGACGTCGATGCCTTCGCGGTCCATGGCCTTGAGCGTGACCTGCGGCGTGTAGCCGTCGCCCTTCATCTCGTCGGGGTAGTACTTGGCTTTCCGCTTGGCGAGGAGCTTTCGCGATTGCACGTCTTGGCGCGCCCAGCGGGCATCGATGGGTTTGGTGCCGGGAATCTCCCAGGGCCAGATCTCAATGTCGCCGACCCAGCGCGGGGCACTATTGCGAAACTTCGGGTCCAGGTAATCGACGTACAGATTTTGCGGCTCCATCACGTGGAGGTCGCTGTCGACGACATTGTATCCATTCCGCGCCATTGGCGTTCTTCCTCTCCTTGCCTTCAACGTTACTTTGTCGTGCAAAATCGACAAAGGTCAAGAAAACCTCTTCAGCCGATCGCCTCGATATACATCGACTCACCCTTGAGCCCGGAGAACCAGACCTCCTGGCAAGCGTCCGCCATCTTTTCTGTTTCCTCGATATCGGTCATCGTGGCGGCGATGTTCCCGATGGCGGGACCGCCGGGTCCATAAAGGTTGTTCCCGCGCTCATAGAAGAAGGCCAGATCGACAAGCCGCACCGGTCCGCCGGTCTTTTTGGGAAGAAGGCCCGGCGGGTGCGGGATGTACATCAGATCGCCCGGCCCCGGATACGCGCACATCCACTCATGCGCCGGGTCGGCTTGCCACGCTTCAACGAGGACATAGATCTCGTTGTGCGCATACTTCGCGTGCCAAACCTGTTCCTCGACCGGAAGACGGCGGACGAGGGCTTCGCATGTCGCGGGCGAGCGATCCCACCGGAGCTTCAATGTCACGTTTGCGCCATACCGGCGCAGTCCCAATCGAATTCGTTCAGGTCGTTTCGCATTCATCGGCTCCTCCGCGGTGAATGTCGAAGGTAAGCTTGTCCTCGGCGGCGTCCGCGCACAATCCATGCTAGCGCTTGACTCCCTCCGGCATCCGGAAACAGAGTAGGCCGCTGTCCGACGGGCGTCTCAGCCCGTCTTCGTCGAGTCAAACAACGATCCACTGGGGAGATCCATCCAATGTCGGAAAAGGTTCCGGGTCTAAAGGCTGGCGCCGTCAAGCGCGAGCTCCCGTTCTCGGTGCAGGAATTCAAGAAGCGCCAGGCGAACGTGCGGAAACTCATGGCCGAGCGCGACCTCGACGTGCTCGTCGTCAACACGCCCGAGAATATGTACTACCTGAGCGGCTACAACACGCCTGGATACTACACGCATCAGTGCCTGATGCTTCCGGCGAACGGCGATCCCATCATCGTCTGCCGGGCGACGGAAGAGATGAACGTCTTCGCGACCTCGTGCCTGGATCGGTCCGACAGCTACGCGGACGATGTGTTGCCGGTGCAACGGTTCGCCGAGACCTTGGAGAAGGACGGCTTCTCGCGTGCGCGAATCGGCGTGGAGAAGATCAGCTGGTTTCTCACCGTCGCGAATTACGAGAAGCTGCAGACGATGCTCCCGGACGCCAAGTTCGTCGACGGATCGATGCTGGTGGAGCGCTGTCGGGTCATCAAGTCGCCGGCCGAAATCGCGCTTATCCGCAAGGCCGGAAAGATCGCGACCGCGTCGCTGGAAGCAGCCTACGGCGTCATCCGCGAGGGCGTGACCGAAGACGACGTCGCGGCGGAAGTAAACCGCGTTGCCACCGCCATGGGCGGCGAGTGGCCGGGATTGCCGCCCTTCGTCTGCTCGGGTGTTCGCACAAGCTTCACGCACGCGACCTACGCGGGACGCCGGCTCGAGAAGGGCGACCCGGTTCTGCTGGAGCTCCCGGGAGTCACCAAGCGCTACGGCGCGGCGATCATGCGGACCCCGTTCGTCGGCGGCAAGGGACCGAAGCACATTCAAAAGATGTACGACACGTCGCGCCGCGCGCTGGAAGCCCATCTCAAGTCGGTCAAGCCGGGCCGCACGCCGGGCGAAGTGTGGAATCGGTGGGCCAAGGTGCTGAAGGACGCCGGGCACGCCGAAACCTATCGTCGCGCCGGGTATTCGATCGGGATCAACTATCCGCCCGATTGGGGCGAGGGTTACATCATCGGCTTCCAGCGCGGCGAGAACCGGCCGCTCGAGCCCAACATGACATTCCACGTGCCGTCGCTCGTGAAACACTTCGGTGTCGCCAACGTCGGCTTCAGCGAGACCATCCGTGTCACCAACAGCGGCTGCGAAGTGTTGACCGAGACCGACGACGGCATCCAGGTCTGAACGGCGCGGATTTGAACACCCCCTCCGCGCGGCCCTGCCGGCCGCCGAGGGGGTGTTTTTTTGACAGGACCGCACGATGGCACCCGCGTTGTCGACGTCGACGGCCGTCCGGGGAATCGTCTGTATGGTCGTCTCCGGCGTCCTCGCGACGGCGCAGGATGCGGTGATGAAGTGGCTCACGACCGGCTATCCCGTCGGAGAGATCCTGTTCCTCCGCGCGCTGTTTGCCTACATCCCCATCGGCCTTCTGATCTGGAACGCAGGCGGCCGGGCCTGCCTCCGGACCAACAGCGCGGCAAGTCAGATCCTGCGCGGCCTGCTCGTCACGGGCGCCACGCTGATCTTCGTCATTGCGCTCAAATTGCTGCCGTTCGCCGACGCGATCGCGGCTTCGTTCACGGCGCCCCTGTTCGTGACGGCGTTCGCAGCTCCGCTGCTGGGCGAATCCGTCGGCTGGCGGCGTTGGACCGCCGTCATGGTGGGGTTCGCCGGCGTGCTCGTGATGCTGAGGCCCGGCGTCTCCCTCGAGCTCGCGATGCTCATCCCGCTGGTGAGCGCGGTGACAGGCGCGTTCCGCGATGTCTTCACCCGGCGGATCATCCCGCATGAGAATGCCGCCGGCACCCTCTTCTATTCCTTTACGATTATGTTCCTGATCAGCGGCGCGACCCTGCCCTTCAGCTGGACAACGCCGACGGCCTTCGATCTCGGTCTCCTTGTCGCAGCGGGGACGATGTTCGGGGCATGTCACTATCTGCTCATTCTCGCCTACCGGTACGGCGAGGCCGCCGTCGTGACGCCGTTCGCCTACACGCAGCTTCTGTGGGCCGTCGTGGTCGGCTATCTGATCTGGGACCAACTTCCCGATATTTACGTGTTGGCGGGCGCAATTCTGGTCGCCGGCAGCGGTCTCTATATCCTTCACCGGGCGGCGCGTCGGCGCGCGGCATAGAGCGCGCGACCGTCCGTAGCGGAGATCGGGAGACAATGGCGCCACCTCGCACGTCAGCTCCGCGCCTTCCAGACAACGTTCGCGGCATCCTCTGGATGGTGCTCGCCATGCTCGCCGGCACCGGCATGGAAGCAACAGGCAAGGTTCTGGTTCTCGACTACCCGATGATTCAAGTGGTCTGGGCCCGGCTGGCCTTCCACTCGGCATGCCTCGCACCCTTGATAGGGCCCCGCCTTCCCTCGCTGTTCGTCACAAAGCGGCTGGGTTTGCACCTTCTGCGGTCGTCCACTCAGGTTGTCTCTCTCGGATTCTTTTTCACCGCCGTCGGATTCATCCCGCTCGCCGACGCGAGCGCCATTCATCTGCTTTCGCCGCTCTTCGTCGTGGCCTTGGCCGCCCCGTGGCTCGGCGAGCGCGCCGGGGTGCGAACCTGGATTGGAGTGATCGCGGGCTTTCTTGGCGCGCTCATCATCATCCGGCCCGGAACGGGCACCATGCATTGGGCGGCGCTCCTGCCGGTGTGCAGCGCGCTTTCCACCTCCGTGTTGCACATCACGACCCGCAAGCTCAGCCAAACCGAAGGGACCCTGACGATCCTTGTGTATACGAGCCTCGTTGGCGTCGTCGTCTATTCGCTCGCCGTCCCGTTCGTGTGGGTGACGCCCGACCTCGCGGGGTGGGCGTTGATGATCCTCATGGGCTGTCTCGGCTTCTGGGCCAACTTCGCCCAGATCAAGGCCTTCCAATGGGCGTCGGCCTCGACGGCGTCGCCGTTCATCTATACCGGGCTCGTGTGGGCGACCGGTTACGGGTTCGTCCTGTTTGGCGACTTGCCCGACCGTTGGACCGTCTTGGGCATGATGACGATCGCCGCGAGCGGGATCTACATTCTTCGCCAGGAACGGCGGAAGACTTGACCTGCTTGACCTGCCTTCCTTGCCCTTGCAACTCGGGCAAAGCCCTTTAGATTGTCGCCTCAAGCGGCAGCCGTTCCGCCCAACTCGCGGGATGGCGCCATAATAATGTCTTGATTTTCTACCGTTTTATACGGCATTGATCTGCCCTCATCCTAGGTCTGGGACAATCGTGAGCGAGCTGATAAACCTCTCCGGTCTCACCAAACGGTTTGGGCCGATCACCGCGGTCGACAACATCTCGTTTTCCGTCAACCGCGGCGAAGTGCTTGGATTCCTGGGGCCCAACGGCGCCGGCAAGACCACAACCATGCGAATGTTGACGGGCTTCCTGCCGCCGAGCGCCGGATCAGCCTCGGTTGCCGGACACGATGTCGTCAACGACACCCTCGAAGCGCAGAAAAAGATCGGCTACCTGCCGGAGGGGACGCCGCTCTACGGCGACATGACGCCGGCGGCTTTCCTCGAATTCGTCGCGGACGTCCGCAACCTGAAAGCGCCCGAACGGCAGCAGCGGATCGATGACGTGGTCGCGAAAGTCGAGATCGAGGACGTGTTTTACCGGCCGATCGAGACGCTTTCCAAAGGTTACCGGCGCCGCGTCGGACTCGCGCAGGCAATCTTGCACGATCCCGAAGTCTTGATCCTGGACGAACCGACCGACGGTCTCGATCCCAATCAAAAGCATCAAGTGCGATCGCTGATCCGCAATATGGCCAAGGACAAGGCCATCGTGATCTCCACGCACATCCTCGAGGAAGTCGAGGCGATCTGCACGCGGACCGTCATCATCGCGCAGGGCAAGATCGTGTTCGACGGGACGCCCGGCGATTTGCTCGCGCAGGCCCCGACGCACAACGCCGTCTGCATCCGCGTGCCCCGCGCGCGCGCAGGGCAAGTGAAGACAGCCATCGAATCGGTGCCCGACGTGGCGCGCGTCGAGCACAAGGAAGACAGCGACGGTCGGACCACCTTGGTGGTCTTCCCCAGCCGCGGGCGCGCCATCATCGTCGATGTCAGCCAACGCTTGACCGAACGAGCCTTGGCCGTCGATGAAATCGGGGTCCTGCAAGGCCGGCTCGACGACGTGTTCCGCCGGCTCACCCTCGAACCATAGAAAGCGCGTGCGATGCAGGCCTTCACGAACACACTTCCGGTTTTCCGCCGCGAATTCGCGGCGTATTTCTCGACGCCGCTCGCCTACGTGTTCATCGTGATCTTCCTCGGGCTCAGCGGCGCATTTACGTTCTACCTCGGCGCATTCTTCACGCGCGGCCAGGCGGACCTGCAGTCGTTCTTTCTCTTCCATCCCTGGATCTATTTGTTCCTCATTCCGGCCGTGGCCATGCGGCTCTGGGCCGAAGAGCGGAAGACCGGCACGATGGAGATTCTGCTTACCCTCCCGATTCCGACGGCGGCTGCAGTGGTCGGAAAATTTCTCGCCGCGTGGGCGTTCATCGGGATCGCCATTGCCCTCACCTTCCCCATGTGGCTGACGGTCAACTATCTCGGCAACCCCGACAACGGCGTCATCGTCGCGAGCTACGTCGGAAGCTTGCTCATGTCCGGCGCTTACCTCGCGATCAGCGCTGCGGTTTCCTCCGTCACCCGCAACCAGGTCATCGCGTTCATTGTCGCCGCGGTCGTCTGTTTCCTCTTTCTCACCAGCGGGCTCGAGATCGTGCTCGCCTTTTTCCGCGGGTGGGCGCCCGCATTTTTCGTCGACGTGATCGCGGCCTTGAGCTTCGTCACCCATTTCGAGGGAATCACGAAGGGAATCATCGACGGCCGCGATGTATTGTTTTTTATCGCGGTCATCGCGGTAAGCCTTTTCATCAACGTTGGCCTGGTTGAGCTGAAGAAGGGAGGTTGAGGCAGACAATGACAGCCCGACGAGCCTTCGACCGCAACGCTACCATCACGGCGATCATCGCCCTCGCGATCGTTTTCTTTCTCGCGGTGACCGTGCTCTCGGCACACGCACTCAAGGTTGTCCGGCTCGACCTCACCCAGGACGGCCTATACACGCTTTCCGACGGAACGCGGACGGTGCTGAAGGACATCGAGGAACCGATCACCCTTCGTCTGTACGCATCGCGGCTCCTCGTCGAGCATGCGCCGCAGTACGCCAATTATGGCGCCAGGGTGCGCGAGCTGCTCGACCAGTACGTTCACCTCTCCGGCGGCAAGCTCCGGCTCCAGGTTTTCAATCCCACACCGTACTCTCCCGAGGAAGACGAAGCGGTCGCGGCGGGCATGCAAGGCGTGCGCGTGAACCGCGCCGGCGATCGGGCTTACCTCGGGCTTATCGCGGCCAACAGCACGGACGATGAAGAGGTCGTTCCCTTCTTCGACGTCGAGCGCGAGCCTTATCTGGAGTACGACCTCACCAAGATGATCTTCAACCTCGCGCACCCGAAGAAGAAGGTCATCGGCGTGCTCAGCGAGCTCCCGATGCAGGGCGACATGCGGCGCTTCGGGCCCTGGTCCATCACCAACCAGATGCGGCAGTTCTTCGATCTCCGCTTCCTCGAATACACGACCGACGCGATCGACAAGGACGTCGACGTGCTGATGATCGTCCACCCGAGCGGACTGAGCGAAAGGACCCAGTACGCCATCGATCAATATCTGCTCCGCGGTGGGAAGGCGATGATCTTCGTCGATCCGCACTCGGAAGTGGCGGCGACCTCACCGATGGGCGAAGGCATGGGCCCCAACCCCTCCACCATCCAGAAGCTGTTCGACGCTTGGGGGATCGAGTTCAATACCGAAGTCTTCGTCGGCGATCTTGGAAACGCCATGCGCGTGCAGGCGATGAGCGAAGGCCGGGCGATGCCGGTCGACTATGTCGCTTGGGTCGGGTTCGGCCCCGAGTCCATCAACCGCGACGATGTCATCACGAGTCAGGTCGAACGGCTTAACTTCGGCAGCGCCGGATCGTTCACCGTGAAGGACGGCAAGCTCACGGCGACACCGCTCGTGACCTCCTCCAAACGATCGATGCAGATCACCGTCAGCCAGGTCGCGTTCCAGCATAACCCCGTAAAGCTTCTGCAGGGCTTCGTTCCGGAGAACCGCTCCTTCATGATCGCGGCACGCTTGCGGGGAAAGCTCGACACGGCGTTTCCCGACGGCCCTCCGCCCGACAAGTCAAAGGATGCGAAGACGCCGCCCGTCACCGCCGGCAAAGCGGAAGAGGCAAAGGCCGAGACGAAGCCGGCACCCGGGCAGATCAAGCAATCCGCCGAGCCGGTGAACATAATCCTGGTCGCGGATACAGACATGCTCACAGACCGCATGTGGATCCAAACGCGCGACGTCATGGGTCAGCGCGTCGGCATTCCGACCGCGAACAACGGCGATTTTGTGATCAATGCACTCGACAATCTGATCGGAAGCAACGCGCTCATCAGCCTCCGTGGGCGCGGTTTCTCCGCGCGCCCCTTCCATCGGCTCGAGAACCTCCAGCGCGAGGCCGAATTCAAGTTCCGCAAGACCGAGCAGGGCCTCCAGAACAAGATCAAAGAGGTCGAAGAAAAGCTTGCGAACCTTCAGAAGGAGGAAGGCGCGGAGGGCGGAACCATCATGTCCGACCGTCAGAAGGCGACCATGGAGCAATTCCGCACGGAGCTGGTCGATGCCCGGCGCGAATTGCGCAAGGTCCAACATGCGCTCCGCGAGGACATCGAGAGCCTGGATACCGGACTTAAGATCCTCAACATCTGGGCGATGCCCGGAATCGTGAGCATCGTCGCGATCGTGAGCGCCGTTGCGCGCCAGCGCCGCCGCCGCCCGCAGTCCACCCGCGAACCGCCGGCGCAGCATGTGCAGGCGTAACGGCAAGCGGACGGAGGACCGGCCATGACACCCAGAATTCTCACCGGCGTCGCCGCCGCAACGGTCTTGGCTCTTGTGGCCGCCGGGTTCAGCGTTGTCAAAGGCCGCCCCGATGCCCGCGCGGTGAAAGCGGACACGCCGCTGTTTCCAGGGTTGATCGATAAAACGGGATCCGTTGCTGAAGTCGATATCGTCCACGAGAAAGGCCAGGTCACGATCAAGCGCGAGGGTGCGGGCTGGGTCGTGGCGGAGATGGACAATTACCCGGCGATCACCGAACGCGTGCGAAAGACCGTCGTCGGTCTCGCCGAGCTCAAGCTTCTGGAAGCCAAGACGAAGCGTCCCGATCGGTTTCCGCGGCTGCAGGTCGAGGATGTCGCCACTGAAAAGGCCCAATCCCGCGTCCTTCGTCTGAAGGACGCGTCCGGCGGCGTGATCGCCGAGGCCGTGGTGGGGAAATTCAAGCTCAATCTTGGCGGGGCGGGACGGCAAGGAGTCTACATACGCAAGGCCGGTGACAACCAGTCGTGGCTCGCCGAGGGCACCGTCGAGGTCAATATCGATCCGCACGAATGGGCGGTGCGCGAGATCACGGACGTGGCCCCGAGCCGCATCGAGCGAATCGCCACGAGCGCGCACGACGGCACTTCGCTCGTCGTGAAGAAGTCCGCCCCGGCCGATGCGCATTTCACGATCGAAAATCCACCGCCGGCCGACAAGCTCAAGGCCGACTCGGTCGCCACCGCCGACGGAATGGCTTCAGGCCTCGAAAAGGCCGACTTCACGACAATCGCGCGGCGGACGGACAAAGAGAAGGACTTCGCCGACGCCGAGCGGTTCAAGGCCGAACTCAAGACCTTCGATGGCCTGATCGTCACGGTCGATATCTTCGAGAAAGCGGCGGAGACCTGGGGCACGTTCAAGGCCTCGGCCGCTCCCGACGCGGCCGACCGGGCGAAGATCGAGAAAGAGGCCGCCGTCCTGAACAGCAAGCTCGGCGCGTGGATCTACCGCCTCCCCGCTCACAAAGTGAAGGCGCTTAAAACCGGTGTCGCCGACATCTCGAAGGAAGAGAA
This sequence comes from Rhodospirillales bacterium, assembly GCA_009694195.1. Classification (GTDB taxonomy): domain Bacteria; phylum Pseudomonadota; class Alphaproteobacteria; order Rhodospirillales; family SHVQ01; genus SHVQ01. Next base: position 25,306 of record SHVQ01000022.1, read on the forward strand.
GAAGGACGACAAGAAGAAGGCGTCTTAGCTTCGACCTCTAGCCGCGCGTGATACCCGAGAGTGCCGCCCAGTCCGTCGTCGGCTCCCATCCCAAGCGCTCCCGCGCCCGCGAGCAATCGATGACGCTCGCATAGGGGTTCCGTTCGTAGACCCAGGGCTTCCGGATTTCCGGTAGCCGCCCGTAAGTCCTCTCGATGTGCGCCAGCGTCGGCGTCGAATCGAACGAGTCGGCGGCACTGACGAAGAATACGTCGTACTGGATTCCCGTCGCCTGCAGCGCAAGCCGAAAACAGCGCGCCGCGTCGGCCGGGTGGATATAGGACCTGAGGAGCTGAAGCGGCTCCAGGTATTCGCCGACCGCCATCCACGGGAAATTCACGCGCTCCGGCTCCGTGATGCGCGCGACCATCAGCCGCACGATGTCCGGAAAGGCGACATAAGAGGGCCTGAGGCAGATCACCTCCATGCGGCCCCGGTCGGCGAAGCTCCGGGCCGTGATCTCGTTGATCTGTTTGCTGAGACCATAGGCGTTCGTCGGATGCAGCGGATGGCTCTCGTCATAGGGAAGATAATGGGGCGGCCGCTGCTTGTTCGAGAAATTGAGGCCGGTCGCCGCGTTGCTGGAGCAGACAACGACCTTGCGGACGTCCGCCTCATACGCCGCGTGAAGGACGTTCCAGGTGCCGATAGCGTTCGTCTTGAAGAACTCGTCGGGCGTCGCCTTCACGTGCGAGTCGAGGGCGGCGATGTGGACCACCGCGTCGTGTCCCTTGATGGCCTTGTACAGCGCCTGCAGGTCGAGAATGTCCACCACGCCGTGCGGCAGCGCGAACGCCGCCGGCGCGCAATCGATCGTCGAGACCGCGCAATGGGCGTTCAGCTCCTTGACCACCGCCCGCCCGAGCCGGCCGCTTCCCCCGGTTACCAAGACTCTCTCGTATGGAAGCATCGGTCTCAGTTCTTCGCCGTCGAGAGGACCGACATCAAGGGCGCGATATTTGGGAGCGAATCGAGATCGGAGATCAATTGCAGCGCTTTCCGCGCCGCCTCCGGCTTCAGCGCGACGTCCGCGCACTGGAGGAACTTGGGCTCGAGATCGGCGGCCGTGAGTCGGTTCTTGGGAGAGCCGCGGAGATCGCGAACAAGCTTGTGGAACACACGGCCGTCGGTCGTCTCCACGTCGACCATGGCGGGAGATGAAAACGAAATGGAACCGGCACCCGAAAGCTCGGGCGAGATTTTCACGGAAACCCGCTTCATCACCTCGCGGACGGCAGGATCGTCGATGGAGGGCTGCTTGAACTCGGAAAGGCCGAGGCGGCCCCGCACCAGCGCCGCGGCGAGCACGTACTCCTGGCTGAATTTGGCTTGCAGCGGTGTCTCGGGCGCAGGATAGGGTGAATTGTTGTGGGCGAGCGGCGTGATGCCCGCCTGGATGCGGCGCACGTTCTGAGGTGTGAGCCCGTGCTCCTCCTTCAGCGCCAGGATCGCGTCGACCGACGCGTGGAGATCGGCGCAGCAGGGATAGAGCTTGTAGACGAGGCCCGGCTCGATCACCTCGAAGGGGTCGCCGAGCGTGTCGGCCGCGCGTTCGGGCTCGCTCCTCTTGGGCGCGTAAACCTGGAAGAAGCCGTCCTCGCCTTCGAACGCGGCCGCATTGGAGGTCACGCCCGCCTCGGCCAGTCTCGCCGCCTCCACGCCGTTGCGGGCGGCAAACCCGACGTGGAGCGGCTTGGTCATCGTTCCGACGTTGATGCGGATGCCGGCCGAACAGGACGCTGCGATGCCGAGCGCCGCCTGGAATCGCGGACGGTCGAGGCCGAACGCGCGGGACGCCGCAGCGGCGGCACCGAACACGCCCAGCGTGCCGGTCGGATGCCAGCCGGTCTTGTAGTGGTCCGGTTGAATCCCGATGCCGATGGCTTTTTCGATCTCAAGCCCGACGGCCAGAGCGGCGAGCACGTCACGGCCGGAAAGGTTTCGCGTCTCGGCCGCCGCCAGCAGCGCCGGTAACACCGCGGCCGTCGGGTGTGTCCACATGGTCCAGCTCGAGTCATCGTAATCGCACGCGTGCGCCGTCGTGCCGTTGGCGAACGCCGCGTTGGTCATGCTCGCCTTGACCGGATGCCCGATGAGGGTTGCGGGCCCGGAGGATCCGTCCTGCTTCACGAGATCCACGACCCGGCGGGATACCGGCTCGTTGACGCCGGCGAGAGCGGCCGCCAGGCAGTCGAGCACGGCAAGCTTCAGCGCTTCGATGACCGTGGCCGGGAGCGCCTTCGCATCAAGCCCGCAACCGAACTCGGCGAGCCGCGATCCCAGCGTCTTGGTTCCCATTTTGCTACCGTGCATTGAGCGGAACAACCGCCTTCCTTTCCACACGCACGGACTATACCTTGCACGGCGGACGATGAAAGGATTTCGCTGCGATGCGAGACTTGAGACGGGACGCAACGACCCAGGTGCCGATTACCCATCCCACCTGGAAGGAAGTGGACTTGGATACCGTTCGCGCCAACTACCGCGAGATCGCACGGCTGGCGGGACCGAGGAAGATCATCGCATCCGTCAAGGCCAACGCTTACGGCCACGGCATCGTCGAAGTCTCGCGCGCGATCGCCGATCTCGGCGTCTATGCGCTCGCGACCGGCTCGTTCGAAGATGCCGTCGCGGTTCGTGACGCCGGCATCACGGCGAAGATTCAGATGTTCGCCGGGGGGCTGCCGGCGGGCATGAAGGACCTGCTGCGCTACGATCTGATGCCGACCGTCTACAACATGGAGTCCGCCCGGGCGGTATCCGAGGCCGCCACCAAGCCGGCGCGCGTCTACGTGAAGGTCGACGCGGGGCTCGGCCGTCTCGGCGTCCCACTTGCCGAGGCCGAAGGACTCATCAGGTCAGTCGCCGCGTTGCCCCGCATCGAGGTCGAGGGCGTATACACCCACCTCCCCTATTCGGATGCGGCGGGCCAGGCGTGGTCGGTCGAGCGGCTCAAGGGGTTTCACGAGCTGATCGCGGCACTGGAGCGGGCCGGATTGCGGATCCCGATCACGCAGGCGGTCGCGAGCGCCGCCGTTGCGAGCGGCGTGCCCGATTCCTGCACCGCCGTGTGCTCGGGGCACCTTCTGTTCGGCGGCCATGCGGTCGTCACCGACGACGTCGCCGACCTCTCGGCGTTCCGGCCGGTGCTCCGGGCGATCAAAACGAAGATCATCCACGTCGGCCGCCAGGCGGGTGGCCGAGGCGCTCTCAGCGGCGGAAAGTTCGTGCCGCAAACGGATATCACGACGGGGGTCGTGGCCGTGGGTCTGTTCGACGGCTACCGGCCGCCGGCGCCGGGGAAAAAGGCTTTCATGCTCTTCCGCGGGCGCCGGGTGCCGGTGCTCGGCGTCAGCCTCGAGTACACGGTGCTCGATCTCAGCACCCTCGAAGCGCCGGCGATCGGGGAAGAGGTTCTCCTGCTCGGCGACAGCGGAGACGAGAGCGTCACCCTTGGCGATATCTCGGGCTGGCAGGGGATGAGCCGGCTCGAAGTGCTGATGTCGTTCGACCGGCGGCTGCCCTGCCGCTACACCGGGGGCACGGCGAAGCAAGCGGCCGACATCCGCGCGGCAGGCTGAGCCTTCAGCGATCCGAAACGGCGAGATCAGCGGACGACGGACATTTCCGGCGGCGCCCGGCGCGTCAGCATGGCGACACCGTCTTCGGTGACCGTGACGTTCTCCTCGTGCACCATGACCCTCGGCTCGGGACCGCTCTTGCCATCGTGCGTGTAGCTGATCCCCGGCTCGATGGTGATCGTCATGCCGGCTTTGAGGACCGTGAAATCTTCCGGGTGGATGGAAGGCGGCTCGCACATCCGCATGCCGAGGCCGTGGCCCATGCGGCCGTTCTTTGCGAGGTCGAAATCGAGGCCCGACGTTTCCTTGGCGTCGAGGATGACCTTCGCCTGCGCATGCCAGACATCGCTGCAGGTCGCTCCCGGCCGGACGGCGTCGATGCCGGCTTGGGTCGCTTTCCAGACGATGTCGTACATTCGCGCGATCTTGTTGGACGGCTTCCCGAAGGAGTATTCGCGGTCGAAATCGCAGTAGTAGCCTTTGTAGGAACAGCCCGTATCGAATACGAGGACGTCGCCGCGGCGCAAGACCCGGTCCTGCGGGCTCAAGTGAATATTGCGATAGCCGCCCGCCCCGGAGACGCCGACGAGGTAGGGAATCTTCTCGACGCCGCGGCGGAGGAAATCGGCCTGCAATTTTTCCGCCACCTGCTTTTCCGTCTCGCCGGCGGAAATCCTCCGTGACAGCGCCTCGAAACCGCGCGAGACCGCTTGCGCCACGAAGCGGAGGTGCTCGACCTCGGCCGGCGACTTGACCATCCGGATTTCGCGCAGCATCCAATCGCCGTCCACGACCTCGATCGGGGCCACCCCCTCCTTGATGCGAAAGAAATCGCCGACGGGCATGGTCAGTCGGCTCTGAGGCCCGAGCTCGGCCCCGACACGCTTGAATTTTCCTGCGCACGCCTTGAGCGCGTCGATCGTGAGCGTGACGCCGTCATCGGCGGGGCAGGGAGCGATCCACCATTTGACGTTCTTCACCCACGAGGTCTCTTCGATGATTGCCGTGTTGTTGGCCGGAACGATCACGCTTGGATCGCCCGAGAGCGGCACGACGCAATAGCGCGGCCGCGTGAGATTGTGCCAAGTCGGGCTGTTGAACCCGGTGATGTAGCGATAGTTGTCCTCGCTCGTGATGAGGAGCGCATCGAGCCGTTCGCGCGCCATCGCTTTTTGGATGGTCGCGACACGCGCCCGGTACTCGGCCTCGGAGATCGGAGCGGGCGAACCGCTCTTCGCATTCTTCTTCGCGGTCTTCGTCGGCATTCTCGGCCTCCTCCCAATATCGGGCCTGCGAAACAAATCCAGGGCGCCCTTGACGCCCACCGTGGCACCTCGGTTCCAGCCTCGTCAATATGGAGAGGTCGACGGCCAGAATCGGCCCGCGATCGGCGGGCACGAAGCGAATCGAGCCGCGGCTTGGGGATTATTCTGGGGATATGCTGCAACCCGAAACCCGACGGCGCCGCCGGCTCCCTTCCCCACAATCGATTGAGGATCCGGGTCATTTCCAGGAATCGGCGGCATCTGAAACGGCGGGAAATCGGAAAATCTCGCCCGTCCTTGCAGCCGTGGGCTCGCTTCCCGCATAGTTGCGTTACTCACAAGAACAAAAATACCGACACGGAGGGAAGCATGGCTGACTTCATAGGACGCTCGCTGCTTCTGCTCGCGCTGCTCCTTGGTGCGCTGATTCCGTTCGTCCACTAAGCGGCCTTTTTTAGACGAGAGAAACCGCTGCGCCGGCTCAGTCGGCCGGCTTCGCGGCTGCCCGGCCGTCTGAATGCCCGAGATCACGGCCGGGCGCCACGCGGTCGCGCACGAGTTGTTTCAATTCTTTCATCTCCGGGAACCGCCCCTGCTCTTTTCGCGACCAGATGCGCTCGCCGTCGATCGAGATCTCGAAAATCCCTCCCGTGCCCGGCGTGAGCGTCACGCCGCCGACCTCTGACTCGAACGTGGTCAGCAGCTCCTGCGCCATCCACGCCGCGCGCATCAGCCAGCGGCATTGTCGGCAATAGGTGATCTCGATCTTCGGAGACGGCATGGGCCTATGAGGCGCGGCTACGCTATGCTTTCAGGATCGCACGCGAATGGAATAAATTCCATGACCTCTGATACTTCAGGGAAAAGCCCCTGAGCCCCGGACGCAAGGGCGGCTTTACCCTGCGCAGCACCCCGTTCCGCACGGCCGTTGCAAATCCGCGCCTTACAAGCTCAAATGCAGGCCGTCGAGGGGAGCCCTGCCGATGCGCGCCGAACAGATCCTCAATCTGGCGTCAATGCCTGCCGCCAGCCCCAGCTATCCCGCCGGGCCGTATCGGTTCGTCAACCGCGAATACATGATCATCACCTACGAAACGGATCGCGACCTCCTGCGCGAGGCGGTGCCGGAGCCGCTCGACCCCAACGCCGACGGCCATGTCCTGTACGAGTGGATTCGCATGCCCGACAGCTCGGGTTTCGGCGACTACACGGAGAGCGGCGTCGTCATCCCCTGCACCTATAAGGGTGCCCCGATCAATTTCACGGCGCAGATGTACCTGGACGACGAGCCGCCCATCTCCGGCGGGCGCGAGATCTGGGGGTTCCCGAAGAAATACGCGAATCCGAAAGTCGAGGTCCGGTCCGACACGCTGACCGGCACCCTCCACTACGCGGGCCAGCTCATCGCCATGGGGACCATGGCCTTCAAGTACGAGATCGCCCCGGGCGGCATCGAAGCGACGGCCAAGGCCATGGGCAAGACCCAATGCAACCTCAAGATCATTCCGGACGTCGACGGCCAGCCGAAGATCTGCCAGCTGGTCGCATACAATCTGACCGAGGTGACCATTAAAGGCAGCTGGGTCTCGCCCGCCCGCTTGCATCTGATCCCGCACGTCAACGCGCCGGCGGCCGACCTGCCGATCAAGCGGATCATCGGCGGCAAACATTTCATCGGCGATCTTACGCTGCCTTATGGCCGCGTCCTGTACGACTACATCAAAGACCAAGCGTTCTGAGCGCGAGCTGGGACTTATGAAAAAAGCCGATGTCCTTCGTCTGGCCTCGATGCCGCTGCAGAGCCCGACCTATCCGCGCGGCCCCTACCGCTTCTTCAACCGCCAATACCTGGTGATCAATTATCGAACCGATGCGGCCGCCGCGCGCGAAGCGCTGCCCGAGCCGCTCGAATTGGACGGCGACACCGTTTCGGTCCAGTGGCTCGACCTGCCGGACGGCGAGGGTTTCGGCGCCTACGCCGCCACGGCCCAGATCATTCCCTGCCGGCTCAAGGGCGAGCGCTGCAGTTTCGTGAGCCAGATGTACGTCGACAACTCATCGCCGTTGGCTGGCGGTCGCGAGATCTGGGGCTACCCGATGAAGCACGGCAAAGCCGCGCTCACGGTGAACGGCGACACGCTGACGGGGACGCTTCATTACGCGCGGGAGCACGTCGCGACCGGGACCATGGTCTACAAGCACGACGCGTTCCGCCAGGATCATGCCGCGGAACAGGCCTTGCTCGAACGCACGCAGATCACGCTGAAGGTCATCCCCGGCGTCGATGGAAAGCCGGCCATCGCGCAACTGGTCGCGACCAAGTTCACGGACGTCACCCTCAAGGGCGCATGGAGCGGCTCCGCCCGCCTGGAGCTCATTCCGGCCGTGAACTGCCCGCTCGCCGACCTGCCGGTCAGGCAGGTGACACAGGGTCTTCACATGGTGACGGACATGACGCTGCCCTACGGGCGCGTCGTGCACGACTATCTGGGTTAGCGCGCTGCTTGGCGAGACGCGGCCTGGCTACTCGCGCTTTTCGCGCTGCCAATGACCCCAATCGACGTCATTGGCCTGCGGCTTCAGCTCTTGGACCGTCTGACGCAACCGCTTGACCATCATGCGGATGATTCCGCGCATGACGGGGTCCATGGCGCTCACCCGCGCATCGAACTCCGTCCACGATATCGAAAGCAACGTCGTGTTCTCCGCCGCGACGGCGGTCCCGATGTGAGGCTGATCGTCGAACAGAGCCAGCTCGCCGATCACTTCGCCTTTGCCGCAGGTCGCGAGGGTCCGGGGTTGGCTGCCGTGAGTGCCGATGCGGATGTCGACCTTGCCCTCGACAATCACGTATGCCGTATCCCCGCGGTGGCCCTCTTCGAAGATGACGGAGCCGGCCTTATAGGTCAGGCGTTTCGCGGGCGCCGTCGACATGTGAGGCTCCCCTTAATCCTTCAGACGTGCGGAATTTTGCGCACCAACGGATGATGCCGCGTGAGACCGCAGTTCACAAGCCCCATGCCTGTGGATAGCCCCGCAGGATTTTCTCCGAGGGGTTTCTCTCGCCACGTGGCTGTCTCGCGGCGCCGCCCGCAGGGCCGGTACGCCTTCTAAACGACGTCGTTGCGCAGGGTCTTCTCGCCGCGCCACAGGCGGTCGAGATTCTCCTGCAGGATATCGAGCACGTTGTCCTCGTACCGTCGCGTTTCCCCGGCCGTGTGCGGCGTGATCAACGCATTGGGCAAGGCCCAGAGCGGCGAGGACTGCGCCGGCGGCTCTTCCACGGTCACGTCGATGCCCGCGCCCGCGATTCGGCCGTCGGCCAAGGCTTTGGCGAGGGCGGCCTCGTCGACGCAGCGCCCCCGGGCGACGTTGACCAAGTAGGCCGATCTCTTCATGCGGCCGAGGGCGCCGGCATCGATCAGGTTTTCCGTCTCCCGGTTCAGCGGACAGGTCAACGCCACGAAATCGGCTTCCGGCAACACCGCCTTGAGCTCGCCGACCGCGTGGACGGAATCGGCGTCGCCCTTGCCCCGCGCCGGGTCGCGCCGCAGCCCCACGACGCGCATGTCGAACGCCTTCGCCAGCCGCGCGAGCCGGCCGCCGATGCCGCCGAGCCCCACCACCAGCAGCGTCTTGCCGCCCAATTCGTCCTCGCGCTGCGTCAGATCGCCGATCATTCCGCGCCAGACGCGTTTGGCCTGATTGTCCCGCGCTTCCGGGAGCCTGCGGGCGAGCGCCAGAATCAACGCCATCGCGTGCTCGGCGACGACCCGGGCGTTGGCACCCCGCGCGCTCGCGAGACGGATGCCGCGTTGCGACAGCCGCTCGCGCGAAAACTGGTCGGTGCCCGCGCTGACCGACTGGATGAAGCGCAACTTCTCGGCATGTTCGAGCATGTCGTCGCGCCAGAGACCGGAGACGGCCAGCACGTCGGCGTCGCCGATGCGCCGCTTAAGCTCGTCGCCATCCCAGACCTGGAAGTGGTTGATGCCGGTGTTTCGGAGCGCGAACTGGGGCCCGAGCTGATAGGCGACGTGCGCGAAACAGATCGTGAGCGTGTTCTTGGGCGGGATCATGGAGTTCCTTCGGTGTTGCCGGCGCCGCGATCCGATTCGGCTGCGGCACCGATGGGCCGTTTCCCGGGCGCCGGCCGACCGCGCGCGCCCGATCGGCAATTCCTATCGCAGCTCGATCGGGAGCGCCAGATGATCGTGCGTCACCTCCGCCCGCAGGCGCGGAGCTGGTCGCGCAGGCTCGTATAGTCCTTGAGCATCTCTTCGAGGGCGCTGGGGGCGGGAAGGCCTGCAAGCTCGTCGGCCGCGCGGGCCTGGAAGTCGCGGCTGTAGGCGACGACCGGCGGGCAGACGGTCGGATCAGAGCTCGCCCCGGCGCAAGCGGCGAGCAAGCTCGCCGCGATCGCGGGGGCGACGATTGGCCGCGTCCAGTTGGGCATTCTTGATCTCCAGGGCTTTCCTGAGCGCATCGACGCGCTCGGCCGCGCGCCCGGCCTGCCGGGCTCCGAATAGGACGGCCGCGACAGCACCGGCGATGGCGAGCGCCGCGGCGATGCGGAGCGCGAAGGGGGCGAGCCAGCCGGCGATGAGGGAGACCATCAGCGGAGCCCCAGCCTGCGGTCGTCGATGCGGGCCCACAGCATGCCGCCGACGCCGATCAGCACGAGGATGCCGATGGCGACGAGGGCGAGGCCCAGATGGTCGCGCATCCACTCGATCACCGGAAGGGCCGGCGCGACGCTCGCAAGCGTGCCGCTCACGGTTGCGGCGATGCCGGTCCAGCCGGCGACATGGCCGCCTTTCACGGTGCGCGTCCGCTGGAGGTCTCGCCGCGGCGGCTCGACGCCCGCCAGGACAAGGCCTTTGTCGATCACGGACTGAGGGTAGGGCTGACAGCCGTTCTCGTGGCGGATGATCGCGCGGGCGAGCGGGCTGAGGTGCGCGTACGTGTGCAGGTCCAGGCGTTGGGTGCGCGCGAAGCCGGCGCGCCCGCAAACATCCTGGATGTACGCCTCCGTGTCGTTCTGATTTTCGGGCGCCCAGCGCGCGATGATGCCCGCGACATCGCGAAGGCCGTGCTTGTCTTGATAGGCGATCAGAGTCCGCGCGAGCGCGCGGATGCCCCAGACCGCGCTCTCGAATTGGAAGAAGTCAGGGTCGGTCTGCTGATCGGCCAAGCCCTGCCACGGGTCCTTGGACCTGCGGAGGTTGCCGGGATTGTGGTTGCGGATGCCGCGAGGATGCATGGGTCTCCTTTCACGGGTGTCAAAATTGAAACGAACCGCTTTCGCGGGCCGCTCGCCGTTCGAGCGGCGGCAGGCCGGCATTTGCATGTCAAGAGCAACAGCGCCGTTCGATCTCGACCGTCTCCCGAAAAGCTCCTATCGTCGCCGGACGTCGTATCGCCTGCCACCGCGCCCGGGCATGCGTTCCGGGCGCCTGAAATGGGAGAGAGAGGATGACGCGGGATGCCGCCGGTTTGTCGGAGAAAAAGGCCTTTTTGCGACAGCTCAAGGAACGACGCGGATACCTCCTCGACTACCACAAAGTCCTCGCGGCGGAGGACCTGCCCTTCTTGAAGGCGCTGGGCGACGTGCTGAACGTCGCCTACTCCAGCGAGCGCACCCTGAGCAAGAAGGTGAAGGAGCTCATTTTCATCGCGGTGCTGACCGCGACCGGCGGCCCGAAGGAAATAAAGCTTCACATGGAGCTGGCGAAGAAGCTGGGTGTGACAAAGGAGGAAGTGCTCGAGGTGCTCGAGATCATGGTTCTCCCCTGCGGCTTGCCGAAATTCTTTATCGGCTACGAAGTCTGGACCGAATGCTTCGACGTCGGCCGTGTCGAGCCCGACTGATCTCGCCCGCGCCGGATATTCGCGATTCCATGGGACCCTAAGGACGCGCCGACACAGCCATGCGGACCTTCACGAAAACTCCCCTCGCATTCACGTATGACGGACGCCGCGTCGAGGGGCAGGACGGCGATACGGTCGGCAGCGCCCTCCATGCCGCCGGCGTCCGTATTTTCTCGCGAAGCCTGCAATTCCACCGGCCGCGGGGACTCTTCTGCGTCAACGGCCGGTGCGTGAGCTGCGCCGTGCGGATCGACGGCCACCCGCATATGCGCGCGTGCACGGTACGGCTGGAATCCGGAATGACTGTCGAGTCGGAGGGTGGGTGGCCGTCGATGTCGTTCGATGTCTGGCGGGCTCTCGATTTCTTCCACTTCCTTTTCCCGCCGGGGTTTCAGTACCGCTTTTTCATCAAGCCGCGTTGGATGTTCCGCATCTGGGAACGCATGCTCAGGCAAATCGCGGCGCATGCCGCTGTCCCGTCCCCGGCGGAGAAGCACTCAAGCGCGCCCAGCTACCTCAAGGAGACGGCGGACGTTGTCGTCGTCGGCGGCGGCGCGGCCGGGCTGGCGGCAGCATCGGCAGCTTGCCGCCAGGGCTTGCGCGTGACGCTGATCGACGACAACACGGACCTGGGCGGCGGCGCTCGACGGTCCCCGGAAGCCTTGGAGGACGCCGCGCACGAGGCTCTGGCGTTGAAGACCCTGACCCTTCACCTGGATACGCGCTGCTTCGCATACTACGGAGATGGCCCGGTCTCCGCCTTCCGCGGCAATACGCTGATCGAGGTCACCGCCAAGGCGGTCGTGATCGCGACCGGCGCCTATGAGCGGCCGATGATCTTCGGCAATAACGATCTGCCCGGCATCTTCCTGTCGACCGGGGCCCTGCGATTGCTCCATCGATACGGGGTCCGCCCTGGAACGCACGCCGTTGTCGCCGCGACGACGGATGACGGCATCGCGACGGCAGCCGCATTGCTCGACGCCGGCGTGCATGTGGAGGCCGTGGTCGACGCCCGCATGCACGGGGGGGCGCCCTCGAGCCAGCGTCTGCACGAGCGGGGCATCAGGATTTTAGCGGGTTACCGCATCGAGCACGCCCGCGGCCTCGGCAGGATCAGGGCCGTCACGGTCGCGCCATGCGATGGACATCAAACGCGCGCGGTCCACACGTTGCCCTGCGATGTGCTGGTGACCTGTGGCGGATTTCAGCCGGCGAACGAATTGTGCTTTCAGGCGACCAGCCAGGGGAACTTTCTCATGGAGGGCGCCGGCGGGTGGAAATCTCTGGCGCAGGGCGAGCGCCAGCTCGCCGCCCGGGACGGCACGCCTCTCTTTGTCGCCGGCAACGCCGCCCGCATCGGCAGCCTCGCGAAGGCGCGGCTGGAGGGACGGATCGCCGGCCTCGCCGCGGCGGCGGAGATCGCGGGAGGCGGCGCGGCGCTGGCGGACGAGCTCCGGCGGGAGCGCGCGGCGCTAGCCGCGTTGGCGGAGCCGGATCGCTGGGAGGGAGAGAGCGCATGAAAAAGAAAGCGTTTGTCTGCTTCTGCATGGACGTGACGGAGGCCGCGCTTCGCGAGGCTTTCCGGCAGGGGTTTCGAGAGCCCGAGCTGATGAAACGCTTCACCGGAGCGTTCATGGGGCCGTGCCAGGGCAAGACGTGCGCCGCCAACGTTCTTCAGCGCGCGGCCGAAATGGCCGGCGTGGACGCAAGCAGCCTGCGGGCGCCGACCTGCCGGCCGCCCCTCGTGCCGGTGCCGATCGGGCTGCTCGCGGCCGGCGCCGACGAAGGCTCGGACGATGCGGCGCACTGATTTTTTCGACGGACGCGGCGCGGGAGGAGCGTTATGAGGCGGTCCCTGCTCGGCATCCGGCAGCTCCCGCTCCGCGATTCCTACGACGCCGTCATCATCGGCGGCGGCGCGCAGGGCCTGTCGCTCGCCTACAACCTCGCGAAGCTGGGATATAGCCATATCGCGGTTCTCGACAAGGCGTACCTGGCCAGCGGCGCGAGCGGCAGGAACGCGACCCTCGTGCGCGACGCGTTCGCGACGCCGGAATGGATCCGCCTCTTTCATTTCAGCCTGCAGCTCTGGGAATCGATCTCCGACGAGCTCGAATGCAACGTGCTGTTCGCGCAACGGGGGGTCCTGTCCGTCGCCGCCCGCGACGAAACCATCGAATCCTTCAAGCGGGCGACGCGGACGCACAAGGAGATGGGCGTCCAGAGCCGGTTGCTGGACGGCTACGAAATCCGCCAGGTCGTTCCGGGGATCGCCGGCGACATCAAGGGCGGCCTGTTGAATCCGCCGGGAGGAGTGGCGCGGCACGACGCGCTTGTCTGGGGCTACGCGGCGGCCGCGGACCGGCTCGGCGCCGAGATTCACAGCGGCACCGAAGTCGTCGGCATCGACATGCAGGACGGCGAGGTGGCGGGGGTCCGCACGAACCGGGGGAACATCCGCACGCGCCGCGTGGTCAACGCGGCCGGCGGGCTTGCCGCGGAGGTCGCCCGCATGGCTGGCGTGGAGCTGCCGCTCGAAGCCGTGACGCTCGAGAAGTTCGTGACGGATGCGGTGAAACCGATGCTCAACGTCGGCATCATATCCGTCGAAACGCGGTGCTCGATCAACCAGACGTCCCGCGGGGAGTTCGTGGCCGGATCCAGCGAGCCCTCGGGAATGGCCGGGTTGCGCGCGACCTACGATTTTCTCAAGGTGTCCGCCCGAAAGGTCACCCAGGTCTTGCCGGCGCTCGCGCACCTGACGGTCGTGCGGCAGTGGGGCGGCCTCATCGCCGTGACGCCGGACCACGCGCCGCTTGTCGGCGAGGTGGCGGAAGCGCCGGGATTGTTCCTGAACGTGGGATGGGGCGGCTACGGCTTCATGGGGGCTCCGGCCGCGGGAAAGCTCTTGGCGCCGTGGCTCCTGCGCGGGGAGCGATCCGGCATCATCGGCCCGTTCGACGTTGCCCGCTACAAGACGGGCCATCTGATTCCGGAATCGATGATCCCGGTTCACCGAAGCATCTGACCGCGCGCGACCGGCATCGATATGGCCTCGGTGGCGTTTTTAGCCAAGAGGCTCATGCAAGGATGCCCCCGCAGGCCCCAGCGGCGCCGTTTGCGCGGCCGTGCCGTTTCACCTATGCTCCCGCCGCAGACACGACGGCGGAGCGCGCCGGCGTTTTCTGCGCCCAAGAGCAGCCATCCGGATAACATCCACCCACCCATGCGCGCGCACGGCATCCTCTTCCACCACTTCCACGACGCCAAGCACCCCAAGGGACAGGGGGCGATTTCGGCCGACGACCTTGACCGCATCATCGCCCATGTGGACCGGCGCCGAATCCTTCCGGCTCGAGAGTGGGCGGAGCGCGCCCTTGCGGGGACGCTGGGGCCGCGCGACCTATGCCTCACCTTCGACGACAATCTTCGTTGTCAGTATGACATCGCGCTGCCGGTACTGGAGGCGCATGGGATCACGGCCTTCTGGTTCGTTTATACGGCGCCGCTCGCGGGCGATGGCGATCGGTTGGAGCTCTATCGCTACTTCCGGACGGTCGCATTTCCCGATGTCGGGGACTTCTACCGGACGTTCGACGCGTGCCTGATGGGAAGCCCCCATCGAGCCGAAGTGGAACGCCGGCTGTCGAATGTGGATACCGAGGCGTATCTGGCGGATAAGCCGTTCTATTCCTCTTCGGACCGACGGTTCCGTTATATCCGGACCGAAATCTTGGGCCCCGCGCGGTATGACGAGATCATGGGGCAAATGATGGCGGAGAAGGGGTTCAACCGCGCGCAAATGTCCGAGCACCTGTGGATGGACGAAGAATGCCTCTCGACCCTCCATCGACAAGGCCATGTGGTGGGGCTCCACAGTCATACCCACCCGACGAACATGGCGGCGCTTCCCGCCAGCGAACAGGAACGCGAGTTCGTCCTCAATCGGTCAACGCTCGCGGCTATTCTCGAAGACGCTCCGACTACGGTCGCCCACCCGGCGGGCTCCTATAGCCAGGAAACACTGGCCATTCTCCGGCGGCTTGGCATCACGCTTGGGTTTCGCGCCGACATGAGAGCGGGGTCCCACACGCCGCTGGAGGCACCGCGGCTCAACCATGCGATCCTGTGGCAGGAGATATCGGGTCACAAGGCGAGCGTTTCTTGAAGATCACCGTCCTCACCAGCACCCAGCGCCGTCATCTGGCGCTCATCGAGACTCTCGCGAGCGTCGCGAGCCATGTGTACGCGATTCAGGAATGCCGCAGCGTCTGCCCCGGCTGGGTGGACGGCTTCATCCTGAAATCGGAGGCGATGCAGCGATATTTCGCAAACGTCGAGGCGGCGGAGGACGGCGTTTTCGGAAATTTGCGATTCCTGCCGGGCAACGTCTCCCAGTTGGCGGTCCAGCGCGGCGATCTTAACTTCCTGCCGATGAAGCACCTGGGCCCCGCACTGGACGCCGACGTCTTCGTCGTCTTCGGGGCGAGCTACCTCAAGGGGCCGCTCGCCGAGCTGTTGATCGAGAAGAGGGCGGTGAATATCCACATGGGAACCTCGCCCTTCTATCGGGGCAACTCGTGCAATTTCTGGGCGATCTATGACGGGCGGCCGGAATACGTCGGCGCCACCATTCATCGTCTGTCGAAGGGGCTCGATTCGGGTCCCATGCTGTTCCACGCGCTGCCGAAGGCGCATCCTGCCGATCCGTTCGCGCTCGGGATGGAAGCCGTCCGCGCCGCCCTGCAGGGGCTGGCGCACCACCTCGGCAAGAACACGCTTTTCGGGATCGAGGCGGTGCCGCAGGATCGCTCGAAGGAGATGCGCTATAGCCGGGCCAACGAATTCACCGATGCGGTGGCCAGCGACTACCTCTCGAAACTCCCGACTCCCGAGCAGATATTCACAGCGCTCAAGCGGCGGGAGGAAAACATCTTCCTTCGCCCTTTCATCGGCTGATCAACATACGAACGAAAATGAAATGGGTCGTCGTTGACTAAGTGCATTCACTCCGCCTCTTCTAGAACGCCACTAGAGCGGGATGATTTTAGGCCGAATCGGGGGGGATTCCCAAAGCGAGAGAATTCTGATTCAAGATGCTGGCTGGAGAAGGAGGCCAGCATGGATGGGAAGGCCTTATTCGATTGATCTTCGCGAGCGCGTGGTTGCGGCGGTAGAAAAGGGTGGGATGTCGCGGAACTGGGCGGCCGCGCATTTTGCCATCGGGATCAGAACGGCGATCAACTGGGTCCGGCGCTTTCGGGAGACGGGCAGCGTTGCGCCGGGCAAGATGGGCGGGCACAAGCCGAAGGCGATCACGGGCAGGCACCGCATCTGGCTTCTGGAACGGAGCAAGGAAGGGGACTTCGCCTTGCGCGGGCTGGTGGCCGAGCTCGCCGAGCGCGACCTCAAGGTCGATTATCGGACGGTTTGGAACTTCGTCCACGCCGAGAAGCTGAGCTTTAAAAAAAACCGTGGTCGCCAGCGAACGGGATCGCCCCGACGTCCAGCGCCGGCGGGCGCAGTGGACGGTGTATCAGAGCCGGATCGCGCCTGAGCGCCTGGTCTTCATCGATGAGACATGGACCAAGACCAACATGGCGCCGCTCCGGGGATGGACGCGGCGCGGCCTGAGGCTCAAGGCCCAGGTTCCGCACGGCCACTGGAAAACCATGACGTTCCTGGCCGCGCTGCGCCACGACCGCATCGACGCCCCGTGGGTTCTCAACGGCCCGATCGATGGCCAAAGCTTCCGCGCTTACGTCGAGAAGGCTCTCGTCCCCATCCTAAAACCAGGCGACATCGTCCTGGTCGACAATCTCGGGAGCCACAAGGGAAAGGCCATTCGTCAAGCCGTCCGAGCGGCCAGCGCCAAGCTGTTCTTCCTGCCAAAATACTCCCCAGACCTGAACCCCATCGAATAGGTCTTCGCCAAGCTCAAGCACCTGTTGCGCAAGGCCGCCGCGCGCGGAGGTCCACGCCTCGCGCGTCAGCGTCATCCAGTAGACGTCGATGACCTTGGGCCCGGCGGACATGGCCCGGGGCCAGGTGTTCACGGGGGAGAATCCCACGTGGGCGTAGCAGGCGATGGCCGCCGCGTTGTCCGCATCCACACCCAAGTCGATCCGCGCGACACCGTGGGTCTCGAAGGAAAACGCGACCGCGCGGCCGACCACGGCGCGGCCGATTCCCTTCCCACGGCGGGCGGGATCGACGAGCACGCGCGAAAGGCGGCTCGAAAGGTAGGGCCAGATGTGGCCGATCTCCACGTGACCGACCGCTTCGCCGGACGAAAGAAGCGCGGTGAAGATCGCGCGCGCGTTGGGCTCTTTGGCGCTATCGAGATAGCGCTGCAGGCGATCGGCCGTCAGCGGGTAGGCGAAAAAGGACGCGCACCATTGGCCGTGGGCCTCCGGCGTCGGCACCCAGGAGATGAGGCGCTCGAAGTCGCTGCCGTCGAACGGGCGGAGCGCGATTTCGACGGCCGATTTGTTCTTTGGTTCTGTCCGACCGGGATCATAGGTGACACAATCACCCCCGCCCGCCCCTCCCCCTATGAGGGGGAGGGGGCTCTTAAAAATCCAAGCGGCCCTTCATGTCGTCGAAGGGGATCATGACGTGCCGGCGGTAGTCCGGCCGGGCGGCGAGCCGGGCGTACCAGGCCCGGACATGGGGGACCTCGGCATGGGCGACGTCGATCCCGAAATAGCGGAAGAGTGTCGTCCCGGCCGGGATGTCGGCCAAGGTGAAGCGGTCGCCGGCGAGATAAGGGCGGTGCGCGAGCGCGCCGTCCAGGAGACGGTAAAGCTCCGCGCAGCGCTCCGTGTTCCGGCGGATCGCCGGCCCGTCGCGCTTCTCGACGGGCGTCCGGTAAAAGCCCCAGAAGAGATCCATGAACGCCGGCTGCAGGGTCGCGAGCGACCAGTCCATCCAGCGATCGGCCAGCGATCTCTCGGCCGCGCTCTCCGGCCAAAAGGTTCCCGTCCCGTATCGGGCGGCGAGGTAGCGGAGGATCGCGTGGGATTCCCAGACGACGGTGCCGCCGTCGTCGACGACGGGGATGCGCCCGTGCGGATTCATGGCCCGGAACTCGGGCGCGTCGAGGCCGCCGAAGGAGCCGCCCGCGTCGATGTGCCGATGGGGGAGCCCGAGCTCGCCGATCAGCCACATCACCTTCTGCACGTTGAACGCGTTGCGGCGCCCCCAGACCGTGAGCATCGCCTCACCTTTCGCGCGGAGCGGGCGGCTTTTCCTTCACAAGGATAACAGAAACCGGCGCCGGAACCCGTGGGCTACTTCCGCGACCGGACGAACCAGTACAAGAGGACGACGATCACGACGCCGAGAAACGTTCCCGGCGGTATGGCCTGGAGAAAGCCCTTCGCGTTCCCGGCAACGGACGTGACGAACCCGCCGCCTTGCGAGCCGAGGATGATGTCGAGAAGGACGCAGAGGGCGACCAGAACCACCGCGGCTTCGACGGCCAACCAGCCGATCTTGCGGACGCGTTCCACCCAGTCTGTCATGAAGACCGGTCTTTAGTGAACGAGAAGGAGGCGGGGCCTTGCGCCCCGCCCCATTGCCAAGCGATTAGCCGAGTGACCGCTTTGAGAAAAGCCAGAGAATGATGCCGAGCGCGATCAGGCCGACCAAGCCGTTGCTGCCGAGGTCCTTGACCAAGCCGATGATGTTGCCGACCACTCCTCCAAAGAACGGCAGCGCGCCTCCGACGAGAAGGGCCGCGACGATGGCGAACGCAAGGAGCATCAACCCGACCTCGGTAAGCCCGCCGATCCATCCTTTGATTCGATTGAGAGCGTCCATAGTGTTCCCCCAGATGTTGTGAACGGTCGTTCAGTAACGAATCGTCGAACCTTTATACTCTACCATATATACGGCTGCATTCGCACAAATCTACTGTACATAGCGTTGTGCCTGCCACCGATTTGCTGCAGTGCACAAGAATATCCGAGCCGTTCTACGCCGCCGCCGAAAGGCCGGCCCAGCCGGCGAGCGCGAGGTAAAGACGCAACCCCGCCCGAACCTGTTCGGCGGACCAGCCCCGGCGCTTCCCGTAGCGGCGATCAAGCTCGCGGCACGGAAGCCCCTCCACCACCAGATCGATCACTCGTGCGGCCGCGACACCCTTCTTGCCGGCGTCCCGCCGCCAGCCCGCGTAGCGGCGCACCAGACGCTCGTTCCGCGCGAGCGCCGCCGCCCGCGCCTCGGCTGCTTCCCAAGGCGCGCGGCGCACTTCGCGCTCGTAGTCGCGACCCCAAAGCGCGACCGGCGCGACCACCAGGCCATACGCACGCCGGATCTCGAGGCCGGCGTCCCACATCAATGCGTTGAGATAGGCGTTGGGGTCGAGCTGGCCGCGCGTATAGAGGAGCCGGAACGGATCCGGCCGAAGTTTCGCCACCGTTTCCGGCGTGGGCCCGAGGGCTTCCTCCTGCCCCGCGTCAGGCGCACGTCGGCGTGCCGAGCGGCTGGGCCTCTTGCGCCCTTTCTCGATCATGCGCCGTCGCCTCGACCTTTGCGCGCCGGCGGGTTGGGCCGCCAGCGGTATTCATAAATGTTGCCGGCCCGGGTGCGCCCGAGGAGCCGCTGCACGAGCTCGACTTGGCCCCGCTCGGCCCGGCCAAGCAGCCGGCGGGCCAGGCCGTCGAGCGCCGCGTTACGGGCCCGGTCGCGGGCCAGGTTGCCGACGTAATAGACGCCGCCATGCGTGGGTTCCGGAGGGAAGGCTTGAAAGGCCCTTGGGGCCGGCGCACAGAAGGTGGGCATAGGCCCAGGAATATACATATATGCATATTTAAGTCAAGAATAAATGCGAAAAAGAATTTGGGCGCGCATGCGAAGTCGCATAGAATCGGCGTCATGGTTCTCACGCCGAAGCAGATTCGGGATCTCCGCGGCGACCGCCAACAGGCGGAGTTCGCCCGCCTGCTCGGCGTCACCCAGCCGACGGTGTCGCGCTGGGAGCGCGGAGACGCCACGCCCGAGGGCGAGACGCTCATCGCGTTGCTGGGCATGACGCGGGGATCGGGCGAGCTTCCGCCCCGCACGGCCGCCGACGTGGTCGCCGCCCGGGTCCCCGTTCCCGAGCGACCGGACCTCGCGCGCGATCTTCCCGTCCTCGGCACGGCCGAGGCTGGGGAGGACGGCGCCCTCAACATCTTCGCCGGCGATGTGATCGACCGCATCGGACGCCCGCCCGGCCTCGGCGGCGCCCGCGAGGCGTATGCGATCTTCGTGGTCGGCGATTCCATGGAACCCGTCCACCGGCGGGGCGACCTCCTGTTCGTGCATCCGAAGCGGCCGCCCCAAGTCGGCGACGACGTGATCGTGCAGCTGAAGCCCGGGGCCGACGGCGAGCGGCGGGCTTACCTGAAACGCCTTGTGCGGCGCACGGCGGCGGCGCTGGTGCTCCGCCAGTTCAATCCGGAGCGCGAGAAATCGGTCGCGGTCAAGGACGTGGACTCCATTCACAAAGTGCTCACCAACAACGATATGTACGGCGTCTGAGGCCGGGCGGCCGGCGGGCATATATGCGGTTACGCATTTTATGCTTGACCTGTTTATGCATATCAGTATATAACGGCTCCTGCCTCCCGTGGAGTCCCGGCGGTCTCGAGTCCCCTCCCCCGGGGACGCCGCCGGGGCTCCAATCGGGGGAGCGGATAAAAAAGGGAGCCGCGCAATGGACGATGATCCTTTGGGAGAACTCCACCGGCGGTATGACGGCCTGATCCCGGAGGCCGAGCGGCGGCGGGCGGCGGGGATCGACCCCGAGCTTTCGGACGCCCGCGGCGCCGTGCGCTTCTGGCAAGAACAGATCGAAAAGGCCCGCGACGCGATTCGTGCCAACACGCGATCGGAGCGACGCGCGGCGCTGGCGGAGACCTGGGATCATGCCCGCGCCGGCCTCGCCCGGGCCGAAGCCCGTCTGCAGGCGCTCGAACACCCGGAAATGGCGGGACCGGCCGCCTTCTTCAAAACGATTGCGCGCGGGCTCCGATGAGCCTCAATGCCGGGGACCGCGTCTTCGTCACACCGTGCCACGCGGCCGGGGAGATCGTCGGACGCGTAGGCCTTGTTGCCGAAGGCCGGGTGGTCGCTGCCTATCGGGTCCGGCTGCCCAACGGAGCCGTCATTCGCTTCGCGGCGGATGCGCTGATCCCCTTCGTCGGTCCCCGGGCTCCGCGCGATCCCCTTCGCGCGGGGACACCCCCGCAGCCCCCCGGGCCGAAAGACGCGGCATGATGGGCGCGGTCTTGCCGCTCGTCGTCAGCGTCGCCGTGAGCCTGGCCGCCTGGTCGCTTGGCCGCGCATACGGCGCAGCCGAGGCCGCGGCCGAGACCAAGGCGCTGATGGCCGCCGAACCTGTCCCCGTTGCCATCACCAATGTTTATGAATTCGCCGCCGCATGCGTCGCGGCCGTCGAGGCCTGGGGGGTCGCACCGCCCGCGTCCAAGACCAGGCCGAAAAAATAGGCGGACCGTCCGCGCTTACGTCCACCCCGATCGATGGATACTCTCGTCACGGTCGCGTTCGCCATCCGGCCGCCACGGCTCGGCCGTCTGCCGGCTGACATGGGTGCCCTTGAAGAGCAGCATGGGCGGGTCAGACCGAGGAGCCGCCAGGCCCATTGGAACACC
>SHVQ01000049.1 GCA_009694195.1 Rhodospirillales bacterium
GACCGCAGTAGACTGCAGGAACTGGGCGTCATCAAGGCCTCCACGTCGCGTGAGCGTCGAGGCCTGTCCCCTCGGAGAACAGCCGACGCCATGAAAATCTTGGGTAAAATCCTCCTCTTCGGCGACGATGTGGACACGGAAGTGATCTATCCGGCGCGCCACATGATCGTCACCGACCGGGGTGAACAAGCGAAGTATCTCTTCGAGTCGCTGGGACCCGAGTGGGCGGACAAGGTCGCGCGCCATCCCATCATCGTCGCCGGCTGGAACTTCGGCTGCGGCAGCTCGCGGGAACACGCGGCGACGGCGCTCATCGGGGCGGGCGTTCGCGCCGTGATCGCCAAGTCGTTCGCGCGCATTTTCTTTCGCAATGCCATTAACAACGGACTGCCGGCCATCGTCTCGGGCCCGATCTCGGACACGGCCAAGGACGGCATGCAGGCGGAACTCGACCTGGAGTCCGGTCACTGCGCCCTTGCGGGCAAGCGCCTCGCCTTCGAGCCGATCCCGCCCTATCTTCGCGACCTCATCCGCGACGGCGGATTGCTGGAACGGATGAAGTCTGTCGCGAAGGAGAAGGCGCGTGCCGCAAACGCTCGCTGAGAAGATCATGTCCCGCCACTTTGGCCAGCCTGTGCGGGCCGGTCAGTTCGTCGAGGTTGCCCCCGACTGGGCATTCTCCATCGACGACGGTGTCCAGCTCGTGATTGGCTACCTCCGCCAGGCGGGACTGGACAGCATCCGGTACCCGGAACGCACCGCGCTCTTCTACGATCATTTCGCGCCGGCCGACTCGGCGATCACGGCGAGCAATCAGCGCATGGGCCGGGATTTCGCCAAGAAGGCCGGCATCCCGCACGTGTTCGACGTCGGCATGGGCATCGCCCATCAAGTCGCCGTCGAGACGGGTCTGGTGCGGCCGGGACAGATCGCCATCAACAATGATTCCCACACGCCGACCCTTGGCGCCGTCGCCTGTTTCGGCACCGGCATGGGGAGCCTGGAGATCGCCTACGTGTGGGCGACGGGGAAGACCTGGTTTCAGGTGCCGCCGACGCTGCGCATCGATCTCGAAGGCAAGCTCCCCGAATGGTCGACGGCCAAGGACTTGATCCTCACGCTGATCGGCAAGCTCGGTCCCCGCGCCGCGACGTATAAGGTCATCGAGTACCACGGTAGCGCCGTTCCGGGGCTTTCCATGTCCCAGCGCATGACGCTTTGCAACATGGGCGTCGAGCTCGGTGCCAAGACGGCGCTGATGCCCGTCGATGCGGTCACCGAGGCCCACTACCGGGCTCTCGGCATCGAGATCGACTCCGCGGCCGGCCAGCCGGAGGCAGGCGCCGAATACGAGAGCCGCGAGTCCATCCGGCTCGATGGGATCGTGCCCATGGTCGCGTGCCCGCACGTCGTTCACAACGTGAAGCCGGCGCGCGCCGTCGAGCGCACGGTCGTCCATCAGGCGTTTCTCGGCACCTGCACCAACGGCCGACTCGAAGATTTCGAGGAGGCGGCGCGAGTCTTGAAGGGTCGCAAGGTGGCGGCGGGCGTGCGCATGGTGGTGACGCCTGCCTCCAAGGCCGTCTACATGCAGGCGCTCAAGTCGGGTGCCATCGAGACGCTCATGGAAGCCGGCTGCACCGTGACCACGCCCGGCTGCGGGGCTTGCAACGGCCTCCACCAGGGCGCGCTCGGCGACGGGGAAGTCTGCATCGCCTCATCCAGCCGCAATTTCCTCGGCCGGATGGCGAACCGCAAGTCCTTGGTCTATCTCGGGAGTGCGGCGACGGTCGCGGCGAGCGCGCTCGCCGGATACATCGCCGACCCCCGCGACGTGATGTGAGCGGCTAGACGTCCGCCGGGCAGGCCATCGGCCCGCGCGGGAACTTCGAGATCACCTCGCAGCCCGTCTTCGTCACCCGCACCGTCTCGCTGTTGTCGCCGTCGGCGAATCCGAAGATCTTCACGATCGACGGGATATGGAACGTCATGTTGGGTTCCAGCTCCCGCATCTCGCCGTGCTTGAAGGAAAGGATGTGGCCCTCGCCCCAATCCGGCGGGAAGTTGATCCCGATCGAGTACCCGGTCCGCTTGTAGCGCCCTTCGAAGCCGCCGCGCACGACCGTGTCGGCCCAGATCTGCCAGCACTCGCCGAGCGGCCGGCCCGGGCGGATCGCGTTGATCATGTTGTCGAGCGCCTTCCGCGACACGTCGACCATCTTCTTGATCTTGGCCGGAGGCTTCCCGACGGTGGGTGTGCGCATCAGGGCGCCGCTATAGCGATTGACCGTGCCCGAGATCTCGAGCACCACCGGGTCGCCCGCCTTGAGCTTGCGGCCGGCCCAGGTCGCGTGGGTGAGGCTCGAGCGCATGCCCGAGGCCACGAACACAGGCAAGCTCGGGTACTCGCCGCCCAATTTCGTGACCGCGCTCTGCACCGCGGCCGCGATTTCGTTTTCGTCGACACCCGGGCGGATGATCGCATAGGCCGCCCGCATCCCGGCCTCGGCTGCCCGCGTGGCTTTCCGGATGTAGTCGATCTCGGCTGCCGACTTGACAACGCGGCACGGCTCGACGGTCATCGAGCCGTCGACGAACTCGACGTTCGGGAGGCGCTCCTGCAGCTTCTCGAAATCGGAGATGGTGAAGAACCAGCCGACCTTCTCGATGCCGATGCGCGCCCGGTCGAGGCCGTCCTGCTCGATCGTAGCGGCGAACAGCTCAGTCGCGGTCTGGTGATACATGTAGCTCGCCGTGCGTTTGATCCAGGAGAGCATCTTGGCATTGGTCTCCTCGGTCACGTACGTGAGGTGGATGGGATCGCCGTCGAGCGGCACGAGCAAGGACTGCTTCGCGTAATAGCCCGGCGTCTGAAAGCCGCTGAGATAGAAGATATTCTCGGGCGTGGTGCAGAGCAGCGCATCCAGGTTCTTCTCCTGCATCACCTTGCGCACCCGGGCGAGCCGGCCTTTGAATTCCGCCACGGAGAAGCAGAGCGTCTTCTTGATCTTGAAGGTGTCGATTCCGGGGATCCGGATCTTCGCCCAATCGATATCCTTTGGCGCAAATTTCGCATTCATGGAATTTCCCCGTTCGTTGATTTGCAGATTGCGGCGTTAGATCATCACTTCGCCGCCGTTGACGTTGATCGACTGTCCCGTGGTGTAGCGCCCCATGTCGGAGACCAGATACATGCACGTGTTGGCGATGTCGTCGATGGTGCCGATCTTCCGCAAGGGCAGCGTGTCCTTCGCATGCTGGATGCGCTCCTCGAAATTCGGATAGTTCTTGAGCTCGCGCACCGTGTCGATCCAACCGGGACAGATGCAGTTGGCGGTGATGCCGTCGCAGCCGTGCTCGAGGGCGACCGACTTCACGAGCGCGTTCAGTCCGGCCTTCGCCGCATTCACGTGCGCTCGATTGGGCCAGACGATCAGCCATTCCGAACCGGAAAGGCAGACCATGCGTCCCCATTTGCGCTTCCGCATGTGCGGGATGACGGCCTTGGCGAGGTAGAAAGCCGCGTTCAGATCGACGTTGATGACCTTGTGCCAATCCTCGACCGTGATCTCCATGATCGACTGATGCGGCCGGATGCCGACGTTCGAGACCGCAATATCGACCGAGCCGAAGCGCTTCACCGTCTCCTCGACGACTCCCGCGATAGCGACGGGATCGGCGGCATCCGCCAGCATGGCGTGGGCTTGCACGCCGAGCG
Source organism: Rhodospirillales bacterium (assembly GCA_009694195.1). Lineage (GTDB taxonomy): Bacteria > Pseudomonadota > Alphaproteobacteria > Rhodospirillales > SHVQ01 > SHVQ01. The sequence continues at coordinate 3,719 of SHVQ01000049.1, forward strand.
CGCGGGCCTCGGCTGCCACCTTCTCGATCTTCTTCCGGTCGCGAAGGCCGTTCACCATGACATTGACGCCGGCCTTGGCGAGCGCAAGCGCGATCCCCCGGCCGATGTTCTGTCCCGACCCGGTGACGATGGCCGATCGGCCCTTCAGTTCGTTGAACATGATTCGATCCTTGGATGTGGCGTTTTTCGTTGCGGACGGCGGAAGGAGAGGCCGCTTCGCCGCCCGCGATCAAAACACCGACGTCATTGCTTCGCAAGGCCGCCGTTCGTTCAGCGACGATTTGAACCGCTTGACCCGGTGGGCCGAAGCGCGGACACTGGCGGGGATAAGCAAGCGGATGTTCCGCTAAAACGGGAGGGAATCATGACCACCTGGAGAAAGCTCGGATTGCTCTCGGCCGCGGCGGCCGCGTTTTGCGTGCTTGTCGCGGGGACGGCCTCGGCCCAGCAGGAATCGCTCTACGACGAGATCAAGAAGCGGGGCGTGCTGAAGGCGGGCGTCAAGCTCGACTACCCGCCGATCGGCAACCTCGACAAGGACGGCAAGCCCTACGGCTGGGGCATCGACATGGCCAAGGCCATCGCCGACAGGATGGGCGTCAAGATCGAATACATCCAGACGCTCTCGAAGACCCGCATCCCGCTCATTCAGAAAGGCACGATCGACGCCGAATTCAACGGCGCCACGCCGTCCTCGAAGCGTGAAGAGGTCGTTGATTTCACCATCCCTTGGGGCTGGGAAACCATCGGCACCCTTTTCCGCAAGGGCGAGTCGACCGATGTGAAGAACCTGGTCCCGCCCAAGGTCGTGGCGCTGGTGCAGGGAAGCATCTTCGTCGACCATTTCAAGGCGGCGGTACCGAACGCCAACGTCAAGCTGTTCCAGGAATATACGGACGCCGCGCTCGCCGTCGCCAACAAACAGGCCGACTGCCTGATCACCGGCAAGTACACCGCGGTCAGCTTCGCCAAGCAAAATCCCGCGCTCGAAGTCGGTCCCGACTTCACGCGCGATCCGATCTCCATCGCGCTCCGGCAGAACGACTCGAAGTGGCGTAACTTCCTCAACCATTCGATCCAGGAGCTGTGGCTCGACGGCACCTACAAGAAGCTCTGGGAACAGCACTGGGGCTATCCGCCCGACTTTAAGATGTGGTCGGAGTTCGGCCTCCAGCCGGGCATCGGCCAGAAGTAGGGCGCGAGCGGCGGTCATAGGCTCCGGTTCCGAGCCCGCTTCCGAGCATGCCGCCGGCGCACGTGAAAGCGCCGGCCGCGTGTTCGGTCTCGCCGCCCGACCGCGATGAAGTGGCAGATTCTCTGGGAATACCGATGGGCCCTCTTGTCCGGGCTCTGGATTACTCTTTGGATCTCGGCCGTCTCGATCGTCGGCGCGACGATCATCGGAGCCTTGGTCGGCTGGCTCTCGACGTGGCACGCCTTCGTGATCCAGCGGCTCACTGCCATGTACATGGAGGTGATCCGCAACATCCCGGCCGTCGTTAAGCTGTTCGTTCTCTATTTCCTCGCCGGCCTCGATGCGACCACGGCCGGCGTGGCCACGCTGATCCTGCATCAGAGCGCCTACATCGCGGACATCACGGCGGCAGGCCTGCGTTCGATCCCGAGCGGGCAGCGCGAAGCCGCGCTGAGCTGCGGCCACTCGGACGCCCAGGTGTTCCTTTATGTCTTGATCCCCCAGGCGGTGCGCGTCGTCATCCCGCCGCTCACCAGCCAATACATCGAGGTCGTGAAGAATTCGGCGATCGTCATGCTTATCGCCATTCAGGACCTCACCTTCCAGACCCAGCAGATCGAGTCCGAGACGTTCCGCGGCTTCGAGGCGGCGACCGCCGTGACACTCGCTTACCTGGTGATCGCGCTCATCATTTCGACGGCGATGTCGTGGCTGCAGAAAGCGACGGCCAAGCCATGAGAGCGCAAAGGACAGCGAGCACAGCGATGACGGCAGACGAGACGCGCCGCCGCCTGATGATCTTCGTCTGGAATGCGTCGGTGATCCTCATCCTGCTGGCCGTCGCCTTCTCGTTCCGCGATCTTCGCTGGGGCGTGGTCTGGGATTCGCGGAAACTCATCCTCGACGGGCTCGCCAACTCGTGGCTGCTCGCGTTGATCTCGGTGGCGCTCGGCATGGCGGCCGGCATTCCGCTCGCCGTCGCCCGCCTCTACGGGCCCTCGGGTGTGCGTCACGCTGCCGTCGCTTTGATCGAAGCCGTCCGCGCCACGCCCCAACTCATGCTCATCTTCTGGGTATTCTTCACCTATCCGATTTTCACCGGCCACGACGTCTCGCCGTGGGGGGCAGGCGTGATCTCGCTCTTCCTGATCGGCGCCGCCTACCTGGCCGAGGTGGTGCGCGGCGGCCTCGTCTCGGTGGCGCGCGGCCAGTTCGAAGCCGCGCAATCCACGGGTCTTTCGGCACTGCAGTCCTTCATCCACATCGTGCTGCCGCAGGCGCTCCGCAACATGGTTCCGGCCTTCGTCGCCCAGATCGTCTCGCTCTTCAAGACCACGAGCCTCGTCTACGTGGTCGGCCTGGTCGATTTCTTCCGCGCCATCATCATCGTGAACAACGCGAACTTCGCCCCCTACGAGCTCTACACGACCATGGCCGTCGGCTATTTCGTCTGCTGCTACCTGTTGTCCTGGACCATTCGCAAGATCGATCCCAAGTACGTGCTCAGCGAATGATCCAAAGTCCGAAGAGCGGGCGAAGGAGCGATTAGGCGAGTTCAACCCGAGCGCTGTGGCCGGACGCGTTTGCCAGCCGCCGATCGCGGGTCAGCAGCGGTGCGTCGAGCGCTTCGGCGAGCGCCACGTAAACGGCATCATAGGCCGTCAAGTTACTCCGCAATTCCCAAACGCGCGGGAGCAGGAAGTCATGCGGATACCGGTTCAGCGGAAGGCTTGCAAGGTCGGCCAACGCCGCACCGCAGCGCTGCGGATCGATCGCGCCTCCGATCGCGTACCGGCGCAGGACTTGTGCCACCTCGACGTCGATCAAGTGCGGCGCGTGAAGGGTCTCTCCAGAATCGAAGATTCGTTCTTCCACGGCAGCCGCGGCCGCTGTGCGCAGGAGCACTTCAAGCACCGCCGAGGCGTCTACGACGATCACCGGCTGTCGCGCTCGGCGCGGACCGCCCGTGCCGGCGACACGGGGGGCGTCACGGGAGGGCGGTGCTCCAGGCGCGAGCGCAGCTCCTCGAGCGTAGGCCGCTCGGACATGCGGCGGATTTCGCTCAACAGATAGTCGGAGAGCGACATGCCCGCCATGGCTGCCCGCGCCTTGAGCCGGCGGTGCAACCCCTCCGGCACGTTCCGTATCTGAATCATTCCTGGCATGCTTATAACATAGAAATATGTGCGAAGCATGTCAACGTCCCTGGCGATTGATCATGCGAGTGATTGCGTCGGCCGGGACGGATCGCCCATAATACGGAAACGCCAGCCGGCAAAACCAATGCGAGCGCCCGCGCGGGCCCCAAGGCCGCGGCGAGCGCCGACCCGAGGAGAGGAACATCATGGCCACGGTTGTCGAGAAATCGCTCACCGAGCTCGTCCGCATCAACAGCGTGAACCCCGACTTGCAGGCGGACGGCGCCGGCGAGAACGGGGTCGGAAACTGGGTCGAGCGCTTCTGCGATGCCAACGGAATCGAGCACCGCCGGGAGCCGGTGATGGGCGGCCGCTCCAACGTCTTCGCCTGGCTTCCGGGCCGCGAGCCCGACCGCAAGCTCCTTTTCGTCGCCCACATGGATACGGTGCCCATCGTCGGCTACAAGGGCGATCCGTTCCGGGGCGAGCGCGCCGGCGACCGTCTCTACGGGCGCGGCTCGTGCGACACCAAGGCGTCGCTTGCGGCCATGCTGCAAGCTCTCGTCCAGGTGAAGAAAGAGAAGCCGAAGTCGACGGTGATCGTGGCCGGCAGCGTGGACGAGGAGAATTTGAAATCCGGCGCCAAAGTCATGGCGAAGGCGGGCATCAAATATGACGGCTGCGTGGCGGGGGAGCCGACCGACCTGGAGCTCGTGGTCGCGCATAAAGGGTCCGTCCGTTGGTGCGTCGAAACGAAGGGCGTCGCCTGTCATAGCTCGAAGCCCCATCTCGGCCATAACGCCATCGTCGACATGGCCCGCGTGATCACCGCCATCGAAGAGATGACGGAGAAATTCAAGAGCCGCGTGCATCCGTTGGTCGGCCAGCCGACCCTCACCATGAGCGTGATCAAGGGCGGCGTCGAAATGACGATCGTCCCCGACCACTGCATGATCCAGATCGACCGCCGCCTCTCGCCGGGCGAAACGCCGAAACAGGGGCTCGCCGAGGTCGAGGACGTGCTGGAAATGTTGCGGAAGAAGTATCCGAAGATGAACGTGCGCTCGGTGTTGCCGGCCCGCGAGGACCCGCCGCTCAACGACTCGTCCAAGGAGCGGATCGCCGAAGTCGCGGCGAAGGCGTGCGCCGAGGTCGCGAACACCGGCAAATTCACGGGCGTTCCCTACGGCACCGACTGCAGCCAGCTCAACTTGGCCGGGATTCCCTGCGTCGTGCTCGGTCCCGGCAGCATCAACCAAGCCCACACCGTCGATGAGTTCGTCGAGCTTGCGCAGGTGGAGAAAGCGGTCGATATCTACCGGCGCATCATGCTGAGCTTCTGATCGGCGCCCGAAGCATGCACATCAATGGGCCCGCCGTCGTCGTCGGCGACGACATCAACACGGACGTCATGTACCCCGGGCGCTATCTCACGGAATACGATCCGGAGGAGCAGGCAAAGCACCTGTTCGAGGGTCTCGGCGACGAATGGCCGGCCAAGATCAAGCGCCACAAGGTGGTCGTCGGCGGCTGGAACATGGGCGCCGGCAGCTCGCGCGAGCAGGTGGCGACGGGCCTGCTCGCGGCCGGCGTCCAAGTGGTCGTGGCGAAATCCTTCTCCCGGCTCTTTTTCCGCAATGCGATCAACAACGGCTTGCCCCTGGTCGAGTCGCCGGAGCTCGCCGAGAGCATTCGCGAGGGCGATGAGGTCATCATCGATCTCGCGAAGGGCGAAGCGCAGGTCCGAAACCTGACCATCCGCTTCGAGCCGCTGCCGCCCCGCCTGCAGGAGATCGTGACCCACCGCGGACTCTGGGGGTGGTTGAAGGCGAAGGGCCCAAAGAAGACCGAGAAAGGGACGCGGCCATGAGCCAAACGCCAATGTCCCAAACAATGGTCCAGAAGATCTTCTCCCGCGCGGCCGGAGAAAAGGTTCACGTCGGGCAATATATAGACGTTGCTCCCGATTGGGCCTTCGGGCTCGACGAGTGTGTCGGCGGCTGCACCCATTACCTGAAAGAAAACGGCGTCACGCGGGTCAAGCACCCGGAGCGCATCGCCCTTTTCTTCGATCATTTCTCGCCCGCCAACAACGCGCACCACGCGACGCTCCAGAGCAAGGGCCGCGCGTTCGCGAAAGAGCAGGGGATCCACGCCGTCTACGACGTGGGCGAAGGGATCGCCCATCAATTGGGTGTGGAGTACGGGATCGTGCGGCCAGGTCAGGTCGCCGTCAACATCGACTCCCATACCGTGACGCTCGGCGCCGTCGGCTGCCTCGGCATGGGGCTCGGGACTTCCGAGATGGCTTTCGTGTGGGCGTCCGGCTCCATCTGGTTCCGGGTGCCGGAAAGCGTCCGCATCGAGCTGACGGGCCGGCTCAAGCCGCCGGTCGCGGCCAAGGACGTGATCCTGACGCTGCTCGGGCGCCACGGCGCCCGCTTCGCCGGCTACAAGGCAATCGAATACGCTGGTGACGCGATCCCGCATCTTTCCATCTCCGAGCGCATGACCCTCTGCAACATGGGCGTCGAGATGGGCGGGAAGGCGGCGCTGATGCCGGAAGATCAGGTGACGCGGGCGCATTATCGCGCGCTCGGCATCGCGCTCGAGGGCCCCATGCTGGACGCCGACCGGGATGCGGTCTACGGGAAAAGCGCCCGCATCGACTTGAGCGAGGTCGAGCCCATGGTCGCCTGCCCGCACGTGGTCGACAATGTGAAGCCGATCCGGGACGTGAAGGGAACGCGCATCCACCAGGCCTATCTCGGCACCTGCACCAACGGCCGCTATGAGGATTTGGCCGCGGCTGCCGAAATCCTGAAGGGAAAGCGCATCGCCGACGGAGTCCGCATGATCGTGACGCCGGCTTCCAAGGGCGCTTTCACGCAAGCCCTCAAGTCGGGCGTGCTGGAAATCCTTACGGACGCCGGCTGCATCGTGGCGACGCCGGGATGCGGCGCCTGCGCGGGCCTGCATCAGGGTGCGCTCGGGGACGGCGAGGTGTGCATCGCGTCGTCGAGCCGGAATTTCCTCGGCCGCATGGGAAATCGCGAGGCGTTCGTCTATCTCGGCAG
>SHVQ01000023.1 GCA_009694195.1 Rhodospirillales bacterium
ACTCAGCGGAGGGACAAGTCATATAGGGCAGGCAGAGGTTATGTATTGATTGATGCTGCAACCGGAGCTGAGGTGTATTCCATTATCGCTAGCCATGCCGGTGGACCAGCGCTACGGATTTACACGTTAAGGGAAATAGAGCTCTCTCTGGATTGATCACTCTGAAGCTCCGAGGTTGGTGTGGCTAGGACCGAGGAGTAAACGCTTCATTAACTACCCGAATCAATGCGCCGTCTCTTCGGAGCACTTCGTCCGCGAGTTTGACAACTAGTCTGTTCGGATCTGCCCAGCTGGCGATTTTCAGCAAATCTCGGACAGCCGTTTCTTCATTGCCTCGCCCGTATCGATCGGCCAACACTGCAAGTGCCACAGCTGGTGATCTGCTTGTGCCTTGATGGCAATGGATCAGGAGCGGGCCACCCTTTGCTCGCTCCGCAAATGCGAATGCTTTTTTTAAGTGCCCAACCGTGGGTGGGATAAAACCATCGATCGGGCGGACAACGTCATCGAAGCGAAGAACGAGTTGCTGAGGGCCACCAGACTCGGCCCGGAAGGGCCGCTCGATCGAGCTGTCTTCGATCGTGATAATCCCCGCAAAGCGCCCGATATCTGCTTCTTGAACGGCCTCAAGGGTGCAAACGTCCAGCGCTTTCCAGCCTTCGTACACGGACACCAGTTCGAGCATTAGCCTGGCCTATTGCCGAACTTTCTGCCAACCGTCAATGGCGAACATCAACCCGGCTGAGAAATGGGGAGCGCAGTCAAATAAATACGGCTTCAGGGCTGGAGGCAGCGACCATGGCCTGCAAAGCTGTTGTTACCCGTCCTGTTACCCGCGCGCGCGTAAAAACTCTGAAAGTGGCGCGCCCGGCGGGATTCGAACCCACGACCCCAGGATTAGGAATCCTGTGCTCTATCCAGCTGAGCTACGGGCGCCCCGTGGGATGGCCGGCTGGGCCGATGTCCGGTCGAGGCTACTTAAATAATCCGGTTATGTGGGACAAGGGAACCGAATAGTTAAGCATGATCGATTCCGTTCCCGGATTCTTGTCCCCGATGCTGGCATTGGACGAGTGGGAGATGGAAAGGCCGAGCCGGGAGCGGTCGTCGAAACGATAGGCGACCTCGAGCTGGGAGCGAAATTCGAGGGCATGGCCGAGATCGAGGTCCTTGTTGCCGCCCCGATACCACTGGGGCGCGAAGCTCGGCGTCATCACGATGCGGTTCCCGAAATAGAGGTCGATGAGCACGCCGGCGCCGAGAAACGTGTGTCCGGTCGACGACCCGGCGGCGGCGACGAACGGCTTGAAGATCCAAAGCTTGTAATCGGAGCGGTACTCGAGCCGGAACTCGCCGCCCGGGTCCTTCTGGCGGTTGAAATCGAAATAGCCGGCGCCGATGGAGAGGAAATCGGGATCGTCCTTGAGCATGTCGGCGGCGCGTGCTTCAGCCGCAAGGAGAACGCCGACGCCGGCGGCAACCGCCAGTACGGCTCGGCCTATGCGCACCTTCATCGAGTCCCCCGCGCCCGTTTTCGAACTGCCGCATCTTACGGGATCAATGCGAAGATTCAAGGCGTTCGACGGCCGTTCGGGGCCTCGTGCGGCGCGGGCGTTAAGGCGCGCGGCCCAGGCGTTTGAACTCCTCGGTCGCGCGGACGAGCGCCTTGCGGATCCCAGGCTCCATGGCCGAATGCCCGGCGTCGGGAACGACCACCAGGCGCGCCTCCGGCCAGGCCCGGGAGAGCTCATCCGCGGTCGTCATCGGGCAAACCATATCGTATCGCCCCTGAACGATCGTTGCCGGGATTTCGCGGACCGTGCCCACGTTCCTAAGAATGTGCCCCTCGTCCAAAAACAAGCTATGAACGAAATAATGCGCTTCGATGCGCGCGAGCGCGAGGGGAGCGCTTGCGTCCGACGCCGCGGGCCGCGGCAGAAGATTGGAGCAGGCGCTTTCGTAGCCGCTCCAAACGGCGGCCGCCGGGTTGTGAACGCCGGGATCGGGGTCGGTCAGCCGGCGATGATAGGAAGCGAGCAGATCGTTTCGCTCGGCCGCCGGCAGAAACGCGGTGAACGTCCGCCACGCCTCCGGGAACACCGCTCGGATCCCGTGCAGGAACCAGTCGATCTCCGACGCGCGCCCAAGGAATATCCCGCGCAACACGAGCCCGAGACAGCGCTCCGGATGCTGAATGGCGTAGGAGAGGGCAAGCAACGATCCCCACGATCCACCGAACACGAGCCAGCGCTCAATTCCGAGATGACGGCGGAGCGTTTCGATGTCCTGCACGAGATGCTGCGTCGTGTTGTCGCGGATATCGGCGTACGGGCGTGAACGGCCTGAGCCGCGCTGGTCATAGATGATGATCCGGTAATGCTGGGGGTCGAAGAATTGACGGTGCGCGGGCAGCGCGCCGGCACCCGGCCCGCCGTGCAGGAAGAGCACGGGTGCTCCCACGGGGTTGCCGGATTGCTCGACGGCCATCTCATGACGGGCGTCGAGCCGCAGCATCTCCTTCGCGTAGGGCTCGATCGGCGGAAACAGATCCTTGTCGGAGAAGGCGGGCCCGGTGCGCATCGGCTATCCGTGAAGGCCCTTAAGCAGAGGAATGTAATCGGGATGCTCCGGCTCGAGGTATCCCCAGCGGATGAGGAAATCGATCACGATGAGTCCGCAATTGAATTTGAAGTCGTCGGTATCGCGAACGATCTCGATCGCGCGCTCGATCGGCCAGAGGTGGAACGAGTCGATCTCGCCGTCGGTGTTGCGGGGCTCGAAGTCAGGGGGAACCTCGAGGTCGTAAAGGAAGAGAACGTCATTGCGAAGCCCTTCGCTCCGCTCCGTGCAATAAGAGATGCCGCCGACCGGCACCGCACGCCGGGCAAGGGCTTCCGGGATGTCGGCTTCCTCTTTGCACTCTTTCACGAGGTTCTCTGTGAGCGAGAGACCGGCCGGCTGGCCTCCCGCGACCAATTGATCGAGCTTGCCCGGCGCGGTCGGTTTCTTCAGGCTCCGTTTTCCGATCCACATCTTGAGCCGGTTCCCCGCGCGCACGTAGCCGTTCATGTGAACCCCATAGGCGCGGACGCCGAAGAGCGGGATCGCCGCCCTCTCCATGGTGAAGAGTGCGGGAGAGCTGAAGGAGATGGCGACCGGATAATGCTCTCCGCGCCAGCCGGAGATGAGCCCGCGTTCGCGGAGCCGTCCGAGCGCGCCGTCGACGGCCCGCGTTCGTGCCGCCGGGTCCCGCAATGTCGGGACGAGGTCGACGGCTTGCTCGCTGACCTGGAAGACGCCGGAAAACTCCCGCAGCCGGGCGGCGAAGTCGTGCTTTACCAAGCCGACCTCCACTCCCTCCACGCGAAAGGGGCGGTATTGAGCGCCGACGGGAGGGGCGACGCCGGCGAGGCGGTCGGCGAAGCTCATAGGCGGTCCCGGGGACCGCGGTCCGAGTGAAAGCGCGTTGTCATGGGCTGACGATCATAAGGACCGACGATGTCTGGTCAAGCTAGGCTGGGCCCGCGCGAAAGACAGGAGCGCGGCCGGCCCCTTCTTGTCACGATGGAGCGCTTATGCGAGTTTAGGACGCATCGACTGGAGCGCGTGGCGCATCGATGAAAATAGGTGTGACCAAGAGACCGGCCGGCGGCTTTGCGGTGACGCTCGGCGATCACACGGTGGCCCTTGATGAGACCGGGGTGAAAGATCTTCTGCTCAAGGTCACCCAAGTTCTGCTGCCGGAATCGCCGTCCATCGTCGGGTCTACGAACCTCACGCTCGAATTCTTGAACCGGCTGAAGGCCGCGAACGACATCGGCGTGCAGACGTTCCTTCGGCTTGCCGACCACAAGGACTTGGTCGCCTTGCTCAAGGTGGCGGCGTCGGATGCAGCGGCGCTGGATAAGCTTCACCGCAACATGACGCCCAAAGCACGCAAGGTCTTCGCCGAAGATCTCGACTACGCCTACAAGAGCGGCGCCGACGTGGACGCGCTCGATGCTGCGGTGGGGCGCCTGTGGACGGCCGTGCGCGAGATGGAACGCACGGGCCGCATCAGCTTCGGCGGCTAAGTCGCGACGGCCAAGGTCCTTAGGCCGCTTCGACTTTCTTTCCGTCCTTGGTGATCTTCACGTAGGCGCGGCTGCAGTGCGAGGTGCAGTACGGACGATCGGGCGCGGCAGGCTGGCCGCAAAACCCGAAGCCCGAGGTGCCGGGCTCGCCGAAGGGCCAGCTGCACATGCCCGGCCGAAGCGCTTCCAGCTTGATAACCTCGGCGATTACCTCTTTCTCGACTTTGTGGCGCACGGGCGCATTGCGTTTCGGAAGACCGAGACGGTGCACCTTGCCAACGACTGCGTTTTTCGTGATGCCGAGCCGATTGCCGATCATGCTCGTCGAAAGCCCCTCATTCCAAAGGGCGATGAGGGCGCTGATGCGTATCGGAGTCCATTCGTTCGTCATGTGATTTGTGCGGCCCGGGCTCGCTCGGGGGAAGGGGCCTGGAGCGTCCTTCTGAGCGGCCGGGTAGCCCCCCTACTGGTGGTATTAGCGCCGATGTTTATACATAGAAGACTTACTATGTTTAGCCGGCTTTTGCAATACTCACACTAGGTATGGGGTTATCCACAAGCTGTTGATAAATACTTCGCAAAAGGCCGGTGCGGGATAGAAAGCCCCGCTTCGATTGAAAACCGCCCGCCGCCTGACGTGCTTGACCTATATTCAGGGACAGTGCTGCGATGCGGCCGATGGCGAAAATGCGGAAAGCGAAGCAATCCAAAAAACAGCGGCGCCCACGTCGCCAAACACCAACCGCGACCGGTTGGGCGAAGGCGGCCGAACGCGAGATCGGCGGACGATCGGTCGACGCGCTCACGTGGCGCACGCCGGAGGGAATTCCGGTAAAGCCGCTCTACACCGCGGCCGACCTTGCGGCGATCGAGCACGTCGGCAGCCCGCCAGGGCTCGCACCTTACGTGCGCGGACTCTACGCGACGATGTATGCCAACCGGCCGTGGACGATCCGCCAGTATGCGGGCTTCTCCACCGCCGAAGAATCGAACGCCTTCTTCCGTGAAAATCTAAAAGGCGGGCAGAAGGGCCTCTCGGTTGCCTTCGATCTCGCGACGCACCGGGGCTATGACTCCGATCATCCGCGCGTGTCGGGTGACGTCGGCAAGGCGGGTGTGGCCGTCGACTCGGTCGAGGATATGAATATCCTGTTTGACGGAATTCCGCTCGACCAGATGACAGTTTCAATGACCATGAGCGGCGCGGTGCTGCCGGTGCTCGCGGGTTTCATCGTCGCCGGCGAGGAGCAGGGCGTTCCGCAGGCGAAACTCGCGGGCACGATCCAGAACGACATTCTCAAAGAGTTCATGGTGCGGAACACGTACATCTATCCGCCCGAGCCCAGCATGCGGATCGTCGCCGATATCATCGCCCACACGTCCCGGCACATGCCCAAGTTCAATTCCATTTCGATCTCCGGCTACCACTTGCAGGAAGCGGGCGCGACTGCGGTGCAGGAGCTCGCGTTCACGCTCGCCAACGGTCTCGAATACGTGCGGACCGCGCGCGCGAGCGGCCTCGATATCGACGCCTTCGCGCCGCGCTTGAGCTTCTTCTTCAACATCGGAATGAACTTCTTCATGGAGATCGCGAAGCTGCGGGCGGCGCGGCTCCTCTGGTGGGAGCTCATGCAACCCTTCAAACCCAAAGATCCGCGCTCGGCCATGCTCCGCACCCATTGCCAGACATCCGGCGTGTCGCTTACCGAACGCGATCCCTACAATAACGTGATCCGCACCGCGATCGAGGCGCTCGCCGCCGTGCTCGGCGGGACGCAGAGCCTGCATACCAACGCCCTCGACGAAGCGATCGCGCTCCCGACGCCCTTTTCGGCCCGCATCGCGCGCAATACCCAACTGATCCTCGCCGAGGAAACGGGCGTGCTCCACATCGTCGATCCGCTCGGCGGCAGCTACTTCGTCGAGAGCTTGACCGCATCCGTCGCCGCGGCGGCCCGCGCGCTCATCCAGGAAGTCGAGGCGCTGGGCGGCATGACCCGCGCGATCGAGATGGGGATGCCGCAACGCCGGATCGAGGAATCGGCGGCGCTGAAGCAGGCGCGGATCGATCGCGGCGAAGATGTCGTGGTCGGCGTGAACAAGTATGCGCCCGCGAGCGAGGAGCGGCTCGAAACCCGCGAAATCGACAATACCCAGGTGCGGGACCGCCAGATCTCCAGGCTGAAGCGCATCCGCGAAACGCGCGACGGTGCGGCCTGCCATCAGGCGCTCGACGCGCTCACCAAGGCCGCCCAGACGGGCGAGGGAAACCTGCTCTCCCTCTCGATCGAGGCCATGCGGACGCGCGCCACCGTGGGCGAAATCTCCGATGCTCTCGAAAAGGTCTTCACTCGCTACCGCGCCCAAATTCGTTCGGTGTCCGGAGTCTATGGCTCGGCCTACGAGGGCGACGCCGGTTTCGAGCGGATCCGGAAGGATGTTCGCGTCTTCGCCGACGACGAAGGCCGCCGGCCGCGCATTCTCGTCGTCAAGCTCGGTCAGGACGGCCACGACCGGGGCGCCAAGGTGATCGCATCCGCCTTCGCCGACATCGGCTTCGACGTCGACGTGGGGCCGCTCTTCCAGACGCCGGAGGAAGCGGCCCACCAGGCCATCGAGAACGACGTGCACGTGGTCGGGGTCTCGTCCCAAGCCGCCGGCCACAAGACGCTTGTGCCTGCGATGATCGAGGAGCTCCGCCGCCTCGGTGGGGCCGACATCCTCGTCGTCTGCGGCGGCGTGATCCCGGCGCAGGACTATCCGTTCCTGGTCGAGCGGGGGGTCTCGGCGATCTACGGGCCGGGCACCCACGTGCCGACGGCGGCTGCGGAGATTCTCGGCATCATCCGCCAGCGCCGCAAGGCCGCGTAACGTTACGAGCTGTTTCCGTTCTCCGACCGGACCTTGGGTTTGTGCTTCGGCCGCCGTCGATAGGCCTTGGCCGAGGGAACGACTTTCGCCTTCAGCCGCCGGACGACCCGAGCGATCGGGTTGCGTGCTTTGAGACGTCTCTTTCTCTTTTTCTTCATGGCAGCCAACACTTTGCTTCGCCGACGATCACTTTGTCGCCGTTTCCCGTTTCGCACCACACCTCGAATTCGAAGTCGGCGTGCGCTCCTTTGCTCGCCTTGGCGCGGAGGCGGGCCATCGTCCGCACGGTGTCTCCGGCAATTAAAGGGCGGATGAATTTCACCTTCAACGTTCCGCTTGTCGTCCACCTCGGCCCGAACAAGCCCATCATCAGGCGCACGAGATCGCCCTCCGCCTGCTGGCCCGACACCACCGGAGTCGAAAATCCGGCCGCGCGGGCAAGCGCCGCGTCCGTGTGAGGGTTGCGCTCCGGCCAATCCGGGCTGCCGAGCGGGCCGCCGGAAAATGCCAGCACGCGCGCAGCCGAAAAGCGCCGCAGGGGACCTTCGAACACTTCTCCCGGCTCGGCCGCAGGATCGATCATCAGCGTCACGCCCGCTTTGGAAAAACAACCCGCAGCTCGCGCGTGAGCACCGGCATGCCCGCGCTGTCGGTGATTCTGGCGTCGATCGTTTGGTGAAGGCGTCCCCGCTTTTCATGCACGCCCACCACGCGCCATGTCACGGCAAGCCGGTCGTCGACCGTCGCTGGGGCAAGAAACCTGACAGCGTCTTCGGCGAGGACGGAGGCCGTCCCCGGCCGCAGCCTGTAGCTGGGCGAGCGCGTGTTGGCGCTGATCGCGAGAAGAAGCGCCGGGTGCACGTGCGGGGGGCCGTTGCCGGTGGCCCTGATGTAACAGGGATCGTAATCTTGCTGGGCGAACAGGATCTGCTCGTTCCAGTCGAAAGTCACGACGACGGCGATGGGCTCCAAAGATTCGCCCGGCTGGAATTCGTCCGCGAATTTGATCATCGTGCGCCCCGGCAACCGGTTTGGAGAATACGGCATTCCCTGTACGCTTTGCCAACGGCCGTGGCCAAGTTCGATCTTGAACCGAACGGCGCGATCGCGCAGAAGGGCGGCGCAAACGGAGGATCGCTTTGAAAACCATCGTCATTCGCGGTCATGGCGATCTCGACCGGGTCGCCTGCGAGAACTGGCCGGACCCGCAACCCGGTCCGGCGGACGTGCTCGTGCGTGTCCGCGCGTGCGGCCTCAATCATCTGGACCTTTGGGTCTTGAAGGGCATGCCCGGTCTCCCCGTCTCATTTCCCAGAATTCCGGGCGGGGACATCGCGGGCGAAGTGGCAGCGGTCGGCCCGAACGCCGGGGGCATCGCGGTCGGCACTCCGGTCCTGATCGACCCGGAGATGAGCGGCGATCCCGTCCACAACGAAGTGCTCGGCGAGCACCTGAACGGCGGCCTATGCGAGCAGATTGCCGTTCGCGCGTCCAATCTCATTCCGCTTCCCCGCGGCGTGTCCTTCGAGGACGCCGCCTGTCTGCCGATCGCCTATGGGACGGCCTGGAGAATGATGGTCCGTCGCGGCCGCGTGCGCGCGGGCGAGTCGGTCGTCATCCTGGGCGCGAGCGGCGGTGTCGGAGTCGCGTGCCTGCAGATCGCAAAATTGTTGGGCGCCACCGTCTATGCCGTCTCGAGCTCGGATGAAAAGCTCGCGCGGTTGCGCGCGCTCGGCGCGGACGAAACGATCAACGGCGCCGCCGCGGATTTTTCCGCCGCGGTCTGGGCGCTGACCCGAAAACGGGGCGCCGACGTCGTGATCAACTTCACCGGCGGCGACACATGGATGCCGTCCGTCCGGCTTCTCAAGCGGCATGGCCGGCTCCTCAATTGCGGGGCGACGGCCGGCTTCGCGGTGAACACGGACCTCCGATACCTCTGGCGGCGGGAGATTGCGATCCTCGGCTCTAATTCGTGGGAGCGCGGTGATCTCGACGAGCTTCTGGCGATGGTTGCGGACCGGCGGCTCAGGCCGGTCATTCACAAGATATTTCCGCTTCATGAAGCGCGCGCCGCGATGGCCGCGCTCCGCGACCGCAAGGCGGTGGGAAAAATCGTCGTGATGCCCTGAAGGGAAGTCGGGAGCGGCGCTCCTGCTTGACCCTATGCCCAAGAGAAACTAGCGTTCGTCGCGTCGGCGCAGGGAGGGGCATGTCGTCTCTTTATAATGCGCCGGCTGCGATGGAGGATCCGAGCGATGAAAGTCCCTGGGCTAGGAACAGCCAAGATCACAAAAGACCTCTGCTTCTCGGTACCCGAGTTCAAGGGCCGGCTGAAGCGCGTGCGCAAGCTGATGGCCGAGCGCAACCTCGACGTGCTCGTCGTCACGACGCCCGAGAACATCTTCTACATGAGCGGCTATCAGACGCCGGGCTACTACTGCAAACAGTGTCTGATCGTGCCGATGAACGGCGATCCGATCCACCTCACGCGAGGAACCGAGGAGACGAACGCCCGGATGCTCTCGTGGATCGACCGCACCAACAGCTACATGGACCACGAGGAGCCGGTCGAGCTGTTCGCCGAAACTCTTCGTCAGGACGGCTTCGCGAACGCCCGTATCGGCGTCGAGAAGATCAGCTGGTTTCTGCCGGTCAAAGACTTCGAGATGCTCCAACAATTCTTGCCGACGGCGTCGTTCATCGACGGCTCGATGATCGTCGAGCAGTGCCGCCTGATCAAATCGCCGGCCGAGCTTGCCTACATCCGCCGCGCGGCGCGTTGCGCCGAAGCCGGCATGCGGGCGGCGCTTCGCACGATCCGCGCGGGCGTGACGGAGGACAACGTCGCGGCCGAGGTCCAGAAGGCGGTCACCGATTTGGGGAGCGAGTATCCGGGCCTGCCCGTGTTCGTCGCCTCCGGCGTGCGCTCCAGTCTCGCGCACGCGACCTGGGCCGGGCGCAAGCTTGAGAAGGGCGACCCCGTCGTCATCGAGATTTCCGGCACGATCAAGCGCTACAGCGGCGCATTGATGCGCACGGCGAGCGTCGGAAAGCCCGCGGCCAAGCTGCAGAAGATGAACGATGTGTCCCGCAAGGCGCTCGAGAACATGATGGCGGCGATCCGCCCCGGCCGCCCGGCCGAAGAGTGCTGGAAGATTTGGGCGGACACGCTGACGCGCGGCGGCTTTGAAGGGCGCTTCAAGCGCACGGGGTACTCGATCGGGATCAACTTTCCGCCGGACTGGGGCGAGGGCTACATCCTCTCCTTCAAGCGCGGCGAAAGGCGTCTTCTGCAGCCGAACATGATCTTTCACATCCCCTCGATCGTAAAGATCTTCGGCTATGCCGACGCGCCCAACAGCGAAACCGTGCGCGTGACGAAGTCGGGATGCGAGATCGTCACCAAGTTCCCGCGCAAGCTGTTCGCCTGCCCGACGGAGGTGTGAGGCCGCCCGCGTGCCGATCGCTGGGATCGCCGCCGCCGTCGACGCGAGTCTCCCGCTTGCCGAGCGACTGTTCGCCGAACTCAGGGCGAAGACCCACGACGGCGTCGGCATCACGCGGCAGTCCTACGGCGCGGGCGAACAGGTCGGTTTCGATCTCGCGGCCGCCGCCGCCCGCGACCTCGGCCTCGAGACCAAGACGGACTACGCCGGCAACCTTTATATGACGTTGGCGGGCCGTGACCGCGAGGGGCACGGCGTGATCGTCGGCTCGCACATGGACTCGGTTCCGAGCGCCGGCAACTACGACGGCGCCGCCGGCGTCGTGGCCGGCCTCGTCGCGGTGGCCACCCTCAAGCAAGCGGGCATCCAGCCGGCGCGCGACATCTCCGTGATGGCGATCCGCGGCGAAGAAGACGACTGGTTCGGCATTACTCACATCGGCAGCCGCGCGGCGCTGGGGCTTCTGCCGCCCGCCGAGCTCGACTCGGCGAAGCGGGTGGACACCGGGCGCACGCTCGCAGAGCACATGCAGGACCTCGGCTGCGATGTTGCCGCGCTCCGGGCGACGAAGCGGTTCCTCGATCCCAAGCGCATCGCCGCTTATTTCGAGCTGCACATCGAGCAAGGACCGGTGCTGGAGCACGATCGTATTCCGGTCGGCGTGGTCACCGGGATCCGCGGCAACGTCCGATCGCACAAGGCGCGCTGCATCGGCGCCTACGCGCATTCCGGCGCCGTGCCCAGGCGCATGCGGCACGACGCCGTGCTGGCGACCGTCGACTATGCGGCGGCGCTGGAATCCGAATGGGACCGCGTGGAGGCGGCCGGCGGCGATCTCGTTCTCACGTTCGGAAAGTTGTTTACGGATACGTCCCTGCATTCTCTCAGCAAAGTTCCGGGCGAGGTCTCGTTCACGATCGATGCGCGCAGCCAGGACACGCGCGTCCTCGACCGCATGGAGGCGCGCATCCGGAGCGAAGCGGATCGAATCGCGGAAGCGCGCGGCGTGACCTTCGCCCTCGAGCCCATCCTCCGCGTCAAGCCGGCGATCATGGACGCCGACCTCCAGCGGCGGCTTCACGCGGGCTGCGGCGAGCTCGGGATCAAGACGATGGCGATCCCGAGCGGCGCCGGCCACGACGCCGCCGATTTCGCGAACGCGGGCGTGCGGACGGCCATGATCTTCGTCCGCAATCCCAACGGCAGCCACAATCCGGCCGAGCACATGGAGATGGCCGATTTCGCCTTGGGCACGCGGCTGCTCGCCTGGGCGCTGGCCGAGACGGCCTAGTCTGCTTTACGAAACGGGCGGGCGGCGGCGGTCCCATGGCGCCGCCTGCTCGAGCTGCCCTGCAAGCCGGATGAGCGTCACCTCATTGCCCATCGCGCCCGTGAACTGCACTCCGAGGGGGAGGCCGTCCTCCATCCAATGGAGCGGCACCGACATCGCCGGAAAACCGGTCACATTGTGCTGCACGCAGAAGGGCGTCGTCGTGTAGCTGCGGAGAATGAGCGCGTCGAGCTCCGGCCTGAGGTCGATGGGCATGCCTCGATCCAGCTGGTCGCTGAACCTCTCGGCAAACGCGCGTCTGGCTTTCATCGCGCCTCCGCCGATCGCAGGCGGCGGGATTGCCGTCGTCGGCGTGAGAAGAACATCGTAGCGCTCGAACATGCCGGCGACGGCGAGCACCATGTCCCAGAGGCTCTGGTGCGCGTGCTCGTAGTCGGTCGCGGAAAGCGAACGGCCGAACAGGCACATGAGCCGGGTAATATCCTCGTGGTCGCCCCGTTCGGCCTTGCGGCCGACCATCTCCTCGTCGTTGATCATATCGACGGCGGCACAAATGGAAGCGATCATCACGTAGGCGCGGAAGAATTCCATGGCGTCGAATGCGGGTGCCGCCTCCTCGATATGATGGCCGAGGCTCTCACAAAGGCGCGCGGCCGCTTCGGTCGCCTTGCGGCACTCCGGATGCACCGGGACGTCGATCGGCGGCGCCCAGGAAAACGCGATGCGAAGCGGTTCGGGCTCGCGGTACACCTCGTCGACGAAGGGACGCGCCGGCGGCGGCAGGTAGGCGTGGGCGGCAGCGCCGGGCCCGTGGGTCGCGTCCAGCACGGCCGCCGAGTCGCGCACGGTGCGCGTGATCACGTGGTCGTGCACGAAACCCCGCCAGCGGTTGCCGAACTTGGGCCCCTGCGGCGTGCGACCGCGGCTGGGTTTGAGGCCGAAGAGCCCGCAGAATGCCGCCGGGATGCGCATCGAGCCGCCGGCGTCGTTGGCGTGCGCGATCGGCAGCATGCGCGATGCGACTGCGGCCGCCGCGCCGCCGCTGGAGCCACCCGGCGAGCGGTCGAGATTCCAGGGATTGCGCGTGGGTCCGTGGAACATCGGCTCCGTCGTCGCCGCCATGCCGAACTCGGGTGAGTTCGTCCGCCCGAGAATGCGAAACCCCGCGTTCCGGTAGCGGGCGACGAGCGTCGTGTCGAAGTCGGGAACGAAGCCGTCGAGAAAGCGGCTGCCGCGGGTGAGCGGAATGCCCTTGGCGTAGGCGCCGAGATTCTTCAGCAGGAACGGGACGCCGGCGAACGGGCCGCTCAGCTCAGCGTCGCCATTCCGCGCGGCGTCGTAAGTCTTGATGACGACGGCATTGAGCTTGGGGTTGAGCGCCTCGATGCGCTGGATGGAGGCTTCGACGAGCTCGGCCGCCGAGATTTCGCGCCGGCGGACGAGCTCGGCGAGTCCGATCCCGTCGTAATCGGCGTCATCGAGAAGATTTTTTCCGGTCACGGAATCGACATCACCGTTGAATGAGCCGGCCGTTGCCGTCGACCCGGTTTTGCCAACCCGCGCGCTGAAGCTCCGGGTCGAGGTGGTTCTCCTCGGGCCAACCGAGACAAAGATAAGCGATAAAAGACCATGTGGGTGGCGTCGCGAGCGTGCGCCCGATGCCGGCGGGATCGAGGATCGACACCCACCCGACGCCAAGACCATGGGCGCGCGCGGCAAGCCAAAGCGTGTGGACGGCCGTGACGGTCGAATAGCGGAGCGTTTCCGGCATCGTTCGTTGGCCGAGCCCGTGCCCTTGAGCCGTGGACTCGTCGCAAAGCGCGGCGATGTGCACCGGCGCGGTCTCCAACCCTTCGAGCTTCAATCGCGCGTAGAGCTGGGCTCGTTCCCCGTCGTAGGCGGCCAAGGCGTCGCGATTGCAGGTGCGGAAATTCTCGATGATGGCCTGCCGGCGCTCCGGGGCATCGACCGTGACGAATCGCCAGGGCTGACTGTTTCCGACCGAAGGCGCGAGGCACGCGAGCTCAACCAGTCTCTCGACGAGAGTCCGGTCCACGGCGCTCTTGCGAAAGCGCCGGACGTCCCGCCGCCACGCGACGAGATCGGCAAGAGCATGCCGGAATGCGTCATCAAACGCAGGCGGAGGAACGTTCACCATTGGATCATGCGCCCGGTGTCCCGGGGACCTTCTGGACGCAGGTTACTTGATCGGGGACGGCGGCTCTAGCAGGATGCAGTCATAGACCATCGGAGGTGAATTAATGGCTCGAATGTGCAGACGGATCGGCGTGCTGGTCGCGGCGGCCGACATCGTTCTCGAGAAGGACTTCGCAAATTTCGTGCCCGCGGGGGTGTCGTTTCACGTCGGCCGCCTCGACCAGGACCGCGATGCGAAGTGCGCGGCGAATACCTCGCTCGGCAAGATGGTGGCTTCCGCAGAAGCGGCGGCGAGCCTCCTCGCCATAGCCGAGCCCGAAGCGATGGTGTTCGCCTGCTCGAGCGCGAGTTTCTACAAGGGCCCGGGCTGGGATCGAAAGGTGGCGGCGCTGGTGAAAAAGGGCGGTGGCGTTCCTGCGACGACGACCGCGACCGCAATCGCGGACGGCCTCAAGGCGCTCCGCGCCAAGCGCGTGGTCTTGGTGACGCCCTATCCGGAAACCACCAACCAGGCGGAGATCGCGTTTCTTCGCGGGAATGGAGTGGACGTCGCGGACTACAGCTCGTTCGGTTGCCGTCTCAGCACCGATGTTCCGAAGGTGACGCCGGCGGAGATTCGCAGGCGCGTTCTCGAAGGCATGAAGAAGGTCCCGGACTGCGATGCCGTGATCGTCACGTGCACGAATTTGCGCGCGATGCAAATGGCCGAGGATCTGGAGAGCGAGGTCGGGCGGCCGGTCGTGACGTCGAACGCCGCTTCGCTGTGGGCGGTTCTGCGGCTCGCGGGAATTCCGACGCGCAGCATCCGGGCGGGCCGGCTCTTCCGCCAGTCCGCCTGAGTGTCGTCAAGGGAGGGATACTCCGGTGCCCGGTGTACGACTGAAGACGCACGCTCCCGCTGCCGGCTTCGGCCGCGAGAGTGCGGACGCGCGCTTCGAGCGGATGCACAAGGAGATGCGCTGGTGATTACTCTGCGGTCATCCCGAAATGAAGGTTCGCCGTATGCGAAAGAGGGAGATGCCGTTTACGCAAGGTCGGCGGTCAAGCGGAAGCCGCCCTTCGGGTTGAGAACAAAGTTGCCGTCGACGACGGCATGCGTCCATGCCGCCGTCTTCTTCAATCCGCCGAACGGGAACATGTGACATCCGACGATCCCGCACTTGGGGTCGCTGCGCCGGTACGCCGCGATATCCGCGATCAGGCGGTCCGGTGCCGAAAGCGACATGAGCTTGGCGATGTTGCGCGCCTGCTTCGACACGAACGCCATCGAGGGACCGATGCCGCACGACTTGGCGTATGCCACCAGCGTCTTGATGGTCGCGACGCCGGGAATCCCGATGCGCACGGGGAGCCGGTTGCCGGCCGCCTGGATCGCCGTGTCCCAAGCGATGATCGGAGCTGCTTCGAAACAGAATTGCGTCGCGATGTAAAGCTCCGCACCCGTCCGTGCGGCAAACGCATTCTTCCACTTCAAGGCTTCGAGAATCGCGGCTTCCGGAATGTCCGGGCTGCCTTCAGGGTGTCCAGCCACGCCGATGCGTCGGATGCCGTGCTTGTCGAACAGTCCGGTCGCCAGCATTTGCATGGTGTCGGAAAATTCTCCCGCCGGAGCCTTCAGCGCGCCGCCGATGCACAGAACCTCCGTCACCCCTGCTTCGCCAACCAAGCGGGCCAAGCCTTCATCGAGAATGTTCTTGCCGTACATGCTGCGTGCCGCCAAGTGGGGCACCGGGTTGAATCCTTCCCTGCGGAGCCGTTTGGCGGTCGAAATGGTATCTGCAAGCTCTGAGCCCGGCAGAAACGTGATGTAGATCGAAGTTCCCGGCCGCAGCAACGTCCGAAAGTCTTCGACTTTCGCGGCTCCTTGCGGCGTCACTTCGACGCTGTAACCCGTCACGAACGAGCGGATGGCGTCCTTCAACCGCGGATCGGCGAAATCATCGGTTGTGGCTACGGCCGCCTGACTCGTTCCCGTCGACATGCGCGTTCCTCTTCGGCGATGCGCCCCTGCAAATACGTGCCCGCGTAGGACGAAGCTTAACACGGGCTCCCTTCCCGAACACGGCACCCGCCATGCGCGCGGGATATGAGGGTCCCTTGCATCGGCATGCGATCGACCGCTGAATCGGCGAGCACTTCACCGCCAAATCCGCGGGCGCCAAAGGCTTCGCGTTGCCAGAGGGGAGACGACGCAAGGTCACGGCGGCCATGCGCACCCGGCATGATCACCCTCCGCGCGCGCATGGAAGGGAACGTCGCCGCGTCGAAGCGGCGGCTGGGATCCTCAGGCAGGCCCAGTTTCCAGCCGTGCCGCGCCGTAACGGCCGACAAACGCGGTACGAGCGGTGTCCCGAAAATTCGACAGCGGCCCTGTCGGCGCGTTCAAAAGTGTTGACGCCCATCGACCTAAACCTTGAGTATGCATCGCAAGACCAAAAAAGTCGGCACGGCCTCTCCAGGGAGACGCGTTTTGCTCGGCCAGCAGATCATCAGCGGGTTGGCGAGTGGAAGCCTATACGCCTTGACGGCGGTGGCGGTGGTCGTGGTGTTCCGCAACACGCGCACGATCAACCTCGCCCAGGGCGACTTCGCCATGGTCGGTGCGTTCCTGGCGATGGTCCTGATCAAGGACATGCACCTTAACTACTACTTGGCGCTGGCTGCGGTCGTGGTCGCCTGCATCCTTCTCGGCATCCTCACGGAGCGGATCGTGATGCGGCCGATCGCCGATTCGGACTGGCTGACGCTGTTCACCGCGACGCTCGGCGTCTACTACATCCTGCATGGCGTCGCCGGGTGGGTCTGGGGCCGCGATACCAAGGCCTTCCCCGTGACCTTCGATCCGACGCCGATCAATTTCGCCGGCACGATCGTGAGCCAAGGCCACCTCATCAACATGGGCTGGGCCATTGCGATCGGCCTCGTCCTCTACGTCTTCTTCAAGTACACGAAGCAGGGCATCGCCATGCGCGCGGTCACCGACGATCCGGACACCGCGCAGCTCATGGGCATCCCCGTCCGCTTCATCGTGCTGTTGACGTGGGGCATGGCCGGCTTTCTGGCCGCCTTTGCAGGCGTGCTCTTGTCCCCGATCGTCTATGTCTCGCCCGAAATGATGGACCAGGTTCTGATCAAGGGCTACGTGGCGGCCGTCTTCGGCGGCCTCTACTCGATCCAAGGCGCGATCATCGGCGCGCTGATGATCGGCGTCGCCGAGAACCTGGCCGGCGGTTATCTCGGGGCGCACTACAAGACCGCAACGGCCTTCGCGATGATCGTGCTGCTGCTGACGTTCCGCCCGCAGGGATTGTTCGGCATCCAGAAGCGCCGCGAGATCTGAATGGGCCGGAAAGAAATTGTCGCCGCTCTCAAGACCAAGTTCGAGCGTCAGAACCAGGTGGCGGTTGTCCTGTTGTTCGTCGCCGCGGCTCTCTTCCCTTTTATGCCGGGGGTCGAGGGATGGATGGCGTCCCAGGCCTCGCTCATCGTCATCTACATCATGGCCGCCCAGGGCGTGAGCCTCCTCGTCGGCTACACCGGGCTCGTCACCGTCGGCCACGGCGGGTTTCTCGCGATCGGGGCCTATACGTCGGCGCTTCTGACCAAGTATTTCGGCATCGACCTCTCGCTCGGCCTCATCGCGGGCGGCCTCATGTCCGGGCTGATCGGTTACGGCCTCGGCCTCATTTTCCTGCGCCTTTCCGGCGCCTTCATGGCGATCGGCACGCTCGGCTTTGCGTTCTTCATCGGCGCGATCATCAACAACGTGCCGTTGTTCGAGGGGCGAACGGGCATCAACCTGCCGGCCAGCCGCATCTTCGGCGTCAAGATCGGCGACTTCGGGTTCTACCTCGTCGCCGTGGCGGCGCTGGCGCTGACCACGCTGCTCATCTATTGCGTCGTCCGTTCCGGGGTCGGCCGCGCCTTCATGGCGCTGCGCGACGCGGAGAAGGCGGCCGAGAGCAGTGGCGTCAACCGGGTCTTCTATCGGACGCTCGCGTTCTCGATCAGCGCCGCGATCACCGGCGTCGCCGGGGCGCTGAACGGCCATGTGGTCAACTATGTCTCGTCGGAAGTCTATGCCGACATCTGGTACTCGGTCGATTTCCTGGTCGCCGGCGTGGTCGGCGGCTCGGCACTGTTGATGGGGCCTTTCATCGGCGGTGCCTTCATCGTCATGGTCCCCTTCTTCTTGGAGAAGCTCGCGGATTTCGCCTACATCCTGAAGGGGATCGTGCTGATCGCCGTGCTCCTGTTGGCGCCGGCCGGGGTCGCTGATCTCCTGGCACGGCCGTTCCGGGCGATGCGGCGGCGCCGGCTTGCCGCCGCGGGCGACTCTCTCGGCCTCGTCGGAGCCGCAGCGGCGCGCGCCCAGACGGCGGAGGGACGGTGATGACGAGCCATCTCCGATGCGAGAACGTGACCGTCCGTTTCGGCGGCGTGGTCGCCTGCGACAAGGTCAACTTGGACGTCGAGGAGGGCAAGATCGTCGGCTTGATCGGCCCCAACGGTGCCGGAAAGACGACCTTGTTCAACGTACTCAGCCGGTTTCAGCCGTACGAGGCGGGTCACGTCTATTTCCGGGGCGGTCCCGTCGACAACAAGCGGCCGCACGACATGATCCGGCTCGGCATGGCGCGGACTTACCAGAACATCAAGTTGTTCGGCGAGCAGACCACGCTCGCGAACATTCTGATCGGCGCGCACCGGCTGATTGGAAACCCCATCGCCAACATGTTCTGGCTACCCAAGGCGCGGCAGACCGAGCGAACGCTGCATAACCGCGCGATCGAGATCGCCGAGATGCTCCATCTCGAAAACGACCTCGACACCCTCGTGAGAAACCTGCCTTACGGCTACCAAAAACGCGTGGAACTCGCGCGCGCCCTCGCCTCGAACCCCGAGATCATCCTGTTGGACGAACCGGTGGCCGGGTGCAACGAAGAGGAAACCAACGAGCTCAAGGAGATCGTGCGGCGCGTCAACCGCGACCTCGGGATTACGATTTTTCTGGTCGAACACGACATGTCGATGGTGATGACGGTCTGCGACTATATTTACGTCATCAACTTCGGCGCCAATCTGGCCGACGGCTCGCCGACCGAGGTCCAGAAGAACCCGGACGTGATCGGCGCCTATTTGGGCGAGGACTATCACGCATGACGCTGCTCCGGCTCGCCAATGTCGAAGCCAACTACGGCGCCGTGCGGGCGCTGCGCGGGATCTCGATCAGCGTCGCGGAAGGCGCCATCGTCTGTTTGCTCGGCGCCAACGGCGCCGGGAAGTCGACGACGCTGAAGGCGATCTCCGGCGTCGTCCGGCCGTCGGCCGGGACGATCGAATTCGATGGCAAGCTGCTGAACGGAATGTCGCCGACTCACATCGTCGGGCTCGGCGTCGCCCAGGTGCCGGAAGGACGCAAGATCTTCAAGGACTTGACGGTGATCGAGAACCTGCAGATGGGCGCCTACGTGCGCAAAGACGCCCGCGGCATTGCGGCCGACCTGGACTTCGTGTTCCACCTGTTCCCGAGGCTCAAAGAGCGGACGCGCCAGCTCGGCGGCACCTTGAGCGGCGGCGAGCAGCAGATGCTCGCGATCGGGCGTGGGCTGATGGCGAAGCCGAGACTCCTTCTCTTGGACGAGCCGTCGCTCGGCCTCGCGCCGATCCTCATCGCCGACATTTTCAACGCGCTCCGCCAGATCAACAAGGAGCATGGGACAACGCTGCTGATCGTCGAGCAGAATGCGCACGTGGCGCTCAAAAACGCCAATTTCGGTTACGTGCTCCAGGTCGGCCAGGTGGCCGTCGAAGGCTCGGCCGAGGAGTTGCGGCGCCGAAAGGAAGTCGTCGAATCGTACTTGGGGAGCTCAGAGCAGACGCCCGCGCGGGCGGCGTCCTGAATCGCTCCGAGAGAGACGTGGCAGCGGCGTCGGCTGCCGTCGGGAAGTGACCGGACGCCAGGCGAATCGGCAGGCGGTCATTGGTGATGGTTCCCCAGCGGGGAACCTTGTTAGGGAGTCGCTAGAAGCTGGAAAAAGGGAGTCGCAACATGAGACGCGTATTCATAAGAACGGCAGGGGTGCTCGCCCTCGGCGCGCTCGCCCTGTCGCCGGTCGCCGCTCTGGCCCAGGATGGGCCGGGTGTGACGAAGAACGAGGTCCTGATCTGCTCGTACCAGCCGATGACGGGCCAGGTATCGAGCTACTACCGCATGGGCAAAGGGGCGGACGCCTGGTTCAAGCACGTCAACGAACAAGGCGGCGTCAACGGTCGCAAGATCAACTTCAACATGGTCGACGACAAATACGAGCCGCCGCGGACGACGAGCATCGTCAAGCGCTTCGTCGAACGCGACAATTGCTTCGCCATCGTGGCGCCGCTCGGCTCGGCCCCGACCGCGGCCGTGATCGATTACGTGGTCGAGAACAAGGTACCGCTGATCGGCGCCGGCACCGGGGCGGACAAGAACCTCTACATCAAGAGCCCCTGGGTGTTCCCGCTCTATCCGGCCTACGACATCGAGGGCATCGAGCTGGTCAAGTTCGTGAAGGAGGTGTTCAAGGCCAAGAAGATCGCCGTGCTCTACCAGAACGACCCGTCCGGCAAGAGCCACATCAAGGGCATCGAGTCCGTTCTGAAGCAGCACGGCATCGAAATGACGGCTGCCGAAGGCTACGAGCCGAAGGAGGTCGACGTCAGCGCCCAAGTCATCAAGATGAAGAACTCGGGTGCCGACTCGGTCATCTGCTCGTGCGCGCCGGAGCCGGCGGCGAAGTTCTACACCGAGCGCGCCAAGCTCGGCTGGAAGGCGCCGGTGGTGAACGTGTTCTTCGGCAAGAGCCCGAAGGTGCCCGAGCTCGCCGGCAAGGATGCGGTCGAAGGCGTCTACTTCGCGACCATCTTCCGTGAATGGACCGATCCGGCGCCGCAGATCCAGGAGGCGAAGAACATTCTCAAGAAGTACTACCCGGAAGAAGAGCCGGACGCCGTTCACCTCTGGGGCTTCGCCGGCGCCCAGTTCTTCACCGAAGCGTTGAAGCGCATGGGCCAGGGACCGATCACGCGCGAGAAGCTGGTCGAGACCATGGAAGGCATCAAGAACTGGAAGGGCAGCGTGGTCCCGTCGATCAACATCGAAAAGATGGGTCCCGACGACATGGCGACCAAGCACCTGATCGTCTCCGAGATGTCCTACGTCGTGTACAAGGGCGGCAATTTCGCGCCCTTCAATCCGCCGTGGGTGAAGTAGTCGCTTGACGTGGATCGGGCGGATGGCCACAAGCCGTCCGCCCGCCATTTCGGGCGGTGGAAACGCTGCCATGTTCCGGACGCATGCGGGTAGAAGGCGAACGCGTGTCGACACCCTCGCTCCGATCGATAAAATAACCAACGGAAATAGTAGAGTTTTTGAGAGACGCCCGCGGTCGCCGGGCCGTCTTCTCTGATGGACAAGGGTTGAATTCGATGGTGGCTATCGTTGGCAAGGCCGTTCCTCCGCAGCGGAAGCGAGTCATCGATGCGATGCACCTGCGCGAGCCGGACCGCGTCCCCATCGGCCTTTGGGGCACATACGAGGGATACCGGAATCTCCGCAAGGGCCTCGGCATGGAGTACAACGACGAGCTGTTCAATTACCGGACAGGCTCGACGACTTGGACGACCGACGTTGCCTTCGAGCTTGATCTCGCCGAGAAGCTCGACCTCGATTTCGTCCGCATTTCGCTAGGGCCTCCCGGTGGCTCGCCGGGCTTTCGGACCATTGGGTTCGAGGAGGTGCCCTTCGACATGGGCATTCCACCGCCCAGCATCCCCATCAACGTCGATGAGTGGGGCGTGGTGCGCAAATGGACGCCGCACGAGAGGGGCGGCTACTACGAGATGATCGGCTACCCGCTGTTTCACGCGACGAGCGCGCCGCTTGAAGAAGGTCTGCGGGAGCTCGAGGCCTTTCCGTGGCCCGACCCTCGCGATCTGCTGATGATGACGGACTCGCCGATCCCCGGCATGAGCCTCCGCGACTATTGCAAGTACGTGCACGAGGAGACGCCGTTCGCGTTGATGGCGCAGGCGGGCAAGGGCGGGCTCTTCGAACAGGCCAAGTACTTGGTCGGCTACGCCAAGATCTTCTCGGACTTCATCGAAGCGCCCAAATTCCTGGATGCCTTGCTGATCAAGCTCGTCGATCTGGAGATCGAGTTCAACAAGACCATGATCGACGAGATCGGCGAGTATATCGACTGGATCCGGGTGAGTCCTGAGGACCTGGCCAGCGAGAAGACCTCGTTCGTTTCATTGAAAATGTTCCAGAAGCAGCTCATCCCCCACTATCACCGGGCCCACATCGCGACCAAGGAGATGTTCCTCAAGAAGAACCCGCTCGGCAAAATCCAGTTTCATAGCTGCGGGGCGGTGCCGCTCTCGTTCCTGAAGGCGATGACCAGCGGCAAGACCAAGGACGGCATCCAGGCCGTGGACGGCTTCGACAGCATGCCGCCCAAGGTCGCCCGCCACTCCGGTCCGCGCTCAAAGAAGCTGATGATCGGCGAGAAGATGTTCTTTTACGGCGGCATCGACGTGCAGGAGACGCTGCCCTGGGGCACGCCGGAGCAAGTGCGGCGCGAAGTGCGCTTGCGCATCTGGGAATTGGGGAAGGGCGGCGGCTATATCGTGAGCTCGTCGCATCGCCTCGAGCACGACGTGCCGGTCGCGAACACCCTCGCCATGATCGAAGAGACCAAGGAATACGGCAAATACCCCCTGCCGGAGCAGCCGCCGGACGGCGCCGATGTCGGCGACGGCCTGCAAGAAATACAGCGATGAAGACGGAACGACGCCTACCATCCGCCGGCTTTCCGAGCCGCGATAACGACTCTGGCGCCACGCGAGCGGCCACGGTTTAGGAAACGAAGATGGCTTTGAAAATCGAGACCGAGAAAGAATTCAATCTCGACGACCTGAAGCAGGACATCGATACGACGCGGAAGACGGACCGCTGGAACGACGCGCCGACCGAGCTCAAGGAGCTGTTCCACAAGCTCGAATGGAACATCATCGACGGCGAGCACGCCGATACCGTCGGCCTGATCAACCCGGCCCTCGAGTCGCAGGTTTCCGCCCGCACCCTGATCGCCGGGCCGATGGCGACCGGCATCGCCGAGGTCGGCCGCCGCTTCAAGATGGACGAATACTTCCTGCCCGAGGTCATGATGTCGGCGAAGTGCATGCACGCCGCCCTCGGCCGCCTGAAGCCCCTTATTATCGCCGAGAAGACCGAAGAGATCGGCACCGTCGTCGTCGGCACCGTCCAGGGCGACCTTCACGACATCGGGAAGAAGATCGTCGCCATGATGATGGAAGCCGCCGGCTTCACCGTGATCGATTTGGGCGTCACCGTTCCGCCGGACGACTTCATCGCCGCCATCCGCGAGCACAAGCCGAAGATCGTCGGCTTTTCGGCGCTTCTCACCACCACCATGAACATGCAGTGGGAGACCATCAAGCGGATCACCGCCGAGGGCCTGCGACAGGACGTGAAGGTGTTCGTTGGTGGCGCCCCGATCAGCCAGGCGTGGTGCGACAAGATCGGCGCCGACGCCTACGGGATGGATGCCCTCGTCGCGGTCGAGAAGGCGAAAGCCTGCGTCACCAAATTGAGTAACATGAAGGGCGGCGACCCCGAGCTGCACGCCGCCATGCTGGCGATCGACAAGGCGCGCGATGAGGCCAAGCTCAAGCAGGCCCAGGCCCTAGCGCAGGCTCAGGCTCAGGCCCAGGTAAAAGCCGCAGCCGGCTAAAGAGGCATGACCCTGTCCGCGGGGCGCAAGATCAGCTTCGTCGTTCCGATCGGCCTCGCCGGCCTGCTCTTCGCCATGGGCCTTAGTGGTGGCTTGACCGTCGCCTGGGGCTACGGCCTGTTCCTGGTTGCGACCATCCTCATCCTCGCCGGCGTCGGCGTCTTCTCGGTTTTTCTGCTGTCTCATCGCTTCGATACCGACACCTTGCGGGGTTCCTTCACCTGGCTTTTCCGCCTGGGTGCCTGGTGTTACGTGCTGGCCGTGTCGGCCTTCGCCGGCGTGTTCCTCCGCGAGACCCTCGAGGGTCGCATGGAGCTCAAGTGGATACTCTTCGGTCCGGCGATCCTGGCGGCGATCATTGTCCTGGATTGGGGCCTTTATCGCCTGCTCGTGCAGAAAAACCTGCCGACGTGGCAGCGCTACGGCCACTTGATCTCGCGCGCCGAGACCGATCCGAAGGCCATGCAACGGACCCTTCGTGACGACGTGGTCCTGCACCGCACTCTATTTTCGCTCAGCCGCTTCCGCTGGCTGAAACACACGCTCATCTTCTGGGGCTTCGCAGCGATGTTCGCCGTCGAGCTCTTGGCCGTGTTCGTGCGGGAAGCCATGCCTGTCTTCGGGCTCGCCGACGTGTGGCGCGTGCCGGGCCATCCCGTGCGCCTTGCCTTCGATGTCGCGTTCGACGCGACCGGCCTCATGATGCTGACCGGCTGCCTTCTCGCCCTTGGCTGGCGTGCCGTCGTGAATGGAACGCCGGAGCAGAAGTACACGGACACTCCGACTGCCGTGTTCCTGCTCTTCGTCGTTGCGAGCGGGTTCATCGTCGAAGGGATGCGCATTGCAGCGACGCCCGAGCCGGCTCAGGCGCTGTCGTTCGTCGGCTATGCCTTCGCCGCGGTCATGCCGGATTCCTTCAGCCGCAGCGCAGTCGCGCACGAGGCGCTTTGGCTCGTCCACGCGCTCGGCTCCTGCGTCTTCATCGCCTATGTTCCGGTGAAACGCCTCATTCACTCGTGCGCGACACCCATGGGCCGCCTGATGAATTCGCAGACGGGGCTTCTCGCCGCGAAAAAGCGGGCATCCCTGGAAGGACTCCTCGCCGGCAAGCGCGTTTATTGACCGTGCCGCACGGACGCTGGGCCATTGTCTTTTCTCGGGTCGTGGGTACACTCGCCCGCAGGATTCAAACGAAGCGCGAGGGAAGCCATGACGTCAGCCGATCAGCTCCCTGAAATGGACAAGAGCGCCCGCAAGGGCGTGTCGCCGGGCCCGACGACGGGCGTTGTCAAGAGCTACAATCCGAAGCGCAATCCTTTCGGCGGCTACATCACCGACGACAAGACGGGTCAGGATGTCTTCGTCCACAAGTCCGCGGTCGAGAGTGCCGGTCTTGGCGTGTTGGCGCCCGGCCAGAAGCTGTCGTTCGACATCGTCGAGGATGGCTTCGGCGGTTTCAAGGCGGCCAAGGTCGCGAAGCTCGGCTGATCGCCGGGGGAGCGGCGTGACCCGTCGATGCCGGCCCTGAGACAATTGCTGCCGCCGCGCTTCTTCGAGGACTCGGCGCCTGACGCCGCGGCGCGAGGGCTTCTCGACGTCCCCGTGACGGCGGTCAAGCTCACGACGGGCGCGCCCTGCGACGGCCACACCGAGTTGTTCGCGCCCTGGCCGGGACCCGAGGCTCACGTGCGGGAGTGGTTCATGCTGGCCAACGGCAAGGCCGTCGGCATCAACGAGGACCCGGCGGGGCCGTGGACGTTTCCGGTGGCGGATGCGCCCGGCAGGAGCCCATGACAATCGCTCGACGGAAGCTAGCGAAAGCACGACCGATCATGTGGGATCAGGTCCCCCTCACCCTCCCCTCTCCCCCATATGTGAGGGAGAGGGGGGCTTGCTTGATTGCATTAAGATCGAGGACATGAACGACAAACTGGAAAAAGCGCTGCCCGCCTCGCCGCAGAGCGGCCCCTACGTGGTGCAGGTCGAGGAGGGCCGCGAGTACCGCTGGTGCAGCTGCGGCCTCAGCGCCAATCAGCCCTGGTGCGACGGCTCCCACGAGGGCACCCCGTTCGAGCCGATCGCGTTTGTCGCACCCCTCTCGGCCGAGTTCCATATGTGCGGTTGCAAGCGCTCGGACAACAAGCCCTACTGCTTCGGCACCTGCCGCGGCCAACACCGTACCCTAGATCAGCGCTGAAACGGAGCTGTCCCATGGCGATTCCGACCAACCGGTTGTCCGAGCTTCTCGCCAGGAAGGGCACGCTCCTCGCCGACGGCGGCATGGGCACCGGCCTCTTTGAGATCGGGCTTTCCAGCGGCGCGCCGGGCGAGCTTTGGAACCTCGATCATCCGGATCGGGTCGAGCAGGTCCACCAGGGCTTCGTCGGCGCGGGCTCCGACATCATCCTCACCAACACGTTCGGGGCGAACCGCTACCGGTTTCAATTGCACGGCTCCGTCGACATGGTGCGCGAGATCAATATTGCCGCCGCGCGCCTCGCCCGCAAGGTCGCGGACGCGGCGGGCCGCACCGTGATCGTCGCCGGCTCGATGGGCCCGAGCGGCGAGATGCTGGAGCCGATCGGCGAGCGTAAGGCATCCGACGTGGAGGAGGCCTTCGTCGAGCAGGCGGCGGCGCTGAAGGAGGGCGGCGTCGACGTCGCCTGGATCGAGACGATGTTCTTCGAGGAAGAGCTCGGCGCCGCGGTGCGCGCCGCCGAGCGGGCGGGCCTCGCTTACGTGCTCACCATGACCTTCGACACCGGCGGGCGGACGATGATGGGCCTCAAGCCCGAGGCCGCGATCAAGCTCCCGAAGCGCCACGGCTGGCACCCCGTCGGTTTCGGCGCCAACTGCGGCGTCGGCCCGGCGCAGCTTATCGACTCCGTGCTCGCGCTCGTCAAGGGCTCGACGCCCGGGGATGTGATCGTGGCGAAAGCTAATTGCGGGATCCCGCAGGTGGGCGACGACATGAAAGTGCATTACAGCGGCACGCCGGAGATCATGGCCGACTACGCGATTCTCGCCCGCGCCGCCGGCGCCGGCATCGTCGGCGGCTGCTGCGGCACCGCGCCTGAGCATCTTGCCGCCATGCGCCACGCCCTCGACACGCGGCCGAAAGGGCCGCCGCCGACCTACGCCGAAATCGAGAAGCTTCTCGGGCCGGTCAAGATCACGACCGAGGCGCCAAAAAAGACATAACCCGTTGCGTCCGGCGCATGACGTGGTCTTTCCGCCCGGAAGACGGTGCGGAACCGGATCGACTCGCTCGCGGTCCCATGCCAAAATCGCAGACGCTCAATCAGGGGCGCCGAAAGGGCGGAAACAAGCCCGCCGCGCCCCCGGACGTTCGTCTCGCCGCCCGCCGATACAGGGCGCCAACGATGTGAATAGGGAGTCAGTCATGTCCGTCTTTTCACGAATGGTTGCCGTGCTCACGGCGGCGCTCGTCGCGGCCGGTTTCAGCACCGCCGTCTCGGCCCAGATGAATCTGCGCATGAGCAGCCAGTGGACCGAGATCACCATCGGCTCGCAGGTCGACAAGTGGTGGGCGCAGGAGATCGAGAAGCGCACGAACGGCCAAGTGAAGATCAAGATCTTCTTCGAAGGCGCGCTCGGCAAGGCGAGCGAGAACCTGACGCTGATCCGCGAGGGCGCGATCGACCTCACGGCCATGTCGGCGAGCTATTTCCCGGCCGATCTGCCGTTGCTCACGGCGCCGAATTCGATCCCGATGGCGATGGCCGAAGTGCCGCATGCGACGCAGCTCATTCAGCGGCTGCTGAAAGAGGTGCCCGCGCTCGACGAGGAAGCCAAGCGGAACGGCATGAAGGCGCTTTTCTTCCACCACCTCAATCCCTACCTCCTCGTCTGCAAGCCCGAGATCAAGGGCATCGCGGACATGAAGGGCAAGAAGCTCCGTACCTGGGGGGCCGACATGCCGCGCATGGCGCAGGCGGCCGGCGCCGTTCCCGTCACCCTCAGCTTGCCCGAGCTCTACGAAAGCCTGAGCCGCGGGACCGTCGATTGCCTGCCGTTCTCGGTCGACCTGATGGTGAACTATAAGATTTACGAGGTCGCCAAGCACGTGCACGACATCACGCTCTGGCTCGGCCCGACCAACGGCAACTGGATCAGCCGCAAGGTCTGGGACAAGATCCCGGCGGACCAGCAGAAGATCATCGAGGACGTTTCCCGCGAAGCCGCGATCCGCGACCGCGACCTCACCATGGAGGCCGCGGCCAAGGCGGTCGAGACGCTGAAGGCGAACGGCGTCCAGTTCCACAAGTTCCCCGACGCCGACAAGAAGGCGTGGAAGCAGGCCAACCCGGACTTCTTCGCCGACTTCATCGCCGCCCAGGAAAAGGCCGGGCGCGGCGACGCGGCGAAGGCGATGGTCAAGATCTGGAAGGAAGTCGTCGGCGGCTGATCCCTCGCGCCGCGGCCGCAGTCCGTTCCGCACGTGGGGGCATCCGGGGCGCGCCGTCGCCTCGGACCCCGCTCACCCTCAAGCGTGGACGCCATGGAGCCGAAGTCTTCGCCAATCACCGCATGGATGATGCGGGTCAACCTTGCCTGCGCGTTCCTCTCCGGCGTTGCGCTGCTCATGATGATGGCGGTGGGCGCGGCCGACATCATCGGGACCAACCTGAACTGGCTGGGCTTGCCCAGCCGGCCGATCCCGGGATCGTTCGAGTTCATCGGCACGATGATGGTGATGAACGTGTTCCTCGCCGTCTCTCTCGGCCAGGCGCGGCGCGGGCACATCCAGGTCGAGCTCGTGGTCCAGATGCTGCCCCCTCCCTTGCAGCGGGCGGCCGCGGCCCTCCATCACACGTTGAGCTGCGGATTCTTTGCAATGATCGCGTGGGCGAGCTGGCCGGGCGCGCTCCACAGCGTTCGCGTGGGTGAATTTTCCGCCGGCCTCGTCAATTATCCGATCTGGCCCGCGCGCGCGGTGCTCGCCTTCGGGGCCTCGCTGATGGCCGTGCAGTGCCTGCTCGATCTGGCGGGGGTATTTTCCAAGCGCTTCCGGGTCGCCCGCGAGCGGTCCAGCGACGCGGCCACGGTCTGACGGCTCGAGAGCATCATGGACCCGGTCCTCATTGGCTACGGAACGGCGCTCGCCCTGATCCTCGCCCTCGCCGTCGGCATTCCCGTCGCCGTCGCCATGGGAACGATCGGCATCGGCGGCATGCTGCTCGCCGCCGGCCCGGCGCTCACATTCGGCCAGCTCCGCACGCTCCCCTTCGCCGTCGTCAACAATTACGATTTCGCCGTGCTGCCCATGTTCGTCCTCATGGGCGTGCTCGCCGAAGCCTCCGGGATCACCGGCCAGGTCTTCTACGCCGCCGATCTCTGGCTCCGGCGCCTGCGCGGCGGGCTCTACCAGGCGGTCGTGGTGGGCTCGGCGATATTTGCCGCGATCTCGGGCTCGACCATTGTCAACGCGGTCGTCTTCACCCGCATCGCCTATCCGGAAATGATCAAGTACGGCTATTCGCGCAGCCTCTCCATCGGCTGCATCGCCTCGACCGGCAGCTTCGCCGCCATGATTCCGCCCTCCATCACGATGGTGATCTACGCCATCATGACGGATCAGTCGGTGGGCCAGCTTCTGATCGCCGGCATCATTCCGGGCATCATCACGGCGATCATCTACCTGATCGGCGTCTACGCCATCGTCCGCTGGAAACCCAGGCTCGCGCCCCCGATCACCGAGCCGGTCACCTGGCCGCAGCGCTGGCGGGCGGCCGGACAAATCTGGCCGGTCGTGATCCTGATCGCCTTCGTCATGGGCGGCATTTACTCCGGCCTATTCCCGCCGTCCGGTGCGGGAACCGCCGGGGCGTTCGGTGCCTTCTGTATCTGCGTGTGGAAAAGGAGAGGATTTTCCGGCTGGCTTACGCCGACGCTGCAGGACGCCGCCTCCATCAGCTGCATCATCTTCATCATCCTGATCGGCGGTCTCCTGCTGTCGCGCATGCTGGTGGTCGTCGGGATCATCGACGACATGGTCGCCCAAATCACCTACTTCGCCGACACGCCGCTCAAATTCATGCTCCTGGCGTCGGCGCTCTATCTCGTTCTCGGCTGCTTCATCGATACGACGTCGATGATGATCGTGACGCTGCCGTTCCTGTTCCCGGTGGTCGTGGCGCTCGGCATCGATCCGATCTGGTTCGGGATCGTGCTGGTGAAATTGATCGAAATCTCGGTCATCACGCCGCCGGTCGGGGTCAACCTGTTCGCCGTTCTCGGCGCCGCCGGCCGCGAGACCAACTTCAAGGACCTGGTCATGGGCGTGACTCCGTTCATCGGCTTGGAGATGATCGTGCTTGCGATCCTGGTTATGTTTCCCGAGCTTTCCACCTGGTTGCCCCGGCAGATGCTCGGCAAGTAGGACCGAAGAGTTTCCGAGATGAATGAAATCGTTCCCCCTCACCCAGCTCCGGGTAGGCGCGGCTTGGCGCCGCGCCAACCCTTCTCAACCCTCTCCCCCCGCCCCACGGGGAGAGAGGGGAGGGTGAGGAGGGCGCTTCAATCTGATTTGATTCCGCTCTAGCCCCGCCGCGCCCCATGAACGAGAAGCCCCGAAAATCCCCCGGCTACACGATCGAGCGGGCGCTGCTCCCGCGGATGAACCTGCGCGAGACCGGCGGCCGTTACGAGATCGTCATCCCGAAGCGCGCCAACATGGCCGCCGACACGGTCGGCCGGTACGCCCAGGGCCCCCGCAAGGACCACCCGGCGCTGATTTTCGAAAAGGGCGATCTCTCGACGGAAACTTGGACGTTCGCCGAGGTCGACGAGCGGGCGACCCGGCTCGCGGCGAAGCTCGCGGGACTCGGCGTCGGCAAGGGATCGCGCGTCGCCATCCACACCGGCCTCCGGCCGGAGACCGGCCTCGCCCATCTCGCCATCTACAAGCTCGGCGCCATCGCGGTCACGCTGTCGCAGCTCTACGGCACCGACACGCTCCGCCACGTCCTCAACCACTCGGAAGCGATGGCGATCATAACCCAGGACACGGCCTGGGACCGCTTCCGTGCCGCGGCGCACGAATTCCCGAGCCTCCGGCATCGGATCGTTGTCGGACAAACGAAAGGCGACGAAATCCCGTTCGACGAATGCCTGCGGACGCCGGCCCAGGGCTTCCGGCCCGCCGACACGCTCGCCGACGATCCGGCGCTCCTCATGTACACCTCGGGCTCGACTGGCTTGCCCAAGGGCATGCTGCACGGCCACCGCATCCTGCAAGCCTACCTCCCGAGCATCCATTTCTTCTTCAACATGGACTTGGACGACCCCAACTCGGTCTTCTGGTCGCCGGCCGACTGGGCCTGGGTCGGCGGCCTGCTCGATCTCCTGCTCGCGGCCTGGGCGTTCGGCCACACGGTGGTGACGAGCGAGGCCCGCTTCGACGCCGAATGGGCGTTCGCCTTCATGGAGCGGCAAAAGGTCACCCATACGTTCGTGACGCCGACGGCCTTGAAGCGCATGGCGGAGGTCGCCAATCCCCGCGCCCGCTGGCCGAACCTCGATTTGCGCGTCGTCTGCACCGGCGGCGAGGCGCTGCCCGGCCGGGTGCTGACCTGGTGCGAAGAGGAACTCGGCGTCGTCTGCAACGAGTTCTATGGCTTGACCGAGGTCAACCACCTGATCGGGAGCTGCAAGGCGCTGTTCCCGTCGCTCCCGGGCTCCATGGGCTTGGCTTACCCCGGCCACGGCACCACCGTTGTCGGCGAGGACGGCAACGAGGTGGCGCCGGGCGAGGCTGGCGAGATCGTGACCCGCGCCGACGACGCGACCCAGTTCCTCGGCTACTGGAAGGACCCGTCCAAGACCGAGCAGCTCAAGCTCGCCGGCCGCTGGCTCCGCACCGGCGATCTCGGGACGCGCGACGCAGAGGGGTACTTCTGGTACCACGGCCGCTCTGACGACCTGATCAAGAGCGCCGGCTACCGCATCGGCCCGGCCGAGGTCGAGGACTGCCTGGTGCGCCACCCGGCGGTCGCCGAGGCCGCCGTGGTCGCGAGCCCGGATCAGGCGCGCGGCTTCGTCGTCAAAGCGTTCGTGCGCTTGAAGGAGGGCTCCCGGCCCGACGAGCGTTTGACGAAGGAGCTGCAGGAGCACGTCAAGACCAGGCTTGCCGTCTACAAATATCCGCGCGAGATCGAATACGTGAGCCGCTTCGAGATGACGAGCAGCGGCAAGATCAACCGCAGGCTCTTGCGCGAGGCGGAGGCGAAGAAGAAGCTGAGACTCTGAGCCGTTGCGCTCTTAAAGCAGCTCGCCCACGTCCTGGTGGCGGCGGGCGATGTAGGACTCGATCGCGCGCTCGGCCTGCTCCGGGTCGCGCCGGGCGATGGCCTCGACGATCTCCTTGGTCATCTCCTCGTGGGCGCGGGCGATGCCGTGCCAGGTGCCGAGGCGGCGCGAGATCAGGAACCAGAGCCGGAGGTGCAGGTTGAAGATGCGCGAGATCACCTCGGCGAGATAGTCGTTGCGGGCGACGCGGGCCAGCGCCTCATAGAACCGGCGGTCGTAGTCCACGTAGCGGTCGATGTCGTCGTCGTCGGTCGCCTGCACCAGCTTCAGGTGCAGGTCCTTGAGCTCGTCCACGTCCCGGTCGGTCGCCCGCATCGCCGCCATGCGCGCGGCCGATCCGTCGGTGAGCAGGCGGAACTCGTAAATGTGCTGGACCCCGCTTGCGCTGACCTCGGCGACGAACATGCCGCGGTTCGGGTGGTGGTTGACCAGGCCTTCGGCGGCGAGCCGCTGGAGGGCTTCGCGGATCGGCGTCCGCCCGATGCCGAGATCGGCGGAAAGCGCCTTCTCGCCGAGCGGCGCGCCGGGCGGGAGCTCCAGGCGCGTGATCTTGCGCACGAGAAGCTCGTAGGCCCGCTCCGCGAGCGAGCGCGCATCCGAGCGCCATTCGAGCGCGGCGCTGACCGGAAGCGGCGTGGTCATCGGGTGCCGCCCGCCGCCCGCCGCCCGCCTGTCCCGGTGAGGGGCGCGCCGGCGAGGAGGGCGCGGAACCCGGATTCGATCGCGGCCCGGTCCATGCCGGGGCCGATGAACACTATGTTGCGAACCTTGCGCGCCTCGGCCGGCGTGATCTCGACCCGGCCCATGGCGTGCTGGACGAGCGACGGCTGCCCGTCGATCTGCATGAATCCCTTCGCCCGCCAGACGTTCTCCGGCAACCGGTTGAAGAACGCCTCGACCGCGGCGCGGGCGGCGCTGCCGCTCGAATCGAGGACGAACGACTGGGCCGGCGCGTGGCGGTGGTCGTCGTCGGCGTGGGCGTGCCCGTGGTCATGGGAGGGATCGTGGTCGTGGCCGCCGTCCCCGTGCGCCCCGCGATAGGCGGCGACGACGCGGCTCGACGGCCCGTCGAGCAGGCGCGGGATGTCGAGCTCGCAACGCTCGGCCAACAAAACCTCGGCCTTCGGATTGATCGCGGCGATTTCCGCCCGCACGGCTTCCAACTCGGCCGCCGAGGCGAGGTCGACCTTGTTCAGCACGAGGACGTCGGCGTTCCTGAGCTGCTCCGTGTAGAACTCGCCCAGAACCTGGGTCAATTTCGGGTATTTCGGCGCATCGACGACGGTGACGACCGGGCCGATGTCGTAGCGGTCGCGGAGCTTGGGATCGGCGAAGGTCTCGATCAGCTCTTCGGGTTGCGCGACGCCGGTCGCCTCGATGATGACCCGGCGGACGCCGGATTTCTCGCGCAGCTCCTCGACGGCGTTGAGCATCGACCCCTTGAGCGTGCAGCAGAGGCAGCCCGACGTGAGCTCCACAATGTCGATGTTGCGGCCTTCCAGGATCGCGCCGTCGATCCCGACGTCGCCGAACTCGTTCACGATGACGGCCATTTTCTCGCCGCCCGGCCGCTCGGTCAGGATGCGGCGCGCGAGGGTGGTCTTGCCGGATCCGAGAAATCCGAACAGGAGGTTGAGCCGCATCTCATCCCCCCGCGGCCATACGGACCGAGTCGTTCGCCGCCGACTTGAGCGCGCGCTTCTCCTCGGCGAACGAGATGCCGGAAAAGTTCATGCCGTCGACGAAAATCTCCTGGAACTCGGGCCGGGTGGCGAGCGCCACGTGCTCGATCTTGCGCGCGAGATCGAGGGCCCGCCGCCGCTCGGTCTCGGACAGAAGCGCCATCTGGGCGCCCATCAGGGCCGCGTTGCCGACGTAGGTGATTCGCTCGATCGGAAGCGTCGGGAGCAGGCGGATTTTCACCGCGCTCTCGATGCTGATGTAGTTGCCGAACCCGCCGCACAGCATGAGCTCGGCGAGCCGTTCGTCCGGGATGCCCATGACGCGCTGGAGCATGACGACGCCGGAATAGATGGCGCTTTTCGCGAGCTGGAGCTGGCGGATGTCGCCCTGGGTCAGCACGATCTTCTCCTGGCGGCCCGAGTCTTCCTTGTGGACGAGGATGAACTCGCAGCCGTCCGGCGTGTCGACGAAGCGCTTCTGGATGGCCGGGGGCAGGATTTCCCGCCGCTCGCGGCGGAGCCGGCCGCTCGAATCGATGATCTTGGCGTCGACGAAGCGTGCGACTGCGTCGATCAGGCCGGAGCCGCAGATGCCGATCGGCGGCGCGTTGCCGATCACCGAAACATGGACGTCCGCGTCGATCGTCACCTTCTCGATGGCGCCGACGGCGCCGCGCATGCCGTTCCGGATCTGGGCGCCCTCGAAGGCGGGGCCGGCGGGCGCCGAGCACGCCATCAGGCCGTTCTTCGAGCCCATCACCACCTCGCCGTTGGTGCCGATGTCGACGAGGGCACGCACGTTCTCGCTCTCGTAGATGCGGGTCGCGAGCACGCAGGCCATGGTGTCGGCGCCGACGAAGCCGGCGACGATCGGCAGCAGGCAGACCTGCGCGTTCGGCGCGGCCTTGAGGGGCACGTCCTTGGCCGGCAGCACGATCAGGTCGCGCACCACCGGGGCGTAGGGTGCCAAGCCCACGTAGGTCACGTCGACGCCGAGGAAGATGTGGTGCATGCAGGTGTTGCCGACGACGACCACCTTGTAGACGTGCTCGGGCGACACCTTCGCTTTCTCGCAAGCCTCGGTGATGAAGTCGTTGATCGCGTTCAGCACCTTGGCGCGGAGCGTTTGCAGCTTCTTGGGCTCGAACTGGGCGAACGCGATGCGCGACATCAGATCGCCTCCGTAGACGGCTTGCGGGTTGACGCTGCCGACGTCGGCGAGCTGTTCGCCGGTCTTCAGGTCCATGAGGGTGCCGACGATGCTTGTGGTGCCGATGTCGAAGGCGACGCCGTAGGTGTGGGCGCTGGTGTCGCCGACCTCCACATCGATGACGCGGTCATTGAAAAGGGTGACCGTGAGCTTGCCCTTGTCGGCGCGGATCGCCGCCGGCGCCTTGCGCACGATTTCGATCGGCACGTCCGGCCGGGTCCCCGGCGGGAGCACCGCGAGAATTTCCTCCACGTCCGAGGTCTGGTGGTGCTCTTCGGTCGGCGGCTTGACCGTGACCACGTGCTTGACGATACCGGAATCGAGGGTGAGCCGGCTGTCCTCGGCCACGTCATGGACGCCGGCCAGGATCTGGTGGCCGGCCTCTTCGCGGGGCGGCATCGGCACCGCCGTGCAATCGTCGATGAGCTTGACCTGGCAGGCGAGGCGGAAGCGCTCGCGCACCTCGTCTTCGCCGAGCTGGACCTTGTCTTGGATCGTCGGCGGCGGGATATCGCCCTTCAGGACCTTGACGCGGCAGGTCCGGCAGCGCCCGCGCGCGCCGCAGGTCGCCTCGACCGGCAGGCCCGCGGTGTGGGCGGCGTCGAGCAGGGTCGCGCCGCGGGGACGTTCGACGACGTGTGTCGTGCCGCCGTCCGCCCCGACAAAAGTGACCCTGACCGTGCCGTCGTCCATCTCAGGCCCAGGCCTCCCGCGGTTCCTTGACCAGCCTGAGCGCGAGGCGCACGGCCTCGACCGCGTCCTTGCCCCAGCCGTCGGCGCCGCACTCGTCCGCCCATTCCTGCGAGGTCGGCGCGCCGCCGATCAGGATATGGACCTTCTGGCGGTGGCCGGCCTTGATGAACTCCTCGATCGTGACCTTCTGGTAGTAGACGGTGGTCGAGAGCAGCGCCGAAAATCCGACGAGATTGGCCTTCTCGTTTTTCGCCGCTTCAATGAACTTGTCCGGGTGCACGTCGGTGCCGAGGTTGATCATCTTGAAGCCCGCGTTCTCGAGCATGATCGTCACGATCGACTGGCCGATGTCGTGCATGTCGCCGAGCACGGTGCCCATGACGAACGTGCCGACCGGCTTCTCGGCCATCGCCGCGAGCAGCGGGCGGATGAGCGCGAGGCCGACCTTCATGGCGCGGGCCGTGATCAGCATCTCCGGGATGAAGATGATCTGGGCGCTGAAGCGGTCGCTTTGCAGATCGAAGCCGGGGAATAGGCCGTCGTCGAGGATCACCCGCGGATCGATCTTGGCGTCGATCGCTTCCTTGACCCTCTGGCCGGAGTAATGGTGATCGCCGGACTCGACGGCGTCCCACAACGTCTTCCATTCCCACCCCTGCGGTGCGCGGGACTCCCATCCCTGGGGAATTTTCAAACCTGGCTCGGACATCGTGATGTCTTTCGTTCCGTTGTCAATTCAAGGGATATTTGCCGTAGACGCCGAACTCGCGCTGGGCCTCGATCATCGCGTAGATGTTCTGGACCGGCACGTCGGCGAGGATGTAGTGCGACGGCGAGAAGATGTAACCGCCGCCGACCGCCAGGTTCTTCATCACGTCGAGCACGCCCTGGCGAACGATCTCGACTTGGCCGCGTGGCAGCAGCCGCTGCACGTCGAGGCCGCCGACCAGCGCCAAGTCCTTGCCGTACTTCTGCTTGATCCCGACCTGGTCCTTGAGGCCGCCGGTCGGCTGCATCAGGCCGGACAGGTTCACGCCGAGATCGATCTCGTCGGGCAGGATCGGCGAGTAGTCGCCGCACGAGTGCAGCTTGATGAAGATGTCCGGGTTCTCCTTGCGGTATGCCTTGAACATGGAGTCGAAGCGCGGTTTCGCCAGCTCCCGCCACTGCTTCGGCGACACCATCATCGCCTGCTGGGCGCCGACGTCGTCGCCGACGCGGATCATGTCGGCGCCTCTCCGGATCGCGTTCAGGCCGATCTGGGTGTAGTAATCGGTGAGCCCGTCGAGCACGCCCTTCACCAGCTCCGGCTCGTCGAACATGTAGAGGAAGAAGTTCTGCGTGCCGACGATGTGGGCGTAGGCCGCCTCGATCAGGGTCGAGGACAGGTCGACGATGATGAAGTTGTCGTCCTGGTAGCGCTTGCAGATATCGTTGATGGGATCGAGTAACGCCGGGTCGTTCGGGTCCGGCCACTTATAGTTCTTGAAGTCCTCCATCGACTTGATCGGATGGTGCTTGGGAAAATTCTCCGGCACCACCTTGGCGGGACCCCAGAAGTCCTGGGTCTTCTTGAACTCCGTCTCTTCTTCAGCCGTGCGGCCCTGCAGCCCGCTCTTGCCGTAACCGACGCCGAAATGGTTGAACCAGGTCTCGCCGATCGCGATGTGGCGGTGCGAGAAGTCGGCGTTGATGCCGATCTGGTAGATGATGGCGTCGTTGCCGAGCCGGAGCTCCAGCTCCGGGTTGTGCTTGCGGCCCGTCGAGGCGT
Source organism: Rhodospirillales bacterium (assembly GCA_009694195.1). Lineage (GTDB taxonomy): Bacteria > Pseudomonadota > Alphaproteobacteria > Rhodospirillales > SHVQ01 > SHVQ01. Next base: position 37,326 of record SHVQ01000023.1, read on the forward strand.
CGGCGATGCCGTAGACCCGGGCGAGCTTCGCCTTGGCTTCGTGCTTCATCCGATAGAGCACGGGCACGCGGTCGGTGGGCTCGTGGCGCAGCGTTCGAATAAATCGGTCGCGGGGTTTCAATTCTTTCATGGCTTTTTCCTCTGGGATTCCTGTGAGCGTTATGCCGCGGCCTTGAGCGCGCGGGCGTATTTCAGATATTGGACCGAGTACTCGTCTTTGCCGAAGAGCGCGCGCGACGCAAAGTGGAACGCGTTGAATTCCGCCGGCGGGTTCATGATCGGATCGATCATCAGCGCATCGCAGCCGGCCAGGATCGAGAGCTGGAGAAACACCTGGTTCAGGAGCTTGCGGTTCGGCAGCCCGAACGAAACGTTGCTGTGGCCGCCGAAGATGTGGACGGCGGGATAGCGGGTCCTGAGCTCGCGCACGGCATCGAGATAATGGTTGCCGAAATCGGGGCCGGCGCCGATCGGGAACACGAGCGGGTCGAGAAAGCGATCCTCCATCGGGATGCCGCCGGCGTCCATCATCTCCATGCACTTGGTCAGGTTCTGGACGCGTTGCTCCGCGTTCTGCGGCATGCCGCGCTGGCCGCTGGCGTTGGTCAACAGCAGCGCCTTGCGGTCCTTCGCCATGACCACCAGCTCCTGGCGGCCCGGCTCCAGATTGAATGAGTTGATCGCGGGCCGGCTCTTCGAGCCGTCGTGCACCTCGAGGCCCGCGTAGATGGTCTTGGAGTCCGAGGAATCAACGGTCACGACCGCGTCGGTGATGGACTGAGCCATCTTCACCAGCGACCGGATCCACTCGAAGCGCTCTTCCGGGTAGACGGACATCTCGTCGACGCAGAGATCGATGATGTGCGCGCCTTGCCGCTCCTGGTTCTTGATCGCCCAGGTGATGTAGTTCATGTCGTTTTTGCGGAGCGCCTGCCCGATGTGCGGGATCATGAACGTATTTCGCTGCGCCGGATCCTTGGGCACGATATCCGTGCAGTCGAGAACGCGCTTGTTGCCGGAAAGATCGACGTAGCCGATGCCGACCTTGCCGTCGTCGTGAACCACCTTCGGGTTGTTGGCCTTGATCTTGCGGGTAGCGTTGAAGTTCTCCCCGATGACGATGAGCCCGTTGCCCTTGACCTTCATTATCCTGTGCCTGTGTCCTATCAACTAACCGGCGCGAGGCCAAAAATGCCCGTGCGGGACATTTTCGGCAGCATGGCGCAGCTTTCGAGCAGCCGGACGGGAAGATCGATGCCCGAGAACACTTGGAAAATCTGCCGCTGCTCTTCCAAAGCCCAGGGAGTTTCCCGGCCGTCGACGCGGTAGCTGTAACCCGGAGCCATGCGGCAGGAGACTCGCTCGCCGTGAGGCCGTACCAGGGCCCGCAGGAAATCGCTGAACTGCTTTGTCGTTTGTTCGATCCCGAGCCAGCCGCAGGTTTCAAGGAAGAGGGCGTCCAGGGGCTCGAAACGGCCCATGCGGTCCATGCTCGCGATCACCTCGTCGTCAAGCCGCGCGCCCATGGTCGCGATCGCAACGACGACCGCGCGCGCATCGGCGAGGTGGCGTTCGAAGGCTGCGCAGGAAAATTTGACGCCGTTTTCGAGCACGAGCACGCCTTCGGCGACGGGACCGATGGCGACCCGCCGATAGTGAATTTCCGGGACAATGAGCTCTTCGGCCCGCCTGGCGACGCTTTCGGCGGCCTCGCGGATTGCCGGCCGCACCTTTTCCAGGTCCTTATAGCCCTGCAAACGCAAGATGCTCTCCGGCCGGATGGCAATCCGGCTGGGACGGAAGACGCCGCAATTGCTGGAGAAACCGTGCCCTTCGGGGATCGTGGCCAATTGCATGCCAAGAATATATTTTATGTATATTCTCCGAGTCAACCACCCGAGGAGCTTGAGTTACGGGCATTGACGCATGCCCCTCTGCGTCAGGGGATCAGCCGGCAGGCCTCTTCAAGGCCTCATCCCGAATTTTGGGAAAGTTGGCCTCGAACTCGCCCGCAAGCTGCTTGGCGACCTCGTCGGCGCTCCCCGGGCGCTCCTGTTTCGGGGTCTTGTTCCACTCATCCAGATAGGCATCGGTCCCGGCCAGCTTGCGCACCATGGCCGCTTGATCGATCAGGGCCTGAAATTTCGGGCTCAGTTGCTCCTTGTGCACGCCCTTCTCATCGCGGGCTTCGACTATGGACGGGATTTCCTGCCAGCAGAGAACTTGATAGGTCGCCATCGCGCGCACCTTCTTTTAAGCTCTTATGATCCGACGTCGTCGCTTGAGTATACTTGAAATCACTTGCGCACAATCGCGAACGGTAGCGGCGCCCGATGTGCCGCCGGGCGAAAAAGCCTGGGAATATTAAGGGCCATGCACGGTTCGCCGCCGCCCATGCCGAGGTCGAATGCGGGAAGCGATCACCCCTGAACGACAAATCGCTGCAGGCCACGTCCCTGCCGCCGAGGCCCGCGCCTTCATCATCCGGCACACAACTGTCGCAGCCCCGCCCGCCTGCCCGGAAATATCCCTCCGGCTGGCACCGGACCTGATCGCGCTTTGGGAGGCGATGGAAACGACGTTCGGGGGCGTGCGGCCAACGCCCTTCTGGGCGCACGCCTGGGTCGGCGGCCAGGCGCTTGCGCGCTATCTCCTGGATACGCCGGCGGTGGTCGCGGGCCGGCGGATCCTCGATTTCGGCGCCGGCGGCGGCGTGGTCGCGATCGCGGCGGGCAAGGCGGGTGCGGCCACAGTGACCGCCTGCGATATCGACCCCATGGCACGCGCCGCCGTCCCTCTGAACGCCGAGCTCAACCGGGTTCCGGTGGAGGTCGTCGCGGACGAATTGCTCGGCCGCGAGCTCGAGTCCGATCTCGTCGTGCTCGCCGGCGACGTCTGGTACGAGCGCCATCTCGCGGAGCGCGCGACGCTCTGGCTCCGTCGTCTCGCCGCGGGCGGCCACACGGTTCTGGTCGGCGACAAGCGCCGCGCGTTCTTTCCGAAGTCGGGCTTGGAACCGCTCGCGATGTTCGAGCTTGCGACATCGACTGATGTGGAGCCGGATACATCGTCGCCTGCCGGTGTATGGCGGGTACAGCCTTGACACGTGGATGCGCCGCTGCAGGGGCCCATGCCGCCACATGCCCCCATGCGCAAAGTACATGTCCAAAGGCTCGGGCCGAATAGCTATTGTGCTGCGGCGTTGCCTGACGGCGGCGTCCCGCTACAATGGCCGACGACGCTCGCAGAGGGAGAATACAAGATGGCCTATGTGCGATTTCCGGTCCCTGAATTCAGCCAAAAGGAATTCAAGGACATGGCGTGGTCGCCGCCCGAGTTCGCGGGGGACGCGGAGATCAAGCGCCTGATCGAGGGCCAGAAAGCAGGGGATGCCGCGGTCTACGGCGCATATCCCGTCAAGCCTTCCGACGCCTTCTTCGAGAGACTCAATGTCCGGGGCGACCACCGTCACGCGGTGATGTGCGTGCTGCCGAAAAAACCGGTAAAGCTCTTGGGTCGCTCTCACGCCTGGTACATCCAGCGCGGGATCATCGTCGATTCGCTCGATCCCGCAACCATGAAGACGGTCATCGACTGGCGGACGCCGCGCCCCATAAGCACACGTCTCGGGCCCGACAACGGCGTTACCGTCGAGGGCGGCGTCCTCTACGCCGTCGCCTGCCGCAAGTATGGCGATCACTGGGTCGGCAACCGCACCATCGCCGACAACGCATGGAAAAAGGGGCAGGGGTTCCGCATCCTTTCCGCATCGGTCGAGGACATCAACGACTTCCACGAAGTCTATCTCGCGTTCGAGTGGGGAGCGTGAGCGCAGTGTCGGCTCTCGAGGGCGAATGGCATCGGGTCAGCGGGCCGGACGATGTCGCGGATGGCAGCGTCCGCGCTGCCCGCGTGGGCTCTCGCACGCTCGCCCTTTGCCGCGTCGGCGGACGCTACGCGGCGATCGATGGCGTCTGTCCGCATATGGGCGGGCCCCTCGGCGAAGGAATGATCGAGAACGGCCGCCTGGTATGCCCATGGCATGGCCGCGAGTACGATCCTCTGACCGGCGCCTGCGACGGATATGATGAGTCGGTCGCCGCCTACCCGGTCGATGTCCGTGCGGACGGTGTCTACGTGCGCTTGGGCACGGGCAAAAGCTGATTGGATTTTGAGCCGCGCCTCGTCGCGCGGCGCGAGATAGGGAGAACACGAGATGGCGCGCATTCTGCCGGCGAAAGCGGTGCCGGAATTCCTCAAGGCTTACAACGTGACCGAATTCGGACCCGATTGTCCGCCCGAGAAGCTGATGATCAAGGTCTGGGATCTCTACGGCACAAAGCCGCAGGACGAAGCGAACGCCCCGGGCACGGGCCAATTCGTCGCCGCGGTCGTCATCTGTGATTCGTGCAGCCGCAACGTCGAGCTGGATCGGGCGCGGCTGTCGAAACCGAAAGCGTAAGGAACGTTCCGTCTAGGACTGGCCGCGCCGCCCCGGCGGGCTGTAAACGGCCATCGCCTTCCCCGCCTCGTGCATGGACTCCATGGCCTCTTCCATGCTGAGGAGCGGTGTGGTTTCGACCTCTGTAACTGAGCCCGACGACGTGAGCACCATCGCCAGTGCGGCCGCGCTCACATTCCCAGGGAGCTCGTAGATCAAAACGATGTCGTAGGCGCCGAATGCAAAGAAGTAATTGTGCAGGCGGCCGCCGATGCCCTGGAGAAATCGCGTCGTCGTGATCAGCCGGTCTTCCGGCTTTTCGACAAGGGCCTTCATCGTATCCTTGGATACCTTGGCGCGCGCGAGATAGTACGGCATGGACATGACCTCTTGTTCGATGTGAGGCGCGGCGGCATAGCTTACTTTGCCGGCCCGCTGCGGTCGTCAGCATAATGGAATCGCGGCGAACGGAACGCCGCGTCTCATGCCGGGCGGGATGGCCCTATGCGCGGGGCGCGGTAGGATTTACTATCAAGGCCCGCTTCGAATACAGTCTAATTCAGGCCGGTCAACACCGCAGGAAGCGGGGGCCAATGCCGACGAAAACGCGGTCGCCGGGCGACGCGGTCGCCCAAGACACGGCCGCGCGGTGCACCAGGAAGGGCGATGGCTATGACGGAGATCGGTAACCTCGGCGAGGAGCTGGCCCGGATCAAGGGCGCAGAGGTCATCAAGAGCTTCTGCTATACCTGTCCGTGGCAATGCCCGACCGAGGTGTTCGTCCGCGACGGCAAGGTCGTCTACCACAAGGGCAACCCCGAATCGCCGAACAACATCGGGTCGCGTTGCGCCAAGGGCATGGCGAGCTGGTGGATCACCCGCGATCCCGACCGGCTCAAGTATCCGATGCTCAGGACCAACCCGAAAGGCGAGCCCGGGCAGTTCAAGCGCATTTCCTGGGACGAAGCCTTCACCTTTATCGCCGACAAGCTGAAAGCCATCGCCGAAACGTGGGGCCCGGAGGCGGTCGCCTATACCTGCCACCACGATCCGAACACCGTATTCTTCCGCACTCTGCTCAACGACCTTTACGGCTCGCCGAACACCTACTGGCACACGTCGGGCTGCGAGCAGGACCGCCGGTCGGCGTGCCTCACGCTGTTCGGGCACGTGTTCCCCATGCACGACTTCGCCCACTCGCGCTACGTGATCCTCTGGGGCATGAACATGCTCGGCGCCAACCAGGGCCTCTGGGAAAGCCGCGCGCTGCTGCAGGCGAAGAAGAAGGGCTGCAAGCTCGTCGTCGTCGATCCGAACTTCACCGAGACGGCGCAAAAGGCCGACGAGTGGATCCCCATCAACCCGGGCACCGACGGGGCCATGGCCCTCGCCATGTGCCGCGTCATCATCGACGACGAGCTTTATGACAAGGATTTCGTCACCAACTATTGCGAGGGCTTCAACGGGTTCCGTGATCATTTGCGCGAAAAGGGCTACACGTCCGAGTGGGCCGCGCCCATTTGCGGCGTCCCGGCGGCGACGATTACGCGGCTTGCGCGCGAGTTCGCGACGACGAAGCCGGCGATGTCGGCGATTTTCAAGGGCTCGGGTTACTACACCAACGGCGGCGACGCCGGGCGCGCCTGCTACATCCTGGATGCGATCACCGGCCAGGTCGACAAGCCGGGGAACCTGCACCTGAAGGATTGGGCTCCGCTCGGAGCTCCCGTCGATATCCCGGCCGAGGCCAAGCGGAAGCCGACGAAGCCGCCGCTCCACGAAGCCATGGGCTATCCCCTGGCGCCCGATCTGCCGAATGCCCGGCTGCCGGACGCCGTGCTCCACGGCAAGCCCTATCCGGTGAAGGGGCTGTTCGTGCAGGCGTCGAACCCGGTGATGAGCGATCCCAACACGGACCGGATGAAGGAGATGTTCCGGTCCCTGGAGCTCGGCGTTGCGATCGAGCTGTTCATGAGCGAGACGGCGATCGAGTGCGACATCGTGCTGCCGGAGACGTCGTTCTACGAGCAGGCCGAGATTCGCCACGGCATGTGGCTGGGGCCGGAAGTGATCCTCTGCCAGCCGGTGATCCCGCCGGTGGGGGAAGCGAAGCCGCTTTATGAAATCGTCAAGGGCCTCGCCGAGAAAATGGGCTGGGGGCAGTACTTCCCGTACAAGAAATGGGAGGACTGGGGTCAGCTCATGATGCGCAACATTCCGATGAGCCTCGACGATCTCAAGAAGAAGGGATTCTGGGCGGGAGAGGTCAAGTACGACCGCGTGCCCAAGGGCCTGCCGACGCCGTCGGGCAAGGTCGAGATCTATTCCAACGCCTACGCCAAGCACGGGTACAACCCGTATCCCGTCTATGCGGAGCGGAGCGTCATCCCGGACAAGGAGTATCCGCTGCAGCTGACCCACTCGAAGCTCAGCATGCACGTCAACATCATTACGCAGAACAACCCGTTGCTCATGGAGATCTGCGGCGAGAACTGGGTCGAGATCAATTCCCGCGACGCCACCAGGTACGGCATCCTGGATGACAGCTACGTGATCGTCGAATCCCCGAAAGA
>SHVQ01000024.1 GCA_009694195.1 Rhodospirillales bacterium
CTAAGAGACTGTCCCCTACTCCCCCCGCCAAATCACCACTTTGATCGGCGTCGGTTCCCCGTCGTTGCAGGGGTTGTTGACCTGCGGACAATTGGAGATGACGGCGAGCACGTCCATCTCGGCGCGCAAGTCTACGTAGTCGCCGGGCTTCGACGTCCCCGGTTGGAACACCGTGTCCCCGAGCCGGTACGAATCGCGCACCGGCACGTCGCAGAAGAAATTGATGTTGGGGACGATGTCCTTCCGCCCGAGGCCGAACGGCTTCAGCGCGGCGAGAAAATTCTCGCGGCAGCCGGGCTGGCCCTTGACCCCGTACAGCATCGCATTGCTGGGCGCGCTGCAGCAGCCGCCGATCGTGTCGTGGTGGCCGCAGGTGTCGGCAACGACGGTCATCATCGGCCGCGCGACGTCGGAATAGAGAACGTCGCCCGCCGCGAGTGCGATGCGGCGCGCCTTTTTCATGGTGTTCGGCGCGTGGTAGCGCTCCTCCGGCGCGTCGGCGTTGTAGCAGAGGAAATCGACGCCCTGCCGGCCCTCTACGTCGACGATGCGAAGCACGTCGCCCTTCGCGATGCGTTTTCCCCAAGGACGGCCCGCTTCTACCGTCGCTTCCTCGATCACCCGGCCCGGGATGTCCGCGCCGCTCATCGGGAGGCACCCCTCTTCTTTCGCACGCGCGTTCCTTTCTTGCCGCCCTCCGTCTTGATCCAGAAGTTCGCCAGCTCCTCGCAGGTGGCGAACCAGACGCCGGAGTGTCCCTGGATGTACTCGAGGATGCGCCGGAGCATGGCCAAGCGCCCCGGCCGCCCGATGATCTGCGGGTGAAGGAGAAGATGATATGTCGCGCCCCAGTCGTAGATGGCGTCGAACTCCTCGCGCCAGAGATCGTAGATGTGCTGGGAGGTGAAGATCGGGCGCGGCAGCGGGATCGAATAGAGCGACACCATCGAGTCGTCGAGGGTCCACCAGAACGGGATGTCGACCGGGCCGGGCCGTCCGTCCTTGAGCACGTGGCGGTACGGGTTCACGTCGTCCATCATGATGCTGCAGTAGAGGAAGCCGCGGTCGGCGACCAGCTCGACCGTGCGCTCGCTCGACGTGGCGGCGGGCGGCCGGTAGCCGCGCGGCCGGATGCCGAGAACGCGCTCGTGGGCGGCGAGCCCGCGGTCCATCTCCTCGACCTCGGCGGGGTAGTCGTCCGGGTCGATCCACTTGTGCAGATAGCCGTGGTGGCCGATCTCGTGCCCGGCCTTGAGCAGCGACTCGACCGACTTCGGGTGGCGCTCGACCGTCCAGCCCGGCGTGAAGAACGTGCCCTTGACGCCCAAGTCGCGGAACAGCTCGATGACCTTCGGCACGCCGACCTTGGGCGCGTAGGTGCCTTGCGAGAGGATGGTGGGCTTGCGCAGGTTCGAGGGGTCGCGCGCGAACCACAGGGTCTCGGCGTCGTAGTCGAAGGTGAGAAGCACGCAGCAGCGGGCGCCGTTCGGCCACGCGACGGAAGTGGACATGTGAGCGTCTCCCCGGAAATCTTGATCCGGCTGACACGCTCCCTCAGGCGGCGCGCCGAGTCAATTGCCGGCCATCGTCACCCCGGCCGAGCGAAGCGAGAGCCGGGGTCCAGATTTTGAAAGTCCCTGGACCCCGCGCTTTCGCGGGGGTGACGCGGAAGAGCCGCGTCAGATTCCCGAGCCGACGGAGTTCCAGTAGTCGTGGTTCAGCTCCATCTGCATGCGGTCGTGGCGCGCCTCGAGGCAACGCCGCAGGCTGGAATAGAACTTCGAGTCGGCGCCGAGGCATCGCTCGTAGGTCTGGGCCGCGCGGGCGTAGGCGGGATCGTCCGCGTCCGCGGCGCCCTCGCCGATCGCTTTGCTCCAGAGCTCGCGGTTCGCCGCCGCCGGCATCCGGCCGTAGAGCGGGTGCGCGTTGATCAGCTTGCTGGTGAGCCGGAGCGCCCGCGAGACCTCGACGTCGGTGTCGAAGAGTCGGGCGGCGGCGGCACGGAGCGGCCCCGTCACGTAGGCAATCTCCTCGGGCGTGAGGGGCTCCGGATCACCCGCCACCGGCAGCGGGACCAGCGCCACGTTCTCGCCGACGATGACCGCGACGCTGACGCCGCCGGCCGCCTTGAGCTGCGCTTCGGTGATGCTGATGCGCATGGCCGAGATGCCGCGCGGGACCTGGATCTCGGCCTTCTCCGCCGGCAGCGGGAAGCGCGTGCCGTCGGCCGCGACGGCGACGAGCGCCACGCGCCCGCTCCCGTGGACGCGGTAGAGCGTCCCCGACATCGGCACCTGCCGGCTCCTCTGCAGGCAGAACGTCGTGAGGTCGGCGGCGCACGTTCCGTCCTGGCAGTAGAGGGGCGTCGGCTCGACCGAGGCGACGACCCCGAGAATCTGCGGCGCGGCCGCCGCGCCGCCGGCCGTCAACGCGAGGAGAATTGCCGCCCATAACGAGGATTTGATGATCGCGCGCACGTGACTGCCTCCTGTTTCGCGGGAGGGTGCGCGACGGACCACCGCCGGCCATGCGTCTACGCGCCGATGCGCTGGACGGACGATGTGCTCGCGCACGACTCGACCCGCGCCGAGAGAAAGAGTCGCACGCGCCCCGGTCAATCACAAGGCACGGACGATCGCGCCTTGACGGGAAGGTCAGTCCAGCGTCAGGCCGCGGACGCCGCGCCGGTCGGTGTTGGTGAAGTTGGCTCCGCGCACGTCGGCGCCGGTGAAGTTGGCGTCGGTCAGCGTCGCGCCCGAGAGATCGGCGTCGCGCAGATCGGCGTCGGTAAAGTCGACGCCCGTCAGGAGCGAGTGCTTGAGAACGGCGCCGTTGAGACGGGCACCCTTGAGGCTCGCGCGGTCGAGATTGGCTTTCCATTCGCCGCCGCCCGCGCGGTTGGAGATCACCACCTCGCTGAACACCGCCGCGACCAGGTCGGCGCCGCCCATGTTGGCACGCACGAGCTTGACGCCCCGCAAATCGGCGCGAGAGAGCCGCGCCGCGCGCAAATCCGCGAACGAGAGATCGGCCATCAGGAGGGCCGTCTTCGAGAGGTCCGCCCCCTTCAGGATCGCGAACGAGAGATCGGCGGCCGAAAGGTTCACCGACGACAAGTCCTGGCCGTGCAAGTCGGTCTTCGCCAGCACGGCGCGCTTGCCCTTCTTGCCGCCGGTGCCGACCCACTGCCCGTGTTCGACGATGATGTCCTTGAGCGAGCGCTCCATCTTCTCGAGGCTCAGCGGCATCTTGGCCTTGCTGAGGTCGACCTTGCTCAGATCGACCGATTCGAAGATGGCGCCGATGAGGTCGGCCCCCGTGAGGTCGGCGTTGTCGAGCTGGGTGTTGCTGAACATCGCGCCGTGGAAGATCGCGCCCGCGAGATTGGCGCCGGTGAAATCGGCGCCTTCAAGGATGCAGCCGGTGAGGTTGGAGTTCGAGAGGTTGGCGCGGACGAATTTCGCGTTGCGCAGGATGCAGTCCGTGAAGTCGGTCTGCACGACGAAGGAGTCCGACAGCTTGGCCCCCGTCATGTCGGCGCCGCGCGCGACCGCGCGCTCCATGCCCGGCGCCGCGTCCGCGTGCAGGAGCGGCGTGATGTCGCCGTGGCGGTCGGTGCGGAGCAGCACGCCGTCCCGCATGTCGGCGTCGTTCAGGATGGCCCCCGTGAGGTTCGCCCCGGCGAGACAGGCGCCGCGCAGATCGGAACGGCTCAAGTCGGCACGGCAGACCATGGCGGACCGGAGGTCGGCGGCGAAGAAGTTCGTGTTGACGAACTTGCCTTCCGTCATGTCGGCGTGACAAAGGAGCGCGCCGGTGAAGTCGGCCTGCGAGAGATCCATGCCCGAGAGGTCGAGGTACGAGAGATCGTGGAAGTTGAAGGACGCGCGCTTGGCGTCGCGCTTGCTGGAGACGAAGTTCCGATGCTTGAGCGCAATCTCCAGGAGATCGGCTTGAGTGACCTTCTCCCACGATGCTTGATCGGACTTCGAGCCGCTGTCGGCCATGGTTTTCAGAAGGAGACCCTTCCCTCGCCGCGCCCGCCCTCTTGGCACCGATGCGGGGCGGGTCGCCATCTTAGCCCGATCCTACCGGATTGGCGCAACCGGCGGGGTGTCGGCCGTCACTCGCCCGGCGCCCTATCAAGCGCCCCTCCCCCTTTCTCCCCCTTCCACCCTGGGGGGGGGGATCTCTCTTCGCCGTTGCCAGCCGCCCGCGCGGCGCCTATGTGTCTCCCATGGTCTCTCCCGTTCACGTGATCGGCGGCGGGCTCGCCGGTGCTGAGGCCGCGTGGCAGCTTGGCGAAGCGGGCGTGCCGGCGGTGCTGCACGAGATGCGCCCGGTTCGGATGACCGACGCCCACCGCACGGAAGGGCTGGCCGAGCTCGTCTGCTCCAACTCATTCCGTTCCGACGAGGCCGAAACCAACGCGGTCGGTCTTTTGCACGCGGAGATGCGGCGCTTGGGCTCGGTCGTCATGCGGGCGGCGGACGCCCACCGGGTGCCGGCGGGCACCGCGCTCGCGGTCGACAGGGACGGCTTCAGCCGCGCCATAGAAGCGACCTTGCGCGCCCACCCGCTGATCGAAATCCGGCGGGAGGAGATCACAGGCCTGCCGGACCCCGCCTGGGACTCCGTCATCGTCGCCACCGGCCCCCTCACTTCGCCCGCGCTTGCCGAAGCCATCCGTGCGATCACCGGCGAGACCGCGCTCGCCTTCTTCGACGCGATCGCGCCGATCGTGCACAAGGACTCGATCGATTTCACCAAGGCGTGGTTCCAGTCGCGCTACGACAAGGGCAGTGACTACATCAACTGCGCGCTCAATCACACCCAGTACGAGGAGTTCGTCGACGCGCTGCTGGCGGGTGAAAAAGTTTCGTTCAAGGAGTGGGAGACCAGCACGCCCTACTTCGAGGGCTGCCTCCCGATCGAGGTGATGGCCGAGCGCGGGCGGGAGACGCTGGCCTTCGGGCCGATGAAGCCGGTCGGCCTCTCCAATCCGCACGCGCCCGGGCGGCGCCCCCACGCGGTGGTGCAGCTCCGCCAGGACAACGCGCTCGGCACGCTCTACAACATGGTCGGCTTCCAGACCAAGCTCACCTACGGCGAGCAGAAGCGCATCTTCACCAAAATCCCCGGCCTGGAGAACGCCGAGTTCGCGCGCCTCGGCGGCCTCCACCGCAACACGTTCCTCAACAGCCCCAAATTGCTGGACGCGACGCTGCGCCTGAAGGCGGAGCCGCGGCTCCGCTTCGCCGGCCAGATCACCGGCTGCGAGGGCTACGTGGAGAGCGCCGGCATCGGGCTCTTGGCCGGGCGCTTCGCCGCCGCCGAGCGGCTCGGGCACGCCATATCGCGCCCGCCGGCGACGACATCCTTGGGCGCGCTGCTGGAGCACATCACGGGCGGCGCCGACGCCGAAACCTTCCAGCCGATGAACGTCAACTTCGGCCTCTTCCCGCCCGTCGAGGCCAAGGACGCCAAGGGCCGCCCCATTCGCGGCACCGACCGCAAGCGCCTGCTCAGCCGCCGCGCGCTCGCCGACCTGGACGCCTGGCTCCACCGCGCCCGCCCTCATCCTGAGCGCGCGTCGAAGGACGCGGCGGAGTAGCGCACCCTTTCGTCACCCCCGCGGCCCCTTCCCGTCATCCCTTTCCCGTCATGGCCGGACTTGATCCGGCCATCCATGCTCTTCCTGCAAGCAAGACGTGGATGCCCTGGGGGTCGGGGGGAATCCCCCAAAAGAAACCCCCTTGGTCGAGCCCGCGCATGACGATTAATGGGAGGACGCCCGCCACCCGGTAACCGCCCGCCACGGGCGCACGCCGCCCTTCACGCCCTCAAGCGCGTCGGGCACGAGCTCGCGCACCAGCAGTCGGTGCGGCTGTTCGTCCGGCATGGAGAGGCCGAGGGGCGCCGCCGGGCGGAACTGGAAGCGCGCGTAGTAGGCGCGATCGCCGACCAGCAGCACGATCCGGTGCCCGGTCGCCGCCGCCAGCGCGAGGCTCTGCGACATCAGCGCGCCGCCGACGCCCTTCCCCTGATAGAGCGGCGAGACGCCGATCGGCCCGAGCAGGAGCGCCGGCGTGCGCGCGCCGCCGATCTCGACCGGCCAGTAGCGGACGGTGCCGACGACGTGGCCGCGGTCGCGCGCGACCAGCGAAAGCCGGGTGACCGGCGGCGTTTCCCGGCGGAAGGCGTAGGACGCCTTGCTCCGGCGGTCGCGGCTGAACAGGCGGTCGAGAAGCGCCTCGATCGCGTTCGAGTCCTTCGGCTGTTCGTTGGCGATGCGGATCATCGGTTCCGGGAGGCAATGAAAAGAGAAGCGGCGCCGGCTTCGGCCGCGTCACCCTCGGGAACCGTGGTGGAGATTACAAGAGAAGAGTCGGAGGCAGATTCTCGTCGGGCGCGTCACGCGGCGGCGGCGAATTGCACGCCGCGTCGTCGTCGGAGGCTCCGAAGAGAAGTTGTCACGCGCGTTCTCCTGCTCGTTTGCGCTGATAGAGCGAAGGGGGCGGGAGTGTCAATGGGGAGATCAGGCTCATTCGATGTGTCGAACCGGCAGTCTGCGGCTAGTCGGTCGAAGGTGTGCTCGATTCGCTTATCGGACGATGATCTCGCGAAGAAAGAGCAATTCCACGCGCCCGCGTAATTTCGGAGAGGACGCTTGTTCTTAACTCAGGGGAATTGATGGTTCTAACGAACGACTCAAAATAGGCGGTCGCGGAGACAAGAGAGATCTCCCACGTCTCTGCCCGCTTCACTACATTCTCTGGAAATTCGGGCTTGTCTTCTGTTCCTCTCATTTCAGGAGGAGTATTTCTCCACGCATTACCGAACAGGATGCCTTTGCATTCTTTTCCTGTCTCTTCTTCATATTTGAGCAGGTAATCGTTGAGCTGTCGGAGGTGCGAGAGGGAAATACTCTTTGAAACGCCTTTGACTTCCATCAGAAATTCTTGGCCTTCAAATTCCAGGATGTACTCCTCTTCGCCATACTTGGATGGAGAAATCTTCGCGCCTAATTGCTCTAGACTTCTTTTTACGATGGCTTCTAGTTCTTTTCCCGTGCCGAAAAGTAAGCGTCGAAAGGAATTGAGGTCAGCGATCTGCGCCTCCAGTTCCTTCACAAGTTGTGAATCATGGACTATTCGCAGTTTGGTCTCCGCCGACTGTTGCAGAAGTTTATCTACCCCAGGAACCACGATCTGAGATGCCCAATCTGGCTCAGGCGACCCAAAAGAGAATCCTATCTCTTCTCGAAGAATTTCGGCCAACGCCTCCTCTGGTGAGACTCGATCAATCAGCGGAAGGAGAACAATCGTTCCGCTTGAGACATCTGCTGTCTCGGGATATTCCCGCCAGGTTTGCCCAAAGTCATTTGATTTTTGCTGTTGGTGCCTGACCTCGACATGGAGTTGCCCAGCGAGGATACGGCCGTATCTGTTTTCAAGGTATGGCTCGAATGGGACCTTGTATTTAGTATTTTTCGTTTGACCATAGAAATTGATGATCTCGCGCGTGAGACATCCGTGCGGGATAGTCAGATGGAAAGACCATTCAGACATTTTCTTAAGATACGAGGTATATGTTGCTTGCTTTTGCAAAATGCTCTTTCCAACCTCTCTCGGCGTCTCGTAGCCAACGGGGCACCAAGCGTTGCTGGAAAGTTGGTCGGGATATTTTGAAGGGCGCTGGACAGTGAAATTCGGCGCAAGCAGGGCAACAATCTTTCCTCCAGAGTGTATAAGGCGAACCAGCGCAGTCCTCAGTTTTCCAAGCAGATCACTATCCGCAGAAACGAGGAAATTTTCTGTTACGTGTGGAACGGAAACGACTACCAGATCGTAGTCAGGAATGTTGGGACGGTGATGGTCCTCCCACGATACAGAGTCAATCCCAGAAAATGTCGTGCAACCGAGCAAAAGTGCCCGGCGCTTTCCTCCTTCGTTCTCACTTTGCCCCATGCGGTCCATCACAATTTTAGTTCGCCTCTCCGTTGGCGAGGACCGAAGACGATTGCCCCTACCCCACCCGCGCCATCCTCCCCACCACCGGATATCCCGGCTCGGCGAAGCCGTGCGCGGACGGGTGCCCCGCCGGCACTAAGCCGCGCCCCCACCGCCTCCCAACTTCAGCGGCGCGCCGTAGTGCCAGAACTCGACGATCTTGCCGTCCTTGACGCGGAAGATCTCGACGCCCTCGTATTCGATCTTTTTCCCGGTCGGCTTGACGCCGTTGAGCACGCCGGTGTGCGCGCCGTACATCGCGTAGCGCACCATCACCTTGTCGCCTTCCGCGATCACGTCGCGCACTTTTTCATGGAGCCCGCCGATGTTCGTCTGGTACTCGACGATCTTCCGTTTCAGCTCTTCGCGGTCGCGGGTCGTCCCGTCGTCCCCATAGCCGACGTAGTTCGGGCTCACCATCTCGTCGACCGATGCGACGTTTCCGTTCGCATCCCACCACTCCGTATAGCAGCGCAGCACGAGCGCCTTGTTGGCTTCCACCGGGCTCGATCGTTTCACGGACCTCGCGGATTTTTTTGCGGATTTTTTCATGGATTTCTTCGCGGCCTTTTTCATGCTGCCCTCCCTCGAAACCAAGCCGTGGATGGCCGGAACAAGTCCGGCCATGACGCTTCGCGTCACCCCACCCTCGCCATTCTCCCCGTCACCGGATAGCCGGGGTCGGTGAACCCGTGCGTCGAGGGATGCCCTGCCGGGACCAGCTTCTCCACCGCCGCCTCGTCTTCCGCCGTGAATTTGTGATCGAAGGCGGCTAGATTTTCCTTCCACTGCTCCAGTGTGCGCGGCCCGGCGATGACCGACGTGACCGCGCTGTTGTTGAGCACCCAGTTGATCGCGAACTGGCCGCCGGTCATGCCGCGTTTTTTCGCGTGCGTCACGATCTTCTGCGCGACCGCCAGCGAGCCCTCGCGGTATTCCGTCTGCATCATGCGGAATTCCTTCAGGTCGGCGCGGCTGTCCTTGGGCGGCTGCTTTCCCGGCTGATATTTTCCCGTGAGCACGCCGCGCGCGACCGGGCTGTAGGTGACGACGCCGATGCCGAAATGGACGCAGGCCGGGAGGTAGTCCACTTCCGGCATCCGGTTGAGTGCGTTGTAGTAGGGCTGCCCGACCAGCGGCATCGGCAGGCCCCAGCGCTCACAAAGGCCGATCATCTCGCCGATCCGCCAGGGGCGGAAATTGGAGAAGCCCCAGTAGCGCGCCTTGCCCGCGCGGATCAGGTCGGCGACCGCGGGCAGGCATTCCTCCATCGGCGTCCGGTTGTCGTCGCGGTGGAGGTAGAAGATGTCGACGTGGTCGGTGCCGAGCCGCTTCAGGCTGCCCTCGATCGCGCGCGCGAGCCATTTGCGCGAGAGCCCGGTCTCGTGCATCTCGCGGCTCATCGCGTTGCCGTACTTGGTGGCGAGGATCCAATGATCGCGGTCGCGCTTGATGAATTTGCCGATGACGCGCTCGGATTCGCCATAGGCGTAGATGTCGGCGGTGTCGATGAAGTTGACGCCCCGGTCGCCGGCGACGCCGATGATGCGGCCGGCTTCGCTGGCGTCTGTGCGGTCGCCGAAGGTCATGGTCCCCAGGCACATCGGCGAGACGCGAAGCCCGCTGCGGCCGAGCGTTCTGTATTCCATCGGGGTTTCCTTTTTTGGGGCCATCGGCGCGGGAGCCGTTGACGGGCGCGGGGTCTTGCCGCCACGGTGGGGCGGACGGCGCAATGGTATAGCAACTGGCATACCGCGCGCCCAGGTTCTGTTGACATAGGCGGCGAAAGCGCCGCAGCGGCCGATTTCCGAGGCTTCCGCCGTTTCGCCCCGCCGGAAAAAATGGCATGATGGCCGACGGATTCGATTCCGGCCGGTCGGCACCGGCCTGGGAACTTTGCCGACAGGAGCTATTCGACCGCAAGGGCAGAGGCGGTCGATCTGTAATGTTGACACTCGCGTCCCGCGCTCGCGGACGGAAATCGGTCGGCTATTTCGACCCCACGCTCGTTGCAGCGGGGCTCGCTCTTGTGCTGTGGGCGCCGGGTGCGCTTCTCGTTTGCGCGCCAAGCGCGCAGGCGGCCCAAGCCCTCGCGAACGAGCACTTCTCCCGCGACATCGATCCCGCGGCGACCGAGCGCCTGTTCCTGGCGGTGGAGAAAAACGATCTCGCCGCCGTGCAGAAGGCCGTCGCCGAGGGCGGCGATCTCGCGGCCACCAATCCCGCCGGGCGGACGCCGGCCGACATCGCGGTCGACAAGGGCCACTACGCGATCGCCCACTTCCTGCTCGCCGTCCGCAACTTCCAGGAAAAGGACGCGGCGCACCGGCCGCCCGCCGACGTCGTGCAGGAGCTGACGAAGGACCAGCCGAAGCCCAAGGCATCCACGCCACCCGTGCCGCTCGCGCGCGGGAAAGCCGCGAGCGCGCCGCCGCCGCCGCCCGCTTCGACGACCGCGCCGAAACCGCCGGCCATGCCCGCCCAACTTACGCCCCCGTTGGCCGCGCCCGCTCTCCAGGCCGAGCGGCCGAAGGACGACGACCGGCCGAAGAGCCGCTATTTCGGCGGCCTCAGCAGCTTCGATCCGACGCCGCGCGCATCGGCGCCGGCCGAGGCCGCGAAGCCCGCCGCGGTTCCCTTCGTGCCGCCGGCGCTCGTCATGGCCCCGCCTCCCGCTGCCGCGATGCCGGCGAAGCCGGAGCCCGCCGAAAAACCGAAACCCAAGCCCGCGCCCGATCCCAAGCGCGCGTTCGTCCCCGACCCCGCGCCGCCGAAGCCCGACCCTCTACCGGAGATCGCCGCCCCGCCCGGGTCCTTCCTCGCCAACCTCCGGGAGATCGCCGGCGACAAGCCCGAGCCGCCTGCCCGCGAGGCGAAGGCAAAGCCGGCCCCCGATTCCGCGAAGCCCGCCTCCGATTCCGTGAAGCCCGGCCCCGACCCAAAGGACACCGAGGTGCCGCCGCCGGAAATGCGCGTCGAGCCGCCGCCCGTGCCCGAGCCGCCCCAGCCGGAGACCCCCGTTGCGGCCGCGGCAAGCCCGCCGCCCGCCGCCGCACCGCCGCCCCCTTCTCCCGCCGCCTTGGCGCCCGCGCGCACGGCCGCCCGCCCGCCCGAGAGCGGCAGCACCGTCGGCCGCTTCTTCGGCCGCGTCGGCGGAATGTTCGGCGGCAAGCAGGACGACATCCAGGCCCGCGTCGCTCAGGCCGAGGCGGAAGTGCGGGCCGCAAGCCGCGGCGAGAAACCACCCTCGGCGCGCGCGCCGGTGGAATCGAAGCCGGCCGCGACCGCCGAAGCCGCGCCCGTCATCGAGGAGAGCAATCTCCCGCAGTCGCGCGAGCGGCTCGACGCCCGCAACAAGGCGCGCGCGCGCCTGGACGCCGAGTCGAAATCGCGCCTCGCCGAGCTCGAGCAGATCCGGGCCGAAGGCGCCGCCAAGTCACGGGCCGAAAACGAGGCCCTCCAGAAAGGCGCGCCGCGGAGTCTGCCCGAGCCGCGCGAGCAGCTTCCGGAAAGTGCGCCGGAGCCGTCGCTCGCCGCCAAGATGATGGACCGCTTGGGCAGCCTTCTGCCCGGCAGCAAGGACAAGTCCGGCAAGCCCGGCGATCAAGGCGAAAAAGCCCCGCCGCCGGGCCAGCCCTGGCCGCAGGCCGTCATCGAAGGCGAGCAGCGGGCGGCGGAGACGAAGCCGCCGGCCGAAACGAAGCCCGCGATGAAGCCGCCGGCCGCGCCTACGCCGGCCGCGCCGTCGCAGGCCTCGCCGTCACAGTCCGGCCCGGCGCGCGCGGCAACGGCGGCGCGCGAGCCCGCCCTCGCTCCTGCCGAGCAGCCGAAGTTCGCCTTGCCGCCTCCGGCGCTGCCCGGAGAAAACTCGTTCTTCAACCGTCTCGCGGAGATGGTGGGGATCGAGCTTCCGCGGCCGTCGCTGGCGGGCATCGGCCTCGCTCCCGCACCGCCGCCTCCCGGCGCCGAGCGGCCGGCCGGTATCGCCGCGCCGCCGCCGCCGGCAACGGGATTGTGGGCGACGCCGCAGGCAGCGCCGTCACCGCCTGCGCCGCCGGCACCCGCCGCCACCTCGCCCGTTCCGCCCGCGTCGATCGCCCGGCCGGGAGCCGCGCCTGCCCTCTCCGCGCCGCAGATGATGCCGTCCGGGCGCAGCATCATCGCCGCCCAGGAGCAGCCTCCGGCGCCGCTGCCCGAGCCCCCGGCCCTCGAGCCCGAGGACGTCGACCCGTCGGCCTGGGCCGTGCGCTCGATCCAGATGGCGCAGGCCCCGATCCATGTGCCGCGGCCGGCCGCGACAACGCCCGCTCCCCCCAATGCGCTGAACGGAGTCGTGTTCAGCCTCGGCCGGTCGATCGGGCTCGGCCGCGTCTACGGCAGCGGCCATACGAACTGCATCGAGAAGCAACAGGGCATGGTGACCTTCTGCGTCGAGCCGGTCGACTGGCCGGAGAACCTCGGCCCACGGTTGCTGACCGGCACGGTGATGTATCAGGGCTTGAGCGCCATCGCCCGCTACGACGAGGGCCAGGCCACCCGCTATCACGCGCTGTTCGAATCCGACGTCTTCGATGCGATCGTCGCCTATTACACGAAGCGCTTCGGGCCGCCGCTGGCGCAAGCGACGCGGTCGATGAAGCCGATGGCGTCGGCGGCGCGCGAGAACCCGGTCGTCTCGTGGCGGAGCCTCAATCCGACGACGCAAGAGGTCGCGGTGCTGGAAGTCCGCAAGTTCGACGACTCGCGCGGCAGCTTCCCGGACACGAAGCGCGGCGCGATCATGCTCTACACCCCCGGCTCCGACCACATCTTCCCGCAGGTCTCCACCATCGAGCTGATGCAGCTCCGGACGCGGTAAGCGCTCCCACCGCGTCGTTCCGCATGCGATTGAACGCGGTTTGCGCAGCGACGAGCGCGTCCTCTTATTCCGACTTGACCTGAGGGCGGCTATCTTCATCATCACGAGGCGGCTCTACGTGTTCATCTCCGGGAGCAAGACAGCCCATGGCCAAGAACGGTTACAAGATCATCGACTGCGATCTTCACATCATGGAGCCCTGGGACCTCTGGCTCAAATACATCGACCCCAAGTTCCGCGACAATGCCCCGGTGGGCTCGCGCGAGCTGCTCGTCGACAGCCACCTCTTCCACGAGGGCAAGCTCATTTCCAAGCTGCCCAAGCTCCAGACCACGGAGGACGCTCACGTCAAGCAAATGGCCGATTCCCACGGCCGCACCCAGTTGTTCGAGGAGTACGGCCGCCGCGGCTGGGGGCCGGACGTGCAGATCGAGGCCATGGACCGCGAGGGGATCGACCTCGCGGTGTTGTTCCCTACCCGGGGCCTCTACGCCCATGCCAAGATCTACAAGGACAACGATCTCGCAGCCGCGATCTCGCGCGCCTACAACGATTGGCTGGCCGAGTTTTGCGCCTTCGCGCCCAAGCGCATGTACGGCGCCGCGCTGGTCCCCGCCCAAAACGTGGGAGCCGCCGTTGAAGAGGTGCGCCGGGCAAAGCAGGAGTTCGGCTTCAAGGCCGTCTTCATTCGCCCCAATCCCGTTCTCGACCGCAACTGGCATGACCCGGTTTACGAACCGCTGTGGGCGGAATGCGAGAAGCAGGGCCTCGTGGTCGGATTCCACGAAGCCAACCCTTGCGAGCTGCCCGTCGCGGTCGCCGACCGCTTCGTCCTCAGCAAGGACGAATACACGTGGAACAATGAGCACGTGGCCTCGCACCCGATCGAGATGATGTATGCGGTCCTCTGCATGATAAACGGCGGTGTGTTGGAGAGGCACCCCGGGCTTCGTGTCGCCTTCCTCGAGGCCAACTGCAGCTGGGTTCCCTATTGGCTTTGGCGCATGGACGAACACTGGGAGAAGATGGTGCCGAAGTACCGCACAAAGCTTTCTCCCAGCGAGCACTTCAAGCGCCAGTGCGCCGTCTCGATCGAAGCCGACGAAGAAACCGGGCGCTATGCCATCGACTGGCTCAAGGGAGAGCGGATCATGTTCTCGACCGACTTCCCCCACCGCGACACGCATTATCCGCGAACGGTCGACACATTTCTCGGCCAGAGCTTCGCAGACGAAAGCGCAAAGCGGAAGATCCTGTGGGACAATCCGGCCGAATTTTACGGCCTCGGGTAGAACGACACGAGACCCCCTGAACCCCGTCAATACCGCCCGCGCATCGCGTTGAAGAAAAGCCGCACGAGCCGGCCGGCGCCCGCGTGCTGGACGCGGGCGTCGAACGGGTTCCAGCCGGAAGCCGCGAGCGCATTCAAATACCGCTCCGCCAGCGTCGCCGGAAGCAGCGCCGGCACGCCTGCGCGCGGAACATCGTGCCGCTGCGCGCGGGCGGCGGCCAGATGCTCGCGCGCCACCCGGGCGACATCCGCGACCACGGCGGCGAGACCGGGTCCGGGCCGCCCGTCGTAAAGCCGGTCGACGTTGAGCCCGGCCTTCCGGGCTTCGGCCGCCGGGAGATAGCTTCGCCGCTGGGCGCCGTGAAACGGCACGGCCCGGAGGAGCCCCGCCAGCGCCCAGGCGATGCCGACGTTCCGGCCCGCCGCGCCCGCCGCGCCCGTATCGGCGCCGAGAACATGCAGGCCCTGCTCGACCAACGTCGACGAGGTTGCCTCCGCATATCGAATAAGCTCGGCCATGTCCGCGGGCGGATCGTTCGCGAGGTCGCGCTCGCGGGCATCGATAAGACGCTCGAAGGGGTCGCGCGGAAGCCGGTAGCGCCGGATCGCGTCGGCGAGCGCGCGCGCCACGGGGTGGGCCGTGGGCTCGCCCCGCGCGATGGCCGCGAGCGTATCGCGCCACCACTGCAGCCGCATCCGCCCGACCAGGGGCTCGTGCACCATCTCCCGGACGCGGGCGATCTCGAGACTGAACGCGTGCACGGCATGGATCGCCTCGCGGGCCTCCGCCGGCGCGAATAGCGCGCACGCGAAGCGGTCGGGATCGTGGCGGCGCACTTCGCTCGCGCAATGGGAAAGTCCGGCCATGGCCGCTGTACCAGTCCCTTGGAATTAGAACGCTTATGAAGTATCAATGGATTCTGTGATTCCAAGCTAGCGTGCCGGCTTCCCGCCGGCCACGAATGGATCGGGGGAGAAGCATGAAGAATCCACTGTTGTCGCTCGAAGGCACGATCATTTGCGGTCTCGTGCTCACAATCGTCCTGGCCATCATCATCAAGGGGGCCGGGCTCGACTATGCTTGGTGGTCTTTCTTCTTTCGCTGGTTGCACGTCGCGAGCGGGGTGATGTGGATCGGCCATCTTTACTACTTCAACTTCACCCAGATCCCGACCATGCCCAAGATCCCGGACGAGTTGAAGCCGGCGATCGGCAAGCACATCGCGCCGGCGGCCTTGTTCTGGTTCCGCTGGGGCGCGATGGCCACCATCGTCACCGGTCTCATCCTCGCCCACTTGAACGGATATCTGGGGTCCGCGCTGGCCCTCGGCCTCACCGACGGGGTTCCCAAGAACACCGCGATCGGCGTCGGCATGTGGCTCGGCATCATCATGTGGTTCAACGTCTGGTTCATCATCTGGCCGAACCAGAAGAAGGCGCTCGGGATGGTGCAAGTGGAGGCGGCGGAAAAAGCGAAGGCCGCGCGCATCGCGATGCTCACGTCCCGAACCAACACGATGCTGTCGATCCCGATGCTCTACGCCATGGTCGCGGCGCAAAACATCTACTGACGTAGCCGACCGGAGTTCACCGGCCACGGGTCCGGCTCACCGCCGGGCCCGTTTCGTTTGCGGGCTCTCGAGCGAGCCCTTCCCACTGATTCTTGTCTTTGGGCGACGCCAAGGGCAAAATCGAGGCGTGGTGGAGGTTCGCAAGCCCATCGTCTGCCCGGCAGAAAGATCGGGGAGCCATCATATGTCAGAAAGGCCCACGAGCTGGGAGCAAGTGGGAGCATGTTCAGATCGAGACTAAGGGCCGGCGCATGCCTTGTGCTTCTCTCCGCGTTAGGGGCATGCGCCACCGCGCCCGATCAAGCCTTTCCATCAAAGGACGACCATTGCGCTGGTTTTTTCAGCGCCGAGGAAATCCTCAAGCTCCACACAATCGAAGTGGACGACCGCGGACAGACCGACGCCTTTGATACGCGGTTTAAGGGCATCTTGCAGGGCCTTGCAGACTACAAAAAATGCCGGGGGCCAACAAACCCGACCCGGCTTTTGATTTTCGCCCACGGGGGACTCAATTCGTTCAACGCGGCGAGAAAGCAAGCCGTCGAACAAGCTCCCCTGATGCGAAAGGATGGTTACTATCCCGTCTTCATGATCTGGCGCACCGGTCCGCTCGCGACCTACTGGGACCAAATCGCGCATGTCCGGACGGGCGATGTTTCGGAAGTGCCGAGCCCGACGTTCCCACTCTATCTCGCCGGCGACCTGGGACAAGGGTTCGCCCGCGCGCCCGTGAACCTGAAGAATCAGTTCAAGCGCTATTGGCGCTCGGAGGTGGTTCAGGATGAAGCGTTTGAGATCGACGAGAAGAAAGTGGGCGAGAACCATGGCAACCCTGATTCGATCTATTACAACGTGACGCTCCCTAAGATCTTCCAGGACAAGCGGGTGATAGACGCGGAGAGCGTATTCAAAGAGACCCTTTACTTTTTGCTCATGCCGGTGCGTGGGGTCGTCACCATTCTTCTCGATCCCATCGGCAAGACGGCTTGGGAGAACATGGTTCGGCGCGCTCTTTCCAGCATCCATCGGGCGGCTGAGTTTTTGGTCTGCGAAGATGACAAGGACGACGCATCCCGATGCGCGGCTCAGAAGAAGGTTGAACAGCGCGATTACCCCCATGGCTCCGGAGGATTCTCCAAGTTTTTTCAAGAGCTCGAGGATTGTTTTGCGAAGCGGGCGACGAATGAGGCCAAGGGGTCGGGCCGCGATTGCCTGCTCGGGACATACGGCGTCAACGCGCTCGAAGGCGTCAAAGTCACGCTCATCGGCCACAGCATGGGCACGATCATATTCAACGAATTGATCAGCCTTTATCCCGGCATTCCTTACGAGAACATCGTTTATATGGCCGCTGCTTCCAGTATCCGTCACTTCATGGACGCAATCGTGCCCCTGATTCGGGATCAAGCAAAAAAAGAAGATGGCGTGAAATTCTACAGTCTCATGCTGCACCCGCTGGCCGAGGCCCGCGAGCGGTCCGTCCATCAGGGGGCCGCGCCCAGCGGAACCTTGCTCGAATGGATCGACGAGATGTACGAACCTTCGGTCACGCCGCTCGACCGCACGCTCGGCAAGTGGCGCAACATTCGCGTCGCGAAGCATTTATTGGAAGAAGACGCCAAGCCGAGAATCAAGTTCAAGATTTTTGGCTTTGACAAGAACGATCCCGTGGAGCACGGACAATTCAATGACATGAAATATTGCTATTGGCGCCCCGCGTTTTGGGGCGACGAATCGAGTTCAGATCATGTTTGCGATAAGCGTCGGTGACCTGCCCTGTTTCTTCGGACCAACGATTATGTGAGAGACTGGCTCCCTGATCGGAGGGAGCGATGCGCAAGTCGAGGTTCACGGAAGAGCAGATGGTTGCGATCATGGTGTGACGCTCGACTTCAGCCGGCCCGGCCGGCCGATCGACAACGCGTTCGTGGAATCGTTCAACGGACGCCTGCGCGAGGAATGCCTGAACGCCCACTGGTTCGGCCGCTCCCCATTGCGGTGGTTCCGCGCCCTGCTATGCTCTTGGCTCAATCCTAGGGGGGAACCATGAACCGCTTGAGCAACTCCGCCGCCAGCCGCGACCTGGCCTATCACGTCCACGGCTACACGAACCTGAAGAAGATCCAGGAGCAGGGCCCGCTGGTGATCACCCGCGGCAAGGGCGTTCGCGTGTTCGACGAGGACGGCAAATCCTACATCGAAGGGCTCGCCGGGCTCTGGTGCACGGCGCTCGGGTTCGGCGAGGAGCGCCTGGTCGAGGCGGCGTCGCAAGAGATGCGGAAGCTCTCCTACTACCACGGGTTCGCCGGGATGACCTCCGACGTCGTCATCGATCTCTCAGAGCGGCTGATCAAGATGGCGCCGGTGCCGATGTCGAAGGTGCTCTACGCCAACTCGGGCTCGGAGGCCAACGATCTCGCGATCAAGCTCGCCTGGTACTACAACAACGCCCTCGGCCGGCCGAAGAAAAAGAAGATCATCTCGCGCGTGAAGGGCTATCACGGCATCACCGTGATGACGGCGAGCCTGACCGGGCTCCCCCACCTGCACGGCGACTTCGATCTGCCGCTCGCGGGCGTGAAGCACACGCTCTGCCCCCATCACTACCGTTTCGGCCAGGCCGGCGAGAGCGAAGAAGACTTCGCCACCCGCTGCGCCGAGACCCTCGACAAGCTGATCCGCGACGAGGGACCGGACACGGTCGCCGCGTTCATCGCCGAGCCGGTGATGGGCGCGGGCGGCGTGATCGTCCCGCCCAAGACGTACTTCGAGAAGGTCCAAAAGGTCCTGAAGAAGCACGAGGTGCTGTTCATCGTGGACGAGGTCATTTGCGGGTTCGGCCGCACCGGAAACATGTTCGGGTCGGAAACGTACAACCTCAAGCCGGACATGATCTCGGTCGCCAAGGCGCTCACCTCGGCCTACGTCCCGATGTCGGCCCTCATGGTCGCCGATCACGTGTTCCAGGCCATGGTGAAACAGAGCGAAAAGCTCGGCGTCTTCGGCCACGGCTCGACCTATGGCGGGCACCCCGTGGCCGCCGCGGTCGCCATCGAGGCGCTCAAGATTTACGAGGAGCGCAATATCGTCGGCCACGTGCGCAAGGTGGGGCCGCGCCTGCAGAACGGGCTCCGGAAGTTCCTCGACCATCCGCTGGTCGGCGATGTGCGCGGGATCGGCCTCATCGGCGCGGTCGAGCTGGTCAAGAACAAGAAGACCAAGGAGGCCTTCGAGCCGAAGGACGGCGTCGGTGTCTTTCTGATGGGACGGGCGCGGGCGCACGGGCTGATCAGCCGCGCGATCGGCGACTCGTTCGCGTTCGCCCCGCCGCTGGTCATCACCGAAGCGGAGATCGACGAGATGCTCGGATCGTTCGGTCGCGCCCTCGACGAGACCCTGGCGTCGGTGAAGGAGCGCGGTCTCGCCTGAGCTGGAGCGTCCAAGCGGAATCGTCACCCTCGCGGAAGCGGGGGTCCAGGCTCTTGAAGCACGTTGGATTCCCGCTTTGCCTACTCCGCCGAAGCAGCCGCTTCGGCTGCGAAGGCTGGACGCGGGAATGACGGCTCCCTGGACTTGACCCTGCCGGAAGACTACATAGAGAGCCATGTACGCCGACAGCACGCTGACGCCGAAAGAAGCCGTGCGGCTTTGCGCGCTTGGCACGCTTGCGCTTGGGCCCCGGCGCTACAGCGCGCTCGCAAGCACCGTCCGCCATTTCGTAAGCCACATCCTGGGTCCGTCCCTCGACCTCATGGGGACCTCCATCGAGCTCCTGAGGCTGGAAGGGCTGGTCGAATCCTCCAGCGGGGTGAGCATGGCCGATGATGCCGTGCTTGAGCTGACGCCCAAGGGCCGGGACGCGTTGAACGCTCTGTTGCGGGCTCGCGTGCGGGCGGCGGCGACCGAGTTCAATCGGCTGATCGTCTCCCTTAAGTTCCGCTTCCTCCACCTCCTGGAGCCCAAGGAGCAGCGGACCCAAGTGGAGATGCTTTCCGACGTGATCGAGAACGAGGTTTCCCGTCTCACGGCGCTGCGCGGCGATCACGCCGAGGACGGCGGCCATCTCGTGTCCTGGCTCGACCACGAGATCGCGCTGCTGGAGTCCAGGCTCCACTGGCTGCAGGCCCTGCACGGCCGGCTGGGACATTCCTGAGCAAGCCTGGATGCCCGCTTGCGCGGGCATGACGAAATGGTTCCGTCGTTCCCGCGAAAGCGGGAACCCAGCTCTTCAAACCTTTTCGAAGCTTGCGTTCGCAGGGGTGACGAATCAGGTCACGCGCCTTGCGTGAGCTTGTCGCACACCTTCCGGATGCCCGTCATAATCGCTTCCCCAACCTTGCCGCCGTCGCCTTGCATCTTGGAAGCGATGACCAGCTTCATCGAATCGATATGGATACGGATGACCTCGTTCTCGAGGTCGGTCTTCCCGGCTGTCCCCATCTTTTCGATGATGCGGCAGAGCTCGTTGCCGACGGACGTCAACAGGCTGTAGCCGAAACTCCCCCCCTGCCCCTTCATTTGGTGGGCAACCTGGAAGATTTTGCTCAGGACCTCTTTGCGGTCGTGCTGTCCCGAGACGAGCCTTTCGTATTCGGCGCCGATCTTGACGATGTCCTCCTGCACCCAACGCAGGTAGTCGCCGGCCATGCCGGCGATGACGGACTCGGCGCGTTCCAGTGCCGCCGGGTCGACGGCACCGGTGCCGCCCACGCTCACTTTTGATTTCAGCGTATTCGGCGGATTTATTATCTCGAACTTGCTGTTCGCCATCTGCCTGCTCCCGCCGGTCGTTCCGCGGGTGTCACCCCGCTCCCGTCAGTCGTTCGTCAGGTCTCCCCTGGTTTCTTCTATTGAGCTCCCCCCGCGGTGGCAAGTCCAAAGGGAGAGCCCAAGCCGCCGGCCGTTAATCCTTTAACAGGCTGCTGAAAACCGCAACATTCGAACCTCCCCTTCGAGACGGCCGCATTCGCGGCCTCCTCAAGGATGAGGTCGTGGTCCAGGGCCATTTTTCTGCAGCCTGCGAATTGGCCTGCTGCCGGTTTCGAAGACACCGAGTTAGGTGTTTTGATAGAACCGGAGGTGGGTGATGGAACGGCGGAAGTTTACGCAAGAGTTCAAGCTTAAGGCTGTGAAGCTGATCCAGGAGCGCGGGGTGACGGCGCCGGCAGCGGCGGCGGCAGTGGAGCCGGTAACTTTTAGACGCTCAAATCCGCCTTTCCCGAAAATCGTGTTATCGAAAGAATCCGCTCCTCAAGCGACCAGTCGGCTATAGGACCCGGCGTCCTCTTACAGGAGGCCCAGTTCCCTCAGTTCCGCCGCCATGCCGTCCGGAAGGCGCCCCTCGCCCTCCGGGCCGCGCCGGGCGTCGGCGGGCGCGTCCTCGGCCTTAAGGTAGCGCCACCCTTGAAACGCGCGAAACGGCCGGGGCTCCGTCCGCACGAGCTTGCGGCCGAGGACGAGACCGCAGCCCGCGCGCCCATCGTAAACGACGCCCTCCTCGATCCCGATGAGGCGCTGGCGGACGCGGATCACGCCCTTGATCACCCAAAAGATGGAGCCGCCGTCCAGGAGCTCTTCCAGACGCTTGGGCGCGTGCCGCGTGCAATGGCGAAGCACCGGCCGCTCGCCTCCTTCGCGCGCGCGCTTGACGCGCGCCGATTGCAAGCGGGCGAGATGGTCCACGTCCTCGACGCCGACGCAGAGCTTGATCAGATGAACGGTCATCGCATGTTCATTCTACCAGCCGCCGGACTGCAGCCAACGCTTGACCATCCACAGGCGGTCCGATCCCCAGAACGGCTCCCCGTCGACGATAAAGAAGGGCGACCCGAATACGCCGCGCCGAATCGCTTCGTCGGTCTCCGCCTTTAGACGCTCCTTGATCCCGGGCGTGGCGATGGCGGCCAGCAGGTCCTCGGGCGCGATCCCAAGCCCGGCCCCGATCCCGGCCGCCACTTCGGGAACGGAGATGTTCCGTCCCTCGCCGAAGTAGGCGCCGAGCGCGGCCTTCGCGAAATCCTTGGCGAGCGCCGGGTCGCGCTCATCCAGCCAATAGAACGCGCGCGCGGGCGCCAGCGCGGCGATCGGGAACGGCTCGGGCCTCGCCCAGGGCAGCTCCATGAACCGAGCCATGCGCGCCCAGTCGTGATCGGCATAGTCGCCCTTGATCGGTTGGTCCGCCAACGGCCGGTTGCCGCTCACCTTCATCGCGGCGCCGAGCATCATCGGATGCCAGCGCACCGCGCGTTCGAACCGGCCGACGAGCGCGTCGATCTTGAACGCCGCGAAGTACCCGTAGGGCGACGAAAAATCGAAATAGAAGTCGACGGGTTCCTGGTTTTGCGCCGACATGATGCCCCCACGACCCGCGCCCGCGGCGATGAGCTGCCGGGACTGCCGGCGGCGCCGCCGCCGTCAGATCACCTGGAAATGGGCTTCCGTCGGTTTGTTATTGCGCCCATTGATCGGAAGCATGTCTTGCGGGCACGCCGAAAACGCCATCACGACGTCCATCTCGGCGCGCAGAACGATGTAATCGCCGGGCCGCGTGTAGGGCGCCTCGAACGACAGCGTGCCCACCTTCGTCCACGGGATGTTCATGAACAGGTTGAGCGGGCTCGGGACTTCCGGCGCATCCAGGCCGATTTCCTTCATGCCGGCGAACAGGTTGTCGGTGCAGTTGTCGTGGTACTCGTTGCAGCCGATGAGCCGGTACCGATAGTCGTCGCAGGCGGCGAGCAGGGTATCGTGAATTCCGGGCGATGTGTCTTCGACGACGGTGATGATCGGGCGCCGCTTGTTGGTGAGGAACTTATCGCCGACCTCGGGCGAAAGTTTCAACATGAAGGCGCGCGTGTGCTCCATGGACATGAACTCTTTCAGGTCCTCGGCATTGAACGCCCACGTGTCGACGACCTGCTGGCCATGGGTGTTGATGACCTTGATCGAACGGCCCTTGGCGACGCGCGCGGCCTTGCCGCGCCGCGCCGGAATCGTCTGAATGGCCCCCGTCATTTATGTCCCTCCGTTGATGGCCGTATGCGCGCCGTTGCCTCGATTTCAACCTTCATCCTGGGGTCGATCAAGGGCGCGATCACCGTCGTATTGGCCGGCCTGATCTCGCGGAAATGCCTTCCGAGGACTTGGGCGACCGCCGCGAAATGCCGGGCCTCCGTGATGTAGACGCGAAGGCGTACGATGTCGGCGAGCCCCGCGTTTGCCCGTTGAAGGGCCCATTCGATGTTGCGGATCGTCTGCTCGGCCTGCGTCCCCACGTCGTCGTCGATGGTGCCGGCCTCGTAGTCGAAGCCCGTCGTGCCGGAGACGAAGACCCACGGCCCGTCGATGACGGCGCGCGAATAAGCCGCGATCTCCTCGAACTTCGAGCCCGAGCTGACCAGCCGCCTGGGCGGACGGCGGCCGACGTGCTCTTCGATGCGTCGAATCCGGCGGGGCCGCACCGGCGGAACCGGCCGCCCTTTCCGCTTCCCTTTCTTGATCCCCTTCATACGGCTCCCGTCGCTCCCCAGGCTAGGACGGCAACGCTCGCGGCGAGAGCGGCCCCGGCTAGGAATGGCTTCTCTTCGGCAAACGTGCCGCTTCCGAACCGAATGAACACCACCGAAGCGGCTTTGGCAAGCCACGCAAACCCGACCTCTCCCATCAATATCACGAGCGGTATGAACGGCAAATGCATGAGCCAGAAGTCGTAGCCAAGGACATAACGTCCGCCTGCCGATTGCATGCCCACGAGGACCGCCAAAACATCAGCCGGCGGCAACGGACGAATGGAAAAAGCATAGGCGAAATAGAGAAGCGCGCACCCGGCGAGCGTCGCTACCGCGGCAGCCGCGAGCCAGCCGGCGAGCAGCCACTGCGATCCGCGCTTCCGCGCCGTTCCCTTCAAGACCGCGAATTCGAGCGGGAAGGCGAGCGAGACGGAGATCACGCTCGCCAGAATGAGGGACCACGAGCGCCGGGGCGGGTCGAGCGCCGGAACGTGGCCCACCAGCAAGGCGAGAAAGGTCAGCAGGTAGGCAACGGGGATGGACGCTAACCCGATCCGGACGGCGAGCGCGGTCGCCGACGCGCCGGGGTCTCTTCCGCGGCTCCGCATCCAAACGTCGACGGCAAGCATCAGCGCATAGGCGGCGATGTACCAGAACACGGCCACGAGAACGCTTTTCATCACCGCGTGAGAGAACGTGTTATGGATCGTCACCTCCGTGAACGAATACAGCACGTAGAACGGAATGACGAAGACCACGGAGACGCCGAGATAAAAAGCCGCAACGGCGTTCAGCGGCCGGAGCCGCGCCGATTCCCCCGCGAAGTTGAGGAACGCGAACGCGCCGACCAGGGAAAGACAGTACACCAGGAGGAACGGGCGCCCGCCGGTGAGCGCGTTGATCAGCGCGGCGCCCGGGATCAGCATGAAGACAAGACCGAGGAAAACGGCATTGAAGACCGAGGTCTTGTCCGCATTCTCGAAGCCGCGGCGCACGATATCCTCGGCGCGCCCGATGAACCCGGCCGTGACCTCGCGCGGCACGGACATCCATGGCGTGCGGCCGATGTCGCGCCAGAGCCGGCTGAGCCATCTGCGGCTCCTGCTGTTGCTGCGGGCGACCCCCGACTCCAGCAATACCAGCGCGACGGCGAGCGCCGCAAACGCAACGGCGGCAATCTTCAACGCCGCATGCAGGAGTTCGAGAGGTCCCATGAGTTCTGGCGTGCGACGGCGCGTGGGCCCGCGCGGGCGCTAGGTGCCGACCCTGAACGGGCTCACCAGCCCCCTGAGCATCGCGATCACGCTCAAGGGCGTGAGCTTTCCGGTCGCCGGATTTTCAACCGTGGGAATGCCCTCGATCGTCATCTCGAAGCGGCAGGAGTCGGCTTCGACCTTGACCGTGTGGGTATTGCGCGTCAGCGCCGGATCGGCCCACACCTCGTAGCGCGTGCGATCGGGTCCGATCCCCGCCAGGCTGAGCGCGACCGAGACGTTCACGTTGGCGGGGAATTGA
This sequence comes from Rhodospirillales bacterium, assembly GCA_009694195.1. Taxonomy (GTDB): domain Bacteria; phylum Pseudomonadota; class Alphaproteobacteria; order Rhodospirillales; family SHVQ01; genus SHVQ01. The sequence goes on from SHVQ01000024.1 coordinate 24,756, forward strand.
CGGGCCGCCGCCCGGACAGTGCCTTCATACAGGCAGAGCGGCGCCGTCAAGGAGTCGAGGTCGATCCCCTGCTCGACGACGAATTTCGCATTGCGCAAGCCCGCCGGCGGCTTCCGCGTGATCATCACCACCGAATGGACTTCGCCCTCGGCGACCGCGCGCACCGCATCGAGCCCGAGCAGGGCGCCGGTCGGCGCCAGGATGCGCGCCCCCGTTCGCTTCGCGATCTCCACGAGATCCAGCTCCTCGAGCAGCGAGGTGATGCTGAGCGGAATGAAAATACGCCCGGCTTCCACCGCCGACCTGGCGATCGCACGAAAGGACTGGGGCGGCGCGCATTCGACGACGACATCGGAAATTTTCGCGAGCTCGTCCAGCTCGACGATCGGCACCCGGTTCTTGAAGCCTGCGATCTTCTCGGCCGCGCGACCCTTGTCCGCCGCCGACACGGCCGCGAGGACGAGGCCCGGAATGCCCCGATCGAGAGCGCGGGCGACCGGCAGACCGATGGCGCCAAGGCCGCCGATTCCGACCCGAAGGTCGCGAGCGCGCCGCGGCGGCCGCGCGACCTTCACGCGTGCCGGGCGCAAGCTCCGGCGAGCGCTGGGTCGACCGGTTTTCGCCTGCGGCTTGCGGGACGGCTTTGCTTTGCCTTTCACGCCCTGGCTCCTGCCCTCAAAAGGCTCCCCTTGGCTCCCGTCCGAGCCATGGAACAACCATAGCCCCTATACGGCTCGAATCAAGCGGCCGTCCGTTGCCAAAACAAAAGGCCCGCCCCTTGCGGGACGGGCCTTTGGTGGTGCGGTCGAGAAGACTCGAACTTCCACGGGGTCACCCCCACAGCGACCTCAACGCTGCGCGTCTACCAGTTCCGCCACGACCGCGATATCCTTGCGGCAACGCGATTGCGTGCCGCACCATGATGCCCAGGGGGAGATAGCAAATCCGGGACCCCCGATCAAGCGCCCGGCGAAGGATTCCATGCAAGACGCCATCGAATGGACCGTCAGCGACGCGGCGGTTCCCTACCCGGAGGCCGTCCTGCGAATGGAGCGGCGCGTCCAGGACATCCGCGCGGGCACGGCCCGGGAGATGATCTGGCTCCTCGGGCACCCGCCCCTCTACACCGCCGGCACCAGCGCCAAGCCCGAGGAACTGCTCGCGCCCGGACGCTTTCCGGTGTTCCCGACGGGCCGGGGCGGCCGCTACACCTATCACGGCCCGGGACAGCGCGTCGCCTACGTGATGCTCGACCTCAAACCGAGGGGCGGCGACGTCAGGCGCTTCGTGGCGGAGCTCGAAGCGTGGCTGATCGAAACGCTCGCCGCCTTCAACGTGAAGGGCGAGCGGAGGGCGGGACAGGTCGGCATCTGGGTGGACCGCGGGCGCCACGGGGGACGGCCGGGCCACGTGGACAAGATCGCCGCGATCGGCGTGCGAGTCCGTCGCTGGGTGACCTATCACGGCATCTCCCTCAACGTGGACCCGGACCTCGCCCACTATGCCGGCATCGTGCCCTGCGGAATCGCCGACGCCGATCACGGCGTCACGTCCCTGCTCGACCTCGGCATCACGGCAACGCTCGCCGACGTCGATCTCGCGCTGATGGAGACATTTCCCACGGTGTTCGGGTACCCGGTTCCCGATGGCCGCGCGGCGGGCCGTGGGGAGGCCAATGCACGATGACCCGACGAAAGCCCACCGACGAGACAATTCATTCCGGTGCGTTTTGGGACTATTATCCAGGTCGATTCGGATCCGGCCGACGAAAGATGGCTGACAGCGCCGAGAGCACCACACCTTGAAGCGCTTTTTCGCCCCGCCGGACGGCTTCCCCACGTTCTGTTTCTTGCTTTATTTGGCGGCCGAGGGCACCGAAAGGTCCATTCTCGTCGTCATTGCAACGCTCACGGATGCTCGCACGGTTGGAGAGCACTTGCTCGCCATCCCTGCGGGATTTATCGCCGACGCCGCCGTGGCCTTGTTATTGAGCCTGCCCCTGTTCGTGATCGCCCATCACAGCGCCCGGCGTCGTTGGAGTTCGCGCGTGACACCCCTCGTCAACGTCTTTGCCGCGCTCATCGCCGTGTTCCTGGCCTTCGAGAATATCTCCGACATCCTCTTTTGGAACGAGTTCCAAAGCCGCTTCAACGGCATCGCGATCAACTAACTGATTTTGCCGAATGAAGTCATCGGAAACATTCGCGAGTCCTTTAATTTTGGCATCATCGGTCCGGCCTTGGTCACGATCTCGCTGGTTCTTTACTTTGTTCTTCACATCGGGATTCGGTGGAGCCGCCGGCTCGATCAAGTCTATCTCCCCAACGGCAGCTTCTATGCCGCGGCACTGACGGTCGCATTCGCCGCCTTCAGCATCTCCGTGATGATGCCGATCGAGGTCTCCGCCAACCGGGCGACGAACGAGCTGGCCGCCAACGGGCTGCAAAGCCTCGTGAGGGCCGCCAGGACCAACGATGCCGCCTACGACGGATTTTATCCCGGGATGAACGAGCGCGAGGCGATCGCGATCGCGCGGGCCCAGGTTGTCCAGAGCAACACGCGCTTCCTGACGTCCGAGGACAATCGGAGCCTTCTCCGTCACATCGACAACGGCAATTCGCCGAAACGGCTGAACGTGGTCCTGGTCCTTGCCGAGTCGTTCGGCTCGGTCTTGGTGGACGATCTCGATCTCTGGGTGCCGGGCGAGTCCGTTTCACCCAATGTGACTTCCCTCGGCAGGCAGGGGCTGTATTTCACCAACGTGCACTCGACCGGCCTCCGGACCGTCCGCGGCCTTGAAGCCATTCTGACCTCATTCCCTCCGATCCCGGGGATCTCCACCACGCGGCGACCAGGCAGCGAGGGAATGCACTCGCTCCCCTTCATTTTGCGCGATCAAGGGTACGCGACCGGGTTCCTCTACGGGGGCAATCTGATGTTCGACAACATGGCAACGTTCCTTGGCGGGATCGGCTTCGAGCACCTCTGGGGCCGGCCGGACATTGCGGAGGTCGGATTCACGACCGCCTGGGGGGCTGCCGATGAATACATCTTCGGCGAAGCCCTCCGTCGCCTGGACACCCTGACCGCCGACAGCAGGCCTGCGTTCCTCAGCATCCTGACGGTGTCCAACCACCGGCCCTTCAGCTTCCCGGCCGGCCGCATCGCCAAGGACCCGCTTGCGAAGCGCAGGGAAAATGCCACCACTTACGCCGACTGGGCGTTCGGCGAGTTCATCAAGCAGGCGCGTTCGCGCCCGTGGTTCGCCAACACGGTTTTCATCTTCATCGCCGACCACGGTCCCTACGTCGCGGGTGCGGCGCAAGTTCCGATCGACCGATACCGCATTCCTCTTCTTTTCTACGCGCCCGCCCACATTGCCCCTGCGCGGATCGCCACGGTCGGCTCCAGCATGGACTTGGCGCCGACGCTCCTCGGCATTCTCGGGATCAGCTACGACAGCCCCTTCTTCGGTGTCGACCTCCTCCGCGTCCCGGAAGGTCAAGGTCGCGCATTCATGGACCACAATTACGTGGTCGCGCTCGCGAAAGGCGACCACTTGGTGACGCTGGAACCGAACCGGCGGACCCGCGGATATCCCTACAAGCCCGGCCCCAAGCCTCTCCCGGCGGAGGAGGCTCCGGACCCGGAGACGCTGCGCACCGCGATCGCCGTCATCCAGACGGCACACCACATGTTCTACGCCGGGGAATATCATCGCGTGGTGCCCACGAGGATCGTTCCCGCCAAGCCGTGAGCCGCGCCCGCGGCGCCGAGAACTGCGCTGGGCCAGCCCGAACGCGCCTTACGCCGTCCCGGTCTTCGCCTCGGCGGGTCTTGAGGCGACGACGACCCGGTTGCGGCCTGCTTGTTTTGCCTGGTAGAGCCCGGCGTCGGCAAGCTTCACAAGCTCGTCCGGCTGATCCGAATGGGCCGGGAACGCTGCGACGCCTGCCGAGACCGTCACCGGGCCGATGGGCTCGCCGCCACGCACGATCTTCATGGCGGCCACACCCGCCCGCACTTGCTCGGCCATCGCAAGCGCGCCCGCGGCATCCGTTTCCGGCAACAGGATCGCGAATTCCTCTCCCCCATAACGGCAGGCGAAGTCGCTGCCACGGACGCGATTGGCGAGGACCTTCCCGACCTGGACCAGGACGTCGTCGCCCGCCTGATGCCCGTGGGTATCGTTCAGACGCTTGAAGTGGTCGATGTCGACCATGATCAGGGAAAACGGCCGGCTCGAACGCTTCGCGCGGGAGCTCTCGCGTAGAAGCATGGCTTCCATGTGCCGGCGGTTATAGAGGCCGGTGAGCCCGTCGCGAATGGACTGGTGGCGAAGGGTTTCCCTGAGCTTCAGGTTACCGAGGGCGAGCGCCATCTTTTCGCCGACATCGAGCGCGAGGCGCTGCTTGACGTCGCCGAGCTCGGCGGCCTCGCGGGAGACGAGATAAAAGAGCCCGAGCACTTCCCCCTGAACCACGAGCGGGACGCAATAGGACGTTTCCAGCGCCGTCCGCTCGACGTGGGGACAGCGCGGATTCATGCCCTGCGGCGTCGCGAAGTGGGGCTGCCCGCGCCTGAGCGCCCAGCAGTCGTCGTGCCCGATGGTCTCGACGCCTTGGGCTCCGGCGCGCTCGCCCCAGCGGGCGATGGAGCTGACCGCATTGGCCGGGGCCGAAATGAGGAGAGCGCCCTCGGTGGCCGGAAACAGGCGCGTCATGAAGCGCCCGACCACGGCGCCCGCTTCCTCCAAGTTGGTGCTGGCCTGGATCATCTCGCCCATGTGATTGAGGAGCTCGACCTCTTCCGTGCGCGCGGCCACCAGCTTGTTGACGCGCTCGCTGAGCTCGGCCGCGACCCGACGCTGATCCTCGATCCGCGCGGCAAGGGAGGCGGCCATCGAGTTGAACGAGCGCGCGACCTGGGCGATCTCGTCGCCGCCTGCGATCTCAGCCCGCGCCGCAAGGTCGCCCGTGTTCAGACGCTCGGCCACGGCCGCAAGAGACTTCAGCCGGGCGACGAAGAGATGGCTGCCGACGAGCCAAACCACCGCAAGCGAGCTCGCGATGACGACGAAAAATGCGACGACCCCGTCCTCGAGCACGAAGTGGCGCTGTTGGGCGATGAAATAGCCGAACAGGAGAACCACCGGCAAAAGGGCGAGCAGGACCAGGAGAAACAACCGCGCTCGGATGCCGCCGAACGACCGCGGCCGCGGCTCCGGGCGGCCTTCCGCGACGTTCAACAGCAATTTTCGCACGGTCATCGGGCGTCTCGTTCCGGCTACGCGGTCGGCCGCTGGCCGAATTCGGTGCCCCCCGGGTCTTCGGCGTCCCCGGCGGTCAGCTTGCGAACCTCGGCGAGGGGCGGCCCCCTCCAGCAGATGCGGACCATATCATCGACGGCCCCCGGCGTCCCGGCGAACACCGCTTCCACGCTGCCGTCGCGGCAGTTGCGCACCCAGCCCCGCAATCCCCTGCTCTTCGCCTGTTCCGCCGTCCACGCCCGGAACCAGACGCCCTGCACGCGCCCCTCGATCCGCACCTGGACGGCCTTCGCACTCGCCGAATCGACCATGAATGCCGAATCCTGATTTCCGTCACGTGTCCGTCTTGAACTCCAGGATGACCTGATCGACGGCGAGACTGTCGCCGCGCTTCCCGTGCACCCGGGCAACGGTGGCGTCGCGTTCGGCGCGGAGCACGTTTTCCATTTTCATGGCCTCGACGACGGCCAGCGTGTCCCCCGCCTTCACCTCCTGGCCCTCCTCGACGGCAACGTCGAGCAGGAGCCCGGGCATCGGCGACAACAGGTACATCGACGTGTCGGGCGGCACCTTCTTGGGCATCACGGCGTAGAATTCCGCCACGCGCGGATTCAATACGGTCGCATCGATCTGAGAGCCGCCGTGCATGAGGCGATAGCCGATCCCGTTGCGCTCGACCTGCATGCACACGGACGTCCCGTCGATGACGGCCTGGAACAAAGGATCGCCAAGCCGCCACGCGGTCGCGATCGCGAGCTTGCGGCCGTCGACGTCGACCTTGAAACGGCCCTCGGTCCCGCTCACCGCGGCCTCGAAGCGGCGCTCCTTGAGGAGAACGATCCAATCGTTCCGCACCTTCCGCTCGTGGCCGCGCGTCTGCCCGCTGATGCGGGCGGCCCGCTCCTGGTACGCCTGGTGGATGGCCGCCGCGACCGCGGCCACCACCGTCGGGTCCTCGTGCGGCACATCGCTCGGGTGAAACCCTTCCGGGTATTCCTCGGCGATGAACTGGGTGCTGAGCCGCCCGTCGATGAAGCGCGGGTGCGCCGTGAGCGCGGCGAGGAATCCGATGTTGGTGCTGACGCCGCGGATGTAGAACGCATCGAGCGCGTTGCGCAGCGCATGCACGGCGGCGCGGCGGTCCTTGGCGTGAACGACCAGCTTGGCGATCATCGGATCGTAGTGGACGGAGATTTCGCCGCCCTCGAAGACGCCGGTGTCCACGCGGACACTGATCCGCCCGTCCGTCCCCTGCTCCGGCGCCCCATAGCGCACGAGCCGGCCGGTCGACGGGAGGAATCCCCGGAACGGGTCTTCCGCGTACACGCGCGCCTCGATCGACCAGCCTTTCAGCTTCACGTCCTTGAGCCCGCGGGGCAGCGGCGCTCCCGCGGCGATCCGGATCATCAGCTCGACGAGATCGAGGCCGGTCACGAATTCCGTCACCGGGTGCTCGACCTGGAGACGCGTATTCATTTCGAGGAAGTAGAAGTTCCTGTCGGCGTCGGCGATGAATTCGACCGTGCCGGCGGAGACGTACTTCACGGCCTTGGCGAGCTGGACGGCTTGGCGGCCCATGGCGGCCCGGGTCTTCGCGTCCAGCAGCGGCGACGGCGCCTCCTCGATCACCTTCTGATGGCGGCGCTGGATCGAGCATTCGCGCTCACCCAGATGAACGACGTTCCCGTGCTCATCGCCGAGCACCTGAATCTCGATATGCCGGGAATTTTCAATAAACTTCTCGATGAAGATGCGGCCGTCGCCGAAGCTCGCCTTGGCCTCGCTGTGGGCCCGATCGAACCCCTCCCGGCATTCGGCGTCGTCGTGGGCGATCCGCATGCCCTTGCCGCCGCCGCCACCGGCCGCCTTCAGCATCACCGGGTAGCCGATCCCGCCGGCGATCTTTACGGCTTCGGCACCATCCTTCAGCGCCTTCGAATGGCCGGGAATGACGTTGACACCCGCCTTCTCGGCGATGCGCTTGGCTTCGATCTTGTCGCCCATCGAGGCCATCGCGCGCGGACCGGGGCCGATGAAGACCGCGCCCGACTTGGCGACGCGCTTCGCGAACTCGGCGTTTTCGGAGAGGAACCCGTATCCCGGGTGCACGGCGTCGGCGCCGGCCGATTTCACCGCCTTGCAAATGGCGTCGATGCTCAAATAGCTCTCGCGCGCGGGCGCCGGGCCGATGGACACGGCTTCGTCCGCCATCCGCACGTGGAGCGCGTCCTTGTCCGCTTCCGAATAGACCGCAACCGTGGCAATCCCCATCCGCTTCGCCGTCCGCATGATGCGGCACGCGATCTCGCCCCGATTCGCGACAAGGATTTTTTTGAACATGCTAGTGGACGCCCCGAGGTCCCGTTTGCCAACGAAGTCCGTATTCTTTATCAGGGGTCCAGCGAAAAGTCAGGGGAATCGGCTACCATGCGCCACCATGCTTGATCCGCGGCTTCTGCTGACCCACTACCGGCTCCGGCGTCCGCTCAGCCGGAAAATCAGGGTGAGGACGGCCGCGATCTTGACGGAGCCGGAGCGGGGTCCGCTCCTCGCATCCCTTCAGGGCGCCGATGCCCGCTGGTCGCTCGAGACCTCGCTCCGCTATCTGGCGCTCGTCTTCGCCGGCCGCTACGCCGACTGCGACGCCCTCCTGAAAGAGATCATCGCGTCCGGCCGCGCCGAGGACTACGCGCGGCTGATTCTGGAATCCGACCTGCGCAAGTTCGTGCTCGCGTGTTTTCGCGATCATCTGACCCAGCACGGAACGCTTCCCCATGAGGCCGCGACCCGTCTCCTCAAGTTCTCCTACCTCCTGGACCCGGAAGTGGCGTCCATCTATGCCGACGGTGCAACCGAAACAGCGCGACGGCCTCTGACGTTCGACTATGCGCCGCGCGTACCGTCGGCGCTGAAGGTGTCGATCCTCTTCAGGAAATATTACTTCGGCCGAGCGTCGCGCCTCCATGACCTCCCGGTGCGCTTCAAGACTCCGTTCGACGACGAGGGCATCCACTGCCGGCTCTGGGATCCGAACATCGAGACCAACGACATGGATCGATGCGACCTCGCGCTTGTCGACGATGCCGCCATGTTCCCGAAGGACCCGGCGAAGAAACGTGCATTTCTCGAAAACCTGCGGCAAAAGAGCGCCCGCGTCGGCATGATCGAACCCGATCCCTGGGTCCCCGATTTCCCGGTGCGCCTCGCCGCGAGCCGGCATATCTATGACTTCGTCTGGACCATGGCGCCGTCCATGCTCGTCGACGGCAAGATCCACGGCGCCCCCGCGTGCATGATCCCGTTCCCGGTCGGCTTCGGCGCGATCTTCGACGAGTTCCGCGCAAAAGCCGCCCATGCATCGCTGCCGAACGAGCCACTCTTCTGCGGCGCCGTCGAGAACTACAACTTTCACCGCCTCTTCTGGGTGCTCGCCGGCTACTCCTTCCGCCGACCGTTCCGCTCCGACATCACGAGTCACCAAACCGACGCGCTTTCGGTCGAGCAAAGCATCCGCGCCTACCTCGCGAGGCTGCTCGCGTCCCGCACCTGTCTCAACTTCACCATGCGGGCCGACGGGCGGCGGTCCGTCGTCGGCCGCACATCAGACGCGCTTCGGGCCGGACAGCTCCTCGTGCAAGAATACGCAGAGGAGATGCATGCCTACTTCGAACCCGGCCGGCACTACGTCGAGTTCCGCAACGTGGACGAGCTCGAAGATATTTGCTTCCATCTCGCCGACCCGCACGGCTTTGAGGATGTGCGGAACGAAGGCGCCCGCTTCTTCCAGGAGCGCTATTCGGATAACGCAGTCGTCCGGCACATCGCGACGTATCTTTAGGTGCCTTGCCGAGGCTCTTTGGCGCCCCTAATCTACGTCCCTTCCAGCGCGCTCAGGGACAGGGAGGGAATGCCCCCAAATGGCTGATTTCGATCTCGTGATCAAGGGAGGAACGGTCGCCACGGCCGCCGACACGGTGCCTTGCGACATCGGCATCCGGGACGGCCGCGTGGTCGCCCTCGGCGACTCGCTCAAGAACGCCAAGGAGACGATCGACGCGACCGGCAAGCTCGTTCTTCCCGGCGGCGTCGACAGCCACTGCCACATCGCCCAGATGGGCTCGATGGGCGTCGAGACCGCCGACGACTTCGAGTCCGGGACGCGCTCGGCGGCGTGCGGCGGCACCACCACCATCATCCCCTTCGCCGCCCAGTATCGCGGCCAGTCCCTGCGCACGGTGGTCGATGCGTACCGAAAGCGCGCCGAAGGGAAGGCGCTCTGCGATTACGCCATTCACTTGATCATTTCCGATCCGACCGAGCAGGTCCTCGGCCAGGAGCTGCCGGGCCTGATCCGCGACGGCTACACGTCGTTCAAGGTCTACATGACCTACGATGCGCTCAAGCTCGACGACCGCCAGATGCTGGACGTCCTCGCCTGCGCGCGACGGGAAGGCGCCATGGTCATGGTGCACGCCGAGAACCACGACGTGATCAAATGGATCACCGAGCGGCTGCTGAATGCCGGCAAAATCGCGCCCAAGTACCACGTCGTCGCCCACGCGGCGCCGGCCGAGCGCGAGGCGACCCACCGGGTGATCACGCTCGCAGAGATCGTCGACGTGCCCATCCTCATCGTGCACGTATCGGGGCGCGAGGCGATCGAGCAGATCCGCTGGGCCCAGAGCCGGGGCTTGCGCGTCATGGCCGAGACCTGCCCGCAGTACCTGTTCCTCTCGGCCGAGGACCTGGACAAGGCGGGCTTCGAGGGCGCCAAGTGCCAATGCAGCCCGCCGCCGCGCGGGAAGGAGAACCAGCCGTTCGTATGGCTGGGCATCGAGGACGGAACCTTCCAGACGATCGGCTCCGACCACGCGCCCTACCGCTACGACGAAGGCGGCAAGATGAAGAACGGCCCCAACGCGCCGTTCACCAAGGTGCCGAACGGCATTCCCGGCCTCGAGGTCCGGATGCCGCTCGTCTTCTCCGAGGGCGTTCTGAAGAAGCGGATCACCGTCAACCGCTTCGTCTCGTTGATGGCGACCGAGCCGGCGAAGATCTACGGGCTTTATCCGCGGAAAGGCACGATCGCCGTCGGCTCCGACGCCGACATCGTCATTTGGGACACCGAGCGCAAGGTGACGATCACCCAGTCGATCCTGCACGACAACATGAACTACACGCCCTACGAGGGCCAGAAGGTGCAGGGCTGGCCGATCGTCACCCTTTCGCGCGGCCGGGTCGTGTGGAACGATGGCAAGGTGGTGGGTAAGCCCGGGCACGGCCAGTTCCTTCCGTGCGCGCTTCCGGAGCCCGCGAAGCCGAGACCGCGGCCAGCCGGGTTCGATTACGACTTCGCCCGGTTTTGACGACGGCCCATCCAGGAATCAAAAGCCAAGGGAGCAAACAAGCCATGGCACGAGTCGTCCGAGTGGGGGCCGCACAGGTCGGCCCGATCCAGAAAGCCGAGGGTCGGCAAGCCGTGGTCGCGCGGCTGATGGAGCTGATGCGCGAGGGGAAGAAGAAGGGCTGCGACCTGCTCGTCTACCCGGAGCTCACGCTCACCACGTTCTTCCCCCGCTGGTACATGACCGACGAGACCGAGGTCGATAGCTGGTTCGAGAAGGAGATGCCGAACGAAGCGACGAGGCCCCTCTTCGAGCTCTCGCGCCAGCTCGGCATGGGGTTCCATCTCGGCTACGCCGAGCTCGCCAAGGAAGGCGGCAAGATGCATCGTTACAACACGGCGATCCTGGTCGACAAATCCGGCAAGACCGTCGGCAAGTACCGCAAGGTCCACCTTCCCGGCCATTCCGAGTTTGATCCCGAGCGCACCCACCAGCACCTGGAGAAGCGCTACTTCGAGCCGGGCAACCTCGGCTTCCCCGTCTGGCGCACCATGGGCGGCGTCTTCGGCATGTGCATCTGCAACGACCGCCGCTGGCCCGAGGTCTTCCGCGTCATGGGCCTGCAGGGGGTGGAAATGGTGGTGCTCGGCTACAACACGCCGAACGTCAACTCGCAGAAGCCGGACGAGAAGCTCGAGCAGCGCCTGTTCCACAGCAATCTCTCCATGCAGGCGGGCGCTTACCAGAACAGCACCTGGGTCGTCGGTGTCGCCAAGGCGGGCGTCGAGGACGGCAATCCCCTGATCGCCGGCAGCGTCATCATCAATCCCGACGGCCGGATCGTCGCCGAGGCCAAGACCCAGGACGACGAGCTTGTCGTCCACGATTGCGACCTCGACGACACCAAGTTCGGCAAGAAGACCATGTTCAACTTCGCCAACCACCGGCGGGTCGAGCACTACAAGCTGATCGTCGAGCGCACGGGCGCGATCCCGCCGCCGTGATCGAGGGCCACGCCGTGACCGACCGCATTCTCATCATCAACCCCAACTCGACCGAGGCGGTGACCCAGGCCATCGACCGGGCGGTCGCGTCGCTCCGCTCGTCACCCGGGCCGGAAATCGCCTGCATGACCATGAAGGAAGGCCCGCCCGGCATCGAGACGGACCAGCATAGGATTGACGTAGTGGAGCCGCTCTGCCGCATCGTGGCGCGGGAAGAGGCGCGCACGGCCGCCTTCATCAATGCCTGCTTCTCCGACCCCGGGCTCCGGGAGATGCGCGAGCGCACCGCGAAGCCGGTCTTCGGCATCGCCGAGTCGGGCCTACTCACCGCGCTCGCCATCGGACGGCAGGTCGGCGTCATTTCCATCCTGGAAAACTCCGTCGCCCGCCACCTCCGCTATTTCGACGCGCTCGGCATCGCCGGACGGATCGCGGGCGACATGGCGGTGGGCTTGGGCGTCCGCGAGGTGGCCGACGGCGACCGGGCGTACAAGCGCATGACCGAGGTCGGCCGCGAGCTTCGCGACAAAAAGGGCGCCGACGTCCTCGTGCTCGGCTGCGCCGGCATGAGCCACCACCGCCGCCGCCTCGAAGACGAGCTTGGCGTCCCCGTGGTCGATCCGACGCAGGTAACCGTCGGCATGGCGGTGACGGCCGTCCGCTTGGGCTACCGCCGCGCCCAGCCGGCCGCGGCGGCGTAGGACCGCTCCGTTCAAGCTCCAATCCGTCACCCCCGCGGAAGCGGGGGTGTGGACTCTGGATTCCCGCTTGCGCGGGAATGACGACAGTCAGAGCGGAATGTTCCCGTGCTTCTTCCACGGGTTTTCGAGCTTCTTCTCACGCAGCATCCGAAGCGATCGACAAACGCGGAGCCGCGTCGTGCTCGGCATGATCACGTCGTCGATGAAGCCCCGATGCCCGGCGATGAACGGATTGGCGAAGCGCTTGCGGTATTCCTCCGCCCGCTCGGCGATCTTCTTCGGGTCGCCCAGGTCCTGGCGGAAGATGATCTCGACCGCGCCCTTCGGTCCCATGACCGCGATCTCGGCCGACGGCCAGGCGAAGTTGACGTCGCCGCGCAAGTGCTTCGAGCTCATCACGTCGTAGGCGCCGCCGTAGGCCTTGCGCGTGATCACCGTGACCTTGGGGACGGTCGCTTCGGCGAAGGCATAGAGCAGCTTGGCGCCGTGCTTGATGATGCCGCCGAACTCCTGCTGGGTGCCCGGCAGGAACCCCGGCACGTCGACGAACGTGACGATCGGGATGTTGAAGCAGTCGCAAAACCGGACGAAGCGCGCCGCCTTGACGGCGGACGCGATGTCGAGGCAGCCCGCCAGCACCATCGGCTGGTTGGCGACGAACCCGACGGTCGAGCCTTCCATGCGGCCGAAGCCGACGATGATGTTGCGCGCATACTCGGGCTGGATCTCGAAGAAATCCGCCTCGTCCACCACCTTCAGGATCAGCTCGCACATGTCGTAGGGCGTGGCGGGGTTGTCGGGGATGAGGGTATCGAGCGACGGCTCGGTGCGGTCGTGGGGGTCGTGCGTCGGGCGCACCGGCGGCTTTTCGCGGTTGTTGACCGGCAGGAAATCCACGAACCGGCGGAGCGAGAGGAGCGCCTCCACGTCGTTCTCGAACGCCCGGTCGGCGACGCCCGACTTGGTCGTATGGGTGACGGCACCGCCCAGCTCTTCCTGCGTCACCTCTTCGTGGGTGACCGTCTTCACCACGTCCGGCCCGGTGACGAACATGTAGGACGTGTCCTTCACCATGAAAATGAAATCCGTCATCGCCGGCGAATAGACGGCGCCGCCCGCGCACGGGCCCATGATGACGGAGACCTGCGGGATCACGCCCGACGCGAGCACGTTCCGCTGGAAGACCTCGGCGTACCCGGCGAGCGAGGCGACGCCCTCTTGAATGCGCGCGCCGCCCGAATCGTTGAGGCCGATCACGGGGGCGCCGACCCGCATCGCCTGATCCATGATCTTGCATATCTTCTCGGCGTGAGGCTCCGAGAGCGAGCCGCCGAACACGGTGAAATCCTGGCTGAAGACGAAGACGATGCGGCCGTTGATCGTGCCGAATCCGGTCACCACCCCGTCGCCCGGAATCGCCTGCTCGGCCATGCCGAAATCCGTGCAGCGGTGCTCGACGAACATGTCCCATTCCTCGAACGAGGAGGGATCGAGCAGGAGCTCGATGCGCTCGCGCGCCGTGAGCTTGCCTTTCTTGTGCTGGTTCTCGACCCGACGCTCGCCGCCGCCGAGGCGGGCGCGCTGCCGCTTTTCCTCCAGCTGCCGGAGAATGTCGGACATAATTCCCCTCGCGTGTCGCGAATCGCCGCTTCGCTTAAACTAACGTGCCGCGATCGCTTCCCCCTAGCGAAACGTGTTCGGACAATCCCTCACGCCTTGCGGCGCCGCGGTTTCCCTGTGCCTGATATTGCCCGAAAGTGTTGAAAAATTTTTGATTGCCAGCGTTCGGTAACAGCGATAAATTAACCGTGTTGCCGTGGGCAAGGGGTCTTTCGGGGGAGAGCTCTTATGGCAACGTGTTTTTCTGTAGCCTGAACCGGGCAAGGGGCGAATGCCGTGAGCGAATACAATCTGCAAAGCATCGACGTGCTGGTCGTGGAAAAACACTTCCATATGCGCCGGCTGATTCGCGACATTCTCGCGGAGTTCGGGGTCGGAACGATCCGCGTCGCCGACACCGTGGAAAATGCCTTCGAGATGTTCCAGGAGCGCGCCTCCGATCTGGTGCTGACCGATTGGTCTCCGGGTCTCGACGGCATCAAGTTCCTCGAGCTCGTGCGGCGCAACGAGACAAGCGGCGACATGTTCGTCCCCATCATCATGGTCACCGCCAACACCGAGCTCAATCACGTGTGCATCGCGCGGGACGCCGGGATCAACGAATACCTGGCGAAGCCGTTTTCCGCCCGCCTGATCTACCATCGAATCAAATCGATCATCGAAAACCCTCGCTTGTTCGTCCGCACCGGCCAGTATTTCGGGCCCGACCGCCGGCGCCGCCGGCTGGAGTTCGGCGGGCTCGAGCGCCGTCAGCATGCGAACCTCCAAGCCTCCGACCGCCGTGGGTCCGAGGGCGACCATGCCGGATCGGAGCGCCGCCAAGGCCAGCCCGGCTATCGGGTTGCGGAGCCGCGCGAGGGCGCGCGCCACTAGCCTGCGACGCCCTGCTCGCTTCAGGAACGGCTGAGCGCCAGGTAAGCGGCGGCAGTTTCGATTTCCGCCCGCAGCGATTTCCGGCGCGCGTCGGCTTCCCCGTCGGCTCCCCACCGCTCGATTTGATAGGCCTCGTCCGCCTGCGAGGCCATGAACGCCTGCTCCGCCGAGATGCGATGGCCGACCAGCGCGAGCCCGATCAGGATCGATCCGGCCGCCGCCGTCACGCATGAGAGCACCGTGAGGGCCGGCGTATCCAATGCGCGAACCGCCTCCTTTACGGCCCGGAGCGCAGACGCCGGCTGAGCGACCGGCATCACGCCCGTGGTGACCGTGAACGTCGCCCCATGGCGCTGGGCGACCCAGTCGAGGATCGGGCGCCAATGGGTTTCCTGCCGCTCGGCGAGCGCCGCTGAGTCCGCCGCCCGGTAGCAGACGAGGTCGGTGGCCGCGAACGCGGCGAGGCGCTCGACGATCTCCTGCCGGTGGGGCTCGATCCGATCGGCCGCCGTACATGCGAGTTGGGTCATCGGCATGGTGGCGGGCAGGATGACATCCCCCTGCCCGTCCCATTCCCGCCGGATTGCTTCGGCCAACGACGCCGTGGGCACGCGAAGGGAAGCGCCGCCGGGAGTCCGGACCGGGCGGCCGTCCAAGGCAACGCGAAATCCGCCCTCGCCGGGCTCGACCGCGGCGGCCTTGTAAAAACGTTTGGCCTTTCTGGTCACGGACGCAAGCCGCGTTCCGCGGTCACTTGCTGAAGATGCCCTTGAGAGCGTCGCCGACTCCCTTGACGACCCCCTCGACCGGGCTCGCGTCCTTCTTGGGATCGGTCAGAGCCCGCGGCGCGGTTGCAGCGGGTTGGCCGGCCGGCAGCAAGGGCTTTCCAGCGAAGGCCAAGGCGCAATAGTCAGTCTCGTCGACGATCGCGATCTTCTTTTTCGTGACCGTGTCGATCGCCCCCGAAATGCCGCCGCGGGCGAGACCGGCGACGCCGCTCACGATGTCGGTCGCCTTGGCGACGACGCTTTCGACCAAGGCAGGGCGGACCGAAGGCGAAGCGAACGTGCCGCCGACCTTCATCGGCACTTCCGCGAGCTTGACCAGGCTCACCTTCTTCGCGCGCGGATCGAACGTGAGGTCCAGGGTCTCGTCGGCGAGATTAACCCCGCCCGTGCCCACCACCGCGAGGCCGCCGGTCTCCAGAAGGATGGTTTTGCCCGCGGCCTGACCCCGCTGGACATCGAAGTTCGCGACGATGCACCGGAGATCCTTGTCGCCTTCGCTCTTGAAGAACGGAAGGACCGAAAGCGCGTCCGCGGACACGATGTTGACGGCGCCGACCTCGATGGTGCCGTCCTTCGAAACGATGCGCGCAGTTCCGTCGAGCCCGGCCATGAGGGCGCGGACGGACCGGCCGTTCCCCCGGACGTCGGCGACGACGTCGATCTTGCCGGTGACCGCCGGCTGCTGGCCGAGCTGTTTCAGGAGCTTGGCCATGTCCAGATGCTTCAGGGCGACCTTCGCTGCAAGTGCGGGCGGCGTGCGGCTGCCGTCCAGCGCCACATCGGCCGAGATGCGCCCGTCGCCGAAGGTCAGGAGCAGCGGCTTGATCTCCAGCCGCCCGTTCTTCAGCGTCAGGGCCAAGTCGATGTCGTCGGCCTGATAGGTCTCGTACAGAAAGCGCTTTCCTTTGAACGCCAGCTCGGCGTCCGCCGCTTTGAGCCCGTCGAGGGGCAGCGGATCGTTGGGCAGGACCCGGCCGTCGGAAGGCGTCGTCTGCCCGGTCGTCTTTTGTACCTTTTGCGCCGCCTTCTCCTTTTCCTTCGCTGGAAGGAGCTCGTTGAGGTCCAGGAGATCGGATTGCAGCTCGGCCCGGATGTCCGGCCGCTGTCCCGAAAGCGCCGCCTGGATGCGTCCGCGCAGGTCGCTCGATCCGAGCTTCACCTGCAGGTCCTCGACGTTGTACCGGTTGCTTTTGTCGTTCACCGAGCCTGCGATGTTGAACGCCTTGCCGGAGGGAAGCTGGAGGGCGGCCGGCGTTCCCGCGAGGTCGGCCGCCGCCTGGACGGTCTTCGCGAGATCGGCGCCGCTGACGCCGAGGGCGAGTTGAATCCCCTTCCCTTCGAGCGCCTTTGCGATCGTGCCCTTGATCGAGGCCTTGGCTCCGAGCAGCGTCGCCTCCAGATCCACGATGAACGGCTTCTGCCCGCCCACGAGATCGTCGAGCGAACCGAGCCGGCCGTCGACTTGGAAAGCAGCCTGGTTGTAGGCGCCCTCAAGCTTGACCTGGAGCGGCGCATCGGCGGCCGGCGCGGAAACGTCGAGCTGTTTCAGCGCGAGCGACGTCTCCTTTTTGCCGGCACCGTCCAAGTAGGTGACCTTGATGTCCTTCAAGCGGACTTCGTTGACGACCGGGAGCGGGGCCGCCCGGCTGGGTTCCGCGGGCGCGGGCGCCGGCTTCTGAGCCTGCTTCGTGAGTTCCTCGAGTTGCCAGTTCCCGCGCCCCTTGGCGTCGGTTTCGAGAAAAAGATCGAGTCCCGAAAGCACGACGCGGCGGACTCGAATCTGGCCCGACAACAGCGGAATGAGCTCGACCTCGGCGGCAAAGCGATCGACCTTGGCCATCTCCGGCCGCGAGCCCCAGGGCGCGTTGGCGAAGCTCGCGCCCGACACGGCGACGGACGGAATCAGCGAAACCTGAAGCTTCAAGTCGCCCGCGATCTTAAGCTCCCGGCCCGTCGCCGCTTTCACCTGGTCGGCGATCACGCCGCGGTATTGATTGAAATCGATGGACATCAAGACGGCGAGGCCGGCCACCATCACGGCGGCCAACACAACCACGGTGCCGACAAGAATTTTCCACGCGCGCTTCATGGGCTGACCCCCGTCCGTTCGGCGACGCCATATTTATAAAATAGCGATGCAATACGGTGTTTTCGAGGCCGCTAGCGCCGCAAAGCCCCGTTCTTGTCGAATCGGCCGCTCTCACACCCCCCCTGCCGGGAAGGGGTGGAATGGACGGTCAGCCGTGCGGGTCTTCTAGCAGGACACTTTGGCGTCGAGTGTGAACTCGCGGGTGTACCATTCGGGCTCGATAAAGATGCCGAGCTCCACCTGTTCGGGGCCACCGGCCTTGACGCGGAACGAGGCCACTTGGTTGCTCGCAAGACGCATCCGGCGCTGGCTCACCAGCGTATTGCCCTTGACGCGATAGACGGAGAATTTGGCCACTGTCGGCCATTCAACCCCCTTGTTAACGACCTTGAAGACGGCGTTCCCTTCCTCGCAGACCGTGGTGATGTCGACGTTCACCGTGGCGGCCTGGGCCAATTGCGGCGCCTGCTGCGCGAGCGCCTCCGGTATCCCTGCCGCGATCGCGAACACGGCGACCGCCGCCCAAGTCAGGTTTCTGACGATCTTCATTGGCGTTTTCTCCCACTTTCCCGAATCTACAATGCATGGCCCCAACGAGAGGGTATAACCCTTGAACATGACAGAGCTATCGCCGATTCTTGGTGACGGCCTGAAGGATCAGGCGGCGGCTTGGGCTTGAGGTGCGTCGGGCTTGGCGGCGACCTCGATGCCGTCGGTGAACTTTACACCTTGGATCAGCTTCGGCAACTGGTTGTGGCCCCGGAGCCGGT
>SHVQ01000025.1 GCA_009694195.1 Rhodospirillales bacterium
GTAATTGAGCCGCTTGGCGAGCCGGCCGAGGGCGCCCCGGTCGTCCTTGAGGGCGTGCAGGTCCTGCGCGAGCGCCTCATACACGGCTTCGGCCGGCAGGTCGCGCCCGTCCCATTGCCGGATGGCCGCGACGGTGCGGGGCAGGCCCTCCACGATCTCGGGATTATCGACCGCCTTGAACAGCAGTATCCCGATCGGAACGAGGAAATTGACGATGATGAAAAGGAATAGGGGGGCGACCAAGAGGAACGCGACGAGCTTTCGCTTCCGCTGCGTCCGCTGGAGCTTCGCCTTCAGCGAAACCTGGAGGACCGGCGCAGGCGGGGAAAGCGCTTCGGATGAGACTGTCATGCCGCGGCGGATATTAAGGGGTTCCCGTCGTCGTCGCCACACGCCTTTGGGTCGGTTCGATCGTGCTTCTCGTCGATGCACGGCGCGGAACGAGAATTTGAAAAAACACGGCCGCTGTTCCATAGTAAAGCGGTCGCGTGCGCGGCCGCACCGAATGCCGCGCCATCGATAACAGCAGATGACTCCATCGGAGTCGAACATGGGAGGAACGGCAATGAATCGAACTACCAAGCGCATCGCTTGCGGTCTTGCGGTTGTCGGGTTGGGGCTGGGCTCGTCTCCGGCCGACGCGCAGGAGAAGGTGCTTCGCATCCTGTCCTGGGGCGGCGTCATGCAGGACAACCAGCGCAAGTCCTTCTTCGACCCGTTTGCCAAGGAGTTCGGGGTCAAGATCGTTGAGGACACCTACAACGGCGAGCTCGGCAAGGTGCGCGCCATGGTGGCGGCGGGCAAAGTCGAGACCGACCTGGTCAACACCAACCCGCAGAGCGCCATCACCGGCTGCGACGAGGGCATCCTCGAGACGATCAAGCTCAGCCAGATCGGCAATCCGAAGCCGCAGGATTACATGGACTACACGTTCCTGGATTGCGGGGTGTCCACCAACATCTACACCTTCATCTGGTCGTGGAACGGCGAGGTCCGCACGCGCGAGCAGGGCCCGAAGGACATCGCCGGGATATTCGATCCGGTGAAGTTTCCGGGCTCGCGCGCCTTGCGCCAGCGCCCCTTCGCGACGTTGGAGTGGGGCCTCATGGCCGACGGCGTCAAGCCGGCGGACGTTTACAAGGTGCTGGGGACGCCGGCCGGCCTCGACCGCTCGTTCGCCCAGTGGAACAAGATCAAGAAGGGCATCTCCTGGACCGCCTCCAATAGCCAAGGGGTGGAGCGCCTGGTCGACAAGCAGGTCGATTACTCGGCGATCCCGAGCAACCGTTTCCACGACGCCGTCTACGTGGCGAAGAAGAACTTCGTCCCCTTGTATGACTCCCAAATTTATTCCCACGACACCTGGATGATCCCGAAGGGGGCCGCGAACAAGGCGGCGGCCCTCAAGTTCATCGAGTTCTCCAACCGGCCCGATCTGCAGGCCCGCTACGCCGAGGCGACGGCCATGCCGCCCGCCAGGAAGGATGCGCTCGCCCAGGTGAAAGCCGACGTCCGCGAGAAGCTCGTCTCCGCCCACTTCAAGAACGAGCTCGCCATGGATTACGGCTTCTGGGGCACCAACCTGGATCAGCTCACGAAGCGGTTCCAGGCCTGGGCGCAGCAGTAGAACTTCGATTCGCCTGAGACGACGGGGAGGGGCGGGACGCAAATCCCGCTCCTCTTGCTTTGGGGGCGGAGCGGCCGGCGAATCGTTCTGGCTGCCAGAGCAGGAACTTTCTGGACTTGGGGCCGGGCTCTGGGAATGATCGGCCTTTCTTCGGAGGGAGTAAAAATACAATGTTTGTGGAAATCGCCCAGATCGACGTGAAGCCCGGCATGGAAGCCGAGTTCGAGAAGGGGGTCGCCGCCGCGGCCCCGGTGTTCAAGCGCGCCAAGGGCTGCCGCGGTCTGTCGCTGCACCGCTCGGTGGAGAAGCCAACCCGCTACCGCCTCTATGTCGACTGGGACACGGTCGAGAACCACACTGTCGATTTCCGCGGCTCGGCGGATTTCCAGGAGTGGCGCAAGCATGTCGGCCATTGCTTCCAGGAAACGCCCTATGTCGAGCACACCAAGCAGGTCAACAAGTGGTTCTGACCGCCTAGAGCGACTTCAGCCGGGTGGCGCGGTGACCGAGCGCGCTCCGAGATTTCGCAGCACGCGCGACTCGAAAAAACCGTCGTTTCGGCTGGTGCGTTCCGCGATTCCTGTTCCGGATTCGCATCGAACAATGTTCTGTTCCGGCGTGAACAGGGCGTGAATAATGTCAATAATTACATTTCATATCAATGCGCTAAAAAATCGACTTGCAAATAGGAACAAACCATGTACGGTGAGGATGAATTGCAAGCCCACTGGCGCCGTTATTGACGCCGTGAAATATAAGGGAGACACCCGATGACCGAGCCGGCCCTTCGCCTCGTCGACAAGGACGACATGGACCGCAACAAAGCGCTGCAAGCTGCCTTGAGCCAGATCGAGCGCTCCTACGGCAAGGGCTCGATCATGAAGCTCGGCCAGCGCGAGACGGTGGAGAGCGACGTGGTCTCGACCGGCTCCATCGGCCTCGATCTTGCGCTCGGGATCGGCGGGCTCCCGCGCGGGCGCATCGTCGAGATCTACGGGCCCGAGGCCTCGGGAAAAACGACCCTCGCCCTCCACGCGGTCGCCGAAGCGCAAAAGGCCGGCGGCACCTGCGCCTATATCGACGCCGAGCACGCCCTCGACCCGCCGTACGCGAAGAAGCTCGGCTGCAACGTGGACGAGCTCCTGATCTCGCAGCCGGACGCGGGCGAGCAGGCGCTCGAAATCGCCGACACCCTCGTCCGCTCGGGCGCCGTTGACCTCGTGGTGGTCGACAGCGTCGCCGCCCTCGTGCCCAGGGCCGAGCTCGAAGGCGAGATGGGCGACCAGCACATGGGGCTGCAAGCGCGCCTGATGAGCCAGGCGCTCCGCAAGCTCACGGCCTCCGTCGCGCGCTCGCGCACCATGATCATCTTCATCAACCAGATCCGGATGAAGATCGGCGTGGTGTTCGGCAACCCGGAAACGACGACGGGCGGCAACGCGCTCAAGTTCTATGCCTCGGTCCG
This sequence comes from Rhodospirillales bacterium, assembly GCA_009694195.1. Classification (GTDB taxonomy): domain Bacteria; phylum Pseudomonadota; class Alphaproteobacteria; order Rhodospirillales; family SHVQ01; genus SHVQ01. The sequence continues at coordinate 3,093 of SHVQ01000025.1, forward strand.
GCTCGAAATCCGCCGCATCGGCGCGATCAAGGATCGGGACGAGGTGGTCGGCAACCAGACCCGGGTCAAGGTGGTGAAGAACAAGCTGGCGCCGCCGTTCCGGATGGTCGAATTCGACATCATGTACGGCGAGGGCATCTCCAAAACGGGCGAGCTCCTCGACCTTGGGGTCAAGACCGGCATCGTCGAGAAGTCGGGCTCCTGGTTCTCCTACAATTCGGAGCGCATCGGCCAGGGCCGAGAGAACGCCAAGGGCTATCTCCGCGAGCACCCGGACGTTGCCAACCAGATCGAAGCCCTCATCCGCCAGAACTCGGGCTCCGCCGCCAAGGCCATGGTCGCGGGCGGGGCGGAGGGCGAAGACGGCGCCGCGGGCGGCAACGCCGAAGGCTGAACGGTTTCCCCTCGACCCTCCGCTGAGAGGTACTTCCGCCGAAACGCGGCTCCTTCGGGGGCCGCGTTTTCTTTTGGCCGCGCCAGGAACGCCGTAGGTCCTTCCGTTTCCGGGGTCGCGGCCCTAAATTAACCCCATGCAAACCACGAACGACATCCGGAAGGCGTTCCTCGATTATTTCCAGCGCCACGGCCACACGGTCGTGCCGTCGTCGCCCCTGGTGCCCCGCAACGACCCGACGCTGATGTTCGCCAGCGCCGGCATGGTGCAGTTCAAGAACGTGTTCACGGGCGCCGAGAAGCGCGCCTACACCCGCGCCGTCACCGCCCAAAAATGCGTGCGGGCCGGGGGCAAGCACAACGACCTCGAGAACGTCGGCTACACCGCGCGCCATCACACGTTCTTCGAGATGCTCGGGAATTTCTCGTTCGGGGACTACTTCAAGGACCTGGCGATCGAGCTCGCCTGGAACCTGGTCACCCGCGAGCTCGGGCTGCCGAAAGAGCGCCTGCTCGTCACCGTCTACGCCGAGGATGACGATGCGTTCAATCTTTGGAGGAAGATCGCGGGGCTTCCGGCGGCGCGCATCCTCCGCATCGCGACCTCGGATAATTTCTGGGCGATGGGGGATACGGGCCCCTGCGGTCCCTGTTCGGAGATCTTCTATGACCACGGCCCCCACATCCAGGGCGGGCCCCCCGGCAGCCCGGACTCAGAAGGCGACCGCTTCGTCGAGGTGTGGAACCTCGTCTTCATGCAGTACGAGCAGCTGAGCCCGGAGAAGCGCGTGGCCCTCCCGAAGCCCTCGATCGACACAGGGATGGGCCTGGAGCGCATCGCGGCCGTGATGCAGGGGACGCACGACAACTACGAGATAGACCTCTTCCGCGCCCTCATCGCCGCCTCGGCCGAGGCGAGCCGCACATCGGCCGATGGCGCGCACCGCATCTCGCACCGGGTCATCGCCGATCATTTGCGCGCGTCGAGCTTCCTCATCGCCGACGGCGTGCTGCCGTCGAACGAGGGCCGCGGCTACGTGCTCCGCCGGATCATGCGCCGCGCCATGCGCCACGCGCACCAGATGGGCTGCGAGGAACCGTTGATGTGGCGGCTCGTGCCGGCGCTGCTCCAGGTCATGGGCCAGGCGTACCCCGAGATCGCACGCGCCGAGCCGCTGATCGCCGAATCGCTCAAGCTCGAAGAGACGCGCTTCAAGCGCACGCTCGACCGCGGCCTCAAGCTCCTGGAAGAGGCGACCCAACATTTGAAACCGGGTTCCGCCCTCGACGGAGCGACCGCGTTCAAGCTCTACGACACGTATGGATTTCCCTTAGACCTCACCCAGGACGCGCTCAAGGCGAAGCGCATCGACGTCGACGTCGCCGGCTTCAATGCCGCGCTCGAGCGCCAGCGGGCCGATGCCCGCAAGGCGTGGGCGGGCTCGGGCGAGGCCGCGACCGAGGCCGTCTGGTTCAAGGTCCGGGACGACGTGGGTGCCACGGACTTTCTCGGCTACGAGACCGAAGCCGCCGAAGGCGTCGTCGGCGCCATCGTCAAGGGCAACGCCACGGGTGAAAGTGGGCGCGTGTCCGCGGCGCAAGAGGGCGACGAGGTCCAGATCGTCTGCAACCAGACGCCCTTTTACGCCGAATCCGGCGGCCAGATGGGCGACTCAGGCACGATCGAGACCGCGTCGGGCGGCATCGTCGAGATCGCGGATGCGCAGAAGAAGCTTGGCGATCTTCACGTCCACCGCGGGCGCGTCCGCAAGGGCGAGGTCCGCGTCGGCGATACCGTGCAGCTCCGCGTCAACCGCGAGCGGCGGACGGCGCTCCGCGCCAACCACTCGGCGACGCACCTCCTGCACGCGGCCCTTCGCCGCAAGCTCGGCGGCCACGTGACGCAAAAGGGGTCGCTCGTCGCTCCCGACCGCTTCCGCTTCGACATCAGCCATCCAAAGCCGCTGACGGCGGAGGAGATCGCGGCGGTCGAGACCGAGGTGAACGCGCGCGTCCGGCGGAACGCGGCCGTCGTCACCCGGCTCATGGACCCGGAGGCCGCCGTCGCCGCGGGCGCGATGGCGCTCTTCGGCGAGAAGTACGGCGACTCGGTCCGCGTCGTCTCCATGGGCGGCGACGGCGACGAGACGTTTTCCGTCGAGTTGTGCGGCGGCACCCACGTGCGGCGGACCGGCGACATCGGCGCCTTCAAGGTCGTCTCCGAAGGCGCGGTCGGCGCGGGCCGTCGGCGGATCGAGGCCGTCACCGGCGCCGGGGCCGATGCTTACCTCCGCGCCCAGGAGCGCATCCTCAACGAGGCCTCGGACCTTCTGAAAACGGTTCCCGATCAGCTCACCGCCCGCATCGCCCAGGTGCTGGACGAGCGCCGCAAGCTCGAGCGCGAGCTCACGGAGACGCGGCGCCGGCTGGCGACGGGCGAGGCCGCGAGCACCGGGGCGGGCGGCGTGCGCGACGTCGCCGGCATCAAGTTCCAGCCGCGGCTCCTCGACGGGGTTCCCGCCAAGGACCTGAAGAACCTCGCCGACGATTTGAAGAAACAGGTGGGCTCGGGCGTCGTCGCCCTCGTCAGCACCGACGACGGCAAGGCCTCCCTCGTGGTCGGCGTCACCAGCGACCTGACCGGCCGGGTGAGCGCGGTCGATCTCGCGCGCATCGGCTCGCAGGCGCTCGGCGGCAAGGGCGGCGGCGGCCGCCCGGACATGGCGCAGGCGGGCGGGCCCGACGCCTCCAAGGGCGAAGCGGCGCTTGCCGCCATCGAAAAGGCGCTCGCCGCGGCGGGGTGACGAGGTACTTTCGTCACCCCCGCGAAAGCGGGGGTCCAGAGACTGGATTCCCGCTTGCGCGGGAATGACAAAAAAGGGCTCCGGGGGCTTTTACTCCTTCACGTCCGCCGCGACCCGCAGCTTGACGATCTTGTCGGGGTCGGTGACGGTGCCGTTGCGGGACGCGTGGCCGCGCTTGATCTTGTCGACGTGCTCCATGCCCTGCACCACGCGGCCCCACGCCGTGTACTGGCCGTTCAGGTGGGCCGAGTCCTCGAACACGATGAAGAACTGGGAATCGCCGCTGTTGGGGTCGGAGGAGCGCGCCATGGAGACGGTGCCGCGCTTGTGCTGCACGCTCGAAAACTCGGCCTTGAGCTTGGTGCCCGAGCCGCCGGTGCCGTCGCCCTTGGGATCGCCGGTCTGCGCCATGAACCCTTCGATCACGCGGTGAAAGGTGAGCCCGTCGTAGAACTCTTTGCGCGCGAGCTCCTTGATCCGGGCGACATGTTTCGGCGCGGCGTCCGGCAGCAGCTCGATCACCACGCGCCCGGTCTTCAAATCGAGATAGAGCGTGTTTTCCGCATCGGCCGCGTCGACGCTCTCGATCGCAAGGCAGGCCATAGCGACAAGAATCGGCAGGAGAAAGCTTTTGTTCATTCGGGGGCTCCCGTGTTGATGGATTTGCCGGCCCCGTGCCTACAGCTTCCCGGCGCCGGCCGCAAGCGCTTGGGCAGCCTAATCCGTCGACTTGAACGCGGCGAGGATGCGGAGCGCGGCGTCCGCTGGCGCCATCTTGCCCGCCGCGACATCGGCTTCGGCACGCTCGATAACGTGCCGCGCCTTGGGGTCCGCGCGAAGGGCCGCCGTCATCGCTTCTCTCGCCTGGTCCCAGAGCGAGCCGAGCGCCTGGCTGCGGCGGCGCGTGCCCAGCTCGCCGCTGGCCTCAAGCTTGGCGCGGAAGGCCTCGATCTCGCTCCACACATCGGCGAGCGCGGTTCCCTCGCGGGCCGAGCAGGTCATCACCTTGGGCGTCCAGCCGGCGGAAGCCGGCCTCAGCAGGTGAAGCGCGTTCCCGTAGTCCTTCCGCGTCCGCTCGGCCGCGTCGACGAGCGCGCCGTCGGCCTTGTTGACGAGGATAAGGTCGGCCATTTCGACGATGCCGCGCTTGATCCCCTGCAGCTCGTCGCCGCCGGCCGGACTTAACAGCAGAATAAACATGTCGACGACGCGGGCGACCGCCGTCTCCGACTGGCCGACGCCGACGGTCTCGACCAAGATCACGTCGAACCCGGCGGCCTCCGCGACCGCGACCGACTCGTGGGTGCGCCTGGCGATGCCGCCGAGCGCCCCGCCGGAAGGGGACGGGCGGATGAAAGCGTCAGGGGCGCGCGTGAGCCGCTCCATCCGGGTCTTGTCGCCGAGGATCGAGCCTCCCGTGCGCGGGCTCGTCGGATCGATCGCGAGCACGGCGACGCGGTGGCCTTTCGTGATCGCTTGCAGGCCCAAGACTTCGATGAGCGTCGACTTGCCGACGCCGGGAACGCCGGTGATCCCGATGCGGAGGGAACGGCCGTTCGCGGGGAGCAGGGAGCGGATCAGGGCGGCGGCGGCGCTCCGGTGATCCGCGCGCGTCGATTCGATGAGCGTGATCGCGCGGGCGAGGGCGCGCCGGTCGCCGTCGCGCACGCCTTGGGCCAGCGCCGCCGCGTCCGCGCCGCCTAGCCCCGCTTTCGGTCTTTGGGCCACGCCGGTGCCTGCCGCTTGTCGCCGCCCTTGCCGCCCATGCGCTCCAGCACGTTGGGCGCCAGCGCCTTCAGCGCCATCACCGTGAGCTTTTCCCGCGCTTCCTTGCTGAGGCTGTCGAGCACGTGGGCCTTCGAGCGCTGCACGGCCAGCGCTTCCTCGATGAGTCGTGCACGCTCCTCGGTCATCGCCGGCGCCTTGCGTTTCGATTGCGGTTTCGCCTTCGGCTCGACGCCGGCCGCGTCGGCCAGCCGCTTCGCGGCGGCGATGGCTTCGGCGATCGCGGCTTCCGCTTCCTCGATCGCGGCCGTTTCCGGATCTTTATTCTTGGCGGCGGCTTTCTTCGGCTTCTTCTTTCCGGGGAAGACCGCCTTGAAGGCTTTCGAGACGAATTTCATCATCGACTAAAATTCCGCCGCGGCTGGATTCGGCTGGCATCTTACTCCCGCGGCGTCCTAGCGCCAATCTAGCGATTGTGGCGCCCGGCCCGGGAAGCACCAGGACCTGGGATGTGCACTGCAATATACTCTGGCGCGCCCGCATGACCCTCGCGTATCGTTGGCGTCCATGCGACGCAGGCGAAACGCCAAGATCATCGCGACGTTGGGGCCGGCAAGCTCGACGGTACCCATGATCTCCCGGCTGTTCGAGGCGGGCGTCGACCTCTTCCGTTTCAATTTCAGCCACGGCACCCACGACGACCACAAACGTCGCTACGAGATCGTGCGCGGGCTCGAGCAGCAGCACAACCGGCCGGTCGGCGTACTTCTCGATCTTCAGGGGCCGAAGCTCCGTGTCGGCAAGTTCGAGAGCGGAAAGGTGACGTTGCAGACGGGCCAGACCCTGCGGCTCGACCTTTCCGATCGGCCGGGCAACGAGAAGCGCGTCTGCCTTCCGCACCCGGAGATCTTCCGCGCCATGACGCCCGGGATGGACCTTCTCCTCGACGACGGCCGCATCCGGCTGAGCGTATCGAAGTGCGGCGATGACTTCGCCGAGACGGAAGTCGTCGTCGGCGGCGACCTCTCGAATCACAAGGGCGTGAACGTGCCGAGCGCCGTCCTCGGCCTCTCGCCGCTCACGGCCAAGGACCGCGAAGATCTTCAGTTCGGGCTCGACCTCGGCGTCGACTGGGTCGCGCTCTCGTTCGTCCAGCGGCCGGACGACATCGCGGAGGCCCGGAAGCTGATCCAGGGCCGCGCGGCCGTGATGTCGAAGCTCGAGAAGCCGGCCGCGATCCATCACCTCAACGAGATCGTCGAGTTGTCCGATGCCGTGATGGTCGCGCGCGGCGATCTCGGGGTCGAGATGCCGCCGGAAGCCGTGCCGGCGGTGCAGAAGCGGATCATTCGCGCCTGCCGCGTCGGCGGGAAGCCCGTCGTCGTCGCGACCCAGATGCTGGATTCCATGGTGAACGCGCCGACGCCCACGCGGGCCGAAGCGTCCGACGTCGCCACCGCCATCTACGACGGATCCGACTGCGTCATGCTGTCGGCCGAGACGGCGGCGGGCAAGTACCCGATCGAATCGGTCGCCATGATGGACCGCATCATCAAGAGCGTCGAGCAGGACCCGCTGTTCCGCCGCCTCATGGACACCGAGCGCCACCTGCCGGAGTCGACGGCTGCCGATGCGATCACCGCCGCCGCCCGGCAGGTCGCGCAGACGATTTCGGCCGCCGCCATCGTGACGTTCAGCTCGACCGGATCGACGACGCTTCGCTGTGCGCGCGAACGGCCGAGCGTGCCGATTCTCGGCCTCACGCCTCGGAAGGACACGTCGCGGAAAGTGACGGTCGCCTGGGGCGTGCACTCCGTGCTGACGGAGGAGATCCACACGTTCCGGGAAATGGTCGAGCGGGCGGTGCTCACGGCCTCGCAGGAGGGGTTCGCCACGTCCGGCGACCGGATCGTGGTGACCGCGGGCGTGCCCTTCGGAACGCCGGGCGCGACGAACATCCTCCGCATCGCCTGGGTCGAGTGACCGCAGCGCCATCGGAGACCGGCCGGCCGCCGAACCCGCGTCGGGACGGCGCGCTCGGGGCCGCTTGCGCGTTCACCGCCTTCTTCATCTGGGGCGCGATGCCGGTCTACTTCAAGGCCGTCGACCACGTGCTGCCTTCCGAGGTCGCCGCGCACCGCATCCTGTGGTCGATGGCGCTGCTCGGAATCCTGCTGATCCCATTCGCGCGCTGGCCGCGTGTGTGGGCCACGTTCGCGAGCCGGCCGCTGATGCTGCGCCTCGCCGCGAGCGCCATGGCCCTCAGCGGCAGCTGGCTCGTCTACATCTGGGCGATCGCCAACGACCGCATCGTGGAATCGAGTCTCGGGTACTTCATCAATCCGCTGTTCAACGTGATGCTGGGCGTGCTGCTGCTGAAAGAGGGCTTGCGCCGCTGGCAGTGGGTGGCGGTCGGGCTCGCGGCCGCCGGCGTCGGCGTCCTCGTCGTCCAGCAGGGCGCCATCCCCTGGGTTGCTCTCGCGCTGCCGCTGACGTTCGGGATGTACGGGCTGCTCAGGAAGACAACGGTCGTCGATCCCATGGCCGGCCTGTTCGTCGAGACGCTCCTGGTGAGCCCGCTTGCGATCGTCTGGCTCCTCTATCTCGCGAGCCAGGGCATGCTTGCCTTCGCGCACACCGGCGTTGCGACCGACGCGTTGCTCCTGCTCACCAGCGTGATCACGGTGGGGCCGCTTCTCCTGTTCATCCAGGGGGCGCGCCGGTTGACGCTTGCGACCCTCGGCTTCTTTCAGTACCTCGCGCCGACAGGGAACCTGCTGTTCGGCGTGTTCGCCTATGGGGAGCCGTTCACGCCGGCCCACCAGGCGGCCTTTGGGTTGATCTGGATCGCGCTCGCCGTCTACATGACCGACGCAATGCGCGCGCGCGTGCAACCCGCCGTCGCTCCTTGATCTACGCGGCGGCCGTACGGGCCGCGGCGGGTTCGCGAAATCCGGCGAGCAGCCGTTTCTCGCAATCGAGCGCGGCCGCGATCGTCTTCTCCTTCACGTGGCCGAAGCCGCGGATGGATTGGGGCAGGCCTGCGATCTCGACGGCGGCGGCGTGAGTTTCCGCTGCCAGACCGGCAAGCAGCGCTTCCAGCGTCGCCTCATAGGCGCGGATGAGCTGGCGCTCCCGCCGCCGCTCGTCCGTGTAGCCGAAGGGATCGAAGGGCGTGCCGCGGAGTCCTTTGAGCCGCGCGAGCAGGCGGAAGATGCCCATCATCCACGGCCCGAAATCGCGCTTCCGAAGCTCGCCCGTCTCCGGATCGCGCCGCGAGATGAGGGGCGGCGCCAGGTGGAAGGTGAGCTTGAAATCGCCTTCGAACTGCCGCTCGAGGTCGGCCAGGAATCGTCCGTCCGTGTAAAGCCGGGCCACCTCGTACTCGTCCTTGTAGGCGAGCAGCTTGAAGTACGAACGGGCGACCGCCTCGGCGAACCCCGCGCGGCCGGGGGTCCGCTCGGCTTCCACCCGCGCGGCGCGGGCGACCATCCGCCGGTAGCGCTCCGCGAGCGCCTCGTCTTGATAGTCGACGAGGGCTTGGGCCCGCTTGGCGACGATGTCTTCCAAAGTCGTCGCCGCAGGCTCGGCCGGCGCCATCGAGCGGCTCGCCAGGCGCGTGACGGCGCCTCCGTCGTGGGCGGCCCGGCGGCCCCAGAGGAAGGCCTCCGTGTTGAACGCGACAGCGACCCCGTTGAGCTCGAGCGCGCGCTCGATCGCGTCCGCCGACAACGGGATCAATCCCTGCTGATAGGCGTAGCCGACCAGGAACAGGTTGGCGCCGATGGCATCGCCGAGGAGCGCGGTCGCAAGTCCCGTCGCATCGACGAAGCGCGCGGCGTCCGTGCCTACGGCCCCTGTGATCGCCGCTCTCAGTTCATCCTCCGGAAACCGGAGGTCGGGATCGTGGGTGAAGTCGGACGTCATCGTCCGGTGCGCGTTCACGACGGCCTTCGAAAAATCCCGCCGGAGGCGCGAAAGCGATTCCAGGCTCGCTCCCGCCACCATGTCGCACCCGAGGAGGAGGCGGGCGCTTCCCGTCGCGACGCGCGTCGCGTGGATGTCGTCCGGTTTATCGGCGATGCGGAGGTGGGTGAAGACGGCCCCGTTCTTCTGCGCGAGGCCGGCGACGTCGAGAACCGAGGCGCCGAGGCCTTCGATGTGCGCCGCCATCGCGAGCACGGCGCCGACGGTGACGACGCCGGTGCCGCCGATCCCGGTGATGTGGATGTCGTAGGGGACGGCCGTCGCGGGCCGGGCGGGCTCGGGCAGTGGGGGAAAGGGGACGTGCTCCGCCGCGCGCGGCTTCTTGAGCCGGCCGCCGTGGACGGTGACGAAGCTCGGGCAAAATCCCTTCGTGCAGCTGAAGTCCTTGTTGCAGGAAGACTGCTCGATCGCGCGCTTGCGGCCGAATTCGGTCTCCAGGGGCACGATGGAGACGCAGTTGGATTGCCGCCCGCAGTCGCCGCAGCCTTCGCAGACGGCCGCGTTGATGAACGGGCGCCGGGCGGGATCGGCGAGCCGGCCGCGCTTCCGCCGCCGCCGTTTTTCGGCCGCGCAGGTCTGATCGAAGATGAGGATGCTCACCCCCGGCCATTGGCGGAGCTCGCGCTGGACGGAGTCGAAATCGTCGCGCGGATGGATCGTCGTTCCCGGCGCGAACCCGGCGGCGATGGGATAGTCCTCCGGCGTCTCGGCGACGACGGCGATCCGCTCCACGCCCTCGGCCTGCACCTGGCGGGTGATCATCGGGACGTTGAGGGGCCCGTCGACCGGCTGGCCGCCGGTCATGGCGACGGCGTCGTTATAGAGGACCTTGTACGTGATGTTCGCGCCCGACGCGACCGCGGCCCGGATCGCGAGCAGGCCGGAATGAAAATAGGTGCCGTCGCCGATGTTGACGAAGATGTGCCGGGTGTCCGTAAACGGCGCCTGGCCGAGCCAGTTGGCGCCTTCGCCGCCCATCTGGGTGAAAGTGTCGGTCGTCCGGTCCATCCAGATCGCCATGTAATGGCAGCCGATGCCGGCGGCGGCCTTCGAGCCCTCGGGCACGCGCGTCGACGTGTTGTGCGGGCAGCCGGAGCAGAAGTAGGGGATGCGTTTGATATTGGGACGGGCTACCGCGAGCGCCGTCTCCCGCGCAGCGAGCCGGCGGAGGGGTTCGGAAAACGCATCCGGCCCGTCCATGCGCTGAAGGCGCCCGGCGATGACTTTCGCGATCATCTCGGGCGTGAGCTCGCCCGCGGTCGGCAGCAGCATCTCGCCGCGCTCGTCCCGCTTGCCGATGACGCGCGGGCGTGCGTCGGCCGGCCAGTTGAAGAGCTGGTCTTTGACTTGGCTCTCGATCACCGGGCGCTTCTCTTCGACGACGAGCATTTCTTGCAAGCTCTCGGAGAAGCGCCGGAGGCCGTCCGGCTCAAGCGGCCACGGCATCGCGACCTTGTAGACGCGGATGCCCTGGCGCGCCGCGGCCTGGCGATCGAGGCCAAGAGCGTCGAGCGCTTCGAGGGTGTCGAAATAGGCCTTGCCGGACGCGACGATGCCGAGCCGGGGCACGGGCGTCTCGAACACGATCCGGTCGAGCCGGTTGGCGCGGGCGAACGCCAGTACGGCCGGAAGCTTCCAGAGCTCGAGGCGGGCTTCCTGGGCATCAGCCGGATCCGGCCAACGGATTCCAAGCCCGCCCGCGGGCGGCGCGAAATCGGCCGGGCGCACGAAGGAGAGCCGGTCCAGATCGGCCGGGACCGAGGCGCCCGAATCGATCGTGTCGCTGACGGCCTTGATCGCGACCCAGCAGCCGGAGAAACGCGACATCGCCCAGCCGGTGAGGCCGAAATCGAGCAGCTCCTGCACGTTCGCCGGATTGAGGATGGGGATGCGCGCGTCGATCAGCGCGTATTCGCTCTGGCTCGGGATCGTCGAGGACTTGCCGCTCGGATCGTCGCCGACCATCGCGAGGACGCCGCCATGGGGCGCGGTCCCCGCCAGGTTCGCGTGGCGGAAGGCGTCGCCCGAGCGGTCGACTCCCGGGCCTTTGCCGTACCACATGGCGAAGACGCCATCGTACCGCGCGCCGGGCGACAAATTGAGCTGCTGGCTTCCCCACACGGCGGTCGCCGCCAGGTCCTCGTTGACCCCGGCCTGGAAGCGGATGTGGTGGGCTTTCACGTCGCGCTCGGCGCGCCAGAACTCCTTGTCCACGCTTCCCAAGGGCGATCCGCGATAGCCGGTGATGAAGCCTGCGGTATTGAGGCCGACGGCCAGATCGCGCTTCCGCTGCAGGAGCGCGAGGCGGACGAGCGCCTGCGTCCCCGTCACGAACACGCGCCCTTGGGTGAGGGCGTACTTGTCCTCGAGAGTGACCGCCTGAAATGCCATGCGGGCTTAAGAGTAATGCCCGGAAACCAGCCTTACAACAAATGACCGCCGCTGCCCGGAGGAACCGGAAAGGGGGATGTTTTCCAAGGGGACAACCCCTATATGATGACCCGCCCGACGTGATCAGGACGTGCCCATCATGACAATTCTGGTGACTGGCGCCGCCGGCTTCATCGGCTTTCACACGGCGCGCGCGCTGCTCGAACGCGGCGAGCGGGTGGTCGGCGTCGACGACGTGAACGACTATTACGAGGTGTCGCTGAAAGAGGCGCGCCTCCAGCTTCTGGAAAAGGACAAGGGATTTTCGTTCGTGCGGGGCGACATCGCCGGGCGCGACGCGATGGCCGGTCTCTTCCGCCGCCACCCCGATATCGACCGCATCGTGCATCTGGCGGCCCAGGCGGGCGTCCGATATTCCCTCGTGAACCCTTACGCGTACACGCGCTCGAACGTCGAAGGTCACCTCGTGCTCCTCGAATCCGCCCGGCATCTCAAGGGGCTGAAGCACTTCGTCTACGCGTCGTCGTCGTCGGTCTACGGCTCCAACGCGAAGCTTCCCTTCGCGGTCGCCGACCGCACGGACGCGCCGCTCTCGCTTTACGCGGCCACCAAGAAGGCGATGGAAGCGATCAGCCACAGCTACAGCCATATCTACGGAATCCCGCAGACCGGGCTCCGGTTCTTCACGGTGTACGGGCCGTGGGGCCGCCCCGACATGGCGGCCTTCATCTTCGCCCACAAGATCCTCAAGGGCGAGCCGATCCCCGTCTACAACAACGGCGAGATGTGGCGCGATTTCACCTACATCGACGACATCGTCGCCGGGGTGGTCGCATGCCTCGACCGTCCACCCGAGGGCGCGAACACGCCGCCCGCGCGCATTTACAACCTCGGGAACAACCGCTCGGAGCCCCTGATGCGCTTCATCCAGGTGCTCGAAAGAGCATTCGGGAAGAAGGCCGAGATCAAGTTCCTTCCCATGCAGCCGGGCGACGTCAAGGAGACGTTCGCCGACATCACGGATACGCAGCGCGATTTCGGATTCCAGCCCAAGACTTCGATCGACGAGGGCATCCCGCGCTTCGCGACCTGGTTCCGCGGCTACTACAACATCTGAGGTTCCGGGGGGAACCGTTCGCATTGGTTCGCGCGGTCATTCTGCTCGTTATCGTTTCGGCGCTTTGGGGCTCTTCGTTCCCGGCGATCAGGATCGCCGTCGAGTCCGTGCCGCCGCTGACGCTCGCCGCGGCCCGCACGTTCATCGCGGCGGTCGCCCTCGTCATCTTCAACCGCATCCTCGGCCACAGGCTCCCGCACTCGGCGCGCCTGTGGCGCTCCATCGTGGCGATCGCCTTCTTCGGCAACGGGCTTCCGTTCTTCCTCATCGGCTGGGGGGAGGAGCACGTGACCGGCGGCCTCGCCGCCATCCTCATCGCCGTGATGCCGCTCGCGACCGTGGCGCTCCTTCAGGCGTTCGGGCGCGAGGAGGCGGTGACGTGGGGGAAGCTCGCCGGCGTGATCGTCGGATTCGCGGGCGTCGTCGTCTTGATCGGCCCGGCGGCGTTGAAGGGCCTCGGCACCAGCCTCTGGCGAGAGCTCGCGGTCGTCGGGGCCGCGATGAGCTACGCGGTATCGTTGATCATCGTCCGCCGCCTCCCCGCCCTGCCGGCGACGGCGCTCGCGGCCGTGGTGATGGCGGTCGCGGCGGCCGAGATGACCCCGCTTGCGTTCCTGTTCGAGGACCCCTGGCGGGTGTCGCCGTCCGGGCCGTCGGCGCTCGCCACGCTTTACATCGCCATTTTCTCGTCGGCCGTCCCGTCGATCCTCTATTTCCGCCTGGTGGCGGCGCAGGGCGCCACGTTCACGTCCTTCATCAACTATCTCATTCCGCTGATGGGCGTGTTCCTGGGTTGGGCGTTCCTCGACGAGGCGGTGACGCCGCAGGCGATGATCGCGCTCGCCTGCATCCTCGGCGGCGTCGCGCTGACCGGAATCGGTCGTCGTGGGAACGCCGCTCAGCCGGCGCGATAAAGATCCTCGAGCGCGCGACCGTACATTTCCTTGATCTTGTGGCGGCGGGGCTTGAGCGTCGGCGTGAGTTGACTGTTTTCGACGGCAAACGGCGCCTTCGCCACGATGAACCGGCGCACCTTCTCGATATTCGCGAGCCGCCGGTTCACGCGCTCGACCACCTCGGCGAGGCTCGCGTGGAGGGCGGGATCGTCGGCGAGCGCTCCGAGGTCGTCCCGCTTGCCGCGCGCCTTCGCCCATGCTTCGAGCCACGGCGCGTCCGGCACGAGCAGTCCGACGAGGTGCGGGTGCTTGTCGCCGTAGACCAACGCCTGGGCGATCTCCGGCTCGAGGGTGAGGAAGCCCTCGATCCGTTGGGGCGCGACATTGTCCCCGCCCGAATTCACGATGATGTCCTTCTTCCGGTCGGTGATCTGCAAGTGTCCGTCCTCGTCGATGAGGCCGATGTCGCCCGTATGCAGCCAGCCGTCGACGATGGTGCTCTCCGTCGCCTCCGGGTTTCGCCAGTAGCCCTGCATCACGAGCTCGCCGCGCACCAGGATCTCGCCGTCGCTTGCGATCTTGACCTCGACGCCCGCGAGCGGCGGCCCGACCGTGTGGATCTTGGTGCCTTTGGCCCGGTTGCAGCTGATCACGGGCGCCGCCTCGGTCTGGCCGTAGCCCTGCAGGATGCGAAGCCCGAGCGCGGTGAAGAAAAGCCCGATCTCCGGGTTGAGGGGTGCGCCGCCCGAGATCAGCGCCTTCAGCCGGCCGCCGAAGCGGCCCCGCACCTTGTTGCGGACGAGCGTGTCCAGCACCCGGTCCGCCGCGCGCTCTCCGAACGAAAGACTCCCCGGCTGCTCGAAGCGCTTGCGTCCGAGCGCGACCGCCTTTTCGAAAAGCGTGGCCTTGAGGCCGCCCTGTTTCCTGACACCCTGGGTGATCCGCTGATGGAGCGTCTCGTAAAGGCGCGGGACCGCCGTCATCAGGGTCGGCCGCGCCTCGATCATGTTCTGGGCGAGGGTCTCGACGCCTTCGGCGTAGTAAATCTCGGCGCCGATGGCGATCGGAAAGAACTGCCCCCCCGTGTGTTCGTAGGAATGAGAGAGCGGGAGGAACGAGAGAAAGACCTCGTTGTCGAGCCCGAGATCTTCGAAGGCGTCCATCGCCGCGCGGCAATTGTGGAGGATGGCGCCGTGCGACAGCATGACGCCCTTCGGCACGCCGCCCGTACCGGAGGTGTAGATGATGCAGGCCGTGTCCTCGCGCCGCCAGCGCTCCGCCATGGTCACCATGTTGTCGTGGGCGCTGCGGCCTTGCTCGATCAAGGCGTCGAGCGGCAGGACCTTCACGTCCAGTTGCGGGCGGGCGGCGGGCGGATCGATCGCGGCGACGAACTCCGTCTCCGGCGATTTGTGAGCGGCCGGCAGGATCCGTTCGGCGAGCCGGCGCGTCGATACGATCACGCCCTTGGCGCCGCTGTTGGTGAGGATGTGCAGGTGGTCGGCTTCCGTATTGGTCGTGTAGGCGGGAACCGTGATCGCGCCGACCGACATGATCGCGAGGTCGGCGACCAGCCACGCCGGCCGGTTCTCGGAGACGAGGACGATGCGGTCGTCCGGCTTCACGCCCTGCGCCAGCAGTCCGCGCGCGAGCGGCGTCACCCGCGCCGCCACATCCCGCCACGTGAGCGGCTTGTAAACGCCTTCCCGCTTCGCCCACAGAAAGGGCCGATCACCCAGACGCTCGACCTGGTCGAAGAACATCTGGACAAGATTCTGCCAGTCCCGCGGCGCCATGCCTCGATCGCTCCCGGAAAACAGGGTCGTATCATTGCCTGTTGTCGGCGCCCATTTCCACCCCTATATGGCTGGAGCGAAAGGATCACGCCATGCCCGCCGCGGCCCGCAAATCCCTCCCCGAATGGGATCTTTCCCACCTCTACGCCTCCCCCGACAGCCCGGAGCTCGCGACCGATCTCGCGTGGGCCGAGGCGCAAGCGCTCTCGTTCCGGAACGATTACCAGGTCAGGCTCGCCGGCCTCGACGGCCGCGCGCTCGGGACCGCGATCGAGCGCTTCGAGGCACTGACCGAGCGGCTCGACAAGGCGATGAGCTACGCCCAGCTCCTGAAGGCGGCGCACGTCAGCGATCCGAAGATCGCCCGCTTCCATCAGACGCTGCGCGAGCGGATCACCGATATCTCGAAGAACGTCTTGTTCTTCACCCTCGAGCTCAACCGCTTGGACGAAGCGACGCTGGAGCGCCAGCTACAGGCTCCCGACGTCGCGCGCTACCGGCCGTGGATCCGCGAGCTTCGCGCCTTTCGGCCGCATCAGCTCTCGGAGGAGATGGAGACCCTCCTGCACGAGAAGGCGGTCGCCGGCCGGGCCGCGTGGGTGAGGCTCTTCGACGAAACGCTCGCGGGCATGCGCTTTCCGTTGGGAAAGCGGCGGGTCGCCCTTTCGGACGTTCTCAATCTCCTCTCGAGCCCCAAGCGCGCGCTCAGGAAGCGGGCCGCCAAGGCGCTCGGCAAAGCGCTCGGCGCCAACGTGCGGCTCTTCGCGCTGATCACCAACATGCTCGTCAAGGACAAGGAGATCGAAGACCGCTGGCGGAAATATCCGCGGCCCGTATCCGAGCGCAACTTGAGCAACCGCGTCGAGGACGCGGTGGTCGATGCCCTGGTGGGCGCGGTGAAGGACTCCTATCCCGATCTCTCTCACCGCTACTACCGGCTGAAGGCGCGCTGGCTCGGCGTGAAAAAGCTCGAGACCTGGGATCGCAACGCGCCGTTGCCGGGCGACTCCGACCGCGCCTACGGATGGAAGCAAGCCGAGGAGACCGTGCTCCGCGCCTACGGCGCATTCTCGCCCGAGCTCGCCGATATCGCCGGGCGCTTTTTCAAGGCGCGCTGGATCGATGCGCCGCCGCGCCCAGGCAAGGACTCCGGCGCCTTCTGCCACCCCACCGTGCCCTCGGCGCATCCTTACATCCTCCTCAATTTCCACGGCAAGGCGCGCGACGTGATGACGCTCGCCCACGAGCTCGGCCACGGCGTCCATCAGGTGCTGGCCGCGCGCCAGGGGGCGCTGATGGCCGACACGCCGCTCACGCTGGCCGAGACGGCGTCGGTGTTCGGCGAAATGCTCACCTTCCAGGCCCTGCTCAAGGCGGAGACTTCGCCCGCCCGCCGCCGCCATCTCCTCGCCGGAAAAGTCGAGGACATGCTCAACACGGTCGCCCGCCAGATCGCCTTCCACGAATTCGAGCGCCACGTCCACGACGAGCGCCGGACGGGCGAGCTCAGCGTCGAGCGCTTGGGCGAGATCTGGATGACCCGGCAGCGCGAAAGCCTTGGGCCCGCGTTCCGCTTCGAAGACGACTATCGGTCCTACTGGGCTTACATCCCGCACTTCGTTCACACGCCCTTCTACGTCTACGCCTACGCATTCGGGGATTGTCTCGTGAACTCTCTCTATGCCGTGTACGAAGGGGGACACCCCGGCTTTCAGGCCAAATATCTGGATATGCTCCGGGCGGGCGGGACCCGCCGCTACAAGGAGCTTCTGACGCCGTTCGGGCTCGATGCGGGAGACCCCGAGTTCTGGAAGCGGGGTCTCTCCGTCATCGGACGGATGATCGGCGAACTGGAAGCCATGGACTGAGCATGGCGGAACGAACCCGCTCCGAGCGGAACACCCTCACCGGGCGCGTGAAGCGCTACGCCAAGGTCGGAGCCGCCGTCGGCGGGCTTGCCACCCGGTTTGCCGGAAGCCAGATCCTGGGCGTCCCCTGGACCGACACCAAGCGCGCGTCCGAGCTCAAGCAGGCGCTCGGCGGCCTCAAGGGCCCGCTGATGAAGGTCGCGCAGATGACGGCGACCATTCCGGACATGCTGCCGACCGAGTACGTCCAGGAGCTCGGCCAATTGCAGACCAACGCGCCCTCCATGGGGTGGCCGTTCGTCAAGCGCCGGATGGCGGCCGAGCTAGGGCCCAAGTGGCAGGAGAAGTTTGCGTCCTTCGAGCACACGGCCGCGGCGGCCGCGTCGCTCGGCCAGGTTCACCGCGCGACCGGGCGCGACGGGCGCACGTTCGCGTGCAAGCTCCAGTATCCGGACATGGGCTCCGCGGTGGAAGCCGATCTCCAGCAGCTCAAGCTCGTGTTCGCGATCTACAAGCGCTACGACCGCGCCATCGACCCGAGCGAAATCCACGCCGAGCTGCTCGACCGTCTCCGTGAAGAGCTCGACTACGAGCGCGAAGCCCGTCACATGGCCGCGTACGAATCGCTGTTGAAGAAAGAATCGGGCGTTCACGTCCCCGACGCCGTTGCGCCGCTCTCGACCAAGCGCTTGCTGACGATGACCTGGCTCGAGGGCGAGCGCCTGATGCGGGTCGTGGACCGTCCGCTCGCGTTCCGCAACAAGGTCGCCTACAACATGTTTCGCGCGTGGTATGTCCCGTTTTACGGATACGGCGTCATCCACGGCGATCCCCACCTCGGCAACTACACGGTGCGCGACGACGGCTCGATCAACTTGCTTGATTTCGGCTGCATCCGCGTCTTCAAGCCGAGCTTCATCCGGGCCGTGATCGACCTCTATCGGGCGCTTCGCGACGGCGACGAGGAGCTTGCGGTACATGCTTACGAAACGTGGGGGTTCGAGAACATCGGCCGCGAGACCATCGGCATCCTCAATCAGTGGGCGATGTTCCTTTACGGGCCCTTGCTGAAGGACCGGGCGCAGGAAATCCAGGAAACCGGCGGCACCGCCTACGGCGCCACGGTGGCGGCCAAGGTGCACGGCGCGCTCCGCAAGGCGGGCGGCGTCAGGCCGCCACGCGAATTCGTACTAATGGATCGGGCGGCCATCGGTCTCGGGAGCGTGTTCACGCACCTTCGGGCGAAGGTCAACTGGCACCGGCTGTTCCATGACCTGATCGACGGGTTCGAAGAAGGCGCGCTCGCCCGCCGGCAGAAACGCGTGCTGCCCCGCTTCCGCATCCCGCTGCCGGGCTGACGGGGCGCCGCCGGAGTCCTTTTTTGTTGACGGTTTATCAAGGAACTCGGCGTAATGATCGGATGTCTCGACCGAGATGCCCAATGCTCCCAGAAAGGGAGGACCGATGACCGAAGCCATCAAAACCTTCGATGTCGAGAAAGCCGCCGGGGAAGGTGGAATCTTCCACGCCCAGGCGGACGACGAGCGGATCCACAAGCTCAACCGCGCGCTGCATGCGCTGTGGGGGCTCGGGCGAAACGCGATTCTCGCGTGGACGCCGCGCGGCGAGAGCATCGAAGTCCTCGTCATTCCGCACTACGCGATCACCGAGTTCGCCGCGCGTAAGAAGGCGAACGAGGCGGCCGAAGGACAGCATCCGGACGGCAGTGCCAATGCCGCCGAGGGAAAGAGCTTCATCGAAGAGGTGATCTCGCGGCCGAAGCACATGTCGGCGAGCGAGCTTGTGCACCTTTCGGGCCTGCTCGGCTATCCGACGCAGCACATCCAAGCTCTCGTTCATCCCCGGCGCCGACGTCAGCTTCGACGCCATCGAGAACCTGGTGAAGCGCTACAGCATCTCCTACGTGGAGGATCGCGCTGTCGCGCTGTTCGATATCGTCGGGTTTTCGCTCTATTCGCCGCTCGAGCAAGTGACGCAGCTCAACAGCCTCGCGTATTCGGTGAACTCCGCCTACTCGAAGATGCTGTCCAACAAGATCGACATCAACTTCGCGCGCACCACGACGGGCGACGGCTTCTACATCTGGAACCGCGACCGCAGCATCCAGGCGAGCATGAACCTCTATCACTTCATGCACCTGGTGCTCGCCGACAACGCGATCGCGATGGGCAAATCGAAGAGCAACACGACTCCGCTTCTCAGGGCCTGCTTCCACGTCGGCGGCCACTACGAGTTCTATCAGTCCGAAGGCCTCAGCCCGACGGTCTACAGCTATATCGTCGGCAACGTCACCATCGAGCTCGCACGCATGATCGAGCGCGCGATGCCGGGCCAGATCCTGGTCGGCGACTTCTGGGTGCCGATGCCGGACTGGGAGCTCGGCCAGGTGACGAAGATCGATTCGATCGGGTTCATCCAGCGCACCCAGGAAACGCTCGCCAACCTCAAGGGCGTCGTGCTCTCGGGCGACCAGGTGGATTCGATCAAGTGCTACCTCACGGGCGAGAAACGCGGCGACGGCCAATTTGCCATCAAGCGGTACCGGATCGCCGATAAGCACGGCCGCACCCGCAACGCCTACAACGCGAAAGTGAATATTTACAGGGCGCACGCCGATCCGATATTTCTAGGTGTGCAAACCCGCGACCTCAAAGACTTCAAGACCGTCGGCGAGGAGTTTGCCGAGAACGCCGACTGGGAGTGATCGCGGGGGGCGAAAGGACGGAACGCCATGACCCGCGGAAACCGGCAAGCGAATCACAGCCGACGCTGGCTCCTGCGGTCGGGTCTCGCCGCCGGCGGCGCCATGCTCGCGCGCCCCGCGTTCGCGCTGACGCCGAGCCCCCGGCAGACGGCCGGGCCGTTCTACCCGGATCGGCTGCCGCTCGATTCCGATAACGACCTCGTCATCGTCGGCGCCTCGAACGCCCGCGCGGGCGGCGTGCTCACACACGTGTTCGGGCGCGTGCTCGCCGAGGACGGACGGCCCGTGCCCGGCGCCCGGGTCGAGATCTGGCAGTGCGACGCCTTCGGCCGCTACCACCACCCGCGCGCAGGCAGCGCCGCCGACCCGAATTTCCAGGGATACGGACAGACGACGACGGTGACCGACGGCGCCTATCGGTTCCGGACGATCCGCCCCGTCGCCTACCCCGGCCGTGCGCCGCACATTCATTTTGCCGTCTCCGGGCCCGGCTTCGCCCGCCTGGTCACGCAGATGTACGTGGCGGGCGAGGCCCGCAACGAGACGGACTGGCTGCTCCGGGCAGTCCGCGACGAGGCCCAGCGCCGGAGCCTCGTCGTGGCGCTCGCGGCGGCGCCGGAAATCGAGCCGGATTCGCTCACAGGCCAATTCGATATCGTGATCGGCCGCGAGCTGTCCGGCGGCTGACGCCCGCCGCCGACAGGGCTTTTTTTCAAACGCAGGACTTGAGAAACGAGCCGGGGCGGGGCATAACCCTGGGGGCCATTCGGCACCTCTGACCCTCCCGCACGCTCCGAGGACCAGTTCTCCCGATGCAGATCGCCGTCCTGAAAGAACGCAAGCCCGGCGAGTCGCGCGTGGCCGCCACGCCCGACAGCGCAAAAAGACTGATCGGGCTCGGCTTCGAGGTGGTGGTCGAGACAGGCGCGGGCGAAGGCGCGAGCTTCGCCGACGCCCAGTATCGCGACGCCGGAGCCACGCTCGTCAAAACCGCGGACGAAGCGCTGAAGGCGGCCGACATCGTGCTGAAAGTCCAGCCGCCCATCGTCGAGCCCGCGGGCGCCGCGGAAGTCGGCAAAATGAAAAAAGGGGCGATCCTGATCGGGATGCTGTCGGCCCTGACCGAGCCCAAGATCGCCCGGGCCTGCGCCGAGGCCGGCCTCACCGCGTTCGCCATGGAGCTGCTGCCGCGCATCACCCGCGCGCAGAGCATGGACGTGCTGTCGTCGCAGGCGAACCTCGCCGGCTACAAGTCGGTTCTCGACGCGGCGGGGGAATTCGGCCGCGCGTTTCCGATGATGATGACGGCCGCGGGCACGATACCGCCGGCCAAGGTGCTGGTGCTCGGCTGCGGCGTCGCCGGGTTGCAGGCGATCGCGACCGCGCGCCGCCTCGGCGCCGTGGTCTTCGGCTATGACGTTCGGGCCGCGTCGAAGCAGGAAGTCGAAAGTCTCGGCGCCAAATTCGTCGAGGTCGATCCCGAAGCGGCGGGCGCGGCGCAGACCGCCGGCGGCTACGCGAAGGAGATGGGCGAAGACTACGGGAAGAAACAGGCGGCCGTGCTCGCCGATGCGCTCAAGAAACAGGACATCGCGATCTGCACGGCGCTGATCCCGGGAAAGGCCGCGCCGCGCCTGATCACCAAGGAGATGGTGGCGGCGATGAAGCCCGGCTCCGTCATCGTCGACCTGGCGGTGGAGGCGGGCGGCAACTGCGAGCTCTCGGAGCTCGACAAGGTCGTCGTCAAGCACGGCGTCAAGATCGTCGGTCACGGGAACGTGCCGAGCCGGCTCGCCCAGGACGCGAGCATGCTCTACGCGCGCAACCTCTTCAATTTTGTGAAGCTCATCACGGATCCCAAGGAGAAGACGCTGAAGATCGACTGGGAGGACGAGATCGTCAACGGCGCGCTCGCGACCCGCGACGGCAGCGTCGTCCATCCCAGGCTGAAAGGGGCGTGACATGGACCCGGCGCAACTCGCCGATCAGGCATCGAACCTCGCGACCGAGGCCGCGCGCCTCTTCGAGATGGCGGAGAAGCTTGCCCATGACGCGACCCGGCTTGCCGCCGTGCAGTCCGGGCATGGCGATCCGTTCCTCTCGCTCTTCACCGTCTTCGTGCTTGCCTGCTTCGTCGGGTTTTACGTGGTGTGGAGGGTGACGCCGGCCCTCCATTCGCCGCTGATGAGCGTGACCAACGCAATCTCGTCGGTGATCATCGTCGGCGGCCTGATCGCCGCGGGACCCGCCGGCATGGACTTCTCGAAGGCGATGGGGTTCTTCGCCGTCACGCTCGCCGCCGTCAACATCTTCGGCGGGTTCATCGTCACCCAGCGCATGCTCAGCATGTTCAAGAAGAAGCAAAAGTAGCATGAGCGCCAGTCTCACAGGCTTCGCCTACCTCGTCGCCTCGGTGCTGTTCATCCTGGCGCTCCGGGGGCTGAGCTCGCCCGAGACCGCCCGCACCGGAAACCTGTTCGGCATCGCCGGCATGGCTATCGCCGTGCTCACCACGCTCGCGAGTCCGAACGTGGTGAGCTTCTGGATGATCCTGCTCGGGCTCCTGCTCGGCGGGTCGATCGGCACGGTCGTCGCGCTGCGGATCCAGATGACGGCGCTGCCCCAGCTCATTGCGGCCTTTCACAGCCTCGTCGGCATGGCCGCCGTGTTCGTCGCCGCGGCCGCGCTTTACGACCCGGAGGCCTACCACATCGGCGCCATCGGGCGCATTCCCGCCGCCAACTTGATCGAGATGACGCTCGGCACCGCCATCGGCGCCGTCACGTTCTCGGGCTCGGTGATCGCTTTTGCCAAGCTCCAGGGCATCATGAGCGGCAATCCCATCGTCTTCGCGGGCCAGCATGTGCTCAACGCGGCGATCGGCATCGTGATCGTTCTGCTCGGCGTCTGGATGGTCGCGACCGAGTCCCACACGGCGTTCTGGCTGCTCGTGCTGGCCTCCCTCGCGCTCGGCTTCCTCCTCATCATTCCGATCGGCGGCGCGGACATGCCGGTGGTCGTCTCGATGCTGAACTCCTATTCGGGCTGGGCCGCGAGCGGCATCGGGTTCACGCTCTCGAGCCCCGCGCTCATCATCGTCGGCGCCCTCGTCGGCTCGTCGGGCGCGATCCTCAGCTACATCATGTGCAAGGGGATGAACCGCTCGATCTTCAACGTGCTGCTCGGCGGCTTCGGCGGGGACACGGGGGCGCCTGCCGCCACCCGCGCCGACCGCACCGTGAAGCCGGGCGCCGCCGAAGACGCGGCTTTCATCATGAAGAACGCGTCCAAGGTCATCATCGTGCCCGGGTACGGGATGGCCGTCGCCCAGGCCCAGCACGCGCTCCGCGAGCTGGCCGACAAGCTGAAGAAAGAGGGCGTGAAGGTCTCCTACGCCATTCACCCGGTGGCGGGACGCATGCCCGGACACATGAACGTGCTCCTCGCCGAGGCCAACGTGCCTTACGACGAGGTCTTCGAGCTCGAAGAGATCAACCACGAATTCGCCACCGCGGACGTGGCCTACGTGATCGGCGCCAACGACGTGACCAACCCGGTCGCCAAGACCGATCCCAAGAGCCCGATCTACGGCATGCCGATCCTCGAGGTCGAGAAGGCGAAGACGGTGTTGTTCGTCAAACGCTCGATGGCGTCGGGGTACGCCGGCGTCGACAACGAGCTCTTCTATCGCGACAACACGATGATGCTGTTCGGCGACGCCAAAAAAATGACCGAGCAGATCTTCCAGGCGCTCGGGTGAGCCTACCGCCGGGGCCTCATCCTTCGAGGCCGCCTGGGGTCTGCGGGGGCATCCCCCGTAAGTGCCCCCTTGGGCGGCACCTCAAGGATGAGGTGCATGGTCTCGGTCTTTAACCTCACCCTGAGGCGCGACCCTGAGCTTGGCGA
Source organism: Rhodospirillales bacterium (assembly GCA_009694195.1). Lineage (GTDB taxonomy): Bacteria > Pseudomonadota > Alphaproteobacteria > Rhodospirillales > SHVQ01 > SHVQ01. Next base: position 26,701 of record SHVQ01000025.1, read on the forward strand.
AGGGGAGCCTCGAAGGGTGAGACTTGCGCCAGTGCGAATATGTCCACATGCTTTCAGGACGAGCGGCCCGCTTCGAACATGCGGTTTTGCGGGCGCTGCGGCCCGGCTGCGGTCAATCGTTTGGTGGTGGGACGGAGACGAGACGGTGGAGGAGCCCGCCTCGGGATTGGGCGGGGTGGCTTCAGAAGCCTTCGCGTTCGAGGCGTTTGCGTTCCAACTTACGCGCCCGGCGGATCGCTTCCGATTTTTCCCTGGCTTTGCGCTCGGAGGGCTTTTCGTAGGACCGTCGGAGCTTCATTTCCCGGAAAATGCCTTCCCGTTGCATTTTCTTCTTGAGGGCTTTCAACGCCTGGTCGACGTTGTTATCGCGAACTGTGACTTGCACGTTGGCCGAATTCTCCTCATCTTGAGGCAGTGAAACCGCTAAGCTCGCCCACCAGGGGCGGCGGCCTTCTAACACATCCAAGGCCCCCTGTGAAGCCCCCGGGTGGCTTGGGGATGGGGCAGGGGACGAGGGTGCCTCCATGGCAATTCTGAAGATCGCGCGGATGGGCCATCCCGCCCTCCGGTGGCCGACCGAGCCGGTGTCCGACCCGACGGCGCCGGAGATCCGGCGTCTCGTCGCCGACATGATCGAAACCATGTACGACGCCCCCGGCATCGGGCTTGCGGCGACCCAGGTCCACGTGCCGAAGAGGGTCGTGGTCTTTTACGTGCCTGAGCGACGGGCAGACGGCGCCGCCGGCACGGCGGGGGGCGCGCAGCCGCTCACCGTCCTCATCAATCCGGTCATCGAGCCCTTGGGGGAGGAGACGGATTCCATGCTGGAAGCCTGCCTCTCGGTTCCCGGCTTCACCGGCCTCGTGCCGCGGTTCCGCCGCGTCCGTTACACAGGCATCGGGCTTGAGGGCGAGCCGATCGATCGCGTTGCCGAAGGCTTCCATGCCCGCGTCGTCCAGCACGAGTGCGACCACCTGGATGGCATCCTCTATCCCATGCGCATCGTCGACATGTCGACGTTCGGCTTCGCCGAGGAAGTCCATCGGGAGCATGCCGCCGCCGCGTCGGAAATCGAGGCGGAATAGCCGTGCCCAAGCCGAGACGCGCCGCCGGCGACATGGAAGACGCGCGCGACCGGATTCTCGCGGCGACGCTCAGGCACGTCCCGTTCGAGGGCTGGACGCGGGCCGCTCTCGCAGAAGGCGTGAAGGACGCAGGACTCTCCGACGACATGGCGCTCCGGACGTTTCCGGCCGGGATTCCCGAGCTCGTCGAGCATTACGGAGAGTTTTCCAACCGCCGCATGCTGGCGGCGCTCCCTGAAACCAAGCTCGCCCAGCTTCGCGTGCGGGACCGCGTCGCCGTGGCGGTGCGGACCCGGATCGGGCAGGCCGCGCCGCACCGCGAGGCCGTGCGCCGCCTGATGGCCTACCTGGCGCTGCCGCAGAATGCGCCGCTTGCCGCCAGGCTCGCGTATCGGATGGCGAACGCGGTGTGGTACGCGGCCGGTGACACCTCGGTCGATTTCAATTTTTATACCAAGCGGGCGCTGCTCGCCGGCGTCTACACCTCGACGCTGCTCTACTGGCTGCAGGACGAAGGCGACGGCAGCGGCGATTTCCCGGACACCTGGGCGTTCCTCGACCGGCGGATCGGGGACGTGCTGAAGATCTTCGGCTGGCCCAAGCGCGTGCGGGAAGGATTTGCGTCCGCCTTCGCGGGCTTGCGCGGCTAGGGTCCCGCCGTCGAGCCCATTGCGTCCCTCGCCGCGAGTCGGCATCATCGGCGCGCCGTCAAACAAACTGGGAGAACAACCATGGCTTCGGGCAGTTTCGGTTCATTGCAGTCCGTCACCGCCGCATGTTCGGTGCTTGCCGTATTCGTCGGCGTTTCGCTCGGAGCGCCCGGCGACGCCGCCGCGCAATCGACCCTCGAGAAAATCAAGAAAGCGGGCGTGGTGCGCATGGCCATCGCGCACGAGCCGCCGTTCACCGATTACAAGCCCGGCGGCGAGCTGACGGGTGCGTCGGCGGACCTGACGCGAGAGGTCATGAAGAAGCTCGGCGTTCCCAAGATCGACGCGCAGGTGACGGAGTGGGGCGCCATGATCCCGGGTCTCCAGGCGCGCCGGTTCGACATCATCTCGACCGGCCTGTTCATGCGGCCGCAGCGCTGCGCCGCGGTCCTCTTCTCGCAGCCGGATACCTGTACGGCCAGGGGCTTCGCGGTGAAGAAGGGCAACCCCAAGAAGCTCGACAGCATGGAGGCCGTGCGCGACAACAAGGAGGTGAAGCTCGGCGTCTGCGGCGGCTGCTTCGACGAGACCCGCGCGATCGAGGTCGGCGTCCCGCGCGAGCGCATCGTCAACGTGACGGACATTCTGAACGCTCTCAAGATGCTGCAGGCCGGGCGCGTCGACGCCGTTGCGTGGCCGGACATCTCGATCAAGGAGGCGCTCCCCAAGCTCGGCGATCCGAACCTGGAGTGGGTCACGGTGAAGGGCATCGAACCCCAGTGCTCCGGGGCTGCCTTCCACAAGGATGACAAGGACCTGCGCGACGCCTATGACGCCGTGCTCAAGGACATGAAGGCGTCCGGGCAATTCTCAAAGATCATGACCCAGTACAACTTCAACCCCGACTACGCGATCGCCCACACGCGCGAAAAGTTCTGCGGCGGCCCGAACTGACGTTTCCGTCGAAGCAGGCCCCCACCTCACCCTCCCGCCCTCTCCGCCCCCTGGGGCGGAGAGGGTCAGGGGTGAGGAGGGGCACTCCGGACGCGGGACGGTCGAAAACCGAACCGTCGTGACCCCGTGATGATCTTCGACTACCTCATCCCTTTCGGCCGCGGGCTCTTGGTCACGGTCGAGATCACGGTGCTGTCGACCATCCTCGCGGCCGTGATCGCGGTGATCGCGGGGCTCGCGCGTCTCTCGAAGCATGCCTGGGTCCGCTGGCCGGCGGCCGTCTACGTCGAGTTCTTCCGCAGCACGTCGTGCTACGTTCAGCTTTTCTGGCTGTTCTTTGCGCTGCCCTTCTTCGGCATCTATCTCGACGCCTTTTTAGTCGGGATCGTAGGGATCGCACTTAACATCGGGAGCTTCGCGTCCGAGGTCGTGCGCGCCGCCGTGCTGTCGGTTTCCAAGGGGCAGCGCGAGGCCGCGATCGCCCTCAACTACACGGCCTGGCAGCGGATGCGGCGGGTGATCCTGCCGCAAGCGATGATCGCCATGCTGCCGCCGATGAGCAATCTGATGATCGAGCTCATCAAGACGACCCCGCTCGTTTCCCTCATCACCATCTCGGACCTCACGTTCACCGCCCACCTGTTCCGCACGCAGAGCGGCCAGACGTTCCAGGCGTTCGGCAGCATCCTGATCATCTATTTCATCCTCTCGTCCGGGATGGCGTGGATCTTCAATACGCTCGAGCGGCGATTCCGGAAGGGACTCGCGATCACGGCGAGGAATCTCTGATGGAATGGGACTGGAATTACGTCATCGCCTTCATGCCGCGGCTCCTCCAGGGCCTCGTCATCACCGTCGAGGCGACGTTCCTCGCGACCGTTCTTGCCCTCGTGACCGGCCTGCTCATTGCGGTCGCCAAGCGGTCGCGCAACGAGATACTCAGGATTCCCGTCCACTGGTCGAACGAGTTCGTCCGGCGCACGCCGCTGCTCGTCCAGATCTACTTCGTGTTCTTCGTGCTGCCGGACGCCGGCATCACGCTCTCGCCGCTCGCCGCCGGCGTCATCGCGCTCGGGCTCCATTCCAGCTCCTACATGTCCGAGGTCTACCGGGCCGGCATCGACGGCCTTCCGCGGGGCCAGTGGGAGGCGGCGAAGGCCCTCAACTATCGGCCGCTCGCCATGTGGGTCCGGGTGATCTTGCCCCAGGCGGTGCCGCCGATGATCCCGCCGCTCGGCAATTACCTGATCATCATGTTCAAGGAGACCGCGCTTCTCTCGACCATCTCCGTGGTCGAGCTCATGGGAGCGGCGCGGATCGTCGGCAACGAGAGCTACCGTTACTTCGAGCCGATCTCGATGGTCGGATTGACGTTTCTCGTCATTTGCCTGCCCGCGGCGTTTTTCGTCCGTTACCTGGAAATGCGCCTCGCGCGGCGCTGAACGGGGCTTTCGGGCGGTGATTTGCCGTTTCCGGTAAATCACGTCAGAATGCGCCGGAACGAGGGGGCGCATGGCGACCTACGACTACGACATGGTGGTGATCGGCTCGGGGCCGGGCGGGCAGCGCGCGGCGACCCAGGCCGCCAAACTCGGGAAGAAAGTGGCGCTCGCCGAATACAAGGCCTGCGTCGGCGGCGTCTGCATCAACCTCGGCACGATCCCGAGCAAGACGCTGCGCGAGGCGGCGCTTCACCTTTCCGGCTACCGCGAGCGCAACATCTACGGCGCCTCCTACACGGTGAAGGAGCGGATCACCATGTCCGATCTCCTGCACCGGTGCGATCACGTGGTACGCGCCGAAATCGACGTGATCCAGCATCAGCTCAAGCGCAACGGAATCGAGGTGATTCCCGCCCGCGCGGCGTTCGTCGATCCGCACACGATCCGGATGAAATCCGCGGAAGGGCAGGGCAGCCGCAACGTGACCGCCGACAAGATCGTCATCGCGTCGGGTACCGTGACGGCGCGCGACTCCCACATCGCATTCGACGGCCAGCGGATCTTCACCAGCGACGACATTCTCTCCCTGAATGAGCTTCCGAAGACACTGGCAGTCGTCGGCGCAGGCGTGATCGGCATCGAGTACGCCACGATCTTCGCGATATTGGGCGTGAGGGTGACGGTGATCGATAAACGCCCGCAGCTCCTTTCGTTCGTCGATCAGGAGATCGTCGATTCGCTCGTCTACCAGATGCGGCAGAACCGGGCGACGCTCAGGCTCGGCGAAGACGTCGCGGCGATCGAGCCGTTCACCGAAAATGGCCAGCCGCGCGTTCGGGTCATCCTCAAGAGCCAGAAGCATATCGTGGCCGACAAGGCGCTCTACAGCATCGGCCGGGTCGGCGCGACGGGATGGCTCGATCTGGACGCGGCCGGCGTCAAGGCCGACGACCGCGGTCGCATCAAGGTGGATGCGCATTACCGGACGACGGCCGAGAACGTTTACGCCGTCGGCGACGTGATCGAATTCCCGAGCTTGGCCTCCACGTCCATGGAGCAGGGCCGCATCGCCGCCTGCCACGCGTTCGCCAAGGCGGCCAAAAGCTGCCCCGAGTTCTTTCCCTACGGCATCTATGCGGTGCCCGAGATCTCGACGGTCGGCAAGAACGAGGAGGAGCTGACCGTAGCCGGCGTGCCTTATGAAGTTGGCAAGGCCCGCTACAAGGAGATCTCGCGCGGCATGATCCTCGGCGACTCGTCGGGCCTCTTGAAGCTCCTCTTCCACCGGGAAACCCGGAAGCTTCTCGGCGTCGCCATCATCGGCGAGGGGGCGAGCGAGCTCATCCACATCGGCCAGGCCGTGCTCGCGTTCGGCGGCTCGATCGACTATTTCATCGACACCGTGTTCAACTACCCAACCCTCGCCGAATGCTACAAAACCGCGGCTTTCGACGGGATCAACCGGCTCGGCTGAACGGCCCCGGCCGGCCGATTCGTTAACGCCCGGGCTCCCGCCGAAACGGTTTCGTCCCTCCGGCGAAGACTGCTAAGGTTGGCGTCAGGGGTCGTAAACCCAGGTCCCGACACAGCGCCCATGCTCATGGCTTCCGCCCGCACCTCCGCGCCCCGGCGCGATCTCGCCGACCATTTCCTTGAGTGCGGAAAGGTCGGCCGCTATCTCACGTTGCAGGACGAGAGCCGCTTCGTCATCACCGACGATTTCCGCGAGGGCGTCGCCATCGACCCCATCGCCACTGCGGCCGCAACGATCTTTTCCAAGGACATCCTCGTCGCTCAGGCGGCGCTCGTTCCGCTCGGGCTGAAGGCGGGCAAAAGCTCGGTCCGGCATATGGAGCGCTACGAGGAGCTGTTCGATCTCATCGAAAAGCGCGCGTTCAGCGGCGATGTCCGCGACCGCGCCCGGGCGCTCGTCGAAGCCGGCTTCCGCGAAGCCCGCATTCGCGAGCTCGAGGCCGAGATCGGCGGAACCATCACGCCCGCCCGCAAGCGCTATCGGGCGTTTCTCGACATCGTGCGCCGCCTCATCGAGCGCCACATCACGGCGACCGCCTTCCGCGACGAGTTCCGCGAGTTCACCTATGCGGTCGCCGGCAAGCTCGACTTCGGGATCTACAGCTTCTGCCTCGATCGCGTCTTCGCGAACCGCCAAATCCCGCTCCAGGCCAAGGCCTATCTCATCGCGGAGATCGTGGGCTTCCCGCCGCTGATCCGGCGCGAGCTCATCGCCAACGTGTTGACCGCGCCGAACCAGTCCCGCGAGCTCGTGACGATGGCGCGCAAAATGATCGAGCGCGAGCTCCCGAGCGAAATCGTGGTCGAGACCTATCTGCTGGTGACGCTGAAATCCTCGCGCCTCTCCGTGAAGCAGGTGCAGGACATCTTCATGGGCGGCATCGAAGCCCCCGTCGCCGACGGCTCGAAATTCGCCTTTCCGTAAACCGTCACCGCATTACCATTCGTCACCCCGGCCAAGCGGCCAAGCTTGAATTTGGCACGCCTTTGCCTATATAACTATAGTCATGACCATAGTCATATAGGTGTCGCATGAAATCCATCAAGGCCGGTGAGTTCAAAGCAAAGTGCTTGAAGCTCATGGACGAAGTGGCGGCCACCGGAAAGCCCGTGCTGATTACGAAGAACGGCAAACCCGTGGCGCAACTTGCGCCCATCACATGCAAGCCAAAGACGCCTTATGGCGCACTGAAGGGACACGCCATCATTCTCGGCGATATCATCGAACCGATCGATGTTGAGTGGGAGGCGCAGCGGTGAGTCGCGTTCACCTCGACACCCATGCGCTCATCTGGATGTTGGAAGAAAGCCCAAAGCTGGGGCGAAGAGCGCAAGGGCTCGTGCGTGACGCCCTATCGTCGGATGCGCTCGCGGTCTCGGCGATCGTCTTCTGGGAGGCGGCGATGCTCGTCGACAAGAGACGCCTTCGTCTTACGGAACCTCCGGAGCGGTGGCGCCAGATCGTGCTCGGGATCGGCATCGCCGAGCTTCCCATCGATGGCGAGATTGGAGTTGCGGCCGTGTCGTTACGGGGACTTCACCCCGATCCGACGGACCGCATGATCGTGGCCACGGCCTTGTCCGAACGGGCAACCCTCATCACGGCCGACAGGCGCGTGCTCGCGTGGAAGGGCGGCCTCAAGTGCCACGATGCGCGCGTTTGACATTTTTCTCGAGGCGCGCCGCTATTCCTTGGTGAGGCTGCCCTTGGGGTAGAGCCGCGTGACGTGGCCCATCTTGCGGCCGGGCCGGATCTCGTTCTTGCCGTAGAGGTGAACCTTGGCGCCCGGCTCGGCGACGAGGGCCGGCCATTGCTCGACGTCGGTGCCGATCAGGTTCTGCATCACGGCATCCGCGTGGCGATCGACCGAGCCGAGGGGCAATCCCGCGACCGCGCGGACGAACTGCTCGAACTGGCTGGTGACGCAGGCGTCGATGGTCCAGTGGCCGGAGTTGTGCGGTCGCGGCGCGATCTCGTTCACGAGCAGGCGGCCGTCGCGGGCGACGAACATCTCGACCGCGAGAAGACCGACGAGCCCCATCGCATCCGCGAGCTTCGCCGACAGCGCGATCGCGTCCCTGGCGAGCGCGTCCGAAATGGCGGCGGGCGCTCGGGTCACGTCGAGGATGTGGTTGCGGTGGCGGTTCTCGACGGGCGGGTAGGCGACCCACTTGCCATCAAGCCCACGGGCGACGATGACCGAGATCTCCATCGCCAAGTCGACGAAGCCTTCGAGAATCGCGTGGCTGTTGCCCATCTCGCGCCAGGCCGCGTCGAGCGGGGTATTCTCCGCGATCAACACTTGCCCCTTGCCGTCGTAGCCCATGCGGGCGGTCTTCAGCACGGCCGGGCGCCCGATCGCCTGGACGGCGGCGGCAAGCGCCCCTTCGCGCTCGACGGACGCGTAGGCGGTCGTCGGGATACCCAGGCGGTTGATGAACTCCTTCTCGACCAGCCGGTCTTGCGCGATGCGGAGGCAATCCCATCCCGGCCGCACGGGGATACGCTCGGTCAGGAACCGCACGCTCTCGTGCGGAACGTTCTCGAACTCGAAGGTGACGGCGTGCACGGCGTCGGCGAAGGCGGCGAGCGCCGCTTGATCGGCGTAGGAAGCAACCGTGGCGGCGGCCGCGACCTGGCTTGCCGGGCTTCCGCGCTCGTCGGTGAAGATGTGGCACGTGTAGCCGAGCCGCGCGGCGGCGAGCGCGGTCATCCGGCCGAGCTGGCCGCCCCCCATGATCCCGATCGTGCTGCCGGGGGCAAGCGGTGCGGACGGACGGGCGGCGGTCGCACCCAAGGGCCGGGCGGAGAACAGGTTCATTGCCGCGGGGTTGCGGCGACGGCGGCGGTTTGTTTCGCGCGCCAGGCGTCGAGGGCGGTGCGGACGGCGGCATCGTTGAGGGAGAGCACGGCCGCGGCAAGCAGCGCCGCGTTCTTCGCGCCCGCCGCCCCGATCGCGAGCGTGCCGACGGGGATGCCCGCCGGCATCTGGACGATTGAAAGGAGGCTGTCCATGCCCTTGAGCGCGCGGCTCTCGACCGGCACGCCGAAGACGGGGAGCGACGTGAGGGATGCCGTCATTCCCGGCAGGTGGGCGGCGCCGCCGGCGCCGGCGATGATGACCGAAAGCCCGCGCGCCCGCGCGCCCGTCGCGTAGGCATAGAGGCGTTTCGGCGTCCGGTGGGCCGAGACGATCTGCGTTTCGTAGATAACGCCAAGGGCATCCAAAATCTCCGCCGCGTGCCGCATGGTCTCCCAGTCCGACTGACTGCCCATGATGATGCCGACCTTGGCGCGGCGGCGGCGAGTCTTGGGCCGGGGACGGGATGGCATGCGGGCTCCGGGGCGCGGGACGAAGCGAAGCCCGGAATTATAGGCGGGGGGTGCCCCGAGGCAAGGCTGCATCGGCGCCGCGGGCGCCGCAATGGTTCCTTAACCATGATCCGTTAGGGTCGCAGGCGTCGCGGAAGGCCTCGCGGGTCGAGGCCCAGAATGTTGGGGATCCGCGCCGGCAACCACATGGTCGATATCAGCAAACCGGATACCTTCATCCCCGTCAGCAAGACGGGGAGCGAAGGCCAGCGCCAAGCCCCCGGGCGTCAGCGGAAAGGCGGCACGCCCGCCAAGCCGGACACCCCGCCGGCGCTTCCGTCGCTGCCCCCGCGCCCGGCCGAGGCCTTTCTCGTCGGCGGCCTTCTCGCGTCCGAGATGACGCCCGAGATTCAGGCCGCGTTCGACCAGCTCGCGCAGCAGATCGAGCCGCTCCGGCGCGAAACGGAGGCGGCGAAGGCGCGGGAGAAACAGCTTCGCGAAGCCGCCGAGCGGCACCACTTCCTGCCCGCCGGCAATCGCCGCGCGTTCGAGCGCGAGCTCGGCCACGTGGTGAGCCACCTGCACCATCTCTCGGCGCCGGCGAGCGTCGTCTGTCTTCACGTCGCGTCCGCCGATCGCATTCGCCGGCACCACGGCCGCGCCGCGCGCGAGGCCGCCCTCGCTCACGCGCTTCAGGTGCTGCGCCAGCAGCTCCACCCGACCGATGTGGTCGCCGCGATCGGCGGCAATGATTTCGGGATCATCCTGCTCGTCGCCAACGCGGAGGGCGCGCGCGCGAAGGCAGAGCGGCTGGTTCAGGCGCTGGCCGCGCGGCCGTGGGCGTGGAAGGGTCTGGACGTGCCGCTGGAGGCCGCGGCCGGCATCTGCCCGCTCGAAGCCGGGGCCGCGCCGGCAGCCGTGATCGCTGCCGCCGACCGCGACCTCGTCCTCGTCCGCAACCGCACCATCGAGCATATCCGATGATGCGGGTCTCAAGTTACAAGGATGAGGAGCGAGTCGAAGGACGCGGGAATGACGGAAGAAAAGACTGGTGCTACGCGATGATGTCCGGCAGCAGCCGGCTCTCCAGTTTCGCGATCTGATCCTTGAGCAACAGCTTGCGCTTTTTCAGACGCTGGATTTGCAACTGATCGAACGGGCGCGACTTGGCGATATGCGCGATGACATCGTCGAGGTCGCGGTGCTCGGTCCGGAGATATTCGAGTTTTTTCGTGAGGGCTTCAATATCGTCCATCAAACCGTCCCGGCGATGGATTGAACATTATAGCAGATTGGGCAGGCTCGGGGTACGCGCCCGTTGGGGACGCGCGAGCCGGTTCTGCAAGACTTCCCAAGGGCGTGCGAGGGGAAAAACAGGGATCCGCAGCCCTGGAAATTTGCCCTCCGATGGCCTACAATTGGGGTATCCAAGTAAGACCTGCGTGGAGGAGAGATAGTCCATGAGCATGGATGAAAGGATTTCGGCACTGAAGGCCAAGCACCACACTCTCGAGATCGCCATCCAAGAAGAACAGAATCGACCCCACCCCGACGACCTGCAAATCGCCACCCTCAAGAAACAAAAACTTCGAATCAAGGACGAAATCGTCACCCTATCGAGCCACCCGTAAAGCTCGGCTCGATTGACGCCGTCGCTGCCCCGGTGCCGGGCACCGGGGAGGGTTCCCGTTGTGTCCTGAGCATCTGCCCGGCACTTTCCAAGCGCGTGGTTTTATCCCACTATCCGCGAACGTGGATTGTCGCTGAGCGATTCTCGTGCCCGCCCGAAGCCGCGGGAGCCGATCGAGGACCATGGCAAATCCCTACGATGAAGCACACGCGCGCTCGCTCCGCGACCCGGAAGGGTTTTGGGGCGACGTCGCCGAGGACGTCCGCTGGTTCAAGCGTTGGGACCGTGTCCTCGACTCCTCCAACAAGCCGTTCTACCGCTGGTTCCGGGGCGGCGTGCTCAACACGTGTTTCAATGCGCTCGACCGCCACGTGGAGGAGGGACGGGCCGATCAGCCGGCGCTCATCTACGACAGCCCGGTGACCGGTTTCACGGTCAAGACCTTCACCTATCGCGAGCTTAGGGATGCCGTCGCGATTTTCGCGGGCGCGCTCGCCGGGCTCGGCATCGGCAAGGGCGACCGTGTCATCATTTACATGCCGATGGTGCCGGAGGCCGCGATCGCCATGCTCGCGTGCGCGCGCATCGGCGCCATCCATTCCGTCGTGTTCGGCGGTTTCGCCGCCAACGAGCTCGCGGTCCGCATCGACGATTCCAAGCCGAAGGCGATCGTCGCCGCGTCGTGCGGGGTCGAGGTCAACCGTGTGATCGATTATCTGCCGCTGATCAACAACGCAATCGGCCTCGCCAAGCACAAGGTCAACCACTGCGTCATCCTGCAGCGGCCGCAGTCGCCGGGGACTCTCACGCCCGGACGGGATGTCGCGTGGGCGGACGCGATCGCCAACGCGAAGCCCGCCGAGTGCGTGCCCCTCGCCGCGACCGATCCGCTCTACATCCTCTACACCTCCGGCACCACGGGGGAGCCCAAGGGCGTGGTGCGCGACACCGGCGGCCACGTGGTCGCGCTCAAATGGACGATGAAGGCGGTCTACAACATGGACCCGGGCGACGTGTATTGGGCCGCGTCCGACATCGGCTGGGTCGTCGGCCACTCCTACATCGTCTACGCGCCGCTCTTCCACGGCTGCACGACCATCCTCTACGAGGGAAAGCCCGTCGGCACCCCCGACGCGGGCGCCTTCTGGCGGGTTATCTCCCAGCATGGGGTCAACGCCATGTTCACGGCGCCGACGGCGTTCCGCGCGATCAAGCGCGAGGACCCGGAGGGCACGTTCATCCGGAAATACGATCTCAGCCGTTTCCGCACGCTATTCCTCGCGGGCGAGCGCACCGACCCCGATACGCTCTTGTGGGCGCAGCGCCAGCTCGAGAAGCCCGTCATCGATCACTGGTGGCAGACGGAGACCGGCTGGTCGATCGCGGCCAATTGCACGGGCATCCACACGTTGCCGGTGAAACCGGGCTCGCCCACCAAGGCCGTTCCCGGATGGGACGTCCAAGTGCTCGACGACAAGTGCCGGCCGGTGAAGCCGGGCGACATCGGCGCGCTCTGCTGCAAGCTTCCGCTGCCGCCGGGAACGCTGCCGACCCTCTGGAACGCGGACGAGCGGTTCAAGAAGACCTACCTCAACGACTTTCCGGGCTTCTACAAGACCGCCGACGCTGGCTTTCTGGACGCGGACGGCTACGTCTACGTCATGACCCGCACGGACGACGTGATCAACGTCGCCGGCCACCGGCTCTCGACCGGCGCCATGGAGGAGGTGCTCGCCTCGCACCCGGACGTCGCCGAATGCGCGGTCATCGGGGTCAGCGATCAGCTCAAGGGCCAGCTCCCGCTCGGGCTGCTCGTGCTGAAAGCGGGGGTCAAGCGTCCCCTCGGCGAGATTACGGTGGAGGCGGTGCGCCTCGTCCGCGACCGCATCGGGCCGGTCGCCGCGTTCCGCACCGCCGTCGTCGTCCAGCGGCTGCCGAAGACGCGGTCGGGGAAAATTCTCCGGGGAACCATGCAGAAGATCGCCGACTGCGAGCCCTTCAAGGCGCCGGCGACCATCGATGATCCGGCGATCCTGGATGAGATCGCGAACTCGCTCGAAGGCGTCGGCTACGCGGGGGCGCGGAAGAACTGACGAGGACCATGCTCAGGATCAGTCCGGAGAAGGTGTGCTTCATCGTCACAAGGTAGGGGCCCGGCCGCGCAATGTGTTGACGACGCTCAGCCGCCGGCTTTGGCCGCCTCGCCGGGCTCGTCTGCGGCGGGCTTATTTCCCGCGGGCTCGTCCTTTTCCTCGTCCTTCGACGCTTTGGCCTTGGGGCCTTCGCCCTTGGCGGGCGCGGTCCCATGCACCGTTCCGGCGCGTGCGCGGGCGAGCTGGATCGCCTTCTCGAGATCGGCGCTCGAGCAGATGCCCAGGTTGACCGGGTTCTGCGGCTTGATCTGGGATGCGTTCCAGTGGGTTCGGTCGCGCACCGATGCGATGGTGGTCTTGGTGGTGCCGACGAGCTTGGATATCTGGGCGTCGCTGAGCTCCGGGTAATTCTTCAGCAGCCAGGCGATGGCATCGGGGCGGTCCTGGCGCTTGGCGACGGGCGTGTAACGGGCCCCCTTGGGGCGCGCGCGGGGCTGGGGCACGGTGGTCTTGGGCGCAATCATGCGGGCGTTGGGGTCGGCCTCGCAGCGGCGGATTTCGTCCATCGTGACCTCGCCCGCGACGATCGGGTCGAGCCCTTGCATGCCCGGCGCCACCTCGCCGTCGGCGATCGCCTGCACCTCGAGCCGGTGCAGGCCGCAGAATTCCGCGATCTGGTCGAAGGTGAGCGTGGTGTTTTCGATCAGCCAAACGGCCGTCGCCTTCGGCATCAATGGAGCTGCCATCGTCTCCTACCGTTCCCAATGTCTGATTTCAGGGAGGTCGTTCATGATGTTATAGCCTCCCGGCCGCCCGGGGGTCAAACTGAAGGGTAGGCACACGGGCCGGCCATTCGATATGTTAGGCGCGGGGGAGGACGGAGCGGGAGACGCTACCCATGGACCCGGAAGACCTGGAGCCGAAGACCAAGAAGCCGCCGGCGAAGAACCTGGACATCATGTCCATCAAGGCTCTCGGGGACTATATCGAGGAGCTGGAAGCGGAGATCGCCCGGGTGCGCGGCGTCATTCAGCAGAAACAGAAGGCGCAGGCGGCCGCCGACTCCTTCTTCAAGAAAAAATAAAAATAGAGATTCCGTGCGGCTTTAAGCTTTTGCGCGCGGCGCAGGGGGGCGGTTGCGCTTCCGCATGTACATCAGCCAGCCGATCGGCCCCAGCATGATGATGAGGACGATCCAGCCGACGCGCGGCCCGAACGGGCAGCGCGAGCCCGGGCCCGGCAGCCAGCGGCCGCTCCGGGGCGACACGATCACGTGGGCCATCGGAAGGATCAGCCCGAAAAAGAGGACGGCCCAGCCGACGAGAGCACCTTCGTTCATGGGAGCGTTTTAGCACACCGACTGGGCCAGCGGCGATTCCCTCAGGAATCACAAGGCATTCATGAAATGTTAACCAACCCCCCTTAGGCTCCCGAATCGGATGACCCATGTCATCCTGTCAACTTTGACGCCTCCCTGTTGAACTTGGCCGCTCCGAAACCTCGGGGCGGCCATTTTTTTAACGGATGCCAGGGCGCTTGACCTCCACACAACGGCTTCGTTAGAGTCCGAATTGGAAAAAGTCTGGCGGGTTTGACAGGTTCGAGGCATCACGGCGGGGGCCGCTCCAAAAAGGGGCGGCCCTCTCGCTTTGTGGGCGGGATCGAAACCCGCCCCAGATCCCGAAGGCTGTAATACCAAGCGCCGCTAATATTGACTCGTCATGGCCGCGCTTGTCGCGGGCATCCACGTCTTAAAAAAGACAATCAGTTCAAGGTCATGGATGGCCGGGACAAGCCCGGCCATGACCACGGGGACGGGTCAGTACCAAAGAGCGCTG
>SHVQ01000026.1 GCA_009694195.1 Rhodospirillales bacterium
CCGGGCGACCGATCACCGCTCGCCTGCTCGTGCTGGGTCGATCATAATGGACTCCCGCCGCAACACCATTCTCATGGCGCCGCGCTTGCAGCGTGACTGATGGGGAGGGAAAAACGTGACGACCACGCGCATCGGATTCATCGGGCTCGGCAACATGGGCCGCCGGATGGCGCCGCGCCTGATCCAGGCGGGGCACCGATTGACCGTCTTCGACATCGACGCGAAGGCCGTCGCCGATTGCGTCGCCGGCGGCAAGGCCGTGGCGGCGAAAAGCCTGCGGGACCTCGGGAGCGCGAGCGACGTCGTCGTCTCCGTGCTTCCCCATGCAGCGGCCGTGGCCCAGGCCTTCGCGGGCGAGCCGTGGGGGCAGGGCGACCACGTGGCCGCCGGCCTCGGCCGGGGGGCCGTCGTCATCGACATGAGCGCGGCGGCGCCCGCGGCGACCCAGCGGCTCTCGGCCTGGCTCGGGGGGCGCGGAATCGCGCTTGTCGACGCGCCGGTCTCCGGCATGAGCGGCAAGCAGGGCGCGGCCGAAGGGACGCTCAACATCATGTGCGGCGGCGCGGAGGCCGTCATCGACCGCTGCATGCCCATCCTCGCCCTCCTGGGGAAGAACATCTTCAAGACCGGGCCCGTCGGCAGCGGCCACGCGGTGAAGGCGTTCCAGAATTATCTCGCGGCGTCGCAATTGATCGCGGCGCTGGAGACGCTGCTCGCCTGCAAGCGCTTCGGCGTCGATCCCACGCTCGCGCTCGAGATCTTCAACATCTCGCCCGGCTACAGCAGCATCAGCCACGTCACCATGCCCGAGCACGTGATGACGCGGAAATTCGCGACCGGATTTTCCCTCGGCTACCTGGTGAAGGACGTGCGGGCCGCGATGGAGATCGCGAAGGACATGGGCGTCGCAACGCCGCTCGGCTCGCCCTGCCTCGCGTATTGGGAGGAGGTCCTGGCCCGGCTGGGCCCCAACCTCTGTTACACGAACATCGCCCGCGTCATGGAAGAGCAGGCCGGGGAGACGCTCGCGGGCCCCACTACAACCAATAATGGCTGACAAAGACGCCCCGTCGCTCCCGTCGGCTGCCTTGTACGAAGCAACTCCGGATAAACGCTAGGGGTTGTGTATTCACGGGGCGCGTTTGGAACTCAAGTGTCTGACCGGGCGTTGATCGGAGACGCCCTCTTCCGACCCCATGACTCGTGAAGCGACCATGCGCGGGATTCTTTCACGGCTCCGTGGCGCCGCCATTTCGACGGCTATTCTTCTTCATATTTTCAACAGTCTCTCATTTTATATTAAAGCGGCTGCTGAGGGGGCGACAACGCGTTGGCGGCGGGCGGAATCGCTCGGCCGGCGGGCGGGCTGTCGCACGAATTTCACTTGAACTCGCCTCGGGGACACCCTATGTGTTCGGGCGCGTTGGTACCACATTTCTCTCGGCGTGCCTTGACCTGGCGTGTAGGCGAATCCTGGTTACTCCCTGACATTGTGATACCGGAAGACGGAATGGCCACCACACGGTGCGGTTGCTGCCGCAATTTGAACGTAAACTTAACGTGAGCAAGGAATAGCTATGGCGACTGGTACAGTGAAATGGTTCAACCCCCGCAAGGGTTACGGATTCATCCAGCCCGAAGGGGGCGACAAGGACGTTTTCGTCCACATCTCCGCCGTCGAACGCGCGGGGATCGGCAGCCTGCGCGAAGGTCAGCGGATTCAGTACGAGCTGGTCAACGACCAGCGGGGCAAGGCATCGGCCGACAGCCTCGTCGCGCTCGACTGACCGAGCCGCCGGGTCTCGCAACCGGAGGGGGAGCGTTCGTCGCTCCCCTTTTTGTTTGCGGGGTTTTCCCGCTAACGGGTCGTTAAGGACTAACCTGTGATAAGCGTCACAGTCGTTGACGGAAGGCCCCCGCTACTCTGCGATTCAGCCGCTCGATCGGCGGGAATCCCCTCAAGAAAACTCCGAAAAGAAAACAAAATGAGAGTTCGTTTCATGCTCGTGCCCGCGTCCTTCAAGCAACGTCTTCGGAACCTTGCGCACGGCGCCACGGCGCTCGAATACGGGTTGCTCGTGGTCGGCGTCGCGGTCGTCATCATCGCGACCGCCGCCGTCGTCGGCAACGCCATCGCCGCCCTCATCGAGACGCTCTGAACCTCCAATGCGTCGCCCCCGCGAAAGCGGGGTGCAGTCTATCGTGCTGTGTCATGGCCGTGCTTGTCACGGCCATCCACGTCTTCAAAGCTGGATCGCCGGGTCGAGCCCGGCGATGACGAAAGGGGGGGGCCGCTTGGAGGTTTGGGGGAATCCCCCAAAAGAAACCCCCTTGCGCGGGCATGACAGCACTCTCTCCAGCCCGGCCTGCGTCGCTTGTCGCTCGGGCAGGACGAATGCTACGGTTGCCGGCGATAAAGACGCTCCGGGCATACCGGGCAACGATCACGGTCTTGCATGGGAGGAAATTCGGACATGACGCATCGGGTCTTCCGCCTGTCGGTGCCGCTCACGGCGGCGCTTTGGTTGGTCGCCTCGGGCGACCCCGCGTATGCGCAGTGTTCCTGCGTGAAATCCACGCTCGACGCGGTCAAGGAAGCCGGCGTCGTGAAGGTGGGCGTGCGGAAAGACACGCCGCAGATCGGCTTCGTCGACGAAAAGGGCGAGATCGTCGGCTTCGACATCGATATCGCGCGCGGCATCGCCGAGAAGCTCGGCGTGAAGCCCGAGTTGCACGTCATCACCGCGGCGACCCGCGTCGCCACGCTGCAGCAGGGGCGGATCGACATGATCGTCGGCACGATGACGCGCTACCGCAGCCGCGACGACGCCCTCGACTTCACCATCGGCTATTTCTTCGCGCCGCAGACGGTGATGGTGAAGAAAGTGAGCGGGATCAAGACCCTCGCCGATCTCGCGGGGAAGCGGGTCGGCACCGCGATCGGCGCGGCCGCGCGCGACAATCTCGCCCGTGTGCAGGGCCAGGCGAAGATCCAGACCTTCGAGGGCTATCCCGAGGCCTTCGTCGCCTTCCAGCAGGGCCTGACCGACGGCATCGTCACGGACACCATCACGCTTGCGAGCCTTCGCGGCAACGCGCCCAACCCCGCCGATTACACGTTCATCGAGGACCGATTTGCGGGCGGGGAGTACAACGTCGGCGTCCGTGAGAACGATTCCCGCTGGCGCGACGCGATCGAGCACGCGCTCATGGCCATGTGGGAGGACGGCACCTGGGACCGCATCTTCGAGAAATGGTTCGGGCCCAAAACCAAGGTTCCGATCGCCAAGTCCGAGCTCGGCTGGAAGATGACGGTTTACTCGAAGTGACGACTCCCGTCGTCATCCTCACCTCACCCCGGCCCTCTCCGCCCCGAATCGGGGCGGAGAGGGAGGGACCCGCCAAGGGGGACTCTTGCGGGGGACCTTCCTTCGCCCGCCGAAGCGGGCTTCGCGAAGGCGGGTTCCCCCGCAGACCCCGGGCGGGAGGGTGAGGTGGGGGCAAGATCAAGACGAGATCGGCGCTAGAGCCGGCAGTTCCCATGTCCTACCAGTACAACTGGAGCATTCTCTGGTCGGACGTCGGCCTGGGGCTGCTGCGGGGCACGCTGGTCACCCTCGAGCTCGTCGGGTGGATTCTTACGCTCGCGCTGATCATCGGGGTGCCCGTCGGCGTGTTGCGCTGGGTCGGCGGGCGCATCTTGAGCCCGCTTTGCTGGGCCTACGTCGAATTCATCCGCAACACGCCCGCGCTCGTCCAGATCCTCTTCTGGTACTTCTCCGCCGCGTACATCCTGCCGCGCCCCGTGGTTCTCGTGCTGCGCGACTGGAATTTCGAGTTCGCGGCGAGCGTCATCGCGCTCTCGCTCTACCACGGCGCCTTCATCGCCGAAGTGGTGCGCGCGGGCCTGCAGGCGATCCCGAAAGGCCAGTACGACGCCGCCCGCTCGCTCGGCCTTCGCTTCCGCCAGATGCTCCGCTGGGTGATTTTTCCGCAAGTCTTCCGCATCACCGTTCCCTCCCTCACCAACGAGACCGTCAGCGTCATCAAGAACACGTCGCTCGCCCTCGCCGTCGGCGTGACCGAGCTCACGTACCAGGCGAAATACATCGACGCCTATTATTTCCGCGGCGTCGAAGCCCTCGCGGCGGCGACGGCCATTTACCTCGTCCTCTGCCTCGCCATGGCCGGTGTCGGCGCGCTCTACAGCCGCAGCCTGTCGCGGCACGTGAAGGCCTGAGGCGGCACATGGGGTGGGCGCAGGTCCTGACCGTCGACAACGTGATCCGGCTCCTGGTCGGCGATCTCCGTCGCGGCGAGCCGGGCGGCCTTCTGCTCACGCTCGGCATGAGCGTCGTCGGCATCATCGGGGGAACCGTGGTCGGCGTCGTCGTCGGCGTCATGCGCGCCTCGACCAGCCGCTGGCTCTTGGTTCCCTCGTTCCTCTACGTCCAGCTGCTGCGCAACATTCCGCTCCTGGTCGTCATCTTCTGGCTTTACTTCATCCCCCCGCACTTCGGGATCGAGACCTCGAAGTTCTTCAGCGTGTCCATGGCGCTCATCGTCTTCACCGGCGCCTACATCGCGGAGATCGTCCGGAGCGGCATCCGCTCGGTCGCGCCGGGCACCGTCGAAGCCGCCCAGTCGCTCGGCCTGAAGCCGCTGCAGGTGCGGCTCTGGATCGTGCTCCCGCAGGCCTTCTTCGCGATGATCCCGGCGCTCACCGGGCGCTACATCACGACGGTGAAGAACACCGCGCTCGCCTACCTGATCGGCTTCTCCGAGGTAACGGAGATCGGGCGCGAGATCAACGCGCGACTGATGACGGCACCGATCGAGGTCTACACGACCGTGCTGATCATGTACTTCGGCGTGAACCGCTGCCTCTCCGCCCTCATGCGAACGCTCGAAGACCGGGACCGCTTCCGCCGCGTCTTTATCCGCCTCTGACCATCGAAAAGGAAACGCCCGTGACCGTCGATCTTAAGGATATCCCGCTCACCGCCACCGTCGCCGATTTCGTCGCCTCGACCAGATACGAAGACATCCCGGCGGACGCCCACCCGCTCGGCAAGAAGTCGATCCTGGACACGCTCGCGTGCGCCATCGGCGGCTCGGTCGCGGAAGGCAGCGTCATCGTCCGCGAATATCTGGACACCCTCGGGCTCGGGAAAGGGAAGGCGAGCGTCATCGGCGCGAGCAAGAATCGCCCGGCGCGGTTCGCCGCCCTCGCCAACGGCAACGCCATGCACGCCGACGACTTCGACGACTCATGGGAGGCGGTGTCGCCCAATTACCAGGGTGGCCACCCGAGCGTGCCCGTGCTGGCGGCCGTGCTCGCCGCGGGCGAGGAGCAGGGGAGCAGCGGGCGCGACGTGCTCACGGCCTATCACGTGGGCGTCGAAGTGGTCTGCCGGCTGATCGACGGGGCGGATGTGGTCGGTGGGGCGCGTGGCCGTCATACGACAGGGACCAGCGGCATGATCGGCGCGGCGGCGGCCGTCGCCAAGCTCAGGCGCATGCCCGCGGACCAAGTGCGCCGCGTGATCGGCCTCGCGGCGGCGCGCGCGGCGGGCCTGCATGTGAGCTTCGGCACCATGACCAAGCCGTTCCAGGCGGCGTGCGCGGCGGAAGGCGGCGTGGTCGCGGCCGATCTCGTCGGGCTCGGGTTCACCGCGTCGCCGACGGTGCTGGAAGGCCCGGGCGGGTTCTACATCTCGGAGAGCGGCGGCTGCGCGCATGAGCGGATCATGGGCCGCCTGGGCCGGCCCTGGGCCTTCCTCGAGACCGCGCGGGAAGGCGTGCGGCTCAAGCCCTGGCCGAGTGGAAGCCTCAGCCACCCCGGCATGACGGTCGCCTTGGAGCTGATCGAGAAGCACAACATCCGCCCGCAGCAGGTGAAGCGCGCGGTGTTGAAAGTGAGCGAGGGTACCTATGCGACGCTCCGCTATCACCATCCGAAGACCGGCCTGCAGGCGAAATTCAGCTACGAGTTCTGTCTCGCCGCGCTGTTCGTCGAACGGAAGCTCGGGCTCCGCCACTTCAACGACGCGTTCGTCAATGAGCCGGAGGTTCAGCGCCTCATCCAGGCGGTCGAATGCCGGCAGTTCTCGGACGCGGAAGCGGCAAGGGAGGGCTACGCGCCCCAGACGACCTTCGTCACCATCGAGCTTGGCGATGGGCGCACGCTCTCCGGCCGGCTCGACCGGGGGAAGGGGAGCCTCACGCTGCCGATGACCGAGGCGGAGGTCGAAGCCAAGTTTCTCGAAGGCGCCAAGTTCGCCCGCTGGCCCAGGAAGAAGGTCGCCGAGGTCGTCGCCGCCGTCGCCCGCCTCGAAGACGCGCCCGACTTGTCCCAACTGATGACGCCGCTTTCGAAGCGGCGGTAACGCGTTCCATCGCCCCCGCGAAAGCGGGGGCCCAGGGCAGCAAAAAGGAATTCGAAAAGACTGGATTCCCGCTTCCGCGGGAATGACGAAAGACTCAGATCGCGATCCCGAGTTCCTTGGCGAGATTCCTGGTGTCTTCCCAGCAGAGGCGGTCCAAGACCACCTCGCCGGTTTCCACCGCGCGCGTGCGGCTGGCGTTGGCGCCGTCGCCGGATACGCGGACCTGCTTCACCCCGGGCGCCGGACGCGACGACCGGAGCGTGCGGATGCGCTTCGAGACGGCGCGGCGGAATTGATCGGCGCCGACGAACAGGCCCGGGTCGACCGCGACGAAGCAGTGGCCTTTCTTGGCGCCCTCGGCCTTGTGTTCGGTGCCCATGGCGCAGCCGAGAAGGCCGCCCGAGAGAAACTCGACGGCGAGCAGAATGCCGTATCCCTTGTTGCCGAGCGGGCTCAAGGCGCCCTGGAGCACGTTCTTTTCGCCGGCGCCCCAGAGGATTTTCGGGTCCGTGATCGGGCGGCCCGCGCCGTCCTGCGCCGCGCCCTCGGGGATGGCGACGCCGTAGCGCTTCGCGTAGCGCGTGTAGGTCGGAAGATAATTCGTCGCCGCGAAGTCGTGCACGAACGGGTGCTCGTCGGTCGGCACCGCGATCGCCATCGGATTGCTGCTCATCATCGGCTCGACGCCGCCGAAGGGATGCACCGAGCAGTGCTTGTCGTCGGAGAAGATCATCGCGATGACGCCCGCCCGGGCCATGCGGTCGGCATAATAGCCGATGAGGAACATGTCGTTGCTGTTGATGACGCCGACGACGGCAATTCCCGCCTCCTTCGCCTTGGCGGCGGCGAGGTCGGCGGCGAAAACTCCGGCGATCGGTCCCGGGCCGTTGTGTCCGTCGACCAGCGCCGAGGTCGCCGTCTCGCGAACGAGCGTGGGCTTTCCCTTCGGGTCGACGACGCCCTCCTTGATCTCGCGGAGGTGGCTGTTGATCAGGTGGTTGAGGCCCTGGACGCCGACGCCCCGCATGTCGGCTTCCAGGTGAAGATCGGCGATCGCCTTCGCGGTCGCCGCGTCGCAGCCCGCCGTCGCCAGCATTTTCTCCATCACGGTGCGCACCGTCTCCACCTTCACGGTGGCCGTCTTCAAATACATCATCGCAAGTCTTCTCCCTACGGGCCGAATTCTTTGACGTTGCCGGCGCCGAACAGGCGGACGGCGTTGCGCCAGGCGATCTTCTCGGCGACATCCCGGGGCAGATGGGCGAGCCAGCGGTGGTGCTCGTCGATCAGCTGGGCGTACGTCTCCCAGCGGGGCGTGACGTAAGTGTCGGAGCCGATCATGAAGCGGTCGGGATGGCGCAGCATCACGTCCCGCCACGCAGCGCTGATGCCGCCGTTCCGGCCGATGTCGCCGGCCCGGAAGGACACTTCGGTCCAAAGATTCGCATGGCGGTCGAGGGCGGCGCCGACCACGTCGGGCGGCTCGCTCATTCCGGCGTGGGCCCACAGGATATTCAGCTTCGGATCGATGCCGAAAAGGGCCCGGACGGGCCCGGCGCCCGAATGGACGTGGAGGAATATGCCGCGCTCGACGGCGAGCGCGACCACCCGGCGGACAACGGGCGTATCGGCGTTGGCGTCGCTGAAAAGATGGAATTCGCCGATGCCGACGTAGTCCCCTTTCCGGAGCCGCTCCTCCAGGTATGCCGGCACATTCGCCTCGCGGAACCAGTTGCCCGAGCCGATGCCGTTTTTGTAAGGGCGCAGCACCGGGACGATGCGCTCTGGGTCCGCCCGCTGCAGCATGAGGGTGCCGTCGTCGGGCGTGCTCGAGACGAGCGCCCTGGGCACGCCCGCCTTGGCGAGGATGTCCAGCACGGTGGCCGGCGGAAAGCGGTCCCAGGCGTCACGGCTGTAATGGATGTGCGCGTCGAAGATCGGCAGCCGGGAATCGGCGAGCGCGGGCGCAGCGACGAGGGTGGGCGACAGGCCGAGCATGCAGGCAAGAAGCGCGACGATGACTCGCGCCCGAGAGCCGGATCGAGTGTGTTGTCCTCTCACCGTCATTCCCGCGAAAGCGGGAATCCAGTCTGCTTCAAGAGCCTGGACCCCCGCTTCCGCGGGGGTGACGATTCCACCTAACGTGATCACGCCCCTACCCATTGACCGTTCTCGAGGCCGGCATCCGCACGGTGACCGTCGTTCCCTTCTTGGGTGCGCTTGCGATCGTAAGCGTGCCGCCGTGAAGCTCGGTCAGCGACTTGACGATCGCCAGGCCGAGACCCGTTCCCTCGTGGTTCCGGGTAAGGATATTGGCGACTTGATAGAAGGGTTGAACGACCCGCGGGATGTCGTCCTCGGAAATGCCGACGCCCGTGTCGGCGATCTCGAACTCGATGCCGCCGTCTCTCCCGAGCCTGCCGATCGCGCTGACCCGGCCGGAAGCGGGAGTGAACTTGACCGCGTTGGAGAGCAGGTTGACGAGGATCTGTTGAATGCGGAACGGATCGGCCTTCAGGCTCGGGACACCCGGTGCGGCCGAGGTCGTGAGCGCGACTTGGTTGGTCGCCGCGTGGCGCGCGATCATTTTGGCCGCTTTCTCGAGAGCGGCGCGCACGTCGATCACGCTTTCCGCCAGCACGAGCGTTCCGGCATCGACCTTGGACGCGTCCAGGACCTCGTTGATGACGTGCAGGAGATGAATGCCCGACTGGTTGATGGCGTCCAGATACTCGCGCTGGCGCCCGTCCGGGAGCTTTCCGAGCGTCCCGTCGCGGATGGCCTCGGAGAAACCGATGATCGCGTTCAGCGGCGTCCGCAGCTCGTGGCTCATGTTGGCGAGGAACTCGGTCTTCGTGCGGTTCGCCGATTCGGCTTCGTCCTTGGCCTTGAGCAGCGCTTCCTCGTCGCGCTTGCGCTCGGTGATGTCGAGCGAGACCGTGACCACGTTCCGCACCTTGCCGCGATCGTCGCGAAGAGGAACCTTCCGCGTGAGGAAGATGTGCCGCTCGCCGTGGCGGTCGGACCAGTCTTCCTCGTAAAAGGCCGTGGCCTCGCCGGTCTCGAATACCTTGCGGTCGACGCTTTCCGTATATTTTCCGTAGGCCTCGCCCATCAGCTCGCTCGCCGAGCGGCCGACCGCGCCCTCCGGCGATACCCCGTAGAGGTGCGCCTGGTAGCGGTTCATCGTGACGTAGCGGGACTGTTCGTCCTTGGCGTTCACCATGGCGGGGATGGTGTCGATGACGGCGCGCAGCACCTGCTCGCTCGCGCGGGCGGTTTCCTCCGAACGCTTGCGCTCCGTGATGTCCGAGGAGATCGAGCCGAGAGCCGTGATGTTCCCATGCGCATCGCGGATGGGGAACTTGACGAGGAGACGAGTGCGCTTTTCGCCGTTCACGACGCTGGTGTGCTCGCGCTCGACGGCCTCGCCTTTTTCGAGGGCGTCCCGATCGTGGGCGGCAAATCCGTCGGCCACCTCCTTGGGGAAAATGTCGTGGACCGTTTTGCCGATGGCGTCCTCGGGGGCAATCTCGAGGCGGTGGGCGGCTGGGCCGCTGAACACGATATAGCGCCCGTCTAAATCCTTGATATGGACGTCACTCGGCGAATGCCGCACGAAGGCCCGGAACTGTGCTTCCGTCTGCCGCAACGCCTCTTCCGCCCGCTTGCGGTCGGTGATGTCGGTCGCGAGGGAGCCGATTCCCGTGATCGCGCCGGCGGCGTTGCGAAGGGGGAACTTCACGATCAGGCGCGAGCGCTCCGCGCTGCCCTTGATCGAGAACGTGTGCTCCCGGCTCACCGCCTTCCCCTGTTCCACCGCCGCGCGGTCGTGTTCGACGAAGCCGTCCGCCGCTTCCTTGGTGAAGATGTCGTGGGACGTCTTGCCGATGGCGTCCTCGGGCTCCATGCCCAGCCGGTGCGCCGCCTCGGTGCCGAAGACGACGTAGCGTCCCTCCAGGTCCTTGATGTAGAGGCCGCTCGGCGAGTACTGAAGGAAAGCACGGAGCTGCGCTTCGCTCTGCTGCAAGGCCTCTTCGGCGCGGCGCCGGTCGGTGATGTCGCTCGCGATGATCACGGTGCCGCCGTCCGGGAGCCTTGCTTCGTTGAGGCGCACCCAGGTCCCGTTCGCGCGGGCGGACTCGAACGGCCCGTGGGGATTGCGGTGACGGTCGAGACGGTCCTGGATCCACGCTTCTTCGCGGCCGACCGCATCCGCAATCAAGACCTGCCCGACCAATGATCGGAGTTGCGTCTCGAACGGCGTTCCCGGCGTCAGCAGGTCGGCAACCGGCCCGTTGAGGTCGCGATACTTCCGGTTGCAGAAGACGAAGCGGTCGTCGGCGTCGAAAACAGCGAACGATTCAGGCAGCGCTTCCAGAATGGCCGCAAGTCGCGCGACGTCCTTGTCGGCGGCTCGCCGAGCCGTCTTGCGGGGGCGCTTTCGCACCCCGGTCCGGCGTTTCAGCGCGGGCTTTTTTCGACGGAGGGGTCGGGCCATCGCACCATCCCCTTACGCTGAAACGCTGCGCCCCGCAAGAGCGGCGCAGCCTGCGCCAGGTGCTGAACGGAAGCTTGCATCCTGCGGGTTTGCGCGTGTTAATGACGGCGTCCGAAAAACATAAAATCGACCGAAGGGAGACCCGGGATGCCGCAAAAGCTTCTGATTCTGCAATCGATGTGGGCGATGGAGCGGCGCCGTCCCGACGGCCTGGAATGGCCGCTCGACGAGAAGGTCTCGATGATCCGCGCCGCCGGGTTCGACGGCGCCAACCTCACGTTCCGCAGCTTCGAGTACGCGAAGGAGATCACCGACCGGCTCAAGGCAGACAATCTCGTCTGGATCGCCGACTGCTTTCCGGCCTCGGTCGACGATCTCCGAACCGTCATCGGCTACGTGGAGAAGCTGGGCGCGCTGCACATCAACGTCCTCCCGCTCGTCCGGCCCTATACGCTCGCCGAGGCCATCCCGTATGTGGAAGGTTGGCGCCGGCTGTCCCGCGAATCCGGCATCCCGGTCCTCATCGAGACGCACCGGAACGAAATGACGACCGATCTCATTTTCACGCTCCATCTGCTCGATGCGTTCCCCGACTTGCAATTGACGGGCGATCTCTCCCACCTGGTGGTCGCGCGCGAGTTCCAGTATCCGATCCTCGAGGAGACCCACCGCTGGATGCACCGCATCCTCGACAGCTGCTGGGCGCTTCAGGGCCGTGTCGCCAGCCGCGAGCAGATCCAGGTTCAGATCGCGTTCCCGCAGCACAAGCACTGGGTCGACCTGTTCTTGGCGTGGTGGGACTACGGCATCCGGAGCTGGCGCCGGCGGGCGCCGAAGGATGCGACGCTCACCTTCCTCTGCGAGCTCGGGCCCAAGGAATACGCGATGACCGGCGCGGACGGCTTCGAGCTGTCGGACCGCTGGCAGGAGTCGCTTCTGATGAAGGGGTTGATCCGCGACCTCTGGAACAAGATCGAGGCCGAGGAGGGGGCACGGGCGGCCCAAGCCCGGCCGTAGCCCGCGCGGTTGGCCCTAAAGGTTCTGCCGTTCCGAGCCGTCGCCCTCCACCAGAACGCCACGGGCGGCCGCCGTCAACGCATTCACCGTGATCGGCTACTTCGGCGCCCGCGCGGCGCCGAGCGGCGCCGTCTGCGGCTGCGGCATAGGACCCTTGCGAACGCGGGGTCCCCGTAATGTTCTTGCAAGGTATTTTCGGCGTGCCATATAGTTTTCCCATCGGGGGAGGGCGCGTATCTCGGTCGAAGGGACCAGCTACCGCTCTTGCGATGGCGTGCGTGCTTGTGATCGCTTGTCCGCTGCAATCATCGCGGGCGCGCCGGAGGGGGGGTGGGCTCTCGAAAATGCTCGACGATCGCGTCAAACAATACAACATTCAGCGGCTGAACTTCTTGTTGGTCGACGACAACAAGTTCATGCGGACGATCGTGCGCGCCGTTCTCAATACATGGGGCTGCAGGAACATCGTCGAGGCAAGCGACGGCGAGGAGGGCCTGAAGGAACTCAAGGTTTTTCCCGCCGACCTCGTCATCTGCGATTGGGAGATGGCTCCCATGGACGGGATCGATTTCACCCGCCGCATCCGCAACGACCAGGACAGCCCGAACCGCTTCGTTCCGGTGATCATGTTGACCGCGCACACGGAAGTTAGGCGCGTCCGCCATGCTCGCGACGCCGGCATCCACGAGTTCCTGGCCAAGCCGGTTCAGCCGAAGGCGCTCTACGAGCGGATCTGCGAGATTATCGAGCGGCCGCGCAAGTTCGTTCGCTGCGCCAGCTACTTTGGTCCCGACCGGCACCGCCACAGAAAATACCAATACGAGGGCGAGGATCGCCGTAAGGACGGCGAGGGCCTCTGATCGTCGACGCGTCGGCGGCGCCTCGGGACGTCAACTCCGGTAGGGAAGCGCCGCGGCGCGCACGTCGCCGACCGAGCGCGTCGGCGGAAAGCGGACGGTGACGGTCGTGCCGCGGCCGATGGTGCTCGCCATCGTCATCGTGGCGCCGTGGAGCTCCGTCAGCGCCTTCACCAGCGCGAGGCCGAGCCCCGTGCCTTCGTGCTTTCGCGAGAGAATGTCGCCGACTTGCCCGAAAGGCTCGAGCACCTTCGGGATGTCTTCGGCGGCGATCCCGATGCCGGTGTCGGCGATCGCGATCGCGATGGCGCCGTCATGCTCCGTCAGGGCCGTGACGGCGACGGCGCCGCCCCGCGGGGTGAACTTCACGGCATTGCTGAGAAGATTGAGCAGAATCTGCTTCACGCGCGTTTCGTCGGCAAACAGCGCCGCCACATCCCCGGCCACGTGAATCGTGAGGCTGAGGCTCGCTTCCTCGGCCCGGCCGCGGACCATGCGGACGCAGGATTCCACGAGCTGTCGCACGTCGACCGCGTGTTCGCTCAAGGCCAGAGTTCCGGATTCGATCTTCGAGACATCGAGAATGTCGCTGATAACGTCGAGCAGGTGCTTGCCCGAGCGGTGGATGTCGGCGATGTACTCGCGGTACTTGGCGTGGCCCAGGGGACCGAACACGCTCGCCTGCAACATCTCGGAGAACCCGATGATCGAGTTCAACGGCGTCCGGAGCTCATGGCTGACGTTCGCAAGGAACTCCGTCTTCGTGCGGTTGGCGAGCTCGGCCTCCTCTTTCGCCTTTTGAAGGGCGGCCTCGACGCGCTTGCGCTCCGTGATGTCGTTGGCGATGGAGCCGATCGCGATGATGGCGCCTCCGCGGTCGCGGATGGGAAACTTCGTGATCAAGTGGGTGTGCCTGTTGCCGTCGAACGTGAACACGCGCTCCCGTTCGATCGGCACGCCCTGTTCAAGAACAATTCGGTCGTCGGCGGCATGCTGATCCGCGAGCTCCTTCGGATAAATCTCGTGGGGCGTTTTGCCGATCGCGTCCTTGCGGTCGATGCCGAGGCGGCTGGCGGAGAGCTTGCTGAACAAGATGTACCGCCCGCTCGCGTCCTTTATGTGGACGGTATTGGGAGAATGCTCGACGAAGGCTTCGAGCCGGGCCTCGCTTTCGAGGAGGGCGGCTTCGGTTTGCCGGCGCTCGGTGATGTCGAGCGAGGCCGATCCGATGGCGACCAGGTTTCCGCCGGAATCGAGAATCGGAAACTTGGTCGTTCGCACGGTGTGCATGCCGTCCGGGAGCGGGTAGGTCTCTTCCTCTTCAATCGCCTTGCGGGTGGCGGCGACGATCCGATCCATCTCGGCGAACGCGTCCGCCAGCGCCTCCGGGTATATGTCGTGGGCCGTCTGGCCCAGAATCCGATCGGAGCGGTGCCGGCCGCGGCGGACGAAGGCGTCGTTGACGGCGACGTAGCGGCCCTCCGGATCCTTGATCCAGATCGGGTTCGGGAAATAGTCGATGAAGGCCTTGAACCGCGCCTCGCTTTCCTGCAGCGCGGATTCCGCGCGCTTCCGCTCGGTGACGTCATAGAGATACGTGATGTGCGCCTTGCGGCCCATGAAGTCGGTGAGCGTCGAGGACATCATGACGTGATAGGCGGAGCCGTCGGGCCGCCTGAGCTCGACCTCGGTCTCGGGCGTGTGGCCGGTCGCGTAGAGCGCGTCCTTCAGGCGTTGCCGGAGATTCGGGTCGACGTACCAGTCGCCCGCATTGGACTCGAAGAGCTGCTTTTCCGTTATTCCCTGAATCTCGAGGAGACGCCGGTTGGCGAACAGGTGCTCGCCCTCGTGCGTCGCGATCACCACCCCGGCGGGGCTCGCCTCCAGGAGCGTTCGGAGCGTCGCCTCTTCTTTGCGGAGCGCTTCTTCAACGCGAACGCGGTCGGTGATGTCGGTCGATATCCCGCCGAGCGCGATGACGCTGCCGTCGTCATTGAAGATGGGGAACTTGATGGAGATGGACGCGATGTCGTTGGACGCGCGCGACATTTCCTCGAATTGCGTCGGTTGCCGCGTCTCGACGACGGTGCGGTCGTGTTCGCAGTATTCGTCGGCCATCTCGCGCGAGAACAGATCGTGGGCCGTCTTCCCGAGCGCCGCGGCGCGGGTCACCTGGTTGCGGTCCTCGAACGCTTTGTTGACGAAAATGTAGCGCCCGGCCAGGTCCTTGATGTAGGTCGAAGCCAGCGGGTTATCGAGAATCGCCTGGACGAGGGCGTCCGTTCGACGGCGGGGGAAGGCCTTTCTTGTTTTCGTCGGCGGCCTTCCACGCTTGGCGCGGGGCGCGGACGTGCGCGCGCTCGCGCGACCGGGTTCCTTGGTCGTCCGAAGCCGTCGTTTGCGGCCGTTGGTTCGCGACACCGGTGACACCTGCGATGGCCGATCGGGGTTCGCGGGCGCGTCCCCCACGCCGCCCGATTCTAGCACATTCCGCGGCCGGCGATGACAGCCGGCGGGCGCAAACACGTCCCGCGTCGGCCGGAACGTGGTATAGGAACGGAGCGCTCAACGGCGGCAGTTCCGACGGCGCAGGGAGAGGACCGATGACGGCGGACTCGGATGAAGCGACGCTCGCCGTGCAGGTCGCCAACCAGTTCATCAATACCGCCAACGAAAAGCTCACGCTGGGCCTGCGCCCGGAGGTCGTCGCCGAGGGCTTAAGGAACGCCGCCGCCAATTTCACGGCCTTCGCCGGGGCGCATCGCCAGGGTTCCGTCGATATCGAGGGCGTTGTCCGCGAATTCCGCCACATGCTCGAATACTATGCCGATCTCCACGGTGCCGCCGCGCGGCCCGCGACGGGCCTCGAGCGCCTCATCGAGCAAGTGAAGAAAGAGTAGGCGCGCTTGGCATTGGCGGAACCGGAGCCCACCCGGGGGCGGCGCGCATGCCGGTGATCCCGCAGAGCCTGCGCGGCATCTTCTACATGGTTGCGGCCACCGTTCTTTGGACCGCCACCATGCTGAGCGTCCGGGTCGTCGCCGAGCGCCTGCATCCGCTCGAAATCGTCTTCTTCCGGAACCTCTTCGGCGTGCTCGTGCTGCTGCCGTTCTTCGCACGCCAGGGTCTGGCGGTCTTCAGAACGCAGCGCCTGGGACTGCAGGCGTTGCGCGGCGGGCTCAACTCGGTGTCGCTCGCCACGCTCTTCATTGCGATTCCGATCACCCCGCTCGCGCTGGCGACCGCGCTCGACTTCTCGTGCGCGCTGTTCGGGGCCGTGCTTGCCGTCCTGGTGCTGGGCGAGACGCTTCGGTTTCGGAGGATGGCGGCGCTCGCCGTCGGCTTCGGCGGCATCCTGGTCGTCCTCCAGCCCGGCGTGGCCGACATCCAGGCCGGGTCGATTCTCGTTCTCATCTCCTCGCTCCTCGTCGGCATCTCGTTCGCGATCATCAAGGTTCTGTCGCGCACGGACTCCAGCGTGACGACGACTCTTTACACGGGGCTCTTCTCGACCCCGCTGACGCTGGTCGCGATGATCCCCGTGTGGCAGGTACCCGGGCTCGCCGACTGGCCGTGGCTTGTCGCGATCGGCGCGTTCGGCGGCCTGAGCTACGTCTGCATCGCGCAGTCGTTCCGCGAGGCCGACATGACGGCCGTGCTGCCGTTCGATTTCTTGCGCCTGATCTGGTCGACGTTCGCGGCGTTCTGGCTCTTCTTCGAAGTGCCGAGCGTTTGGACCTGGATCGGCGCGCTGATGATCTTCTCGGCCGGCCTTGTGCTCGGTTACCGCGAGACCCGCGAGGAAGAGCGTCCCCGGCCGGCGACGGGATGACCGCGCCCGAGGAAACTTTCGCTGGGGCATTCCGAAGCGCGCTCTTACAATGGGGTTTTCGCCGAACCGCCCGATGACATTACCCTCAGCGGCCGTAAGCGTTTACCGGCGGATTCCGCCGACGATCCGCGGCATCATCTTCATGGTGCTGTCGACACTCTGTTTTGCGTGCATGCAGACGCTGGTCCGCTGGCTGAGCGCCCGGCTCCATCCGTTCGAGATCGTGTTCTTCCGCACCCTGTTCGCGTTTCCCATCTTCCTGCCGATGTTCCTGCGTTACGGGATCGGGGTCCTCCGGACGACGCGGCCGGGGCTCCAGGTCGTGCGCGGGCTGCTCTCCACCCTCGCCATGCTGACCTTTTTCATGGCGCTCAGCATGACGCCGCTCGTCAAGGCCGCCGCCCTCGACTTTTCGGGGCCGCTGTTCGCCTCCGTGGGTGCCGTCATCTTCCTCGGCGAGCGGATTCGCATCCGCCGCGTCACCGCCCTCGTCGTCGGGGCCATCGGCGTGATGGTGATCGTGCGGCCGGGCATTGTCGATCTCGACCTCGGCTCCATGCTCGTCCTGATCTCGGCGATCGCCTGGGGCGGCGCCATCCTCACCATCAAGGTGATGTCGCGCACGGACTCGAGCGTGACGATCACGCTTTACTTGAACATCATCGCGCTGCCGTTCGCGCTCGTCGCCGCGATTCCCGAATGGCAGACGCCGACCGGGGCTCAGTTGCTGGTCCTGCTGGTGATCGGCACCCTCGGCGGGATCGGCCATTTCATGTTCGCGCAGTCATGCCGCGAGGCAGACGTCTCCGCCGTGATGCCGCTCGATTTCCTGCGCCTGATCTGGGTCGCGATCAGCGGGTATCTCGTTTTCAACGAAGTCCCGGACGCGTGGACCTGGTTCGGCGCCGTGATGATCTTCTCGGCCGTGGTCTACATCACCTACCGCGAGAGCCGGGTCGCAAAGGCACCTCCGGTGCCGGCGGCTCCCATCAGCCCTTGACGCATGCGAGCCCTCCAGCGCCTTTTCGCCCGCACACCGCAGACGCTGCGCGGCATCGGCTTCATGGTCGCCTCGACCGTGCTGTTCGCCAGCATGATCGCGTGCGCCAGGCGCATCTCGTTCGAGATGCACGGGTTCGAAGTGACGTTCTTTCGCAGCTTCTTCGCCCTCGTCGCGCTGGCGCCGCTCATGCTGCGCGGCGGCTTCAAGCCGCTCCGCACCCGGCACTGGCGCCTGCACGCGCTGCGGGCCGCCTTTCAGGTGCTCTCCATGCTCGCGTTCTACGTGGCGCTCGCGGTCAGCTCGCTCGCCAAGGCGGTCGCGCTCGACTTCACCGGGCCGCTGTTCACGGCGGCGCTGGCGATCGCCTTTCTCGGCGAGCGGCTCCGCGCGCGGCGGCTGCTGGCGCTCGCGGCGGGTCTCGGCGGCGCCCTCGTCATCGTCCGGCCGGGGACGGACGCGTTCGATCTCGGCTCGGGGCTGCTGCTGTTGTCGGCGGCGATCGGCGGATTCACCTGGATGTGCACGAAGGTCCTCGCGCGGACGGAGTCGAGCAAAACGATCGCGCTCTATGCGGGCCTGTTCATGACCCCGATGTCGCTGCTGGCGGCGCTGCCGGTCTGGCGGACGCCGACCGGGGACGAGCTGGTCTGGCTGTCCTTCGTCGGGCTGTTCGGCGGCCTGCACGTCTGGACCGTGGCCCAGGCCCTGAAGGACGCCGACGTGACCGCGGTCGTGCCGTTCGACTTTCTCCGCCTGGTATGGGCGGCGATGTTCGGCCTCTTCCTCTTCGGCGAGGAGCCCGACCCGTGGACGTGGATCGGCGGCATCGTCATCTTCGCCGCCGCCTCGATGCTCAGCTACCGCGAGGGCAGGGGCGAGCGCGCGGCGCCGGTGCGGCCGTGACCGCGAACGATCCCGCCGGCTTGCGTCCGGCCTCTTCCGTCAAAGGCATGACGTACATGCTGCTGGCCTCGCTGCTCGCCGCGGCGATGGTCGGCTGCATCCGCGTCGCGTCAGCCACCGTGCATCCGTTCGAAGTCGCCTTCTTCCGCGCGGTGTTCGGATTTCTCGTCTTCACGCCCACGTTCTTCCGCTACGGGTTCGAGCCCTTGAAGACGGCACGCATCGGGATGCAGGCGAGCCGCGGCTGCATTCATGCGACGGCGACGGTTCTCTTCTTTCTCGCCATCAGCCTGATACCCCTCGCCAAGGTGATGTCGATCCTCTTCTCGGCGCCGCTGTTTGCGTCGCTGATTGCCGTCGCGTTCCTCGGCGAGCGCATCCGCGTCCGGCGCATGGTCGCGCTCGCGATCGGGTTCGCGGGCGTTCTGATCATCGTCCGGCCGGGCGGCATCGGCTTCGGGCTCGGCGAGACGGCGATGGTGATCTCGGCGATCCTCTGGGCCTTCAATCTCACGGCTGTCAAAGTGTTGTCGCGCACCGAGTCGAGCCTTACGATCACGCTCTACATGGGCCTTTTCATGATGCCGATCTGTTTCATCGCGGCGGTGCCCTTTTGGACCTGGCCGACGCCGACAGAATACGGCTGGCTCGCGGCCGTCGGCTGCATCGGCGGCCTCAACCAGTTCTTCATCGCCAAGGCCTACAGCCACGCCGACATGACGGCGGTGCTGCCGCTCGACTTTCTCCGGCTGGTGTGGACGGCCGCGGTCGGCGTCGCGTTCTTCAACGAGATCCCGGACGCCTGGACGTGGGTCGGCGCGGTCGTGATCTTCGCGTCGGCGACGTACATCACGCTCCGCGAGAGCCGCTTGAAACGAGCGGAGGGGCGGCCGTGACATCTGCAAGCGCCCGCGACCGCTTGAAGGCGATGTCGGGCACGCTGCGCGGCATGGCGTGCATGCTGATATCGACCCTGCTGAGCGCCGGGATGATCGCCTGCGCGCGCTACGTCTCGAAGGATATTCACGCGTTCGAAATCACGTTCTTTCGCTCGCTGTTCGGGCTGCTCGTCTTCGCGCCCGTCTTCATGCGGCACGGGTGGGCGCCGCTCCGGACGAAGAAGCTTCACCTTCACGCCTGCCGGGGGGTCATCCACGTGACCGCGACGATGCTCTTCTTCCTGGCGTTCACCATGAGCCCGCTCGCCAAGATGACGGCCGTGTTCTTTTCGGCGCCGCTGTTCGCCGCCCTGCTCGCGATCGTGATCCTGCGCGAGGTCCCGCACGGCCGCCGGATCGCCGCCATCTTCGCCGGCTTCACGGGCGCCCTCGTCGTGATCCATCCGGGGGAAGGGGAGGTGGACGTGGGCGCCCTCGTGATGCTCGCGTCCGCCGCCCTCTGGGGGGTCGGCCTGATGGTCATCAAGGTGCTGTCGCGGACCGAGTCGAGCCTCACGACGACCGTCTACATGGGCTTTTTCATGACCCCGATCGCGCTCGTCGCCGCGCTCCCCTATTGGCAGACGCCGACGTGGGCCCAGTTCGGCTGGCTCGCCACGGTCGGTTGCCTGGGCGGCCTCAACCACCTCTTCCTCGCCCAGGCCTTCAAGGAAACGGACATGACGGCGGTGCTGCCGCTCGATTTCACGCGCCTGATCTGGGCCACGCTTTTCGGATATTTCGTGTTCGCGGAAATACCGGAGATCTGGACCTGGCTCGGGGGCGCGGTCATCTTCGGCGCGGCCACGTACATCTCCGTGCGCGAGAGCAAAGCGCTCGCGGCGGCGCCGGCCGCGAAGGGCGGCGAGCGATTATGAGGCGAGGCAGCGCCTCGATCCGCTTTTTCGGGTGCGGGGTGGTCGGCGCGTCGTTAGGATGGCCGACGCAATCCGGGCGCCAATCCTGATGACCCCACCGTCCACCGGGATTCTGCAGTCCTTCGCGCGCGCGCCCGGAGTCGTGCGCGGCATGGTGTTCATGGTGCTGGCGACCATGGGCCCCGCGATCACCGCGCCGGCCGTGCGCATCATCACCCAGGACCTGCACCCGTTCGAGGTCGCCTTCTTCAGCTCGGCGTTCGCCTTGCTCGCGTTCGTGCCCCTGTTCCTGCGCCGCGGGCTGGCGCCGCTGAAGACCACCCGGCTGCCGCTGCAGGCGCTCCGCGCCGGGCTCTACGTGATGGACGTTCTGATGATCTATCTCGCCTACAGCCTGAGCCCGCTCGCCAAGGTCGTGGCGCTCGACTTCTCGGCGCCCCTGTTCGCGACCCTGCTCGCCATGCTTTTCCTCGGCGAGACGCTCAGGATGCGCCGGTTGAGCGCGCTTGCCATCGGCTTCGCCGGCACGCTGGTGATCCTGCGGCCGGGGCTTATCGAGGCGGACTTGGGCGCCCTCTGCGCGCTCATCGCGGCGATGGGGTGGGGAATTTCCATCATCGTGGTGAAAGTGGTATCGCGCACCGATTCCTCGGCCACGACCGCCATTTACACGCTGATGCTTGCGACCCCGCTGACGCTGATCGCGGCATTGCCGTTCTGGACGACGCCGACGCCGGCGCAGCTCGCGTGGCTCGCCCTCATCGGCGGCATCGGCTGCGCCAATCACCTGCTCGTCAACCAGGCCTTCAAGGAGGCCGACTTGACGGCCGTGCTGCCGCTCAATTTCCTCAAGATGATCTGGGTCTCGTTCAGCGCCTATGTGGTCTTCGGCGAAGTGCCGGACCTCTGGACCTGGGTGGGGGCGGTGATGATCTTCGGCTCGGCCACGTACATTTCCGTCCGCGAGAGCCGGGTGCGCCAGCAACGGGCCCCGGCGGCGGCCGCGGACTGAACGCCCGGCGCGGTTGCATGAAGCCCGCATCGTCATGAAACCGCTGATCACGCTCGCGCACCGCTTCCGGGGCGCGCCCGGCTGGGTGCGCGGAATCGTCTACATGGTCGCGACCGGGGTCGTGCTGGCCTGGATGCAAGTGGCGATCCGGATGGCGGCCGAGGAGATGCATCCGTTCGAGGTCTCCTTCTTCCGCATCCTTCTCGGCGTGCTCGTGTTCGTGCCCGTAATGGTCCGCGACGGACTGGGCGTGTTCCGGACGAACAATCTCCGCCTCCATGTGATCCGCAGCGCGGCGTTCGTGGGAGCGACGTTCTGCTTCTACACGGCGGTGCAGCTCGTGCCGCTCGCCAAGGTGACGGCGCTCGATTTCTCGGGCCCGCTGTTCGCGACCGTGCTTGCCGTCGTCATGCTGGGGGAAAAGATCCGCGTCCGCCGGATCGCGGCGCTGCTCATCGGCTTTGCGGGCATGCTGGTCGTGGTGCGGCCGGATGCGGGTGAGCTTGACACCGGGACCATCCTCATGCTCGGCACCTCGGTCTGCTGGGGCATTTCGATCATCACCATCAAGGTCGCCTCGCGCACGGAATCCAGCACCACCATTACGCTTTATTCAATGGTGCTCGGCGCGCCGTTCGCGCTCCTGGCGGCGCTTCCGTTTTGGCAGACACCGACCCCGGAACAGCTCCCGATCCTGCTCGTCATCGGCATCGGCACCACAGTCGCCAACTGGTGTTACGCCCAGGCGTTCCGCGCGGCCGACCTGACACTGGTGCTGCCGTTCGATTTCCTGCGGCTGATTTGGGCGGCCGTGATCGGGTTTCTCCTCTATTCCGAAATTCCGACCCTCTGGGTGTGGGTCGGCGCGACGATGATCTTCGGCTCGGTCGTGTACATCGCCTATCGCGAGAGCCGGCTCCGGGCCGAAGGACAGGGGTCGCAAGCGTCTCCGGTCGCGCCATGAGCGGCACGCTCCGCGGCATGGCGTTCATGGTGCTGGCCACGCTCGCCCTCATCATCATGGGCACGATCGCGCGCACCATCGCGACGGAGCTTCACGCCATCGAAGTGGCCTTCTTTCGCTCGCTGTTCGGGTTCCTGGTGTTCCTGCCGTTTTTCGTCCGCTACGGGTGGGGACCGCTGAAGACCGAACGCCTCGGCCTCCATGCGCTTCGCGGTCTGCTGCAGGCGGTTGCGCTGCTGACCGCCTTCGTGGGCCTGAGCCTGATCCCGCTCGCCAAGTACGTGGCGCTCGACTTCTCGGCGCCCTTGTTCGCGACGCTGCTCGCGATCCTGCTGCTCGGCGAGCCGCTCCGGTTCAGGCGGGTTGCGGCGCTCGCCGTCGGGTTTGCGGGCGCGCTGGTGATCGTGCGGCCGGGTTTCATCGAGTTCGATACCGGCACGCTCTGCATGCTGATCGCCGCGGCGTCGTGGGGCATTGCCCTCGTCGTCATCAAGGTGCTCACACGCACCGATTCCAGCGTCACGCTCACCATCTACTCGACCATCTTTACGACTCCGATCGCGCTTGTGGCCGCGATGTTCGTGTGGCAATGGCCGACCGCGAGCCAGCTTGCGTGGCTTCTTCTCGTTGGCGCGCTCGGAAGCTTCGCCCACGTTTGCCAGGCCCAGGCGTTCAAGGAAGGCGACGTGACGGCCATCATGCCGCTCGAATTCCTGAAGTTGGTGTGGGCCTCCGTTCTCGGCTATCTCGTGTTCGCCGAGGTGGTCGACGTGTGGACGTGGGTCGGCGGCGCCATGATCTTCGGCTCGGCGATGACGGCGGGGTTGAGCGAAGGCAGGGCCCGCGTGCCGGCAACCGAGCCGTTGGCGCGCGCTCCCGGGCGCCAGGGTTAGCGGCGATGGAGACCCGGCCGCCCGAAGCCGCGACCGCGGACGGCACCGCAGCGTCGTTCCCCCGCGCCACCCTTCGGGGTGTCGTGTTCATGGCGCTTTCCACGCTTGCGCTCACGGTCATGACGGCGGTGATGCGGTATCTCACGGCCGAAATGCACCCGTTCGAAATCTCGTTCCTGCGGAACGTCTTCGGGTTCCTCATGTTCCTGCCGTGGTTCGTCCGCCAGGGCTGGGGTCCTCTCCGCACCGGGCGCTTGGGCTTTCACGCGCTCCGGGGCGTCCTGCAGGCCGTCGCGATGATGAGCTTCCTCTACGGCCTTTCGACCATCGTGCTCGCGAAGGCGGTCGCTCTCGACTTTTCCGCCCCGCTGTTCGCGACGGTCATCGCCGTCTTCCTTCTCGGCGAGCGCATTCGGGCCCGCCGCGTCGCCGCGCTGATCCTCGGGTTAGCGGGCACGCTCGCCATCGTCCGGCCGGGCTTCATCGCGCTCGAAACCGGATCCCTCCTCGTGCTCTTCGGGGCGTTCTGCTGGGGGTTCGCGCTCATCGCGATCAAGGTTCTCGCGCGCACGGATTCGAGCGTGACGATCACCCTCTATTCGACCATCTTCATCGCGCCGATCACGCTCATCGGAACCCTGTTCGTCTGGCAGATGCCGACCGGCGAGCAGTTTGCGTGGCTCGTTCTCGCGGGCGTGCTCAGCAACGTCGGGCTCATGCTCCAAGCCCAGGCGATCAAGGAGTGCGAAGTGACGGCCATCATGCCGCTCGATTTCCTGAAGCTCGTCTGGGCCGCCGTCATCGGCTTCGTCGTCTTCAGCGAGCTCGCCGATCTCTGGACGTGGATCGGCGGCATCATGATCTTCGGTGCGTCCACGTACATCGCCTACCGGGAAAGCCGCGTGCGGGCGGAGCGGCGGGAGGCGGGCACATGAATTCAACACGGTGTCATGGCCGGGCTTGTCCCGGCCACCCACGGTTTGAAGACGTGGATGCGCGGGTCGAGCCCGCGCATGACGTGTTTAGATCTCAGCGGGCATGAAGATGGGCCAGGGGGTACCGTCCGTCGTGCGCGGGATGGGCTGGATGGTGGTGGCCACCCTCGGCTTCACCGTCTTGCACGGCGGCGTGCGGATGGCGGCGCGCGAATTGCACCCGTTCGAGGTCGCCTTCTTCCGCTTCCTGTTTGCCTTCCTTTGCATGCTTCCGATCCTGGCCCGGGCGGCCCCGGAGATGCGTCGGCCGCGGCGGCTCGGCCTCTATCTCCTGGCCGCGGCGCTCAACGCCGCCGATACGTTCCTCATATTCTTCGCGCTCACGATCACGCCGCTCGCCAAGGTGCACGCGCTTGCGTTCACGGCGCCTATTTTCGCCGCCGTGCTCGCCGTCGCGGTCCTGGGCGAGGCGTTCCGACTTCGCCGGGCGGCGGCGCTTGCCGTCGGCTTCGCCGGCATGCTGATGGTGATCCGGCCGCAATACGCGCCCTTCGACTGGGGCGCGATCCTGGTCTTGATCTCGGCCGCGTTCTGGGGGGCGACGCTCATCGTCATGAAGGCGCTCGCGCGGACCGAGGCCAGTATCACCGTCACCTTTTATATGAGCCTGCTGACGACGCTCTTCGCGCTCGTCCCGGCGGCGACCGTGTGGACGATGCCCTCGGCCGAAGGATGGGCGTGGCTGGTTTTCAACGGAGCGCTCGCCGGCCTCGCCATCTTCGCGATCGCCCAGGCGTTCCGGCACGCGGACGTCACCGCGGTGACGCCGCTCGAATTCCTTAAGCTCGTGTGGGCCGCGGCGATCGGCTTCTTCGTGTTCTTCGAGGTCCCGGACGCATGGACGCTCGCAGGCGGCGCCGTGATCTTCGCGGGCGCGCTCATCCTGGTCTACGGCGAGCGGGCGGAGCCGGCGGAAGGCGGCGCGCGATGACCGCGCATTCCCGGTGGTCCGCGCTCCGCGGCATGGCGTTCATGCTCGCTTCCACCGTCGCCTTCGCCACCATGAACGGCTTCGTCCGCACGGTGTCCGTCACGATCCACCCGTTCGAAATCGCCTTCTTCCGCTGCCTCTTCGCGTTCGTCGTCTTCCTCCCGATGCTGCGCGGTCTCGCGCTCCTGAAGACGCGGCGGCTCGGCATCTATCTCCTGTGCGGCGCATTGAGCGCCTTCGACTCCTTTCTCTTCTTTCTTGCCGTCAGCCTCTCACCGCTCGCCAAGGTGACGGCCCTCGATTTCTCCTCGCCGCTCTTCGCGGCTGTGCTGGCGCCGCTCGTGCTCGGCGAGACGCTCGGCTGGAAACGCGCGATCGCCCTCGTTATCGGTTGCGCCGGCGCCCTCATCATCATCCGGCCGGGGATCGACGTTTTCGACCTCGGCTCGATCCTCGTTCTCTGTTCGGCGGCGGGGTGGGGCCTGACGATGATCCTCATGAAGATCGTGGCGCGGACGGACCACAGCTTCACCATCACCATCTACATCGGCGCGCTCTCGACGCCGTTGTCGCTCCTCGGCGCGGTGCCGGTCTGGCAGACGCCGACCTGGGAGGAGTTCGCTCTGCTCGCCCTCATCGGAGGCCTCGCCGGGATCGGCATGATCGCGGTCGCGCAGGCGTTCCGCGAAGCCGACATGACGGCCGTTCTCCCGTTCGACTTCATGAAGCTCGTGTGGGCGTCGGCGATCGGCTACGTCTTCTTCGCCGAAACGCCGCATGTGCTGACGTGGGTCGGCGGTATCGTCATCTTCGCCGCCGCCGCCGCCGTGACGATGGCGGAGCGGCGAGGGGGCTCCTGATCCTGCGTAACGCCCCTAAATTCGCCTTCGCGCCCCACCCGTCAGCGCCAGGGAGCCGCCCCGGTTCCGGCTCGGCCGACAACTTGTGTCGGGCTGACAAGGGCAAGCGATATATGGTACACCCTGGGGGCGTCCCGAGAGCCTCCGGACCCTTCGAACAACTCGGCTGGGGAGGGCGAACGCCGCGCCCATGTCACGCATGACCATTGCCGTTGCCAGCGATCACGCGGGCTTCGACCTGAAGACGACGCTCGCGGGGGATATGAAGGAGGCCGGCTACACCGTCCTCGATCTCGGGACGAACAGCCGGGACTCCGTCGACTATCCCGACTTCGCCAACGCGGTCGCCAAGGCGCTGAAGGACGGGAAGGCCGAACGCGGCGTCCTCGTCTGCGGCACCGGGATCGGCATCGCCATGGCCGCCAATCGTCATCCGGGGGTCCGGGCCGCCGTCGTCCACGACGGGACCGGGGCCCGGCTGACGCGCCAGCACAACGACGCCAACGTGGTCTGTTTCGGCGGCCGCCTGATCGGCTCCGAGGTTGCCCGCGACTGCCTGAAGATCTTTCTGGAAACGCCGTTCGAGGGCGGCCGCCACGTGCGCCGCGTGGACAAGCTCTCGCAGCCCGTCTGAATCGGGAGCGAGCCCCTGGGAGGAACGATGACCGCCGCCAAAGCCGCCTATCCGAGCCCCCAGCACGCGGACTTCTTCGGCCGCACGCTGGCCGAGACCGACCCCGAGATCCAGGCCGCGATCCGGGGCGAGCTCAAGCGCGAGCAGGACCAGATCGAGCTGATCGCGTCCGAGAACATCGTGTCGCGCGCCGTCCTCGAGGCGACGGGCTCGGTGATGACCAACAAATATGCCGAAGGCTACCCCGGCAAGCGTTACTACGGCGGATGCGAATTTGTCGACCGCGTCGAGGCGCTCGCGATCGAGCGGGCGAAGAAGCTCTTCGACTGCGCTTACGCCAACGTGCAGCCGCACTCGGGCGCCCAGGCCAACGGGACCGTCATGCTCGCGCTTTTGCAGCCGGGCGACCCCATCCTCGGCCTGAAGCTCGCCCACGGCGGGCACCTGACCCACGGCGCGTCCGTCAGCCTGTCCGGAAAATGGTTCAAGGCCTACCAATACGGCGTCCGTCAATCGGACGCACTGATCGATTTCGACGAAGTCGAGCGGCTGGCGGCCGAGCATAAACCGAAGCTGATCATCT
This sequence comes from Rhodospirillales bacterium, assembly GCA_009694195.1. GTDB lineage: Bacteria > Pseudomonadota > Alphaproteobacteria > Rhodospirillales > SHVQ01 > SHVQ01. The sequence goes on from SHVQ01000026.1 coordinate 27,191, forward strand.
GCGGCGGCTCGGCCTACCCGCGCATCCTCGATTTCGCTCGCTTCCGAAAAATTGCCGACGGCGTCGGCGCTTTTCTGATGGTCGACATGGCGCACTTCGCGGGCCTCGTCGCGGCGGGCGTGCACCCGAGCCCGCTGCCCCACGCCCACGTCGTCACCTCGACCACCCACAAAACGCTGCGCGGGGCCCGCGGCGGGCTGATCCTCTCGAACGATCCGGAGATCGGGAAGAAGATCAACTCCGCGGTGTTTCCGGGCCTCCAGGGCGGGCCGCTCATGCACCTCATCGCCGGGAAGGCGGTTGCCTTCGCGGAAGCCCTGCGGCCCGAGTTCAAGGGCTACGCCCGGCGCATCGTCGAGAACGCGAAGACGCTCGCCTCCGTTCTCCAGAACCGCGGGCTCGACATCGTCTCCGGCGGGACCGACACGCACTTGCTGCTGGTCGATCTCCGGCCGAAGCGCCTCACCGGCAACATCGCGGAAGCGAGCCTCGAGCGCGCCGGTATGACCTGCAACAAGAACGCGATCCCGTTCGATCCGGAGAAGCCGATGGTGACCTCGGGCATCCGATTGGGCTCGCCCGCCGGCACGACGCGCGGCTTCGGCCCGGGCGAGTTCCGCCATATCGGCGAGTGGATCGCCGACGTTCTCGACGGGCTCGCGCGGAACCGCGACGACAACGGGGCGGCCGAACGCGCCGCCCTCGCGAAGGTGTCGGAGCTTTGCCGGCGCTTTCCGATCTACGCCGACATGTGAGGGGGTCCGGACCCGGACCCGGGGACGATCAAACACAGGACGAGGGGATAAGACTCCATGCGCTGTCCGTTTTGCGGCCACCAAGACACCCAGGTGAAAGACTCGCGCCCGACCGAGGACAACGCGGCCATCCGAAGGCGCCGCTACTGCCCGGATTGTAGCGCGCGGTTCACGACCTTCGAGCGCGTGCAGCTTCGCGAGCTGATGGTCGTCAAGAGCAACGGCGAAAAGGTGCCGTTCGACCGCGAGAAGCTGTTGCGCTCCATGCAGATCGCGCTGCGCAAGCGCCCGGTGGACAACGAGAAGATCGAGCGCGTCGTCAACAGCATCCAGCGCCGCCTCGAGACTCTCGGCGAGAGCGAGATCCCGACCAAAGTGATCGGCGAGATGGTGATGGAGAATTTGGCCGATCTCGACAAGGTCGGCTACGTGCGGTTCGCCTCCGTCTACAAGAACTTCCGCGAGGCCAAGGACTTCGAGGAGTTCGTCGGGAGGCTGGGTGACGAAAAGGACGAGTGACGACGCCGATGCCGAGCACATGCAGGCCGCGCTCGGGCTCGCCGGGCGCGTTCTCGGCCAGGTGTGGCCCAACCCGGCGGTCGGTTGCGTGCTCGTGCGCCCTGACCTCGGCGGCCGCGTGGTCGGGCGCGGATGGACGCAACCCGGCGGCCGTCCGCACGCCGAAACCGAGGCGCTGAAACGGGCGGGCGATTTCGCCCGCGGCGCCACCGCTTACATCAGCCTCGAGCCCTGCGACCATCACGGCCGAACCCCGCCCTGTTCGGAAGCCCTCATCGCGGCCGGCATCCGCCGCTGCGTCGCCGCGGTCGAGGACCCGGACCCGCGCGTCTCCGGCAAGGGGCTTGAACGGCTGCGGGCGGCCGGCATCGACGTCCGCGCCGGCGTGCTCGAACGCGAGGCCGCGCGCCTCAACGCCGGGTTCTTCCTGCGGGTGAAAGAAGGACGCCCGCTCTTCACGCTGAAAGTCGCGACCACGCTCGACGGCCGCATCGCGACGCGGGCGGGCGAAAGCCGCTGGATCACGGGAGAAGGAGCGCGCCTCGCGGCGCATCGGCTGCGGGCCGAGCACGACGCCGTGATGATCGGCATCGGCACCGCTCTTGCCGACGACCCTGAGCTCACCTGCCGGCTTCCCGGCTGCGAATGGCGCTCGCCGGTCCGCATCGTGCTCGACAGCCGTCTCCGTCTTCCGGCCGCGAGCAAGCTCGCGACGACCGCGCGGCTGGTGCCGACGTGGGTCATCACGACGGAGCCCGCCGACGAGCGGGCGAGGGGTGCGCTCGCCGCCCTTGGGGTCGAGATCATCGACGTGGAGGCCGGCAAGGACGGCCGGCCCGATCTCGCCCGGGTGGCCGAGGCGCTCGGCCACCGCGGGCTTACTCGCGTCCTCGTCGAGGGCGGCGCCGCTCTTGCGGGCGCGCTGGTGGGCCGTGGGCTGATCGACGGTCTCGTCTGGTTCCGGGCGCCCAAGCTGATCGGCGACGGCGGCGTGCCGGCGGCGGCCGGGCTCGACATTGCCGACCTCGCGCAGGCACCTGCCTTTATGCGCACGAGCGTGCGCGAGCTCGGCGCCGACGTTGTGGAAACCTACGGACGAAGCGGAAACTAACAGCCCCTCTCCCGCGCGAGCGGGAGAGGGAGGGACCCGGCCCTTTAGGGTCGGGAGGGCGAGGGTGCTATGCTGCTGATGCTGATGTCAGATCGCACGGCACTCCGCTTGCGGACCACCATAACCGACGCGCCCTCATGAGGACTGACGCCATCCCCTCACCCGGCTCCCCGCGGGTCAAGCCCGCGGGTTCGCCACCCTCTCCCGCTCGCGCGGGAGAGGGACTTTGACGACGAAGGCGGGTGGCGCCGATGTTCACCGGAATCATCACCGACCTCGGGCGGGTGAAGTGCGTGGTGCCGGGCGGCGACCGGCGGCTCGAGATCGCGACCGCCTACGACACGGGGAGCGTCGCGGTCGGCGCCTCGATCGCGTGTTCGGGCGCCTGCCTCACGGTCGTCGACAAAGGACCGGGCTGGTTCGCCGTCACCGTCTCGGCCGAAACATTGAGCCGCACCACCCTTGGGCGTTGGACGGAGGGCACGCCCGTTAACCTGGAGCGCCCCGTCAAGGCGGGCGACGAGCTCGGCGGCCACCTCGTCCTCGGCCATGTGGACGGTACGGCCCACGTCGCCGCCGTGGCGCCCGAGGGCGACTCGCTCCGCATCGAATTCGAGGCGCCGCCGGACCTCGCGCCTTACATCGCGGCGAAGGGGTCCGTCACCCTCGACGGCGTCTCGCTCACCGTGAACACGGTCGCGGGCCGGCGCTTCCGCGTCAACCTCATCCCCCACACCCGCCGGGTCACCACATTGGGCGGGCTTCGCGCCGGCGACGGCGTCAACCTGGAAATCGACGCGGTGGCGCGTTATGTTGCCCGCCTTCTCGGGAAGGAATGACCCGCCGTGCCGTTCAAAGATGCGCTCGCCTCAATCGAGGACATCATCGAGGATGCCCGTAACGGCCGGATGTACATCCTGGTCGACGACGAGTCGCGGGAGAACGAAGGCGACCTCGTCATACCCGCCCAGATGGCGACGCCGGACGCCATCAATTTCATGGCCAAGTACGGCCGCGGGCTGATCTGTCTCACGCTCGCGCCCGAGCGCGTCAAACAGCTCAACCTGCCGCTGATGGCGCAGATGAACGCATCGCGCCACGCGACGGCGTTCACGGTTTCGATCGAGGCGCGCGAAGGGGTGACCACGGGGATTTCGGCCTCCGACCGCGCCCGCACGATTGCGGTTGCCATCGATCCGACCAAGGGCGCCGCCGACCTCGCCTCGCCCGGCCACGTCTTTCCGCTGCGCGCGCGGGAGGGGGGGGTGCTCGTGCGGACGGGACACACCGAAGCATCGGTGGACTTGGCGCGCCTCGCCGGACTCAATCCGTCCAGCGTGATCTGCGAGATCATGAACGAGGACGGCACCATGGCGCGGATGCCGGACTTGGTCGGCTTCGCCCAGCGCCACGGCCTCAAGATCGCGACCATCGCCGACCTCATCGCCTATCGGCTGAAGCACGACCGGATCATCGAGCGGGTGCTGGAGACGAGCCTCAACAGCGTCTATGCCGGCGAATTCAAGATGCTGATCTACAAGAACCAGGTCGCCTATGCCGAACACGTGGCCCTGGTGAAGGGCGACGTATCGACCGGCGGGCCGGTGCTCGTCCGCATGCACGCCCTCAACGTCCTCGACGACGTTCTCGGCGACGCCTCGACCGGCAAGGCGCGGGACCTCTACGACTCCATGCGCATCATCGCCAAGGAGGGCCGGGGAGCTCTGGTCCTTATCCGCGAGCCCCACCCGACCAGCCTCTCCGACCGGGTGCGGTCGAAGATGGGCGGCTCCAAGCAACCGGGCACCGATCTCCGCGACTACGGCGTCGGTGCGCAAATTCTCCTCGACCTCGGCGTCCGCGACATGGTCCTTCTCTCGAACACCAAGCGCACCATCATCGGCCTGGAAGGCTACGGGCTCACGGTCGTCGGGCAGCGCGCGATCCAGGCGGTGGAGGGGACATGAAGAAGAAAGCTCCCCGCGTTCTCATTCTCGAGTCGCGCTATTACGAAGAGGTCGCCGATCAGCTCCTCGCGGGTGCCAGCGCGGTGCTGGAGTCGGGAGGCGCGTCGATCGAGCGGATCACCGTCCCCGGCGTCTTCGAGATTCCGGCCGCCCTTGCGCTCGCCGTCCGCACGCGGCGGTTCGACGGCTTCGTCGCGCTCGGCTGCGTGATCCGCGGCGAGACCGATCACTACGACCACATCTGCCGTGAATCGAGCCGGGCGCTGATGAGCCTCGCCGTCGACCGGGGCCTGGCGCTCGGCTTCGGCGTGCTGACATGCGCGACCCGGGAGCAGGCGGTGGAGCGCGCCGCCGTCGACCGCAAGAACAAGGGCGCCGAAGCGGCGCGGGCATGCCTTCGCATGATCGAGCTCAAGCGCCGACTCGACCGGCCGCGACGGCGATGACGAAGCAGCCGGTGCCCGGCGAAGACGGCGGCCCGGCGGGAGCCTGGACCGGAGAGGGACGCAGCGCGGCCCGTCTCGCGGCCGTGCAGGCGCTCTACGAAATCGAGATGACGGATGCACCGGTGGACCCGGTGCTCGAAGAATTTTTCGCCCGGCGGTGGAGCATGGCGCATAACGCCGCCGCCGCAGAGGACGCAACGGCGTCGGCGCCGGTCGAACGCGATCTCGCCCAGCCGGACAAAGCCTGGCTCCGGGATGTGGTGCGGGGGGCTTGGCGCCGAAAAGATGAGATCGACCGGATGATCGCCGACGCCCTTGCCGGCGGCCGGACGATGGAGCGCCTGGAAATGCTGTTGAAGGCGGTGCTGAGGGCGGGCGCCTACGAGCTTGTCGCCCGACTCGATGTTCCGCCGCGGGTCGTCATCAGCGAGTATGTGGACGTGGCCCACGCGTTCTTCGCCGGCAGCGAGCCCGCGTTCGTCAACGGCGTGCTCGACGGCGTCGCGCGGAAGGCCCGGCCGCACGCCTTCGGGGAATCCGCGCATGGCGCGAGCGAAGCTTAGCGAATTCGAGCTGATCCACCGCTGCTTCGCCCCGCTCGCACGGTCGGAACCGGGCGCGCTCGGCCTCATGGACGATGCCGCCGTGCTCGCGATCCGGAAAGGCCACGAACTCGTCGTCACGACCGACACGATCGTCGCCGGCGTTCACTATCTGCCGGCGGATGCGCCGGAGACGGTGGGCGTGAAGGCGCTGGCCGTCAATCTTTCCGACCTCGCGGCCATGGGGGCGACGCCGCGCGGGTACACGCTGGCGGCCACGTTCGACCGCGAGATCGACGCCCACTGGATCGATGGGTTCGCCCGCGGCCTCGCGCGCATGCAGCGGAAATTTAAAATTCCGCTGATCGGCGGGGACACCGCGGCAACCCCGGGGCCGACGACGTTCACGGTGACAGCGCTCGGGACCGTCGCTCGCGGCCGCGCGCTCACGCGCGGTGGCGCACGGGCCGGCGATATCGTCTACGTGTCAGGCGCGCTCGGCGACGGCGCGCTCGGGCTGATGGTCGCGCAAGGCAAGCTCAAGGCCCTCTCTTCCAGCCATCGCCGGGTCCTGCTGCGGCGATACCGGGAGCCCGTGCCGCGCGTGGCGCTCGGGGCGAAGCTCTTCGGAATCGCGCGCTCGGCCGTCGACGTTTCCGACGGTCTGGTCGCCGACCTCGGCCACATTTGCGAGGCATCGGGTGTCGCGGCCGAGATCGCGGCCGCGCGCGTGCCGCTGTCGGCGGCCGGCCGGGCCGCCGTTCGCGCCGACGTCAGGCTTCTCGCGGCAGCGCTCACGGGAGGCGACGACTACGAGCTCGTGTTCACGGTTCCGCCCGCGCGAAAAGAGGCGGTCGAGAGGCTTTCCCGCTCGCTTGGCCTCAGGCTGACGCCGATCGGCCGCATTATCCAAGGGGGTTTCTTTTGGGGGATTCCCCCAGACCCCCAGGGCAGGCGCAAGCAACGGCTGGGGCAGGGCGGCAACGTCCGCGTCCTTGATGCGGCGGGGCGACCGATGCGGCTCGCCCAGGGCGGCTACCGCCACAAGTGGGGTCTGCGGGGGAACCCGCCTTCGCGAAGCCCGCTTCGGCGGGCGAAGGAAGGTCCCCCGCAAGAGACCCCCTTAAGCGATTAATCGATTGCTTTCTCGCCGCCGGGCACCGTTATAATCCGGCACTCGATGGGCGCTTAGAACAATGAAAATCGTCGTCATCGCCTTTGCGCTGCTCATGATGATCACGGGCGGCACCGTGAGCACGATGAAGTGGCTCAAGCTCGGGCCCTTCGCCGAAAAGTCCCCGGACGAGGTCCAGGCGGTCAAGGTGCCGACCGGCCCGCCCGTCTTCATCGACATGGACCCGCTCGTGGTCACCATCTTTCAGGGGGACCGGGTCGCCGCTCTCATTCAAATCCAGTTGAAGCTGGAGACCGTCGGCAACGAAAACACGGTCCGCGTCCAGCGGGCGATGCCGCGCTTGAGCGACGCCTTTCTCCGCGAGCTCCACGCCTTCATCCCGCGGCTCCTGAAGAAAGAAGAGAACCTCGACATCCTGGTGATCAAGAAGCGCCTGCAGATGGTGGCGGACAAGGTGGCGTCGCCGGGGACGGTCCGGAACGTGCTGATCCAGTCGGTGACGGAAACGCCCGCCGCGAGCGGATAGGGCAGCCGCTCCTAGCCGGCGCCGAGATCCAGCAGGTTCGCATCGACCCGAAGCGCCTTGCCGAGCTTTGCCAGGAGCTTGCGGCCGGCGCGGCGCTCGCCCCGCTCGACCTGCGAAATGTAGACCGGGCTCGTAGCGATGGCCTTTGCGAGTTGCGTCTGGGTCATGCCGCGGTGCCGCCGCATAGCTTTGATCGGGTGCGCACCGTCGAGAATCGCCGCGACGACGGAATCGGGAAAAGTCTCGGACGGGTGTTTCAGAAATGCCCGCACGGCGGCCGCGTCGGCGCGGTCCTCCAACGTCGCCTCAATGCGGCGCCACTCGTCGATCGGGATGACGACAAAGGCCGGCTTGCCGCCGCACGTGATGATCTGCCTCGTCATTCGTAAACCTCGCTTCGATGCCCAACGTGCACGACGATGACCGTCAGCGTCTGGTGCCGGAGCGTGTAGATCACGCGCCAGTCGCCAATGCGCAACCTGTAACCCGCGACTCCCGACAGCTTCTTGACGTTGTTGTTGGGCGCATTGGGGTTCCGTGCCAGCGCCAAGACCTTCGACCGGATGCGCCTGGCGATCACCCGGTCCATCCGGCTCAACGCTCGCAAAGCCTCGGCGGTGTAGCTGACGGCCCACATTCAGGATTATATGGCAATTTGCTTTATATATATCAAGCAAATTGAATTATGGACTGTCATCGCGACGACTCTCTTCGAAGCCGACACGGCAGGTAGATGGCCATAACCTATGGGAATCCGCGGGCACGCTTGGGAGGCAGACCTCCCTGCGCGGGCCATAATTCCATTGCGGAATGAGGCCCGCCTGCCTTCTGTTGCCTTATCCCCGGCCATCTGGCATTTTCCAGCGGGGGCATTCGGGCGCTGTCTCAAGGCCAGGCAACTGGCCGTCTTTCTCCTCGCGCGTTCCGGTCATACAAGAGGAATCTCCGAGCATGTCGAGCGTTGAAATTCTGGTGATCGCTTGCGGCCTTGTGGCCCTTCTTTACGGCGCTTACACGGCGCGTTCCGTGCTGTCCGCGCCGGCCGGCAACGCGCGGATGCAGGAGATCGCAGCGGCGGTGCAGGAGGGCGCCAGGGCCTACCTCAATCGCCAGTACACCACCGTCGCGGTCGTCGGCGTGATCATCGGCGTGCTGCTCGGGCTCAAGCTCGGGATGGCCGTGGCGGTCGGATACTTCCTCGGGGCCTTTCTCTCGGGCCTCGCCGGCTATGTCGGGATGAACGTCTCGGTCCGCGCCAACGTGCGCACCGCGGAAGCCGCGCGCTCGGGCGGCCTCGCCGAAGGTCTCTCCCTCGCGTTCAAGTCGGGCGCGATCACCGGCATGCTGGTGGTGGGCTTGGCGCTGCTCGGTGTCGCCGGCTACTACCTCATCATGCGGCGCGTTTACAATTCGGCGACCCCGGAGGGCATGCGGCACATCCTCGAAGCGCTCGTGGCGCTCGGCTTCGGCGCATCGCTCATCTCCATCTTCGCGCGGCTCGGCGGCGGCATCTTCACCAAGGGCGCCGACGTCGGCTCCGACCTCGTCGGCAAGATCGAAGCCGGCATTCCCGAGGACGATCCCCGCAATGCCGGCGTCATCGCCGATAACGTCGGCGACAACGTCGGCGACTGCGCGGGGATGGCGGCCGACCTGTTCGAGACCTATGCCGTCACGCTCGTCGCGACCATGCTGCTGGGCGCCATTTTCTTCACCGGCCCGGCGCAGGAGACGATGATGACGCTTCCGCTTCTGATCGGCGGCGTCTGCATCATCGCGTCCGTGATTTCGACCTGGTTCGTGCGCCTGGGCCCGAGCGGGAACATCATGGGCGCGCTCTACAAGGGACTGATCGGCAGCGCCGTCCTCTCGGCCGTGATGATCGCGTTCGTGATTCACTTCTACGTCGGTTGGGACACCGCGTTCCAGGCCGCCGGCCGCACGCTCACCGGCACGCGCCTGTTCGTTTGCGGCTTGATCGGCCTGGGCGTCACCGGCCTGATCGTGTGGATCACCGAATACTACACCGGGACCAACTTCCGCCCCGTCCGCAGCGTCGCGGCGGCGTCGGAAACGGGCCACGCCACCAACATCATTCAGGGCCTGGCCGTGTCGATGGAAGCGACGGCGCTCCCCGTGGTCGTGATCTGCGCCGGCATCATCACGTCCTACATCGCGGCCGGCCTCTTCGGCATTGCCATGGCGGCGACGACGATGCTGGCGCTGGCCGGGATCGTGGTGGCGCTCGATGCGTTCGGGCCCGTGACCGACAACGCGGGCGGCATCGCCCAGATGGCCAACCTGCCGCCGGAAGTGCGGAAGACGACGGACGCCCTCGATGCGGTCGGCAACACGACGAAGGCGGTGACCAAGGGCTATGCCATCGGCTCGGCGGGCCTCGCCGCCCTCGTGCTGTTCGCGGCGTATACCGAGGAGCTGAAGCACTATTTCCCGAACGTCAAGGTGACGTTCACGCTCCAGGATCCCTACGTGGTGATCGGGCTCTTCATCGGCGGCCTCTTGCCCTACCTGTTCGGGGCCATGGGCATGACCGCGGTCGGCCGCGCGGCCGGCGCCGTCGTCATCGAGGTGCGGCGCCAGTTCCGCGAGATCAAGGGCATCATGGAAGGGACGGCGAAGCCGGAATACGGCCGCTGCGTCGATATTCTCACCAAGGCCGCGATCAAGGAGATGATCGTTCCCTCGCTGCTCCCCGTGTTGGCGCCGGCGGTGATGTATTTCGTGATCAACTGGATCGGCGGCCAGGCCGCCGCCTTCTCGGCGCTCGGCGCGATGCTGCTCGGCACCATCGTCACCGGGCTCTTCGTCGCGATCTCGATGACGTCCGGCGGCGGCGCCTGGGACAACGCCAAGAAATACATCGAGGACGGCCACCACGGCGGCAAGGGCTCGGATGCCCACAAGGCCGCGGTGACCGGGGACACGGTCGGCGATCCCTACAAGGACACCGCCGGCCCCGCCGTCAACCCGATGATCAAGATCATCAACATCGTCGCGATCCTGCTGCTGGCGATCCTTGCGTAGGGGAGAGGCGACGCCTCCGTCGCCTCCGCGAACGCGGGGGCCCAGTCTTTCTTTTTGGTCTGGATTCCCGCGACAAGGGGGCCTCTTGCGGGGGATTCCCCCGCAGACCCCGGCGCGGGAATGGCGAGATCGGGCGAGCGGTCTACTTGCCGGCCTTGTCCGTGTCGCCCTTTCTGAAGCGGCCGAAGTTGCCGACGAGCTGATCCATGAAGGTCAGCTCGTTGCCGGCGGTCGGCGTCTTCCTTGTGGCCCTATTGCTTCTTCTTCAAGATTCCGCCGAACACGCAATAGCCGTTCATGTCCATCCGCGCGGAATCGGCGGAGATATTGCCCTTCACGTTCATGATGCTGGCCTGCAGGTCTACTTGGCCGTTGAAGCTGCCATCGGCGGCGAGAGGAAGGCTGAATTTGCGCACGACGCGGCCAGTCTGCAGCCAATCCCCCCAAACCTTGCCGTTCTCCACGTAGACATTGATGTTCATCTCGTAGCCGCTGCATTTTGAGCTGCCCATCACGTTGGTGCCGTAGCCGTGCCAGGTGTACTGCACCGGCTCCGCACTCGCTGGGCCAACGCTGATGCCCAGTATCAGGGCCGCGGCAGTCAGAGAAAGCCACGACTTCATCCTCAGTGTCCCATTGTCTCGGCGGCGCCTAACGAATGATCCTTCATTTCGCCGATCGCTTGCCGGATCACCTGGAATGCGGCGGTGAGCGCAAGGCTTGCCATGATGACGGCCACCAGCAGGTCGGGCCAGCGCGTCCCGGTGGCAAACACACCGCTCGCCGCCAACATCACGGCCACGTTGCCGATGGCGTCGTTGCGGCTGCAAAGCCAGACGGAGCGCATGTTGCTGTCGCCGGTGCGGTAGCGGAAGAGCAACACGGCGACCGTTACGTTGGCAATCAGGGCGAGGAAGCCCACGGCCCCCATCGTCGCCGCATCGGGTATCCCGCCATCAAGTGCGAGCCTCGTCGCGGCGCCGATCACCCAAAGGCCGAACAGGCCCATGGTGATGCCCTTGAGCAAGGCCGCCCGGGCACGCCACTGCAGCGTCATCCCGAGCACGATCAAGCTGATCCCGTAATTGGCCGCATCGCCGAAGAAATCGACGGCATCCGCCAACAAGGAAACCGAGCCGGCGATGAGCCCTGCGACGACTTCGATCAAGAACATCGTCACATTAACGACGAGCGCGATGTATAGGATCCGGCGGAAACGGGGATCTACCGATCCCGGTTCATTCGCGCAGCAGTCCTTGCCCATGATGCCTCTTCCCTCAGCGGTTCGACGGACTTATACCAAGCGCCGCTAATATTGACTCGTCATGCCCGCGCTTGTCGCGGGCATCCACGTCTTAAAAAAGACAATCAGTTCAAGGGCATGGATGGCCGGGACAAGCCCGGCCATGACCATGGGGACGGGTCAGTACCAAAGAGCGCTG
>SHVQ01000005.1 GCA_009694195.1 Rhodospirillales bacterium
CGGCCGAGATCAAGGAGCACATCCACGAGGAAATGGGCCCGGCGCAGCCAACGTCCCGGGGGGCCGTAGCTCAGTTGGGAGAGCGCTACAATGGCATTGTAGAGGTCGTCGGTTCGATTCCGTCCGGCTCCACCAGATAAGACAAGGGCCTCGGGGAGATCTCCTCGAGGCCCTTTGTTTTTGCCGGCAATTGCACGGCAGGTGAGCGGTTCGTTGTCGTTCTCAACCTACTCGATTCCTAAAACCTCACTGCTTTCGAGCCTGACTCATCCCCCGCCGCTTGAAGTGACTCCGCCGCGCCCACACGTTGGAGTGACCGCCCTTCAACCGGGGAATCCTCATCCATGCTCGTTGAGCACATTTGGACGGCGAACGATTACCGCAATTTCAATCGCGGGACCTCGTGCGATCGCGGGGTAGTCCTCGTTGATACTGTTCCCCAGGTGTGCTACAAGCGCCCGGACATCGGAGGTGATCGTTATGTCCAAGTCGGCGATGATCCGTGCCCGCATGGAGCCGCGCGTGAAGGCCGAGGCCGAGGCCGTTCTTGACCGGCTGGGGCTGTCGCCGGCCGAGGCGATCCGGCTCTTCTACAGGCAGGTGAGCCTCCACCGGGGGCTGCCGTTTCCCGTCCGCATCCCGAACGCGCGCACCCGCAAGGCCATGCAGGACGCCCTTGCCGGCCGAAATCTCACGGAATGGCCCGACCTTAAGGCGCTCAAGATCGCCCGCCGCTGATGCGGCGAATCCGGACAACCCGGCAGTTCGAGCGCGATCTGAAGCGCGCTCGAAAGCGCGGGTGGACGCTCCGGAAGCCATGGACGCTCGTTGAGATTCTCAGCCGCGATGGACGGCTCGATCCGCGCTTTCGCCCCCATCGATTGGCCGGCCGCTGGCGCGGGTTCATGGAGTGCCACGTCGAGCCGGACTGGCTCCTGGTGTGGATGGACGACGGCGACAGCCTGGTCCTCGCGCGGACGGGCACACACGCGGATTTGTTCGGCTGACGAAAGGCACCTCCGGCGTCCGCGGCACGTTGCGGCACCGTTGTCGTCGCCGCGGTGCCGCTTGAAGTGACTCCGCCGCGCCCACACGTTAGAGTGACCGCCCTTCAACCGGGGAATCCTCATCCATGCTCGTCGAGCACATTTGGACGGCGAACGATTACCGCAATTTCAATTACCTGATCGCGTGTGCGGAGACGGGCGAGGCGCTGGCGATCGATCCGCTCGATCACCGGAAGTGCCTGGCGCGCGCGCGCGCGCGCGGCTGGACGATCACGCAAATTCTCAACACCCACGAGCACGGCGACCACACGGGCGGCAACGCGCCCGTCATCGAGGCGACGGGGGCGAAGCTGCTCGCGCACAAAGGCGCGAAGGACCGCATCGCCGGCATCGACCGGGGCTTGGGCGCCGGCGACGTGATCAAGGTCGGCCGCACGGTCGATCTCGAATGCCTGGATACCCCCGGGCACACCATGAGCCACATCTGCCTGCTCTCGCGCACGGATGAGCCCGCGCTCTTCTGCGGCGACACGCTCTTCAACGCAGGCGCCGGCAACTGCCACTCGGGCGGCCACCCGGAAGCGCTCTACACGACGTTCGCGACCCAGCTCGCGAAGCTCGCCGATTCGACGCGCGTCTACCCCGGCCACGACTACATCGCCCGCAATCTCCAGTTCACCCTCGACCGCGAGCCCGACAACCGGGAAGCCGCCAAGCTCTCGCAAAAGGCCGAGCGCCAGGACCCGGAGCACCCGATCGTCTCCACCCTCGGCCTGGAGAAGGAGATCAACACGTTCTTCCGCCTGCAAAGCCCGAGCGTGATCAAGCGGCTCCGGGGATCGTTCCCCGACCTCCCGGACCATCCGGACGCGAAAACGGTGTTCGTCAAGCTCCGCGAGCTTAGGAACAAGTGGTAGTCATGCTTCGAGGCGCGCGCGTTGAAGGATGCGCGCACCTCAGCATGAGGCTCTCATTTGATAATCCTCGTCCTGAGGCACGCCCGCTTGGGCGCATCGAAGGACGGGACTGTGGGTACTACAAAACCGCCATTCTTATAAAACCGACTGAATCCACTCGACCAGCTTGTTGCGCGGGAGCGAGCCGATCTTGGTTCCCGCCACCTCGCCGTCCTTGAACAGCATCAGCGTCGGGATGCCTCGGACGCCGTACTTGGAGGGCGTGCCGGGGTTCTCGTCCACGTTGACTTTGGCGACGGTCACCTTGCCCGCCATCTCCGTCGCCACCTGCTCGAGAACGGGCGCGATCTGCTTGCAGGGCCCGCACCATTCCGCCCAAAAATCGACAAGAACAGGGCCGCTCGCCTTCAAGACCTTCGCCTCGAAGTCCGCGTCGGTAACGTTAATCGGCATCGTATCGGTCCCTCCAACGGATGAACGGGGCAGATAAGCCCGCCGCCGGGCACCCGCAACCCTTCCCCCTAGGTAAAAACTGTAGGGTCGCCCCTACCCCCCGTCAAGGCGGGGGGGAACCCCTATCCCTCGTTCGCGTCCCCGGTCACAAGGCGTAGGGATTGAGAACCTCGTCCGAAAGGCGCATCAGCCTTGGGCCTTCCGTCCAGAGCAGGTGGCAGCGGACGGCGCGGGTGGGGAATATCGGGCGAAGAAGCGAGCGGTAGGCCGCCATCTGGCGGAGATAGAGGACGGGGATCGCGCCTTCGTCGGCGGGCGGGGTCCGGCTCGTCTTGTAGTCCACCAGGTCGACCTCGGTCGCTCCGATCCGGAGCCGGTCCACCTGGCCGGCGACGACGTGGCCGCCGACCACGCCCGCGAGGGGGACTTCGGCCCGGCTGCCCTCCCCGAAGAGCGGCGCGAACTCCGGGTGACCGAGCACGGCCAGCGTCTCGGCCGCGATTTCGGCCTGGAGCTTCTTCGGGAGACCAAGGACGGGGCGCGCGAGCCAATCCTTGGCGGCGGCCGCGCGCCTCGTGGCCGGAACCTGGGGCAGGAGCTGCAGGAGCCGGTGAATGACCAGTCCGCGCTTGAACCTGGCCCCGCGGTCGGGCCCGAGGGGAGAGCGGACGGCGGGCTCGGCGTCCTCCGGTCTGGACGGCGTGAGCGGCCGGGGCGGGCGCGGCTCGGCGGCCGGCGGCTTTCGTGCCCACGGTGGCAAATCCTCGAGGGCATGCGGCCGGTTCTCCGTTGCTGCCGCGGCGGGGGCGGCGGTTTGCGCGGATGCGACGCGCAGCACGGTCGCTCCGGCGGTCTCGCCTTCGGCGGCGAGGAACGGGTCCTCGGCTTTTTCCGCGATGCCTTGCAGCCCGTCGCGGACGAGGTCGTACCAGCAGCCGGCCGGCGGCGCCTTCTTGCCCTGCCAGCCGCAGATATAAAGCCGGTCCGCCGCGCGGGTCATGGCGACATAAAGGAGGCGGCGGTATTCGGCGTCGCGGCGCTGCTTCGCCTGCTCGATCTCGGCGGTCGCGACCTCTTCGCAGCAGTCGCGGGACGGCGGCCACAGCAACACTTCGCCGCCGCCTTCCACCCCCGGCCAGAGGAGCGGCGGCGTCGCCGACGGCACCTGCAACGTGTCCGGCAGGAACACGATCGGCGCTTCCAGGCCCTTGGCGCCATGCACGGTGATCACGCGGACGGCGTCCTCGCGGCTCTCTTCCAACTCGCGCTTCACCTCGACCGCGCCCGCTTCCAGCCAGTGGAGAAATCCCTCGAGGGAGGCGGGATGGGCACGCTCGAAGGTGAGCGCGAGGTCGAGGAATTCGGCGATCGGATCCTCGGACTCGAGTCCCAGCCGCGCGAGCAGCTTCTCGCGGCCCCGGCGGGCGCCGAGCACGTGGCTGAAGAACTCGAACGGCGGGCTGTAATCGGCGCGTGCCAGCAGGTCCGATAGCTCGGCGCAGGCGCGCCCGAACGCGGGCTCGTCGGCCGCCTTCTCCCGCAACGACTGCCACAGCGTTCCGCTCCTGTTGTACGCGAGGCGGAAGAGCGCGTCCTCGTCGAGACCGATCAGCGGACCCTTGAGCACGGTCGCGAGCGTGAGATCGTCGCCCGGCAAGAGAAGAAAACGCCCGAGCGCGACCAGGTCCATGACCGCCATCTGTTCGGTGAGGACCATGCGGTCGACGCCGGCGACCGCGACGCGCTGCTCCTTGAGCGCGCGCACGAGATCCTCGACGAAGACCGTCCGGCGGCGGACGAGCACCATGATGTCGCCCGCCCGGATCGGCCGGCCCTGGGATTCCAGGATCTCGCGCCCCTGGATCATCCGCCGGATGCGCTTGGCGATCAGGTTGGCGAGCCGCGCTTGCGGCGAGTCAGCCTCGAAGCGCTCGACCGGCGGTTTCCACGGCGGCGGCGGGTCGGTCGCCTTGGGTACGACCGGCGGCCACAGCTCGACCAGGCCGCCGGCACCCGAGCGCCAGGCCTCGTGATGGATGGGCGTGTCGTCGAAGGCGACGCCGACGGCCGCTTGGGGCTGAGCGAAGACGGCGTCGATCGCGCTGAGCACGGCCGGCACCGAGCGGTAGGACGTCGTCAGGTCGACCTCGCGCCAGGGCTGCCCGGCATCGTTCGCCCGCGCGCCGAACCGCTCCTGCATCGCGAGGAAGCCGGCGGGGTCGGCGCCCTGGAAACTGTAGATCGACTGCTTGCGGTCGCCGACGGCGAATACCGTGCGCGCACCCTCGCGGGCGCCCTGGCCGGCGAAGAACTCCGCCGCCAGCGCCTCGACGACCTGCCATTGCCCGGGTGCCGTGTCCTGCGCCTCGTCGATCAAGATGTGGTCGATGCCGCCGTCGAGCTTGAACAGCACCCACGGCGCCACGCCCGGACGCGCCAGCAGCTCGTTCGCCTTGAGAATAAGGTCGTCGTAGTCGAGCAGCGCGCGGGCGCTCTTCTGCCGGTCGTAGGCGCCCATGAGCGCGGCCGCCAGCACGAGAAGCGCTTCCGTGGCCTCGGCCGTCACCGCCGCGCGGAATCGGAGCAACGCTTGCCGCAGCCGCTCGGCCTCGGCTTTCAGGATCTCGGCGGCGCCGCGCGCCTGCGCGGCCGCATCTTTCGTGATCAGCACTTTCCGCACGTCGGGCGGATTGGCGGACGTGAGATAGCAGGACGCATACTTGCGGAATGTGCGGACGCGATCCTCTGCCGGGAGCTCCAGCCAGGCGGCGATGCCGAAGGCACGGTCGCCATCGGACTCGGAGCCCAGGTTCAGCGCCTGGATGGCGAGCTTGAGGCCGAGCGCGTCGAACGCCGCATCGGCGCTCGCGTCGGCGAGGGCGTTCTCGGAGCGGTCGGCGGCGCGGAGCCCCAGCAGCTTCCGAATCGTGCGCGCCGCTCCTGCGATGTCGCCCTTGTCGAGCAGGCGCCGGAGGCGGCCCCGCGACGCCGCGAGCGAGCTCATCAGCTCGGCGAACGTCTCTTCGTGGACGTGGACCGTCACGCGCGCGAGGGCCGCCGAGAGATCGCCGTCACTGCCGCTGCCGCGCGCGCGAGAGAGCACTTCTTCACGGGCGGCACCGAGCATCTCCTCGGCGTCCCGTTCCTCCATCGTCGCGAAATGGGGAGCGACCCCGGCCTCCAGCGGAAAGCGGCCGAGGAGCGACTGGCAGAAGGCGTGGATGGTTTCGATCTGCATGCCGCCCGGAAGGTCGAGCACGTCGGCGAAAAGGCGCCGCGCGCGCGTCCGGATTTCCGGCGTGGGCGCTCGCCCGAGCAGCCCTTCCAGCTTCCGCGCGAGCGCCCGGTCGCCGTCCGCGGCCCAGGTGCCGAGCGCGTCGGCGATGCGGTTTGCCATGTTGGCGGCGGCCGCGCGGGTGAACGTGAGGCAGAGGATGCGCTGCGGCGGCGTGCCCTCGACCATCAGGCGCAGCACGCGGTCGGTCAAAACCTTGGTCTTGCCGGTGCCGGCCGATGCCGCGACCCAGACGGACGCCGCCGGCTCGAGCGCGCGGCGCTGCATGGCCTGAGGGTCGGCGAAGCGGTTCATTCGGAGGACTCCCGGCCCATCGCCCACTCTTTCACGCGGGCCAAGTGCTCGTAGTCGCTGAAGCGCGGCGCCGCTTCGGGCCGCGGCCGCGCCTCGTAGGCCGTCTCCGGCTGATCAAACGCGGCGATCAGGCGCAGCAGGCCTGCGCGCGCTTCCTCGGTATGGCGCGCGAGATCGCCGTGAAGGGGCGACCGCTCGCCCGCCGGATCGGTGCCGCGGAGCCGCCAGTAGTCGAGCTGGGAGACGCGTGCGCGCGGCACGCCCTCGAAGCCGCCGGCCTCCGCGATCACGGCTTCGAGCGGGAGCTGCGGCGCGAAGCCCGCGGCGACTTCGGTTCGCGTCGGCGGCGCGCCGGTCTTGTAGTCGATGACGGCGAGCGTCCCGTCCTTCAAGACGTCGATCCGGTCGGCCTTCGCGTGCAGCGTGAACGGCCCCGCCGGACCCGTGAGCACGATCTTTCCCCTGACCTCGCTGAGGCTCGTCCGAAGATGTTGCCGCCGCGTCCGCTCCTCCTCGATGAACCAGCGGGCGATGCGCTCGAAGCGCGGCCACCAGAAGGCCCAGACGCCCGGACGGCTCATGGCGTGAGAAAGCGCGCCGCGCCCGTGGGCGAGCAGGCGATCAATCGCGTCATCGGGGAGCGCGGCCGGGTTCTCGCGGACAAAGGAATCCAAAGCCGCGTGGATGAAGGCCCCGTAATCGGCGGCGCCGGGATCGGCGTCGATCGGATCGAGCGCCCGGAGTCCCAGGATGTGGCGGGCATAAACGGCATAAGGGTCCCGCATCCAGGTTTCGACCTGGGTGACCGAGAGCGCGCGCGGCCGGGCCGACACAGGCGGCTGCGGCGCCGGCCGCACCGGATCCTCCGGTTGGGCCGGCCGGTCGAGCAGACGCTGCCAGTGGAGCCACTGGTGGCCCGCGTCTTTCACGTGGGTGACGAGACTCTCCTTACCCAAGCTCTTCAGCAGCGCATGGAGGCGCATCAGCCAGCGCGACGGGACGGTCGGCGTTCCCTCGACGCGGACGGCGCGCGTGAGAATTACGTCGGCGGATGTAAATGCCTCGACGAAGTCGTGGGCGGCGAGGCCGACCTTCCGCTCGGGCGCCGCCATGCCGAAGTCGGCGAGCATGGGCCGGCTCATCCAGGGATTGGGCGGAACCTCCGGCGGCCAGGTGCCCTCGTTGAGGCCGCCGAGGATCAGCACGTCCGCGCGCTGTAGGCGCGCTTCGAGGGGGCCCCAGATATGAAGCCTGGGATGGCGGCCGTAACGCGGGCGCACGACCCGTCCCGCCATCAAGGCATCCAGCAGCGCCGGATAGGCGGCGCCGTCGATCGGGCCCAAATCGCCGGCGGCCTCGCCGACGTCGGCGACGAACGTCGCGAGGGCCTCGCCGGCATCGCCCGCCCACAGGCGCTCGGGTCCTGTCTCGGTCTCGGTTGCGGCGAGCGCCTCGGCCGCCGCCACGTGGGCCGCGAGAAGGCGGCGAAGGGCGACACGTGTTCCGCCGATTGCGTCGGCGAACGGCTCAAGCGCCCGCGCGAGCGCGGCGAAGAGGGCGCGGAAGTCGCCGCGGGTCACCGCGCGCTTGAGACCGGCGAGGCCGGCTTCCGGGCGCGGGCCCCGGAGCGCCGCGGTCTCCAGGCGCCGGATGTCCGCCCGGAAGGCGGCCGCCGCGAATCCTCCCGCGGCGAGCGGGTGCTTGAGCGCCGCCAGCAGCGGAACCGGGGCGAAGTCGTCCGCCACCATGCGCGCGACGAGGCGGAGGAACGCGCCCGGCGGCGTCTGCGAAAGGGCCACGCCCGCCGAATCGTCGACCGCGATCCCGAACCGCTCGAGGGCGGCCGCGACCCGGCGCGCGAGCCCGCGGTCGGGCGTCACGAGGGCGGCGGTATTGCCTTCGTCGTTCAACGCCCTCCGCATGGCAAGCGCGATCGTCTCGGCTTCTTCGAGCGGCGTCGGGCACTCGACCCAGGCGACGTGGGCGAGCGCCCGCTCGGGCGGCGGGCACCGCTCGCGCCAGCGCTCCAACACGGCCGCCGGAGCGAGCGCCCGGTTGATCAGCCCGGCGCGCGCGCGGGTCTCCGTCCCCACTTTCGCCCACGGCCAGTCGCCGACGGAGGCGCGCTCGACGCCCATCTGCTTCAGGAGCCGCGCCATGCCGTACTGCGGGTGCGACGCGCTCAAGGCCGCCCACGTGTCATCGTCGGCCTCGCGGTCGAGGCCCGGGAGAACGACGACTCCCTGCGGGAGGTTCGCGATCACGCCGAGCAGCTCGGCGGTCGCCGGAATGCTGCCGGTGGACCCGGCCGCGACGATCGGAGTCGCCGGCGGGTGTTCGCGCCAGAGCTTCGCCTGCGCCTGCAAGAGGCGGTTGCGGCGGTCGGCCGGATCGATGGCGCCCTCTTCGGCGAGCACCTTCGGCCACGCCTCCGTCACGATCTTCAGGAAATCGAGCGTGCGCTGCCAGTGTTCGGCGAATTTCTCAGGCACCAGCGTCGCGAGCTTGGCGAAATCGAGCCCCTCCGTGTGCACCTGGTCGACGAGGCGCGCGAGCTCGCGGGCGAGGAGGACGGCCTGGTCGGGTGTCGGCTTGTGCTCCGAGTGGGCTCCGATCAGGCGGGCGCCGATCAGGCGGGCGAGCAGGAGCTGGCGGCGCACGGGCGGGATCGCGGGCGGAATCAGCAGGCCTTCCGGACCGTCGGGCTCGCCCTCGCTCCAGCCCTCGATGAAAAGATCGTCCTCTTCGATGTCGCCGAGCGGCGTCAGGCGCGGCAGCAGCATCGGCCGGCCAAGGCCCGTGCGGAGGAACGCGTCCTGCAGGCTCCGGCAGGCCCGCTTGGTCGGCAGGAGAACGCGCACCTGGGCGAGGGACTCCGGCTCGTCGCCGATCCAGGCGCGAATGCCGCGCGCGAGCACGTCGACGAAATGCGCGCCCGAGGGAATCGCGAAGACGCTCGGGCCTTTGGGCGGCCGCCAGCGGACCGGGGTCACCTCCGCATTCTCCCGGCGTAGCGGACGCTGAGAAATGCCTCGGCTTCCTTGAGCCCGTCCGCGTTGCCGATGTGGAACCACTCGCCGTCGTGCACGACGCCGAAAAGCCGGCCGCGGGCGATCGCCCGGTCGTAGACGACGTTGAGCGAGAACGGTCCCTCCGGTACGTCTTCGAAAAGCTGCGGCGACAGAATCTGAACGCCGGTGAACAGGTAGGGCGTGACCTCCCGCTCCGGGCGGCGGACGAGGCGCCCCTCCGGACTACAAATGAAGTCCCCGGTTCCGCTATAGCCATAGGCGTCCACCGTCTGGTGGATCAGCAAAAGCGCGTCCATCCGCCCGGGATCCCACGCGGCCGTGAGACGACCGAGCGCGTTGGTCGGGCCGTTGAGCCAGATGGTGTCGGAATTGCAGACGAAGAACGGCTTCGGCCCGAGGAGGGACAGCGCCTTCGCGACGCCGCCGCCGGTTTCCAGGAGCACGTCCTCGCGGGAGATGCAGATTGCGGGCGTCGGCCGCTTGGCGAGATGGTCCTCGATCATCGTGCCCAGGTGATGGACGTTGACGACGACCGTCTTGACGCCTGTTTCCTCGAGCCGGTCGATGGCGCGGTCGAGCAACGTGCGGCCAGCGACCTGGATGATCGGCTTCGGCGTGTGCTCGGTGAGCGGGCGAAGGCGCATCCCCTTGCCCGCCGCCAGCACCATGCCCGTCTCGGGAGCCGTCATCGGCGCCCGGGCTTGCATGGCGGAATTCCCCTCGACGCGGCCGGAACGTTGCGATCGAGCCAGGCGCGGACGGTCGCGAGCGCCGGATGATGGAGCGCCCGGTGAAGGAGGCGCCACACGCGCGGAATGTGCTGGAGATAGTCTGATTTCCCGTCGCGGACGCAGAGCCGGGTGAAGATGCCGATGACCTTGGCGTGGCGCTGGGCCGCGAGAATCGCGAAGGCCGTTTCGAAAGCGTCCCGTTCAAGCTTCGGGAATGCGGCCATGTAGCGGGCCTTCATGGCGGCAATGAGGTCTGGCCGGATGTCGCGGCGCGCATCTTCCAGAAGCGACATAAGGTCGTAGGCCGGGTGGCCGGCGACCGCGTCCTGGAAGTCGAGGACGCCGCAGGCGGCAGCGCCTGTTCGCCCGGGGAGCCACATCAGGTTGTCCCCGTGGTAGTCGCGCAGGACGAGCACGGGCCGTGTTTGGGCGAGCGCGGCGAACAACGGCCGCCACGCGTCGGCAAAAGCATGGCGGTCGGCTTCGCCCGTCGCGCGGCCGAGCGCCGCCGGCATGAACCAATCGGTGAGCAGATGGGCTTCGGTGAGCAGGCGGTTTTCATCGTAGGGCGGAAGACCTGAGGGAATCGCGTTCGGCTGGCGGTGCAGGTGGATGAGCACGTCGATCGCGAGGCGGTAGAGGGTTTCCTCGTCCGGCCCAAGATCAGGGTTTGCCAGCACGCGCGTGTACGTAAGGTCGCCCAAGTCCTCCAGCAGCACGAAGCCATCGGCCGGGTCCTCGGCCAGTACTTCAGGCGCGCTCAAGCCAAGCGCGCACAGGTGGCGGGCGAGCCGGACGAACGGGCGCACGTCTTCCTGCGGCGGCGGCGCGTCCATGAGCACGGCGCGCCGGCCGTTGCGGGTGATCCGCTCGTAGCGGCGGAACGACGCGTCGCCCGCGAGCGGACGGCGCTCGGCCCCGCCCCAGCCGTGCAGCGGGAGGAATCCGTCGATGCGTTCGGCTCGCGAAATTTGTGTGCCGCTCTCAGACAAGGTTGATCTCTTTCAAGCGACGATGCCACGCATCGCCTCCCGCGAGGGTCGCGCGACGGGACTGCGGGCGCGTGCCCGCGGAAAGCGCGATCTCGAGACGGCGGGCAGGCAAGCGCCGCCCCAGGCGCTCCGGCCATTCGATGAGCGAGATCCCGTCGGCGAGGGCGTCGTCGATGCCGAGCTCGTGCGTCTCATCGGGTGTTTCGATGCGGAAGAGGTCGAAATGATAGACCGTGCCACCCTTGAGCTCGTATGTCTGCACGAGGGTGAACGTCGGGCTCGGGACCTCCTCGTCGCCCGGGCCGCCGTGCGCCCGGTCGCGGGCGTGGATGAAGGCCCGCGCGAACGTGGTCTTGCCGGCGCCGAGCGCGCCCCGGAGCGCCAGCACGTCGCCCGGCCGCGCAATGGCCGCGAGGGCGCGGGCGAGGGCCTCGGTCGCGGTCTCGTCGGCAAGGTCCATTCGAATGAGCGTGTCCAATCGGGACTCGGACGCCATCCCGTCTTTTATCCGCGCCTGGGGGACCCGACAAGGGCGGCCCGCCGAAGCCGAGCCAGACGTCGCTTGCCTCGGTCTCCCGGGCATGTTACGGGCGGCGACCATGGCGGCAAGTTCGTCCCCTCACCGCACGGACGCCGTGATCGTCGGCGCCGGGCCGGTCGGCCTCTTCGCCGTGTTCGAGTTCGGCATGCTCGGCATGCGCTGCCACGTGGTCGATTCGCTTGACGAGGCGGGCGGTCAATGTGCGGCCCTCTATCCGGAGAAGCCGATCTACGACATCCCGGGCTACCCGGTGATCGCGGCGAAAGACCTGGTCTCCAGGGTCAAGGAGCAGGCGGCACCGTTTCAGCCGGTCTACCATCTCGGCCGCCACGTGGAGTCCCTCAGCGGCAGCAGCGACGGTGCTTGGATTGTCGAAAGCGACGACGGCGCGCGAATCGAAGCGCGCGCCGTCGTCATCGCGGCCGGCGTCGGCGCCTTCGGGCCCAACCGGCCGCCGATCGCAGGGATCGCGGACTACGAAAGGGACCCGGTGTTCCCGGATGTCCAATACGCGGTCAAGCGGCGCGACGACTTTCGCGGAAAGCGGGTGGTCATCGCGGGCGGCGGAGACTCGGCCGTTGACTGGGCGGTCTCCCTCGCCGAGGTGGCGGCGCACATCTTCGTCGTGCACCGGGGTGCGAAGTTCCGCGCCGCCCCGGCCGGCATCGCCGCCCTCGAACGCCTGGCGGGCGAGGGCAAGGTCGAGCTCGTGATCCCGTTTCAGTTGGATCGGCTGGACGGCGACGGCCGGCACATCAACGCCGTGATCGTCCGCGATCTCGACGGCAACGAGCGCCGGCTCGCGGTCGATGTCCTGCTCCCGTTCTTCGGACTCGCCCAAAGCCTGGGGCCGATCTCCGGTTGGGGCCTGAACGTCGATCGCAATCTCATCGCCGTCGATCCCGCGACCTGCGCCACCAATCGTCCGGGCATCTACGCCATCGGCGACATCGCGTCGTATGCCGGCAAGCTTAAGCTGATCCTCTCTGGGTTTGCCGAAGCCGCGCTCGCGGCCCATGCCGCCTACGGAATCGTGTTCCCGGGCCAAGCCCTGCATTTCGAATATTCGACCATCAAGGGCATTCCCACCCTTCGTTGAAGCCAGGCCGCCGCTCGTGATAAGAGGTCGGTATGGGACTTGCGAGGCCGCTGGTGGTTGTCGTGTCCATGATCGTGTTGGCGCCGTCGGAGTCGACCGCGGAAGGCGACGTTGGCGCGGGCCGAGAGAAAGCCGCGCGCGAGCGTTGCACCGAGTGCCACGGCGCCGACGGGCTTGCGACGGCGCCCGACCAGCCCAATCTCGCCGGGCAGAAGCCGCGCTACCTCGCCAAGCAGCTACACGATTTCCGTCTGTCGGCGCGGGGCCAGCGGTCCAATGCGCGACTGGGCGAGCGCCGCCACCCGACGATGAACGCGAATGCCCGGGACCTTTCCGATCAGGACCTCGTAGATGTGGCCGCCTGGTTGGCGAGCCTCCCCTGCGGAACAGGGCGCCAGGTGGCCGAGGCGCCGCGCCCGCAAAAGGCGTCGCGTTGCCATATCTGTCACGGTCCGCAGGGCTTCAGCGAATATGCGATGGTGCCCAACATCGGCGGGCAGAACCGGACCTATCTCGAACGGCAACTGATCGTGTTCCGCGACTCCTCGCGCGGGCAAACGGAGTGGCTGGGAAACAGGCGCGAGCACCCGATGATGACGCCGCAGTCGATCCCGCTCACGGACCAAGAGGTCGCTGAGCTCGCCGATTACTTCGCGAGCCTCGGTTGCGAAGGGTAAACGCCGTGCGACATCGCGCTCGAAAAGGCGCCGGACATGCCGCCGGTATCGCCCGGTGGCCGTCGATTCTCGCGGCCCTCGCGGCCGTCTCGCTCGCGGCCGCCAACACGTCGGCGGCCGATCCCATGGCGGGGCGGGCGAAGGCGCAGGCCTGCGCCGATTGCCACGGCGCCTACGGCGTGAGCCCGCATCCGGGGATCCCCGACCTCGCCGGCCAGAAGGAGATGTATCTTCTGAAGGAGCTGATGGACTTCAAGTTCTCGGCCGGCGTCAGCAACCTCGCGCGCTTGGGCGAGCGCAATCAAACCCAGATGAGCCATCAGATGCCGTCCCTCACGGTCGACGACATGGAAAATCTGGCCGCCTGGTTCGCCAATCAACCTTGCCCCCGCGTAGAAGCGTCGGCGGATGCGCGAAAGCCCGCCAAGGTCGCGCGATGCGAGGCTTGCCATGGCGACGACGGCCGCAGCAACGTCCATTTCGTGCCGACGCTCGCGGGCCAGAAGGAGCGCTATCTTCTGACGCAGCTCACGATGTTCGAGGAAACCGGACGCGGCCTCTTTCCGACGGATCCGGGTGCGCTCCGGGAGCATCCGCTCATGGGTCCCCACGCCGCCGATCTGACGGAGCCGGAGATGCGCGCGCTCGCGAGCTGGTTCGCCGGCCGCGCCTGCCGTTAGTCCTCGCACCGGAAGGAACAGCCGAAGGATGACGATCGACGTGAAGCGGGCGCGCGACGACACGCCCGGATGCGCCAATGTGATCCACTTCAACAACGCAGGCGCGGCGCTGATGCCGGCGCCGGTCATCCGGGCGGTCAAGGACCACATCGATCTTGAAGCGGCCATCGGCGGCTACGAGGCGAAGGACAAGCGCCAGCAGGCGCTCGACGCCGTCTACACGAGCGCGGCCAAGCTGCTCAACTGCGGCGCGGACGAGATCGCGCTGATCGAGAACGCGACGCGCGCCTGGGACATGGCGTTCTATGCGCTCGTGCCGACGTTCAAGCCGGGCGACCGCATCCTCACGGCCGAGGCCGAGTATGCGAGCAACTACATCGCCTTTCTGCAGGCGGCGAAGCAGCGGGGCGTCACGGTGGGCGTGATCCCGAGCGAGCCCACGGGCGAGGTGTCCGTGAAAGCCCTTGAACGAATGATCGACGGCCGCGTGAAGCTGATCGCGGTCACCCATGTTCCCACCAACGGCGGCCTCGTCAATCCGGCGGCCGCGATCGGGCGCGTGGCGAAGGCGGCCGGCATTCCCTACCTGCTGGACGCCTGCCAGTCGGTCGGCCAGCTCCCGGTCGACGTGCAAGCGATCGGCTGCGACATGCTGTCGGCCACGGGCCGGAAATACCTGCGGGGGCCGCGCGGGACGGGCTTCCTCTATGTCCGCCGCTCGCTCATCGGCACACTGGAGCCGCCGCTCCTCGATCTCCGGGCGGCCACCTGGACCGGCAAGGACACGTTCGAGATCCGCGCCGACGCCCGCCGGTTCGAGAACTGGGAGAGCAACGTCGCCGGCAGCCTCGGCCTCGGCGTCGCAATCGATTACGCGCTCGGCCTCGGCCTTCCGGCGATCTACGCGCGCCTGGCCGCGCTCGCCGAGCGTCTCCGCCAATCGCTCTCGGCCGTCCCCGGCGCCCGCATCCACGACATCGGCCGCGAAAGGTGCGGGATCGTGAGCTTCGCCATCGAAGGCCAGACGCCGGAGAAAATTCGCGACGCCTTGCGGGCGCGCGCGATCAACACGACGGTCTCCGGCCTCTCGTCGACCTGGTTGGACATGGAGCGGCGCGGATTGCAATCCGTCGGTCGCGCGTCCGTACACTACTACAACACGGAGGACGAAGTGGACCGGGTCGCCGCTGCCGTTGCCGAATCCATGTCGTGACGAAACCGGCCTTTTAAACCCACGATCGAGGAGGATCCATGAACGAGCGTTATGCGGCCAATCTGCCGTCCGTCGGGCTTGCCACATTCATGAAGTCGCCGGTCTGCGAAGACTTCGCGAAGATCGACGCCGACGTGGCGGTCCTCGGCATTCCCTACGACTGCGGCACCGCGTTCCGGCCGGGCACCCGGTTCGGCCCGCGCGAGATCCGCAGCTACTCGACCCGCGCGTCGGCGTGGGGCGGCGGCGTGCCGGCCGGCTACTGGGACATCAACCAGAAAAAGCGCCGGATGAAGGGAATCCGAATCATCGACTGCGGCGACGTCGACATCACGTACTACGACTTCGAGATCAACCGCCGGAAAATCCGCGATTCCGTGAGCGCGATCCTGGATCGCAAGGCCCTGCCCGTGATGATCGGCGGCGATCATTCGGTGTCGGTGCCGGTGGTGGAAGCGTTCAGCCGCTTCGAGCCGCTCGACATCGTGCACGTGGACGCCCACCTCGACTGGATCGACAATGTGGCCGGTATCCGCTACGCCGCCGGCAGCCCGCTGCGGCGCATCCGCGAGCTGCCGTTCGTGCGCGAGATGGTGCACCTCGGCATCCGCGACGTGCGCTCGCGCGAGGGCGACTACAACGACGCCATCAAGAGCGGCTCGCAAATCTACACCCGCGAGGACATCCGAGACCGCGGAGTCCGAAAGGTGCTCGAATCCATGCCCCGGATGGAGAACATCTACGTCACCATCGATATCGACGGGCTCGATCCCTCGATCGCGCCCGGCACCGCGTCTCCCGTGGTGGACGGGCTCCTCTATCACGAGCTGCGCGCGTTTTTGCAGGGCGTGGCGCGGAAGGGCCGCGTCGTCGGCTTCGACGTGGTGGAGGTGAACCCTTACGTCGACGTCCACGGGCAGACGTGCATGCTCGCGGTCACCGCAATCATCGAGTTCCTCGGCGCCATCTTCCCGGACGGCAAATAAGACGGGGTCCGCTTATGTGGAGCGCCGGTGCTTGAAGGAATCGCGGCGGAAGCTCACGATCGCTTCCGGATCGACCTTCACGTGGACGACCGCCGGGCGCTTCTTCTTGAGCGCGTCGGCGACTGCGGCCGCGACCTCGCCGGGCTTGCTCGCCGCGTAGCCTTCGGCCCCGCAGAGCTTGGCGACGCCGTCGTAGGGCGGGCTCAGGACGTCGCAGCCGATGTAGCGCCCGTTGTAGAAGTCCCGCTGATAGGCCTTCTCGGCGCCCCAGCAACCGTTGTCGAGGACGACGGCGACGGTCGCGAGCCCGTGCTGCACGGCGGTCGTGATCTCGCCCATGGTCATCGCAAAGCCGCCGTCGCCCATGAGCGTGACCACCGGGCGGTCCGGCGCCGCCGCCTTGGCGCCCAGGCCGGCCGCGTAGGAGAATCCGACGAGGCCGAAGTCGAGGGGCGAGAGAAGGGCGGGGGGCGTGAAATAGCGGAGCTGGTCCGTCGCTTGCAGGCAAAGGGTGCCGGCGTCGAGAGTCACGATGGAATTTCTCGGCAGCACGCTGCGGAGCTCGGCGAACACGCGCTCCGGCCGCATCGGCGTGCCCGTGTGGGCGCCCAGCCGCTCGCGTTCCGCCAGGAGCTGCGCGCGCTCGGCGAGGAAAGCCTCGTTGCGTGCCGACCAGGGAAGGTTTTTCGCGTCCGTGCCGGCGACGGCTTTCGCGATGGCGGCGGCGACCGCGCCCGCGTCACCCGCGATCCCGATCTCGATCGGGAAGAAACGCCCGAGCGCCGCCGGGTCCACGTCCACCTGCACGATGCGGGCGGCCTTGGCGAGGTCGTTGTGCGTATAGAACGTCGTGTTGAAACCGAGCCGGGTGCCGAAGGCGAGGATCACGTCGGCCTCGCGGGTGAGCCGGCTCGCGGCCGGATTGCCGCGCGGGCCGACTTGGCCCGCGAACAAGGGATGATCGTTCGGCACCGCGTCCGGGTGGCCGGCCGCCGTCGCGATCGGAAGTGCCAGCGCGTCCGCGAGCCGCGTGACGGCTTCCCAGCCGCGCCCCGCCTTGACGCCGCCACCGGCAACGATGACCGGCGATTTCGCCTGCAAGAGAAGGCGCTTGATGCGCTCGATCTGCTCCGGATCGGGGACCGCGGCCACTATGGAGTCCCTCGCATCCCAATGGGGCCGCTGGTCATCGAACGACTGGGCGAAGAGATCGCGCGGGATATTCAGCACGACGGGGCCGCGGCGGCCGACGCTCGCAAGCGTGACGGCTTCGCGGACGAACTCCGGGATGCGGTCTGCCCGCGTCACCGTCCACGTGCGCTTGGTGACGGCGGAGAAGACGGACTGCTGGTCGAACTCCTGGAAGGCGTCGCGCCCCAAGTGCTCGCTGGACGCGAGCCCGGCGATCGCGACCACGGGCGAGTAGGCGAGCTTCGCCTGGATCAGGCCGGTGAGCAAGTTGGAGGCGCCGGGTCCGGCTTGCCCGGCGAGGATGACGCCCGGCCGTCCGGAGACCCGTCCGAAGGCATCGGCCATGTGGGTTCCCGACCGCTCGTCGCGGACGCCGATATAGGTGATCGCCTTTTCGTCGTAGAGGGCGTCGTAGACCTCCATGGTCGACGAGCCGAGAATCCCGAAGATGTGCGTGACGCCCGCGGCCTTAAGCGCGGCGACCAGCGCCTCTCCGCCGTTTCGTTCGGTCATGGTTCCTCCCTTTTGCCTTCCTTAAAAGAGTGGCCGTGGCCACACAAGGACCAGAGCGCCGGAATACGGCATACCAAGAGAATTGCGGACTGCGGGAGAAGCAGGTAGATTTCCGGGTGACGATGCCGGGGAGGCCGGTAAGATAGAGAGCCACTAAGCTCCAGAGTGTGGCGGTACGTCGTTGCACCGCGCGGACTCCCCTATTCGTCGTTTCTGGCGGCAATCACCCTGATCGGGCAGTTGCCGCCGGGGTCAAACCATCCCGGTAATGAGTCAGGGAGATAAAATTATGCGCCGAATGCTTTGGGGACTTCTCGTTATTGCGTTGGCCGCGTTCGGTTTCGCGCCGTCGACTTTCGCAGCCGGCACGCTCACCGCGGCGGTCGGCTCGGACCTCAACACCCTCGATCCACACAAGGCCAAGATCGGTGAGGAGTACATCGTCCTCTACATGGTCTACAACGGCCTCACGGTGCTCGACCGCCAGATGAGGGCACAGCCCGACCTCGCGGAAAAGTGGGAGAAGAGCGACGACCTGAAGACGTGGACCTTCCATCTGCGGAAGGGCGTCAAGTTCCACGACGGCCGGGAATTGGAAGCCTCCGACGTGGTGGCGAACATGGAGCGCATCGCGGACAAGGCGACGGCCTCCGTCGCCCGGGTGAACCTCCTCGTCGTCGACAAGGTCGAAGCGGTGGACAAGTACACCGTCCGCTTCACGCTGAAGGTTCCCTATTCGACCTTCGCCGAGCTGCTCGGCGAGCGGCAGGTGAAGATCATTCCCAAGGACAAGTTCGACACCGCCGCGAAAAATCCCATCGGCACCGGGCCGTTCACCTTCAAGTCATGGACCCCGAGCGATAAGGTCGAAGTCGTCAAGAATCCCGGTTACTTCGGCGGCGCCTCGGCCCTCGACATGGTCGTCATCAAGATCATGAAGGAAGAGGCGGCGCGGGTGGCCGCCTTGGAAGCCGGCCAGGTCGACCTCCTCTGGGCGGCGCCGCTGGAGTCGATCGAGAAACTGAAGAAGAACGCGGATATCACGGTCGATTCGGTTCCGACGTCGAGCTGGGACGCTCTCGTCATGAACGGCACCCACAAGCCGTTCGACGACATCCGCGTGCGCCAGGCCGTCGCGCTCGCCATCGACAAGGCGCAGCTCGTCGAGTTCTCGCTCTACGGCCACGGGACGCCGACTCACTCGCCGATTCCGCCCGTGAGTCCGTACTTCAACAAGTCGATCCCGATCAAGACCGACATCCCGAAGGCGAAGAAGCTGCTGGCCGAAGCGGGTCTCCCGAACGGCTTCTCAGTGACGCTCTACGTGCCGGCCGGACGGCCGACCCGCGAGCGCTACGGCGTTGCCGCCCAGCAGATGCTGAAGGAAATCGGCGTGAAGGCCGAGATCCAGCGGGTTCCGTGGGATAAGTTCGTGGCCGACATCGAAGGCAAGGAGGCGTTCTATGTCGACGGCTTCTTCAGCCGGCCGACAATCGATACCGCGACGTATCCCTGGTACCACAGCTCCGGTTCGTGGAACACGACGCTCTGGAACTACAAGAACCCGGAGATGGACAAGGTCCTCGACGCGGCCCGCGGCGCCAAGACCGAAGCGGAACTGGCGAAGATACTCGAGCGGTTCCAGGAAATCGCCGTCAACGATTCGCCCGGCGTCGTCGGCTTCGTGTGGAACCACATCTGCGCCTACCGGAAGAAGGTCAAGGGCTTCTCATCGCATCCGATGATGTGGCTCGACGTGAGGGGCGTTACGGTCCAGTAACGCGAGTTCGTGACCAGAAGTGGGGGCGGGACCGGCAAGGCCCGTCCCCGTTCTGGTATCCGGCCATGACTCGAGAGACACATTGCCCGTCCGGTGTGACAGCCGGACCTGTCCGCCGGAATCCTGACGCGAGCGGTTGAACTCCGAGATGGTCTTCTACATCATCAAGCGCCTGCTCTACATCGCCCTGATCCTCGTGGCGATGTCGGTGCTCATCTTCTCCATCACCCAGGCCTTGCCGGGCAACGTCGCCCATGTGATCGCCGGCCAGTTCGCCACCCCCGACGTGATCGCGGCCATCGAGCGGAAGCTCGGGCTCCAGGATCCGCTCCCCTTGCAATACTGGCGCTGGGTTTCGGGAATTCTCGTCGGCAATCTCGGCGAATCGCTCATCATGGAGCGGCCCATCGCGCCGATTCTGGGCGAAGCGATCGGCCGCTCGGCGGTGCTGGCCGCCTTCTCGATCGTGCTGGTGACGGTGTTCGGGATCGGCCTTGGCCTCCTCGCCGCGATCCGCCACAACCGGCCGCTCGACCACGGCATCTCCGTCTTCACCTACGTCGGCATCTCGGTGCCGGAATTCTTCTGGGGGATCGTCCTCATCCTGCTGTTCGTCGGGTACTTCCAATGGCTGCCCGCGGGCGGCTATGGCGATCTCGGCAAAGGGCTCGGTGTCTGGTTGAGCCACCTGATCCTGCCGACGGCGACTCTCACCTTCACGCTGATCGCGCATGTGTCCCGGCTCACGCGCTCCAGCATGTTGGAAACGCTGGCAAGCCAGTACGTGAAGAACGCCCGCGCCAAGGGACTGCCGGAGCGGATCGTGCTGGTGCGCCACGCGCTCCGTAACGCCCTGCTGCCGACGATCACCGTGCTAGCCGTCGACGTGGGCTGGCTGTTCGGCGGCATCGTGGTGGTGGAGACCGTGTTCTCCTTTCCCGGTCTCGGGCGTCTCCTCGTGTTCGCCATCGAGCGGCGGGATTTGCCGCTCATCCAATCGAGCATCCTGATCGTCAGCGGAATTTACTGTTTCGCCAATCTGATCGCCGATCTGCTTTACGCCTACTTCAACCCGAAGATCCGCTATGGCCGCGCCCACAGCTGACGACACTCTCGCTCCGGCAAAAATACGCCGGACGCTGCCGACGAGCCTGATTTGGGGCCTCGTCATCACCGTCATCGTCGTGCTGGCGGCGATGCTAGCACCCCTGATCGCACCCTATCCGTTCGACAAGATGCATATCCTCTCGCGCCTGAAGCCGCCGAGCGCCCAGTTCTGGCTCGGCACTGACGAATTCGGCCGTGACGTGTTCAGCCGCATGCTCATGGGCGCCCGGCTTTCCCTCTTCATGGGCTTTTCGGCGACGGCGCTCAGCCTCGCCATCGGGGTGCCGCTCGGCTTGATCGCCGGCTATTACCGCGGCCGCCTGGACGAGGCCCTGATGCGCACGATGGACGTGCTGATGTCGTTCCCGCCGATTCTCCTGGGCCTCCTGATCCTCGCGGTGACGAAGCCCTCGCTTTGGAAAGCGGCGCTCGCCGTCGGGTTCGTCTACGTGCCGATCATCGTTCGCGTCACCCGCAGCGTCACCTTGGGCCTCGTGCATGAGGAGTTCACGCTGGCGGCGCGGGCGCGAGGGGAGCACGCGACCTACATTCTCGCCGCCGAGATCCTTCCCAATGCCTGGCCGCCGATCGCGGTCGAGGGTAGCCTCCGCATCACGTTCGCGATCCTGCTGGGCGCCGCGTTGAGCTTCCTCGGCGTCGGCGCCCAGCCGCCGTCGTCCGACTGGGGCTTGATGATCAGCGAGGCCAGGCCCTTCGTCGACTCGGCGCCGTGGATCGCGCTCGCTCCCGGGGTTGCCATGTGCGTGACCGTGATCGGCATCAATCTCCTGGGTGACGGGCTGCGCGAGCTCTTGGATCCACGGATGCTGAAGAGGGCCGCCCCGTGAGCGAGCCCGTGCTGGACGTCCAGGGGCTCACCATCAGCTACGAGACGCCCGGAGGGCGCATCCGTGCCCTCGACGATGTGGGCTTCCGCATCGGCGCCGGCGAGGCGCTCGCCATCGTGGGCGAGTCGGGCTCAGGCAAAAGCACGGTCGCCCTCGCGGTCCTCGGCCTGCTGGCGGCCGAAGCACACGTGCATGGCGGCACCATCCGGTTCCAGGGCCGGGACTTGGACGCGCTCGCTCCCAACGATCGCCGCGCGCTCCGCGGCAACCGCATCAGCGTCGTCTTTCAGGACCCGTTCACCTCCCTCAATCCGTCACTTCCGATCGGCCTGCAGGTGGCCGAGCCCCTCCTTCACCACAAGGGCATGGGGCGCGACGACGCGCACCAGCGCGTGCTGGCGGCCCTGGCGGAGGTGGGCCTGCCGCGCGCGGACGAGCTCGCGCGCGCCTATCCCCACCAGTTGAGCGGGGGCATGCAGCAGCGCGTGCTGATCGCGACCGCGCTCATCTGCGAGCCGGCGCTGGTGATCCTGGACGAGCCGACGACGGCCCTCGACGTGACGATCGAGGCCCAGATCCTCGATCTTCTCGAAGAGCTGCGCCGCCGCCGCCGGCTCAGCATCCTCTTCATCTCCCACAATTTGGGCGTCGTGAGCCGGCTCAGCGATGCGATTTGCGTGCTCTATGCGGGCAAGGTGCTGGAGACGGGGCCGACGCGCGAGGTGCTGCTGAAGCCGAGCCATCCGTACACGAAGGGCCTGCTGGCTTCGCTGCCGCGGCTCTCGGCCGGCGGGCGCGTTCCGCGCCTCTCGCCGATTCCCGGCCGCTTCCCCAATCTCGCGGCGCTGCCCACGGGTTGCGTCTTCCATCCCCGGTGCCCGTACGTCGAGGACCGCTGCAAGACGGAAACCCAGACCCTTGCGGAGGCTGGCCACAACCTGCGCGCCCGGTGCTGGAAGGCCGAATCGCTCGCCGGCGCCCCATGGCCGGAGGCGATCCATGCACAGTCGACCGTCGGCGCCGCCGGCGAACGGGCGAAGACGCTCGTGCGGATCGAGGACTTGCGAAAGGAATTCCGGCTGGGCGGCATGTTCGCCGGCGTCGAGATGGGCTGGACCAAGGGCCGGGGGCCCTATGTGCGCGCCCGGCCCATGCGGGTCAAGGCGGTCGACGGCGTCACGCTCCAGATCGCGCCCGGCGAGGTGCTCGGACTCGTGGGCGAATCCGGTTCCGGCAAGTCCACGCTCGGCCGCTGCCTGATCCGGCTGCTCGAGCCCAACGGCGGGCGCATCGTATTTGCCGATCAGGACGTCACTACGGCGCCCGAGCGGAAGCTCCGCACGCTCCGCAAGGAAGCTCAGATCATTTTTCAGAACCCGGATTCATCGCTCAATCCGCGGAAGACCGTGGGCGACATTGTCGGCCGCCCGATCACGCTCTTCAACGCCGCACCGAAGGCGGAACGGCCCCGTCGCGTGGCCGAGCTTCTGGGCAAGGTCGGGCTCTCGGTGGCCTACGCCGGACGCTATCCCCATCAGCTCTCGGGCGGCGAGAAGCAGCGCGTCGGCATTGCCCGCGCGCTCGCGACCGAGCCCCGCTTCATCGTCTGCGACGAGGCGGTCTCCTCGCTCGATGTCTCCGTGCAGGCGACGATTCTCAACCTCCTCTCCGATCTCCGCGACAATCTCGGCCTCGCCTATCTCTTCATCTCGCACGACCTTTCCGTCGTCGCGCACATCGCGACCCGCATCGCCGTCATGTACGCGGGCGCGGTGTGCGAGGAGGGGCCGACCCAGAACCTGTTGAAGCCGCCCTATCACCCGTACACGGAAGCGCTGCTCTCGGCGATTCCGCTTCCCGACCCGAGAGCCGCGGCGCGCCAACGGATCCGGCTCCGCGGCGACGCTCCGGGGTCCGGCTCGTCGGCCCGCGGCTGCCGGTTCGCCCACCGCTGCCCGCGGAAGCTCGGCCCCATCTGCGATGAGCAGGCTCCGCCCGCGGTCGACGCGGCACCCGGGCACCGCATCGCCTGCCACATTCCCCTGGACGAGCTCCGCAAGATCCCGCCGGTGCTCGGCTAGCCCCGCGCTTTACGTCCGGAACGCGTCGCGGGGACCGACGCCGCCGGCGGGGAGCCGGCAGGTGACGGTGGTGCCGCGGTTGGGGGCCGACTTGATGGCGAGCGAGCCGCCGTGCAGCTCGACGAAGTTCTTCACCAGCGAGAGCCCGAGTCCGGCGCCCGCCGGGTCGTGCTCGGAATCGGCGCCGCGCTCGAACGCCTTCAGCACGCGGTCTCGGTCGGCTTCCGGGATGCCGACCCCGGTGTCGGAGACGGCGAGCAGGACCGAATCGCTCTCGCGCGCGGCGGAAATACGGATGCCGCCCCGCTTCGGCGTGAACGTGATCGCGTTGCTGAGCAGGCGGAACATCACCTGTTTCAGGCGGCGCTCGTCGGCCGAGATCCAGCCGATATCGGGCGGGCAGTCGAACGCGAGGTGGAGCTCCTTCCGGCGCGCCCGCTCCTGCACGAGCTTGAGGACGTCGGCCAGCATGCTGTGGACCTCGACGGCGTCGGGCTCGAGCCGCATGGTGCCGGCTTCGATCGAGGCGAGATCGAGGATGTCGACCAGGAGCGACATAAGGTTGCGCGAGGATTCGAGGATGCCGCGGGCGTAGTCTCCCTGGCGCCGGTTGAGCTCGCCGAAGTAGCCCTCGTTCAGGATCTCGGCAAACCCCAGAATCGTGGTGAGGGGCGTCCGCACTTCGTGGGAGACATTGGCGATGAATTCCGATTTCAGGCGGTTGGCGTCCTGCAGCGCCTGCGTGCGCTGACGGAGCGCTTCTTCCACGCGGACGGAGTCCGTGACGTCGAGGTAGGTGAGCAGCACGGCGCCGTCGGGCAGCGGCACGTTCGCGTACTGAACGATCCGGCCGTCGCCGCGCCTGAGCCGCCCCGCCGCCATCTCGCGGCTCATCAGGCGCGCAAGGACGCGGGTCTTGCGGGCCGGCCAATCCGGCTCGTCGGCGAACGCGGGGCGCAACCGCTCGACGAAGTCGGAGACATGCAGCGCGGCGTCCAAGTCGTCGCGCGCGAATTCCCAGATTCGCGCGAACATGGGATTGGTGAGCTTGAGGCGCCCGTCGCTTCCGAACACGGCGACGCCTTCGTGGAGGTTGTCGATGGTCTCGCGCTGGACCGCGTTCAAGGTCTTGAAGGAGCGTTCGAGCTCGAGTCGGCCGGACACGTCTTCGTAGGTGAAGATCAGGCCACCCGTCACGTGGGGCGTGACGGTGCTCCGGAAGGTGCGGCCGTCCGGCAGATGGAGAAGCTGTTGCTGCGGCTCCTCCAGCAGGTCGAAGAGCGCCACTTGCTCGGCGCGAAAGGCCCGCGCGTCCGCCACTTCCGGCAGCCGCCGGTGCTCGCGCAGGTGGTCCAGGACTTCGACCAGGGTCGGGCCGCGACCGAGCCACGCCTCGTCCACCTGCCAGACGTCGGCGAACGCCCGGTTGAAGAAGGCGAGGCGCTTGTCGGCTCCGTATATGGCGATGGCGACGGAGAGGGTGTCGAGGACTTGCTGATGGGCGGCGGCGTGGCGCTGCAGCTCCCGCTGCTTGTCTTCGACGTCCGTGCGATCGAGGCCGTAGCCGAGCGTCATCCCGTCATCGCCGAGGGGCGTCTCCGTGACCTCGATCACGTGGCCCGGGGCCCCGACCTGCCGGCGCTGGGACAAGGGCCTGGACTCGTTGCGCGCCTCGCGGGCCAGCGGCGCCGCCGCCTCGACGACGCCCTCGGCAGCGGAGACTGCCCGGTTGGCGAAGGCGATCCCGAAGTCCGCCTTCCGCAGCCAAACCGGCATCGGCAGCGCATCCAGAACCGTCTTCAGATACGCATCGATCCGCGAGTCCTCGCCGCGCGGGAGGGCCTCGGTGCCGGCAAGCGCGGTGATATCCCGCATCCAGAGAACTTCGGTGAGCGCGCGGCCCTCGGGATTGCGGGCGAGCGTGCCGATCGCCTGAATGGTGCGGCTGCCGAGCGGAAGAATGATGTTGAACGTTTTGCCGGCCCGCCGGAGGTCTTCGACCGCCGCCTCGAGCTCCGCCCGCACCTCGCCCACGAACCGCGCGCTCACGTCGGCGAAGCGGGACTGGGTGCCTGCCGGTAGGCCGAGCAGAACGGCGAGCCTTCGGGAGCAGCCTTCCGAGCCGGCGGCGCTGTCCCATACGAAAATGCCGTCCGGAGAAGCGCCGACGATGCCGAGCGCGCGCTCGGCATCGGTTGCCAACGTGGCCCGCTCGGCGGCCAAGCGGGCGGCGCGGCGTTCCCGCCAGAGAAGAACGGGAACGGCGACCATCCCGAGACTGAGAGCCCCGAGGGCGAAGGCGAGAGCCGGGTGTATCCCCGTGAACACGGGCGGAAGCTTATGGCGGCGCCGGGCGTTTGAGAAGCCGGTGCCGGTGCCGTCCCCGAGCGGCCGGGGTCAGTAGCGGTACTGCTCGGGCTTGAAGGGCCCTTCGGAGCTCACGCCGATGTACTCCGCCTGCTTCGGGGAGAGCGTGGTGAGCTTGACGCCGAGCTTCTTCAAATGCAGCCGCGCGACCTTCTCGTCCAGGCGCTTCGGCAGCACGTAGACCTTCTTCTCGTACTGCTTCCCGCGGGTCCAGAGCTCGATCTGTGCGAGCACCTGGTTGCTGAAGGAAGTGCTCATGACGAAGCTCGGGTGCCCCTGCGCGCAGCCGAGGTTCACGAGTCTTCCCTCGGCCAGCACGATCAGCCGCTTGCCGTCCGGGAACTCGACTTCGTCGACCTGGGGCTTCACGTTATGCCACTTCAAGTTCCGGAGCGCCGCGATCTGGATCTCCGAATCGAAATGGCCGATGTTGCAGACGATGGCGCGGTCCTTCATCTGCCGCATGTGATCGAGGGTGATCACGTCCAAATTTCCGGTGGCGGTGACGAAGATGTCGCCGGCCGCGGCGGCCTCTTCCATCGTCGTGACCTGGTAGCCCTCCATCGCCGCCTGCAGCGCGCAGATCGGGTCGATCTCCGTGATCAAAACGCGGGCGCCCTGGCCGCGCAGCGAGGCGGCCGATCCCTTGCCGACGTCGCCGTAGCCGCAGACGACCGCGACCTTGCCCGCCATCATCACGCCGGTCGCGCGCTTGATTCCGTCGACCAGGCTTTCGCGGCAGCCGTAGAGATTGTCGAACTTGGACTTGGTGACGGAATCGTTGACGTTGATGGCCGGGAACAAAAGTCGATTTTCCTTCGCCATCTGGTAGAGGCGGTGGACGCCGGTCGTCGTCTCCTCGGTAACGCCCTTCACCTCTTTCGCGAGCTTCGCGTACCAGCCCGGCTTCTCCTTGAGGCGCTTCTTGATGGCCGCAAAGAGAACCTCTTCTTCTTCGTTGCCCGGGCGGGCGAGGACGGACGCATCCTTCTCGGCGCGCGCCCCCAGGTGCACGAGAAGGGTCGCGTCGCCGCCGTCATCCAGAATCATGTTCGCGACGCCGCCGTCCGGCCACTCGAAGATCCGGTGCGTGTATTCCCAATAATCGACGAAGCTCTCGCCCTTGTAGGCGAACACGGGCGTCCCGGCGACGGCGATGGCCGCGGCCGCGTGGTCCTGGGTCGAGTAGATATTGCAGGACGCCCAGCGCACGTCCGCCCCCAGCGCGTTCAGCGTCTCGATCAGCACCGCCGTCTGCAACGTCATGTGCAGCGAGCCCGCGACACGGGCGCCTTTGAGCGGCTTGGAGGCGCCGAATTCCTCGCGCAACGCCATCAGGCCGGGCATTTCCGTCTCGGCGATCGTGATCTCCTTGCGGCCCCAGTCGGCAAGGCCGATGTCGGCGACTTTGTAGTCGGTCTTGGCGGGCATCGTTCGAAATCTCCCGGCGGTTGCGGATCGGTCGAAGCGGACGGGTCTTAGCAGCCGCTCCGCAGGGCGGCAAGCCTCAACTTCCGGCCACTTCAGGCGAGGGCGTTGAAATCGTCGAGCAGCGTCGCGATGCGCCCGGAATCCACCTGGTCCATGATCAGCCTGGCCCGGCGATCGGCGGCGCCGAGATTCATGTCCCGGATGCGACGTTTGACTTTCGGAATGCTCATCGCGGTCATCGAGAGCTCGCGGAACCCGAGCCCCATCAAGAGGGCCGTGTAACGGGGATCTCCCGCCATTTCGCCGCAGATGCTGACGGGGATGCGGGCGCGGAGCGCGGCTTCCGCCGAAAACTGGATCAGCCGGAGCACGGCCGGATGCAGCGGATCGAAGAGGTGTGCCACGTGCTCGTTCCCGCGGTCGATGGCGAGCGTGTACATCGTGAGGTCGTTCGACCCGATCGCGAAGAAATCGCTCGACTGTGCGAGCGCGTCGGCCGCCAGCGCCGCTCCCGGCACCTCGATCATGACACCCAGGGGGGGCAGCGTATCGGAAATCGGGATCCGGCGCCGGCGGAGCTTCGCCGCGGCCTCCTTCAGGATCTCCCGCGCGCGCCGCACCTCGGACACGGTCGAGACCATCGGGAGAAGGATGCGGACGTGTCCTTTGGCGCCCGCCCGCAGGATCGCGCGGAACTGGGCTTCCAGAAGCTCCGGGGTGGCAAGGGAGAGCCGGATGCCCCGCAGACCGAGCGCCGA
Organism: Rhodospirillales bacterium; assembly: GCA_009694195.1. Lineage (GTDB taxonomy): Bacteria > Pseudomonadota > Alphaproteobacteria > Rhodospirillales > SHVQ01 > SHVQ01. The sequence goes on from SHVQ01000005.1 coordinate 27,994, forward strand.
TGCGGCGCCTTCCTTGAGGTGCCCGAGCAGCGCCGGGGCGGGCTTTTCGCCGCCGATGTCGAGCGTCCGAATGGTCACCGTGGCGCCGTTGACGCCGTCGATGATCTCGACGAGCGCCTTGTATTGCTCGTCCTCCGGCGGCGAATCCGCCCGGTTCATGAACAGGAACTCGCTCCTGAGGAGGCCGATGCCGGCGGCTCCCACCTGCTGAACCATCTCGAGCTCGATCGGCAGCTCAACGTTCGCCTGCAGCGTCGCCTCGATGCCGTCGCGGGTGACGGCCGGCAGATCCCGCAACCGCGCAAGCTTCTGGGTTTCGCGCAGGTATTCCTCGTGCCGGCGTTCGTAGGCGGCGAGCGTCTCCTCCGTCGGATTGACCACGACGCGGCCGACGGTGCCGTCGACGATCACCGGGTCGCCGGTTCTGATGCCGAGCTGGAGGCTGTTCACGCCGAGGACCGCGGGCAGGCCGAGCGCGCGCGCCATGATGGCCGTGTGGCTCTCGGCGCCTCCGAGCATGGCCGCCAATCCGACGATCCGCTCGGGGTCGATCTGGGCGGTGTCGGCGGGCGTGAGCTGGCCGGCAATCGCGATGCTGCCTTTGACGGCATTCGAGAACGGGCGCACAGGGGACGCCGAGAGGTTGAGGAGGAGCCGATTCGCAATCCCGCGGATGTCCTCAAGGCGAGCCGAGATATAGGCGTCCTTGAGCGTCGCGAAGGCTTGCGCGATCTCCGACATTTCCGCCTGCACGGCGGCTTCCGCATTGATCCTTTGGTCGCGGATGCGGTGATCGGTTCCGCGGATCAGGCGCGAGTCCTTGAGCATTTGCAGATAGGCGTCGAGCAGGAGCCCGGTCTCTTCCGCCGCGGCGCCGGAGAGCGACTTCGCTTTCTGCGCGAGCCGGCCGATTTGCGCGCGCGCGCGCGCCACCGCTTCCTTCAGCCGTTGGCGCTCGCGCTCGACGTTCCGCTTTGCGATCGGGTATTCCGGAACGTCGATGGCGCCGCTTTCGCGGACGTGCGCGGGGCCGATGGCGATCCCGGGAGAGACGCCAAGGCCGTCGAAGTGGGCTTCCTTTAGTGATCGTCTCGTTTTCGGCATACCCTGCTTCCCGAGACTTCGTTCTCAGTCGCGCGCGCCCTCGGGGGTCCCCCCGGCGCCTTCGTCGAAGCCGTTCTCGACCAGGGCCGCGAGCGCGGCCATCGCGGCTTCGGCATCGGGACCGGTGGCCTGCAGGCGGAGCTCGCTTCCGACACCCGCGGCGAGCATCAGAAGGCTCATGATCGAGAGCCCGGAAACCGCGACGCCGTCCTTGTCGACCGTAATTGCGGCCTTGAAGCCGCTGGCGACCTTGACGAACCGGCCGGCCGCCCGCGCGTGAAGCCCGAGCGTGTTGGGAATCCTCACGCTCCGCTCGACCGACGTCAACGCGTTGGACGGCATCGTCGAGGAATCGCCCTTGCTTCCCTTCATTTCCCGTTCCGGTTCAAAAGCTGCGAGGCGACGTTGATGTACTTGCGTCCGGCGTCCTGAGCGCTCGCAACCGCCGCCGCCAGCGACTCGGTCTTCCGCACGCTCGCGAGCTTGATCAGCATGGGCAGATTGACGCCCGCGATAATCTCGACGTTCGCTTTCTCCAGGATCGAGATCGCGAGATTTGAGGGCGTGCCGCCGAACATGTCCGTCAAGAGGACGACGCCCTCGCCCTCATCCAGCTTCTTCGCGTTCTCGAGGATCTCGCGGCGCCGCTGCTCCATGTCGTCGTTGGGGCCGATGCAGACGGCGGCGATATTGCGCTGCGGTCCGACCACGTGCTCGAGGGCGCCGATGAATTCTTCGCCCAGGCGACCGTGCGTAACGAGTACCAGTCCGATCATCGCTCACCCGACCGATGCAAAAACTTCGGTTCCACGGCGATCATTCGCCCGCCACACGTCCGGCCGCTAACCCGCCGCGACATCCAGATCCCGGTGCTGGACATGGACGTTTTCACCTTTGCCCTGCAGCCACGCACCGAGACGCTCGGCCACGAAGACGGACCGATGCCGCCCTCCCGTACACCCGATGGCGATCGTCAGGTAGCTCTTTCCTTCGGCCGCATAACGCGGCAGCAGCGGCGTCAATAGACCGGTGAGAGTACCGAAAAACTGCCGAAAACCGGAATCCTTTTCGATGTACTCCCCAACCGCAGAATCGCGGCCCGTGAGCGGCCGGAGCTTGCCCACGTAGTGGGGATTGTCGAGGAACCGGACGTCGAACACGAGGTCGGCTTCGCGCGGGAGCCCGCGCGCGTACGAGAATGAGGTGACGAAGACCGAGAGGGCCGGCCGGGTCGCCGACCCGAACAGCGTCGCGAGCGCGCGCTTGAGGTCGGGAAGCCGCTTGTTCGTGGTGTCGAGCACGACGGTCGCGCGCTGCTTGATGGGCAGGAGAAGCTGCCGCTCGTGCCGGAGCCCGTCGCGCACCGGCCGGTCCTGCGCGAGCGGGTGGCGTCGCCGGGTCTCCGCAAAGCGGTTGCCGAGCACCTCGTCGTCGCACTCGAGGAAGACCAGCGAGACCGCGAGATCGGCCTTCCCTTGCAGCTGATCGAACTTGGCGAGGAAGTCGGCCGCGTCGAAATCGCGGGTCCGGATATCGACTCCGATCGCGAGCGGGCGGGCGAAGCCGCCGTCGGCGAAGGCCGGCTGTTCGGTGAGCACGAGCGTGCGCAGCAACGAGAGGGGCAGGTTGTCGACCGCTTCGTAGCCGAGATCCTCGAGCGCCTTCAGGGTCGAGCTCTTGCCGGCACCCGACATCCCGGTCACCAGCACCACGGTGGCGCGCGGGAGCGGGCGGTCCTCCTGTTTGGGCGCGGAGCTGTTGGCGATCATGGGTGCCCGATTATACCGCGCCCGAGGTTCTCCACCGCAAGGCGCACCTTCGCCGCCGTCGAGACATCGAACGGGGCGAGCCGAAGGAGGGGGAGGGCGACGCCCAGCGCCTCGAACCCGGCGGGCTCGGGCATGCGCTCCACCCGGCGGCGGCGCGGGACCAGATCGACGACAAGGCCGAGCGGGGCCGAGCGGATGGCCGGACAACGGACGATCCCGACGCCCCGGACTTCGATCAGTCCCCTGATGGTCGCCGGTGCCGATGCGATCAGGCGGCGGCCTTTGCGCGCGAGGTCGCAGCGGTCGTCGGCGACGAGGCGGGCGCCCGCTTCGATCAGGCGAAGCGCGAGGTCGGACTTGCCGCTTCCCGGCCGGCCGCGGAGGAGAACGCCGGTCCCCTTCCAGGCGATGCAGGTGCCGTGCACCTGGGTTCGGGCGGGCATCGTGGCGCTCACGCGGCCGGCAACCGCACGACAACGCGGGCGCCGAGCACCCGACCGTCGTCCGCTGTCCGGTTCTCGGCCTTGATCGTGCCGCCGAGAACTTCGACGATCAGCTTGGAAATGCTGAGGCCGAGGCCGGAGTGGTTTCCGTACGTTTCGCCCTGGGGACGCTCGGAATAGAAGCGCTCGAAGATAGCCTCCTCCTTGCCGGCCGGAATTCCCGGGCCTTCATCCTCGATGGCGACCACCACGACGGCGGAGCGATCCGAGCCTTCGCGAGACGCCGTCAGCCGGATCGTGCCGCCCTTCGGGCCGAAGGAGACGGCGTTCGCGATCAGGTTCCGGAACACCTGAACGAGACGGTCTTCGATCCCGTTCACGACGAGGCGCTCATGCTGCGGGGCTTCGAAGACGAGGCGGGGACCGTCGGCCGGTGCGGTCGACATATGCGTGTCGACGAGCGTTTCGAACATGGCGCGGAGGTCGACGGGCTCGGGATTCGCCCGCATCAGCTCGGCGTCAAGCCGCGAGGCGTTCGAGATGTCGGTAATCAGGCGGTCGAGACGATGGACATCATGCTCGATGATGGTGAGCAGCTTCTGCTGCTGGGCCGGGTCCTTGACCCGGCGCGCCGTCTCGACCGCGCTTTGCAGCGACGTCAACGGATTCTTGATCTCGTGCGCGACGTCCGCGGCGAACCGCTCGATGGCCTCGATGCGGTGCCAGAGCGCGTCGGTCATCTCGCGAAGCGCGCGCGCGAGGTCGCCGATTTCGTCGCGGCGGCCCTCGCCGCCCGATATGGCGTCCTCGCGCTTGTGGCTGCGGCGGACGCGTTCGGCTGAGGCGGCGAGCCTGCGAATGGGGCGCGCGATCGTGCCGGCCAAGTAGATCGAGAGCAAAATCGTGACGGCGAGCGCGACGAGAAACACTTTCAGGATGTCGACGCGTACCTTGAGGACCGCCTCGTCGATCGAGACGGAGCTGCGTGCGAGCATGAGGGAGCCCAGCACCTGCTTGTAGCGCGTCACGGGCACGGCAACGCTGAGCAACAGGCGGTCGTCACCGAAGGAGCGCACCATGCTCGCGGTTTCGCCCGCCAGCGCGTGGCGCACTTCATCGTAGTCGTGCGCCTTCTGGTCCCAGCGTTCCTCGTAGCGCGGCAAGTCCTCGCGCCGGATGAGGAACGAGACCATCTCGTCATAGAGATCCAGGATCTCGCCCAAGGCGCGGCGCCGCGGATTGGGCGGCGGCAGCTCTTCCGTCTGGATCATGCCGCCCGGTCGCAGCAGGCGGCTGTCGGTGATTAAGGCGCTGTCCGGCGCGAACAGGCGGGCCCGCGCCTGCGTCGTCTCGACCAGCCGGCGTATGATCTGCACCGCCTGGTCCTTGGAGAGCTGATAGCCGAGGACGGGGTCCACCGAGACCGCGCCTTCGCCGATGGCGCCCGCCAGCATCTCGGCGTGGATCGTGAGCGCCTTGAGCTCGTTCTGGATGAGACCCCGCCGGTACTCCCCGAGGTAGAGAAGGCCACCGCTCAAGATCATCAGCGCGAGGACGTTGACCGCGAGGATACGACGGGTGATCGGCGAGATCGTCCGGTGTCGCGGCGGCTGGCCGGAGCTCGCGGCGGAGGAAGCGCCACCGGCGGTCATGGCTTCGATGAATTTGCCTCAGGGGCGCGATAGCGATAGCCGACGCCGTACAGCGTCTCGATGTCCGCGAAGTTGGAATCCAGCTCTTTGAACTTCCGCCTGAGCCGCTTGATGTGGCTGTCGATGGTGCGGTCGTCGACGTAGATGTGCTCGCCGTAGGCGGCGTCGATCAACTGATCGCGCGTCTTCACGTGCCCGGGCCTGCGGGCAAGCACCTCCAGCAACAGAAACTCGGTGACGGTGAGGCTCACGTCCTGGCCGCGCCATGTGCAGGAGTGGCGGGGGACGTCGAGCACGAGATCGCCGCGGCGGATGATGTCGGTCCCCGTCGACTCGGCGGCGGCCAGCTCGCGCCTGCGCAGAAGCGCGCGGATCCGCTCGATCAAGAGCCGTTGGGAAAAGGGCTTCGTGATGTAGTCGTCGGCGCCCATGCGGAGACCCACGACCTCGTCGATTTCGTCGTCCTTCGAGGTGAGGAAAATGATCGGCACGTTGCTTTTTTCGCGCAGCTTTTTCAGCAGCTCCATGCCGTCCATGCGCGGCATCTTGATGTCCAGCACGGCGAGATCGACCGGCGCCCGCGCAAGACCCTCAAGCGCTTCCGTGCCGCCGGGGAAGGCGCGAACCTTGAATCCCTCCGCCTCGAGCGCCATGGACACCGAGGCGAGGATGTTGCGGTCGTCGTCGACGAGAGCGATGGTGGCGGGCACGCGTCTGTAACTCCCACGATAGCCGGGGCGATGACAGCCCCCCATGCCGTAACGGATGGCCCGTCGCGGAAGCACCGGTTGACGGGCCGTTTCGAACGAAATTATAGTGTCTTCGATGGTTCTCTGGTATGGAGATTAAAAGGGAACGCGGTGGCCCCCGTCTTCGGGAGCCGGGTAAAGCCGCGGCTGCCCCCCGCAACTGTGAGCGGCGAGCCTGCGTGTCGGAATGCCACTGAGGCCCTCAAGTGTGCTCGAGGTCTCGGGAAGGCGGGCCGCAGACGTTAAGCCGCAAGCCAGGAGACCTGCCATCGGCGCCATCGCGAACCCGGCGGTCGGGGCTGTCCCGCCGGGTCATCCGTTCGCGGTGAGATCGTCTCCTCTGCGGCAGCTATAACGGAGGCAAGACCATGACGTTCCTTTCTGCGAACACCGTCAACCACGTGGCCCAGGCCGCAACCGTCCGCATGCTGGCGGGAGCTCTCGCGATCCTGTTCGGGACCTTTCTCGTTCTCGGCGCCGGCTTTGCGCAACCGTCGGCCGTGCACAACGCGGCCCACGACGCCCGCCACGCCTTCTCGTTTCCCTGCCACTGAACGTCCCAGCGGTTTCCCATGTTCCGGCAGATCGTGCTGACGGCCCTCGTCGCGGGCGGGCTCGCGGGCGCGATTGCGTTCGGCGCCCATACGCTGAAGGCCGTGCCGCTCATCGCGCAAGCCGAGGTCTACGAGAAAGCAACGCCGGCGTCGTCGCCCACGCCTCCCCACGCACATGCTCAAGCCGCCGACACGCCCGCGCACGACGCGTGGGAGCCTGAGGACGGCATCGAGCGCGCGCTGTACACACTCCTCGCCGACCTCGTCACGGGCATAGGATTTGCTTTCGTTTTGGTGGGTGCGATTCAGGTGCGCGGCCGCGCGATCGATGCGACGCAGGGATTGATGTGGGGCCTCGCGGGATTTGCGACCTTCTCCGCGGCTCCGGCGCTCGGGCTTCCGCCGGAATTGCCGGGTATGGCGGGCGACGGGCTCGTCGAGCGGCAGATATGGTGGCTCGCAACCGCCTTCGCGACGGCCGCCGGACTCGGTCTTTTCGCGTTCGCGGCGCCGTTGCCGCTCAAGGTTGCCGGCGTCGCTCTCGCGCTTTTGCCGCACGTGATCGGCGCCCCCGTCCATCCCGCGGAGGCGGGACCGCTTCCGGCTGCGCTGGCGGCCGAGTTCGCCGCCGTCTCTCTGGTCACGGCCGGGATGTTCTGGGCGGTGCTGGGCGGGCTCACGGGATACTTCCTGCCCCGCTTCGCGCGACCTCAGCCGCTCGCCGACTGACATTCGAGCCGAGCCCGCGGCGATGCCCGAACCCGCGACCCAGAGCAGCGATCGGGATGCCACGGCGGCTCTCGCTCGCGCACTGGTGCGCCGCGCCCGCTCGGCCTCGCTCGCGACGCTGCTCGTCGAGGGCTCGTCCGGCGGCCCTCCGCCTTACGCCTCCCTGGTGACGGTTGCGACCGACGTCGACGGCCGCCCCGCTTTCCTATTCTCCGGCCTCGCGGACCACACGAAGAATCTCGCGGCGGATTCACGGGCCGCGGTCTTGATCGAGGAAGCCTCCCGCCGGCGCAATCCGCAAACGGGACCGCGTCTCACGCTCACCGGAACGATCGGCAACACCGACGAGCCGCGCATCCGGCGCCGATTCCTCGCGCGCCACCCGGACGCCGCGCTCTACGCGGGCTTCAAGGATTTCGGATTCTATCGCATGGCGGTCGAGCGCGGTCACTTCGTCGGCGGGTTCGCGCGCGCCCGGTGGCTCGGCGGCGACGATCTCACGATCAGGGACCAGGCTCTCGTCGAGGCCGTCGCCGCGATGGAGGTCGGCGTGCTTCAGCACATGAATACGGACCACCCGGATGCTTTGAACCTCTATGCGAACGTGCTCCTGAAACGGGGCGGGTCCGGCTGGACGGCCATCGGGCTTGACCCGGAAGGGCTCGATTTAAGGCGCGGCTCGGCTTTTGCCCGCCTCGACTTCCCGGCGCCGATCGGGGATGCCGCCGGGTGCCGGGAAACCCTTGTCAGGCTCGCCGAAAGCGCGCGCCGCGGTGCGACAAAATCCTGACTCGTTCGTTCTGCAAATCTGGGCGCCGCACGATTTTTTCCTTCGCGGGTGCAATAAACCGCGAATTGGGAAGGGTTGCCGTTCGTTCCGAAAGCGGGGTATCGTTCCGACCCTTCATCCTCGCCAATCCCGCCAAAAATATGAGGAAACGATCGTGAATGCTTCGCGCAATCCTCAAAGCAAATTTGGTCTCGACAACCAGGGCATCCGCGATGTCAAGGCTGCCCATTGGAACCGGACGGTTCCGGAGCTCTATGAGGAGGCGATTCGGCGCGGCGAGGCGCAGCTGGCCGAGGGCGGCGCGCTGGTGGCACTGACGGGACAGCACACGGGCCGTTCGCCGAATGACAAGTTCATCGTCGACGAGCCGTCCATCCACGAGACCATCCGGTGGGGAAAGATCAACCGCCCGATCTCGGAAGCCCAGTTCGATCGCGTCCATCAGAAGATGATCGCGCACCTGCAATCGCGCGAGATTTTCGTCCGCGACGTCTACGCCGGCGCGAGCCCCCGCTACCGATTGAAAGCGCGCATCATCACCGAGCAGGCGTGGCACAACATGTTCGCCAACAACATGTTCATTCGGCCGCCCGCCGGGGACCTTCTCGATTTCAAGCCCGACTTCACGGTCATCCAAGCACCGAGCCTGCAGGCGGACCCGAAGACGGACGGCACCAATTCCGGCGTCTTTATCCTGATGAACCTGGCGAAGCGTCTCGTCCTCATCGGCGGAACCTCGTACGCGGGCGAGATCAAGAAATCGATTTTCTCGGTTTTGAATTATTTTCTGCCGGCCGAGGGCGTGCTGCCGATGCACTGCTCGGCCAACATCGGACCTTCAGGCGACACGGCCATCTTCTTCGGATTGTCCGGCACCGGAAAGACCACTCTTTCGGCCGATCCGAAGCGCACGCTGATCGGCGACGACGAGCACGGCTGGGGCCCCGACGGCGTCTTCAATTTCGAGGGCGGCTGCTACGCCAAGGTCATCAATCTCAGCGCCGCCGAAGAGCCGGAGATCCACCGCACCACCTGCATGTTCGGCACAATCCTCGAAAACGTGGTGATGGACCCGGTGACGCGCGAGCTCGATCTCCACGACAGCACGCTCACCGAGAACACGCGCGCGTCCTATGCGCTCGACCGCATCCCCAACGCATCCGAGACTGGAACCGGCGGGCACCCCAAGAACATCGTCATGCTCGCGTGCGACGCTTTCGGCGTGCTGCCGCCGATCAGCCAGCTCGAGCCCGAACAGGCGATGTACCATTTCCTTTCCGGCTATACGGCGAAAGTCGCCGGGACCGAGAAAGGCGTGAAGGAGCCGCAGGCCACGTTCTCCACCTGCTTCGGCGCCCCCTTCATGCCGCGCCATCCGGCCGTCTATGCGAAGCTGCTGGGCGAGAAGATGGCGCGCTACAAGGCGAAGTGCTGGCTGGTGAACACGGGCTGGAGCGGCGGCGGCTACGGCGTCGGCAGCCGCATGCGCATCACGTACACCCGGGCGATGATCAACGCGGCGCTCGACGGGCGCCTTGCGCAGGCCTCGTTCGCGCTCGACCCCAATTTCGGCGTGCTGGTTCCCGACCAGTGCCCGGGCGTGCCGGCGGAGGTCCTCAATCCGCGCAACACGTGGAAGGACAAGGCCGCCTACGACGAGCGGGCGCGCAACCTCACGCGCCGCTTCGCCGAGAACTTCAAGCAGTTCGAAGGCGCCGTCGATGCGAAGGTGAAAGCCGCGGCGATCCGCGCGGCGGCGTAACGGCCGGCTCGGCGCCGCTCTCAACGGTGTCTCGCCGCGGTCCAAGCGAGCGCCGCCCAGCCGAGCATGAAGAAAAGGCCGCCGACGGGCGCGGCGCCCGCAACGAAGATTCGCCCCGTGAGCCCGAAGGCGTAGAGAGTCCCACTGAAGAGGAGGGTGCCCGCGATAAACGCGGCGCCGGCGATATGCACGGAGGCCGCGCGCCTGGTTTCCGGCCGCGATGCGAGCCAGGCGACGGCGAGAAGGGCGAGCGCGTGCACGAGATGATAGAGGACGCCCGTGCGGAACGCATCGCGGAGATGCGGGTCGCCCTGCAGACCGTGCGCCCCATACGCGCCGGCGATCACCGCGAGAAGGCCGCTCAAGGAGCCGAGGAAAAGCCAGAGACGCCAGCCGGTCACGAGCGATCCCGCCGCAATGTCTCAAGGTCGAGCTGAAGCCTGACCTTTCCCCGCAACCGGCGCAGAGCCGAATGCCGTTCCCGTTTTCGACGGGAACCGCCGGAGCCGAGCTCTTCCAGCCGGACGGGCGGCCGGTCGGGAAACTTGACGATCAACTCCAAATCCCCGCTCATGGCCTTGAGGAAACTGCGCAGCGTCGAGATGTACATGTCGCTCCGCGTCTCCAGCTTCGGAACCGCGTCCTGCCCCACTTTCAGCCGTTTCGCGATAACGGTTTGCGTCTTGCCGATGGCCTTGCGAAGGGCCTGAAGGGACATCTCCTCGGCGATGAGCCGCCGCGCGCGCGCCTCGATCTTCCGGCGCTCGCTCGCGGGAAGTGCAGCGATGACCTCGTTCAGCGACCGTGGCGTCTTCGGCCAAATCTGACTGGCCCCGTTCAATCGCTTGAATTCGGAGACGCCGAGTTGGCCGCGCTTCCGCGCTTTAGAGCCCCGTTTAGCCAACCGCTTCGCGACAGCGGCGTAAGGCGCTTCCCACATTTCGCGCGGATCGAGTGTGGCGCTGTTAAGCAACACGAGAAGCACCACATCACATGCAGCACCCTGCTTAATGCGACCGATACGCTGACCCGGCTTCGCATCTTCGCCGTAGGCGCGGCCTTTGATCTCGATACGCTGCGATCCTTCAGGTGTCCGACGAATGGCGTCATAACCAGACGTGCGCGGCGGAGCGGGTTCAAGGTCGAGGATTTTAGCAGCGACATACTCGGCAACTTCGCCCGTGACCCCCAACGGCTTTCCGGTCAGCCGGTAATATTCGGCAGCAAGTGGCTTTACGGCCTTTAGTAACTCGCGCAAACGCTGAGCTACCGCAGTTTCGGTCATTCGCCATCTCGTCAAATCATCGCTCGTTCGAATTCGGGGAAACTACATTCTCGTTCGGCTAAGTTGCCACGGCCTGCAGCTCCTCATTCCCCCGCCAGCCTGACTGCCGCCGCCTGCTCCCGCCGCACCGGATGTTCGAGCTTGTCGATCATCTCGAGCGGCACGATCTGCCAGAACTTGTCGAGCTCGAGATCCCAGTCGGCGAGGAGGCGGAGCGCGAACTTGGAGTGGGTGCGGCGCACGTGCTCGGTGAGGAGCGCCTTGGCGACGCCCTCCCAGTGGCGGCTCTCGATGCGCTGGGCGACGACGCTGTCGGGGTTGAGACGCACGGGAAACTCGCCCACCGGGTCGTAGACGAAGGCCATGCCGCCGGTCATGCCGGCGCCGAAGTTGGCGCCGACGGGGCCGAGGATCACCACCGTGCCGCCGGTCATGTATTCGCAGCCGTTGGAGCCGCACCCCTCGACCACGGCGTCGGCGCCCGAGTTGCGGACCGCGAAGCGTTCGCCCGCCTGGCCCGCGGCGAACAATTTTCCGGCCGTGGCGCCGTAGAGAACCGTGTTGCCGATGATCGTGTTCTTGTTGCTCTCAAGCGGGCTTGAGAAGGGCGGCCGCACCATGATGGTGCCGCCGGACAGCCCCTTGCCCACGTAGTCGTTGGCGTCGCCCAGCACTTCGAGCGTCAGGCCCTGGACCGCGAACGCGCCCAAGGACTGGCCGCAGGTGCCGCGGAGCCGCACGGTCAGATGATCCGGCGGCAAGCCGGTCATGCCGAAGCGCCGCGTGATCAGCGAGCTCGTGCGGGTGCCGACGGCCCGGTGCGTGTTGCGGACCGTGTAGGTGAGCTGCATCTTTTCGCCGCGCCCGAGCGCCTGCTCGGCGTCCTGGATGATGCGGGCATCCAGGGTGTCCGGTACCTCGTTCCGGCCCTTCAGCGCCGCGTGGCGCGGGAAGCCGCCCGCGTCGGCCTGGGCGAGGAGCGCGTTCAAGTCGAGGTCGTCGAGCTGCTGGCTCCCGCGGCTCACCTGGGTCAGCAGGTCCGACCGCCCGATGATCTCCTGGATCGACTTGAAGCCGAGGGAGGCGAGGATTTCGGCCACCTCCTCGGCGATGAAGGTGAAGAGGTTGACCACCTTCTCGGGCGTGCCGGAGAACTTCGCGCGGAGCTTCGGGTCCTGGGTGCAGACGCCGACCGGGCAGGTGTTCGAATGGCACTGGCGGACGAGGATGCATCCCATGGCGACCAGGCTCGCGGTGCCGATCCCGAATTCGTCGGCGCCGAGCATGGCGGCGATCACCACGTCGCGCCCCGTCTTGATGCCGCCGTCGACCCGGAGCTTCACCGTGTGGCGGAGCCGGTTGAGGGTGAGCACTTGGTTCGCTTCCGAAAGGCCCATTTCCCACGGCACGCCCGCGTATTTGATCGAGCTTTGGGGGGACGCGCCGGTGCCGCCGTCGTGGCCGGAGATCAGGATCACGTCGGCCTTGGCCTTGGCCACCCCGGCGGCGATGGTGCCGACGCCCGAGCGCGCCACCAGCTTTACGCACACTTGCGCCTCGGGGTTGATCTGCTTCAGATCGTAGATGAGCTGGGCCAGGTCCTCGATCGAGTAGATGTCGTGGTGGGGCGGCGGCGAGATCAGCGAGATGCCCGGCTGCGCGTGGCGGAGTCTGGCGATCTCGACGCTCACCTTGTGGCCGGGGAGCTGGCCGCCTTCGCCCGGCTTCGCCCCTTGCGCGATCTTGATCTCGATCTCCTTGCAATTGTTGAGGTACTCGGCGGTGACGCCGAAGCGCCCGGCCGCGATCTGCTTGATCGCCGAGTTGGGGTTGTCGCCGTTCGCCCGCGGCTTGAAGCGGGCCGGGTCCTCGCCGCCTTCGCCGCAGTTGGATTTGGCGCCGATCCGGTTCATGGCGATGGTAAGGGTCTCGTGGGCTTCCTTGCTGAGCGCGCCGTAGGATATGCCGGGGGAGACGAGGCGCTTACGGATCTCGGTAATTGACTCCGCCTCCTCGACCGGGATCGGCGGGCGGGTTCGTTTGAAGTCGAGCAGGTCGCGCAAGTAGATGGGCTCGCGGCCGCGGAGGGCCTGGCTGTATTTTTTGTAGAGCTGATAGGACTCGGAGCCGACCGCCGCCTGCAGCATGTGGACGAGGCGGCCGTCGTGGCCGTGCGCCTCGCCGCTCGCCCGCCAGCGGTAGAACCCGCCGACCGGAAGCGGCACCATGTCCCTCTGAAACGCGATCAAGTGCATGGCGACGACCTTCGCCTCGATGCCGGAAAGGCCGATGCCGGAGAGGCGCGACGGCATGCCCGGGAAGAATTCCGCCACCAGCGCGCGGCTCAAGCCGACGGCCTCGAAGCAATAGCCGCCGCGATAGCTGCTGATCACGCTGATCCCCATCTTCGACATGATCTTGAGCAGGCCCTGGCCGATAGCGTTCGTGTAGTTGCGGACGTAGGTGTCGAGGGGTCCGTCCCCCAAGAGGCCGCGGCGATGACGGTCGGCGATCGCCTCCTCGGCGAGATAGGCATTCACCGAGGTCGCTCCAACGCCGATGAGGACGGCGAAATAGTGCACATCCAGGCACTCGCCCGAACGCACGTTGAGGGAGGTGAACGTGCGGAGCCCCTGGCTCACGAGGTGGGTGTGGACGCCGCCGGCCGCGAGGACCATCGGGATCGGCGCCCGCTTGGCGCCGGCCGCCATGTCCGAGAGGACGAGGTGGGTGCGCCCGCCGCGCACGGCGTCCTCGGCCTCGCGGCGGATGCGCTCGATCGCCGTACGCAGCGCCTCGGGCCCGCCCCTCGGATCGAACGTGCAGTCGATCTCGGCCGCCGTGTCGCCGAGGTAGTCGCGAAGCGCGTTGAAGGACGCGGTCGACAGCACCGGGCTTTCGAGCAGCACGATGTCGCACTGGCTCTCGTCCTCGGAGAGGATGTTGCCGAGGTTGCCGAGACGCGTCTTCAGCGTCATCACGCGGCGCTCGCGCAAGGAATCGACGGGGGGGTTGGTCACCTGGCTGAACGCCTGGCGGAAATAATGATGAAGGCCGCGGTAGCGGTCGGAGAGCACGGCCAAGGGCGCGTCGTCGCCCATGGAGCCGATCGCCTCTTTGCCCTGTTCGGCCATGGGCTGCAGGATGAGCTCGGCATCCTCCATCGAGAGCCCGAAGCAATTCTGGTAGCGGACCAGCATTTCCGACGAGAAGAGCGCGTGGGGGCGCGCTTCGACCTGCGCGATGTTTTCCAGGCGGACGATCCGCTTCGCCCAGTTGCCGAACGGCCGCCGCGCTGCCAAGAGGTCTTTGAGCTCGCGGTCGTGATAGAAGCGGCCCTCCCGGAGGTCGACGCCGATCATCCCGCCGGGACCCAAGCGGCCTTTTTCGACGATTTCCGATTCCGCCATCTCGACCATGCCGGCTTCCGAGCCGACGATGAGGAGGCCGCCGCGCGTCACGCTGTAGCGCGACGGCCGTAGCCCGTTGCGGTCGAGGCCCGCGATCACCCAGCGGCCGTCGGTCGCGCACACGTGGGCGGGCCCGTCCCACGGCTCCATCACGCTGTTGCAGTAGGCGAACAGGGATTTGTGGTTGTCCGGCATGGTCGCGTTGTTGTCGACGGACTCGGGGATCATCATCGCCTTGACGAGCGGCGCCGAGCGCCCGGCGCGCACCAGAAGCTCGTACACCGCGTCCATGGCGGCCGAATCGGAGCTGCCGGACTGGATCACCGGCTTGATGTCGTCGACCGCGTCGCCGAAGACGCCGGACGCCAGCAGCATCTCGTGGCTTTTCATCCAGTTGACGTTGCCGTTGAGGGTGTTGATCTCGCCGTTGTGGGCGAGCATGCGGAACGGCTGGGCGAGCCGCCAGGTCGGGAACGTGTTGGTCGAATAGCGCTGGTGGTAGATCGCGAAGCCGGAGACGAAGCGCGGGTCCAGGAGATCGGGGTAGAAATCGGTGAGCTGCTGGGCGAGGAACATGCCCTTGTAGATGACCGACCGGCAGGACAAGGAGCAGATGTAGAACTCCGTAATGTGGGCGGCGAGCACGAGCTTCTCGATCCGCCGGCGGATGACGTAGAGGTCGTTCTCGAAGCGCTCCTCCTCGGCGCCGCGCGCGTTGGCGATCATGATCTGCTCGATTTCCGGCCGCGTGACGTTGGCTTTCTCGCCGATCACCTCGACGTTCACCGGGACCTGGCGCCAGCCGTAGATGGTGTATCCCATCCTGAGGATTTCGGTCTCCACGATGCAGCGGCAGCGCTCCTGGGCGCCGAGATCGGTCTTCGGCAGGAACACCATGCCGACCGCGAGCGGCATCGCGTGCGGCTGGCGGCCCATGGCGCGCACGTGGTCCTTGAAAAAATCCTGCGGGATCTGGACGTGGATGCCGGCGCCATCGCCGGTCTTGCCGTCGGCGTCGACCGCGCCCCGGTGCCAGACCTTCTTCAGCGCCTGAATGCCGGCTTCGACGACGTCGCGGCGGGGCTTCCCGTCGATCGCGGCGATTATTCCGACGCCGCAGGCGTCATGCTCATCAGCGGGATCATAGAGACCATGCTCGGCGAGGTGGCGGGCATTCGCCTGCCACGCGCGGACGAAATCGGCGGCCGATTCCCTCGATGTCATGGCGATCTCCCTCAGGACGCCTTGGCGAGCCCGCGAAGCGATTGGCTGCGCGACTGCTCCTGAACGTAACGATGGATGCCGTCGGCCGCGTCGCGGCCGTCGCGGATCGCCCAGACGACGAGAGAAGCGCCGCGGATGATGTCGCCGGCGGCGAACACGCCCGGCACGTGGGTCATCTTGGTCGTCTCGTCGACCACCAGGGTGCCGGCCTTGCTAACCGCGAGGTTCGCCTCGCCGAACAGCGCCGGCAGGTCCTCGGGATCGAATCCGAGCGCCTTGATCACCAGATTGGCCGCGAGGGTGGAGGACGAATTGGGGATCGGATGCGGCGTCTGGCGGCCCGACGAATCCGGCACGCCCAGATGGATGCGGTGCGCCCGCACGCCCGTCACGTGAGAATCGCCGAGGAACGCTTCCGGCGCCGTCAGCCAGACGAACTCGACGCCTTCCTCTTCGGCGTGCTTCACCTCCGTCGCCGAGCCCGGCATGTTACGGCGGTCGCGGCGGTAGAGGCATTTCACCGACGCCGCCCCTTGGCGGACGGCGGTACGGACGCAGTCCATGGCGGTGTCGCCGCCGCCGATCACGATCACGTTCTTGGCCCTCGCGTCGAGCGCGCCCGAATCGAAGGCGGGGACGGCATCGCCGAGCCCCTTCCGGTTCGACGCCGTGAGGTAGTCCATCGCCTGCACGACGTTGGCGAGCCCGGCCCCCGGGAACTTCGCATCCCGGTAGCCGTAGACGCCGGTCGCGATAAGCACCGCGTCGTGGCGGTCGTGAATTGCCTGGAAGGCGGCGGGGCGGCTGACGTCGTGGTTGAGGCGGAAGCGGACGCCGCCCTCGGTCAAGAGCGCCGTGCGGCGTTGTACGACCTCCTTGTCGAGCTTGAAGTTGGGGATGCCGTAGAGGAGAAGCCCACCGACGCGGTCATAGCGGTCGTAGACGCGCACGCGGTAGCCGAGGCGGCGGAGACGATCGGCGGCGGCGAGCCCCGCCGGCCCCGCCCCGATGATGCCGACCGACTGCTTCAACTCGCGCACCGGCTTCGGGGGCTTCACCCAGCCCTCCTTCCACGCGGTCTCCGTGATGTACTTCTCGATCGCGCCGATGGTGACGGTGTCGTGGCGCGATTGCTCGAGCACGCAACTGCCTTCGCAGAGACGGTCGTGCGGACAGATGCGCCCGCAGATCTCCGGGAACGTGTTGGTCGACTGACTCACCTGATAGGCCTCTTCGAGCCGGCCCTCGGCCGCGAGCTTCAGCCAGTCCGGGATGTTGTTCTGCAGCGGGCAGTGGATCTGGCAGAAAGGAATGCCGCACTGCTCGCAACGGGACGCTTGCGTCGACGCTTCCGCCGGCGGGAACACGGGATAGATCTCGCGCCAGTCGCGCCGCCGTTCCGCGGCGGGCCGCTTCGCCGGCATCGCGCGCTGGATCGCCGTGTACTGCTGCATCCGATCAGCCATGGCTCCCCCGGTGAACGACGAGAAAAACGTTGTTTTGCTCGTGAGAACGGCGTGGCCCTGGCATGCCAATCGCGCACGCCGCCATCCTGCATGCGGTATTGAGCCATCGGACCTATGATTGCAAGCATAAATATGGCAGTAATGCTGACATTCTTGAAGAATCGAACGGCCTCAGGACCCTCGCAGGCCGGAGAACCTCGTCCATGACTCCCTATTAGTACCGAAATAGGACTATTGAATCGGCCGTGGCGTCACTGGCACGCTCCGCTCAATTCGGTTAATGTGCGGCCAACAGCTAGATTTTGGGGATTAGCGGGGTGCCGCATCTACCTATCGTCGTACTCGCGGTCGTACATGGGGTCACCGAATCCTGGCCGGTCAGCCAATGGGGCCACATACGGCTTCTCGCCATTCTGACGGGGTGGAAAGACCAAGGGCTTCTCATCGATATGGCACTGGAGGTTGGGACCCTCGGTGCCGTGTGCCTTTATTTCGGACGCGACATTTGGGCCATGCTGGCCGGCCTCGGTCGGGCGATGAAAGGCCGGCGCGATCGGGGCGCAACGCTTGCAGGCTATCTGGCCGCGGCGACGATCCCGGTCTTCGTCGCCGGTTTCGTCTTCGACCACTTCTATCCGAACGCCTTTCGCGGTCTCATCGTGATCGCGTGGACGATGTTCGGGTTCGGGATCGTCCTTTACCTGGCGGACAAGTTCGGCATGACGCTCCGGCGGATCGAGCATCTGCGGGCCGCCGACGCGGTCGTCAACGGAATCGCTCAAGTTCTCGCCCTGATCCCGGGGACCAGCCGTTCGGGCATCACCATGTCGGCCGCCCGCATTCTTGGATTCGAGCGCGCGGACTCGGCCCGTTTCTCCATGCTGCTGTGCGTCCCGTGGATCGTCCAGGCCGCGGCCGTCGATGGATATCATTTGCTCAGGAGCGGCGGGGTCGACCTCACCACCGACGCGATGATCGCGGCGGGGTGCGCGTTCGTTTCCGCCTTCATCGCCCTCGCGATGATGATGGCGTGGCTCCGGCGCGCGACGTTCGCGCCGTTCGTCTTCTATCGGATCGTGGTGGGCGGCCTGCTGCTGATCATCGCTTACGACCTCGTGCCCCCGCCGCCCTGGTGGTAGCGGCGCGGCCTGTCGTTCAGTAGCCGCGCGCGCGGTCGACGATGTTGAGCGGCGGCTTGCCGCGCATCATCCGCTTCACATTCAGCGCGATCTCCCGGCTGGCCGACTGATAGAACGTCGGCCCGGAGGAGTGCGGCGTGATCTCGATCTTCGGATGGCGCCAGAACGGATGATCGGCCGGCAGCGGCTCGACGCGGAACGCATCGAGCGCGGCGCCCGCAAGATGGCCGGAATCGAGCGCATCGATTAGGTCCTGATCCACCACGTGCGGGCCACGCGCCGCGTTCAAGAAGAAGGCGCCCTCGGGGAGCTGGGCCAGCATCCGCGCGTTCACGATGTTCTCGGTTTCCTTCGTCAGCGGCAACAGGGCGACGAGGATATGCGTCCGCTTCAGAAACGGCGCCAAGCCGTCTTTGCCCGAGAAACACTCGATGCCGCGGATCGTCTTCGGGGTCCGCGACCATCCGGCGACATCGAACTCGAGGGCCTTCAACTTGCGCGCTGCGTCCTGGCCGAGCTCGCCCATGCCTATTATGCCGACGCGCCGGTCGGGCGTCAGCCATGCGGGATGGCGCAGCCAAACGTTGCGGCGGCGCTGCTCGCCGTAGACGTTGAGGTCGCGGTGGAAATGTAGGACCCAATAGATCACCCATTCCGACATGCCGCGCGTCATCGCCGGATCCACGAGGCGGACGAGGGGGATGTGGGTCGGGAGCGTCGGATCGTGAATCATGGCGTCGACACCGGCACCGAGCGCGAACATCGCCTTCAGGTTTTTGAATTTCGCCATGTCGCCCGGCTTCGGCTTCCAAACGAGTGCGTACTCGATGTCGTCGGGATTTCCCACTTGGTCCGGAAAGACGCGGAAATCCGACTTCGGCATATGCTCCAGAAACGCGTTTCGCCAGAGGTCGGGTTTGTCGAACAGATTGTAAAACAGTATCGCCATGCTCGTTCACACACCCACAATGCCCGTCTCGTCGGCTTTCATCTCGAAGGCTGCAGCGAAAAGGGCTTTGGTGTAGGGCTCCTTTGGATTGTTGAGGATCGCTTCGGCGGGTCCCTGCTCGACGACCCTACCCTGGCGCATCACCAGGATCTCGTGGGCCATCGCGCGGATCACCTTGAGGTCGTGACTGATGAACAGGTACGCGAGGTCGTGACGCTTCTGCAAGTCCTTTAGGAGCTCGACGATCTGCGCCTGCACCGACATGTCGAGAGCGCTCGTGGGCTCGTCCAGCACCATAAAGCTGGGCTTTAGAACGAGCGCACGCGCGATCGCGATGCGCTGGCGCTGGCCGCCCGAAAACTCGTGCGGGTAGCGGTCCTGCATGGCCGGCTCGAGACCGACCTCTTCGAGCGCACGGCCGATCATCCGGCGCCGCTCGCCGTCCGGCCCGCCGAGGCCGTGAATGCGAAGCCCCTCTTCGACGATCTGGCCGACCGAGAGCCGGGGCGAGAGCGACCCGAAGGGATCCTGGAAAACGATCTGCATCTCGCGCCGGAGCGGCCGGAGCGCCTTCGCCCGGACGCCCTGGATCGAGCGGCCCTTGAAGACGATCTCCCCTTCGCTCCGCTCGAGCCGGAGGAGCGCCCGGCCGAGCGTGCTCTTGCCCGATCCGCTTTCGCCGACGACGCCGACCGTGTGGCCGCGCCGCACTTCCAGCGTTATACCGTCGACCGCCTTGATGTAACCGACCGTCCGCCTGAGCACGCCCTTCTTGATCGGGAACCACACCTTGACGTTGCGCCCGGCCATGACTTCGGGGGCGCCCGCGGGCGCCGGATCGGGCAGGCGCTTCGGCTCGGCGGCGAGTAGATGTTGGGTATAGGCGTGCCGGGGATTGTTGAAGACTCCTTGCGTCTCGCCCTGCTCGACGATCTTGCCCCGGTGCATGACGCAGACGCGATCCGCCATGCGCCGGACGATCCCAAGATCGTGAGTGATGAGCAGCATGGCCATGCCGAGCTTCTGACGGAGCTCCCTCAGCAGCTTCAGGATCTGGGCCTGGATGGTGACGTCGACCGCCGTCGTCGGCTCGTCAGCGATCAGAAGGTCCGGGTTGTTGGCGAGCGCCATCGCGATCATCACGCGCTGCTGCTGGCCGCCCGAGAACTCATGCGGGAAGGAATCGAGCCGGCTCGCCGCCTCCCTGAGGCCGACGAGCGAGAGGAGCTCGACGACGCGGCCCCGGGCCTGCGTCCGGTCCATGTGCTTATGGACGAAGAGGACCTCGCTGATCTGCCGCTCGATCGTGTGGAGCGGGTTCAAGGAGGTGAGCGGCTCCTGGAAAATCATGGCGATCCGGTTGCCGCGGATCGTCCGCAAAATGTCCTCGGGCGCCCCGACCAGTTCCTGGCCGTGGAAGCGGATGCTGCCGCCGGAATGCCAGGCAAGCGGATAGGGGAGGAGTTGGAGGACCGAGAGGGCGGTCACCGATTTGCCCGATCCGCTTTCGCCGACCAGGGCGAGCGTCTCGCCCTTCTCGATGGCGAAGGAAATTCCGTCGACCGCCTTCACTTCGTTCGCACCGCGCCTGAACGACGTCCGAAGATCCTTGATGTCGAGGAGTCTCTCCGCCATGGGCCTCACCGGAACGCCTTGCGGGGATCGAACGCGTCGCGCACGGCCTCGCCGACGAAGATGAGCAGCGTCAGCATCACCGCCAGCACGCAAAAGCCCGCGATGCCGAGCCAGGGCGCCTGCAAGTTCGCCTTGCCCTGGTTCAGGAGCTCGCCCAACGAAGGCGACCCGGGCGGCAGGCCGAAGCCGAGGAAATCAAGCGACGTGAGGACCGTGATGGAACCGTTCAGGATGAACGGCAGGAACGTGAGCGTCGCGACCACGGCGTTCGGCAGCACGTGTTTCAGCATGATCACGGTATCGCTCGCGCCCAGGGCTTTTGCCGCGCGCACGTAGTCGAAATTGCGGGCGCGCAGGAATTCGGCCCGCACCACGCCCACGAGCGACATCCAACTGAACAGAAGGAGCAGACTCAAAAGCAGCCAAAAGGTCGGCTCCACGACGCTCGCGAGAATAATGAGCATGTAGAGCTGGGGCATGCCCGACCAGATCTCGATGAATCGTTGAAAGAAAAGATCGACCTTGCCGCCGAAGTAGCCCTGCACGGCGCCCGCCGCGATCCCGATGATGGACGAAAAAATCGTCAGCGTAAAACCGAACAGAACGGAGATGCGGAAACCGTAAATCAGCCGCGCAACCACGTCGCGCGCTTGATCGTCGGTGCCGAGCCAATTTTCGCGGCTCGGCGGGGCCGGCGCCGGAACCGGGAGATTGTAGTTGATCGTATCGTAGGAATAGTGGACCGGCGGCCACAGCATCCAACCCTTGGCATTGATGCGCTCGGCGAGATAGGGATCGCGAAAATCGGCCTCGGTCGGCAGATCGCCGCCGAACACGGTCTCGTCGTAGTCGATGAGGACGGGACAATAAAAAGCGCCGTCGTAGCGAACGAGGATCGGGCGGTCGTTGGCGATCATCTCGGCGCAGAGGCTGAGACTAAAGAGGATCAGAAAGATCCATAGCGACCAGAACCCCCGCTTGTTATTGCGGAAATTGCGGAACCGGCGCCGCATCAGCGGCGTTATCCGAAGGCCGAGAGTCCGGTTCGTCGCGGCGCCGTCCACGCCTAGACCTCCCGCTTCTCGAAGTCGATGCGCGGGTCGATGACGTGGTAGGCAAGATCGCCCACCAGGTTCATCACGAGGCCAAGCAGCGTGAAGACGTAGAGGGTCCCGAACATGACGGGATAGTCGCGGTTGATCGCCGCCTCGAAGCCCAAGAGCCCGAGACCGTCGAGGGAGAAGATGATCTCGACCAGCAGCGCGCCGGTGAACAGAATCCCGATAAACGCGCCGGGGAAGCCCGCGATCACGATCAGCATGGCGTTGCGGAACACGTGCCCGTAAAGGACGCGCCGCTCGGCAAGCCCCTTCGAGCGCGCAGTCACCACGTACTGCTTGTTGATCTCTTCGAGGAAGGAATTTTTGGTCAGCATCGTGAGGCCGGCAAAGCCGCTGATCACCAGGGCGAGGATGGGAAGCGCGACGTGCCAGAAGTAATCGGCGATGCGCTGCGGCCACGAAAGCAGCTCCCAGTCGGGAGACGTGAGGCCGCGCAAGGGGAACCACTGGAAAAAACTTCCGCCCGCGAACAGAACGACCAGCAGGATGGCGAACAGGAAGCCCGGGATGGCGTAGCCGATCACGATTGCGGCGCTTGTCCAGATGTCGAGGCGCGATCCGTCGCGCACGGCCTTGGCGATGCCGAGCGGGATCGAGATCAGATAGATGATCAGCGTCGTCCACAGGCCGAGCGAAACCGAAACCGGCATTTTCTCGATGACGAGATCGACGACGCGCCGGTCGCGGAAAAAACTGTCGCCGAAGTCGAACAGGACGTAGTTCCGCAGCATTTGGGCGAAGCGTACGTGGGCCGGCTTGTCGAAGCCGTAGAGCCGCTCGATCTCCTTGATGAGATCCGGGTCGAGGCCGCGTGCGCCGCGGTACTTGGAGACGCCTTCGGAGTCCGCGCGCGCCCGCGCGCGGGCGGTGTCGCCCTCGGCGGTTCCGGAGATGCGCTGGGTGGCATCGACGGCGGTGCCCTGGATGCGGGCGATCATCTGATCGACGGGGCCGCCCGGGGCCACCTGCACGATGGCGAAATTGACGACCATGATCCCGAACAGCGTCGGAACGATCAGGAGCAGGCGGCGGACGATGTAGGCAAGCATGGGTGCTCGGATTAGAGCGGCGCCCCATGCTTCGAGACGGCCGCTGATGCGGCCTCCTCAGCATGAGGCCGTGGACGGATACTAAACGACCTCATCCTGAGGAGCCCAAGAGGGAATTTTGCGGGGGATTTCCCCACAGACCCCTGGGCGTCTCGAAGGATGAGGTGTGGCCTAATTCTTCGCCTTTCGCGCGTCCAGGGCCTCGGCCTTCTTGGCGTCCACCCACCAGCAGCCGAAACAAACGCCGTACTTGGGTGTCGTCTCCGGCCGCCCGAACTTGTCCCAGTAGGCGACCCAGGTGGCGCGGAGATGCCAGTGCGGCACCACATAGTGGCCCCATAGGAGAACGCGGTCGAGGGCGCGCGTGCGCACGATCAGGCTTTCGCGATCGGGCGCCGCGATCACGAGATCGATCAGCGTGTCGACGACCGGGTCCTTGATGCCGATGGTATTGCGGCTGCCGGGAACGTCGGCGACCGTCGAGCCCCAGAAATCGCGCTGCTCGTTGCCGGGCGACAGCGACTGGCCGAACGCCTCGACGGTCATGTCGAAATCGAAGTCGTCGTTCCGCTTCTGATACTGGGCGGTGTCGACCGTGCGCACGCGCGCCTCGATCCCGAGCCGCTCCAGGTTCTTGACGTAAGGGAGCGCGATGCGCTCCCAGTTCGCCTGCGAGAGGAGAATTTCAAAGGCGAAGGGCTGACCCGTTTGCTTGTTGACGAGCTTCTTGTCCTTGATCGCCCAGCCTGCCTGGCCCAAGAGCTCGAACGCCTTCCTGAGACTGTCGCGGATCGTGCCGGAGCCGTCGGTTTTCGGCGGCTGGTATTCCTGCGTGAACACCTCGTCCGGGACTTGGCCGCGGAAGGGATTGAGGATTTCCAGCTCCTCCTTCGACGGCAGGCCCGTCGCGGCCAGCTCCGAGTTGGAGAAGTAGCTGGTCGTCCGGGCATAGGACCCGTAGAAAAGATTCTTGTTCGTCCACTCGAAGTCGAAAACCAGCCCGAGCGCCTGGCGCACGCGCCGGTCCTTGAACAACGTCCGCCGCGTGTTGAAGACGAAGCCCTGCATCCCGGTCGGCCGCTCGTGCTTGATCTCCTCGCGCTTGATGAGCCCGTCGCGCACCGGCGGCGCGTCGTAGCCGGTCGCCCAATCCTTCGACGAATTCTCCTGCCGGAAGTCGAACTGGCCGGCCTTGAACGCTTCGAGCAGCACGGTTGCGTCGCGATAGTAGTCGTAACGAATGGTGTCGAAGTTGTTCATGCCCTTCAAGGCCGGCACGTCGCGCCCCCAGTAGTTGAGGTTGCGCTCGTAGGTGATGGAGCGGCCGGCCTCGAAGGACTTGATGCGGTAGGGCCCGCTGCCGACCGGAATTTCGAGGGTCGTCTTGTCGAAGTCGCGCGCTTCCCAATAGTGCTTCGGCAGCACGGGAAGCTGGCCGGTGATCACCGGGAGCTCGCGGTTCATCCCGCCCTCGAACGCGATCCGTACCGTTCGCTCGCCGATCTTTTCCGCTTTCTGCAGGTTGTGGAAGTAGGCGCGATAGAAGGGGTGCCCCTTGGTCTTGAGGATGTCCAGGCTGAAGATCACGTCCTCGGGCGTGATAGGCCGGCCGTCGCTCCAGCGGGCCTCCTTCCGCAGCGTGAACGCGACCCACGAGCGGTCTTCGGGAACCTGGACGGATTCGACGATAACGCCGTATTCGGCCGAGGCTTCGTCCATGGCTCCCGTCATCAGGAGCTCGTAAACGCCGTTCAGGCCCGCCGCCGCAACGCCCTTCAGCGTGTACGGATTGAAGCTGTCGAACGTGCCGACGGTCGCGAGCCGCACGTGCCCTCCCTTCGGCGCGTCCGGGTTAACATAGGCGAAGTGCTTGAAGTCGGGCGGATACTTGACGTCGCCGTGGATGGCGATGCCGTGATGGGACGGCGCCTTCGCATCCTGAGCGAAGGCGCCGGCGACGGTCATCGCCAATGCGAAGGCAACGGCGGGAGGGAGGCGCATGTGGCGGCCTTTCATGGGCATGGGACGCGATATTGGAGGTCGCCCCGCCTCATATCAAGGCCCGGACACCGGGTTCTCAGCCCGCCAGCACGCGCATCGCCGCCGCGTGCATGCGCGCATCGCCCGCCGCCAGCACGCGGCCGTCGGATTCCATGCCGAGCGGCCGGCCCTGCCAGTCCGTGATGACGCCGCCCGCACCGCTAACGATCGGCACCAGCGCGCAGTAGTCGTAAGGTTGCATGGTGGATTCGCAGACAAGATCGACGGTTCCGTTGGCGAGAAGGCCGTAGGCTTCGCACTCACCGCCGTACACGGCGCGCCGGCAGGAAAGGCGGAGGCGCTCGAAGGCGTCGAAATCGGCGCCGGGAAACATCTGCGGCGAGGTCGCGTAGAGCCACGCGCGCGAAAGGTCGGCGCATGCCCGCGTCGTGACCGGCTGGCCGTTGAAGGTCGTCGGCCGCCCGAGCGCGCCCACCCACCGCTCGTGCAGCGCCGGCATGTCCATCACGCCGAGAACCGGAGCGCCCTCCTTCAAAAGAGCGATCAGGGTCCCGAAAATGGGCTTTCCGGTGACGAACGCCTGCGTCCCGTCGATGGGATCGAGCACCCACACGTACTCGGCGTCGCTTTGGTGGCTTCCGTGTTCTTCGCCGAAGATGCCGTGGGCGGGAAACGTTTTCTGGATGAGCGCGCGCATCGCGGCTTCGGCTTCCTTGTCCGCGATGGTCACCGGGCTCGAGTCGCGCTTGTTGTGGACGACGAGGTCCGAGCGAAAGTACTTCATCGCGATCGGCTGAACCGCGTTGGCAAGCTTGACGGCAAGCTTGACGAGAGAGCCCGGGATTGCGGCGCCGAGGAGGGCTTCCGAAGGGTCCGGCAGCGCCTCTTCGGGCGCTGTCATGGGAGCGGCTTCGGCGAATCGCTCAAGGTGCGCAAGTAGGACAGAAGCGCCGCCCGCTCTTCCGAGGTGGGCACGCCGGCGAACGTCATCTTGTTGCCGGGGGCGAAGGCGCGCGGGTTGGAAATGAACTTGTTCATGTCCTCGTAAGTCCACTCGCCGCCGAGACCGGTGATCGCGGCGGAGTAAGAAAAGCCGGCGGCGCCGCCCTTCTTCCGCCCGACCACGTTCCACATGTTGGGCCCGATCCGGTTGGGGCCGCCCTTTTCGACCGTGTGGCAGGTCGTGCACTTCTTGAAGGCTTTCTGTCCAGCCTCCGGGCTGGCGGACGCGAGCAGCGTCATCGTTGTGTCCGGTCCCGCCGCGGCGGCCTGTGCGGGCGCCGCCTGCTCCTCGCTCGTCGCGATCCGCAGGGCGTCGATGTTGGCCCCTTTGGGGTGCACGAGTTGGTTGCCGATCATGATGCTGCCCCACACGAGCCACATGGTGAGCAGCACCGAGGCGCCAAATTTTTCCACAAACGAAAAATGCATGAGCTCAAGCCCCTCTTTAAACAATCCCCGTCCGGCCCCAAAGGCGACGAATCGCCTTCGGCCGCGGCACTTTAGCGGCAAGAAAAGGCGCATTCAACGGCTGGTTCGCCGAGACCCGTT
Organism: Rhodospirillales bacterium; assembly: GCA_009694195.1. Classification (GTDB taxonomy): domain Bacteria; phylum Pseudomonadota; class Alphaproteobacteria; order Rhodospirillales; family SHVQ01; genus SHVQ01. The sequence goes on from SHVQ01000005.1 coordinate 54,376, forward strand.
TCCGGCGCCCGGCGGCGCGTGTAAGGTGGCCCCCGGGCGACCCCACAATCCTCGATCCCATGGCCAAGCAACCCCGAGCGATCATCGTCATTCCGGCCCGCATGGCGTCAACCCGGCTTCCGGGCAAGCCGCTCGCCGACATCCACGGCCGGCCGATGATCGTCCACGTGATGCGCCGCGCCCTCGAGGCGGACATCGGCCCCGTCGTTGTGGCGGCGGCGGAGGAGGAGATCGCGGCCGCGGTGCGGGATGCGGGGGGGTGGGCCGTTCTCACGCGCCCCGACCATGCATCCGGGTCCGATCGCATCTTCGAGGCTCTCGGTGCGGCCGATCCCGGCGGCGACTTCGATTCGGTGATCAACGTGCAGGGGGATTTGCCGACGGTTGCGCCTGCCGCCATCCGGGCGGCGCTGCCGCCGCTCGCTCTCGACGGGGTCGACATTTCGACCCTGATCGTGCCGATCACGGATGCCGTCGACCGGGCCAATCCGAATATCGTGAAGGCGGTGGTGGCGCTCGCTCCCGGCATGCGGAGCGGCCGCGCGCTCTACTTCAGCCGCACCCCGGTGCCTTGGGGCGAGGGGCCGCTCTATCACCACATCGGTCTTTACGGCTACCGCCGGGCGGCGCTTGCCGCGTTCGTGCGGCTTCCGGCCGGCATCCTGGAGCGGCGCGAGCGCCTCGAGCAGTTGCGCGCGCTGGAAGCGGGCATGCGGATCGAGGCCGCTCTCGTTGACACCGTTCCGCTCGGTGTCGATACTCCGGCCGACCTTGAGCGCGCCCGCGCGGTGCTGGCCCCCGCTTGAGGCCGTTCGCCAAACGGGGGAGCACGCCCATGGCCGGGCGCCGAACGTCCGCCAAGAACCGGATCGCGTTCCAAGGCATGGCGGGGGCCTACTCCGACTTCGCCTGCCGGCACGCGTATCCGAAGATGACGCCGCTTCCCTGCAGGACCTTCGACGACGCTTTCGCCGCGGTCCGCCGGGGCCGCGCCCGCCTCGCGATGATCCCGATCGAGAACTCGGTCGCCGGGCGCGTGGCGGATATCCACCATCTTCTGCCGGATTCCGGGCTCTACATCGTGGGCGAGCACTTCCAGCGGGTGAACCATCATCTGCTTGCCGTCAAAGGCGCGAAGCTCTCGGACATCAAGCACGTCCACAGCCACATCCATGCGCTGAACCAGTGCCGGAAGCTGATCAAGAAGCTCAAGCTCGATGCGGTCGTCGAGGTCGACACGGCGGGATCGGCCGCCAAGATCGCCGCGCTCGGCGACCGGGCGCGTGCCGCCATCGCGTCCTCCCTCGCGGGCCAGATCCACGGGCTTCAGTCGCTCAAGGCGAACATCGAGGACGCCGAACACAACACCACGCGCTTCATCGTCATGTCGCGCACCCCCGCGATGCCGCCCGCCCATGCGCCGCACGTGATCACGAGCTTCGTCTTCCGGGTGCGCAACGTGCCGGCGGCGCTCTCGAAGGCGCTCGGCGGATTCGCCACCAACGGCGTCAACATGACGAAGCTCGAGAGCTATCTCCGGGGCGATTTCGTCGCCGCTCAATTCTACGCCGACGTGGAGGGGCACCCCGAACGGACGAACCTCAAGCTCGCGTTCGAGGAGCTCCGCTTCTTCTCCCGCGAGGTGACGATCCTCGGCGTCTACCCGGCGCATCCGTACCGGTGGAAAAACAAGACCCGAGTCGACGACTGACGCCTTTCGTCACCCCGGCCGAGCCAAGGGGCCTCTTGCGGGGATTCCCCGCAGACCCTGGGCGAGAGCCGGGGTCCATACTTTGAAAGATGCGTTCCCGCTCCTCACCCTTCGAGGCTCGCTGCGCTCGCACCTCAGGGTGAGGTCGAATGGAGAAGACCTCATGGTGAGGTGGCCGCCAAGGGGCTTCTTGCGGGGATTCCCCGCAGACCAAAAGGGGCTTCTTGCGGGGATTCCCCGCAGACCCCGAGCGGCCCTCGAACCATGAGGCGCGCGAGTCGAAGGACGCGGAAATGACGATGCAGGGCTGCGCTACCCGCTCTTCCTCAGAAGAAAAACGGCCTGGACGCCGAACAGGTTGGCGAGGAACCGGCTCCGGCCCATCATCCGTGGCACGCCCCAGCTATCGAGCACGTGGCTCCGCTCGATCACGATGCCCATCTCGCGGCAGAGCTCGAGGAAGTCGAGGATGCTGCAGAAGTGGATGTTCGGCGTCTCGTACCACGTGTAGGGCAGCGTTTCGTTCCTCGGCATCCGGCCCCAGAGGAACAGGTAGAGCCGCACCCGCCAGTAGGCGAAATTGGGAAACGAGATGATCGCCCGCCGCCCGATCCGGAGCAGGTGGGTCAGCACGGCTTTCGGCGCGTACATGGCCTGGAGCGTCTGGCTCAGCACCACGTAGTCGTAGGCATCGTCGGGGTAGTCCTTGAGGTCGGTGTCCGCGTCGCCCTGGATCACCGGGAGCCCGGCGCTGATGCAGGCGTGCACGCCGTCCGGGCTGAGCTCGAGACCGCGGCCGTCCACTTGGCGGAAATGCACGAGATAGTCGAGCAGCGTGCCGTCGCCGCAGCCGACGTCGAGCACTCGGGTGCCGGGCTCGATCATGTCGGCGACCAGTTGCAGATCGACCCGGATGCCCTTGCGGTCGGCTGGCATGGACTTAACCCTGAGCGGCAGCATGGCCTTGGCGGCGCTCCCAGGCCCCGCTGATGAATCCCGTGAGCACGCGATGAAAATCGGGCTCGTCCAACAGGAAGGCGTCGTGGCCCTTGTCGGAGACGACCTCGGCGAAGCTCACGTTCGCGGCGACCGCGTTGAGCGCGTGCACGATCTTCTGGTTCTCCGGCGTCGGGTAGAGCCAATCGCCGGTGAACGAGACGATGCAGAAGCGGACGGGCGTGTTGCGGAACAGCTTGGTCGGCCCGCCGTGGCTCTCGACGAGATCGAAATAGTCCATGGCGCGCGTGATGTAGAGATACGAGTTGGCGTCGAAGCGGTCGACGAAAATCGAGCCCTGATAGCGGAGATAGCTTTCGACCTGGAAGTCGGCATCGAAGCCGTAGGTGAACGCTTTCCGGTCTTGCAGCTTTCGCCCGAACTTCTGGTGCAGGGCGGATTCGGAGAGATAGGTGATGTGCGCGGCCATCCGCGCGACCGCGAGGCCGCGGAGCGGGCGCTTCCCCTGGTCGAGGTAATCGCCGCCGCACCAGTCGGGATCGGCCATGATCGCCTGGCGGCCGACCTCGTGGAAGGCGATGTTCTGCGCCGTGTGAAGGAGCGCGGTCGCAATCGGAATCGCAGTGTAGAGGCGCTGCGGGTAGCTCGCGGCCCACTCGAGCACCTGCATGCCGCCGAGCGATCCGCCGACTACCGCGAACAGCCGGTCGATGCCCAGGTGATCGATCAGCATCGCCTGCGCCCGCACCATGTCGGCGATCGTGATGACGGGGAAGCTCAACCCCCACGCTTTGCCGGTCGCAGGATTGACCTCGCGGGGCCCGATCGTGCCCATGCAACCGCCGAGGATGTTGGCGCAGATCACATAAAAACGGTCGGTGTCCAGCACCTTGCCCGCGCCGACCATCATCTCCCACCAGCCGGGCTTGCCGGTCACCGGGTGGGCGTCGGCGACGAACTGGTCGCCCGTCAACGCGTGACAGACGAGAACGGCGTTGCTTTTGTCGGCGTTCAGCCGGCCGTAGGTCTGGTAGGCGGTCGGAAAGTCGAACAGCTCGACTCCGCAGTCGAGGCGGAGCGGCGAGTCGCACCCGAGCCGCACGTGATAGCCCGGAATCGGCCCCGTGCCGTCAAGGCTGGTCGGCGCCTGACCGGTCGATTTGCGCTCCGTCACGCCCATCCGAATTCTGCCATATGCAAGCCCGCACGCGCTGGCGGCGGGGCTCCATTGCTAGGAGTCGGGCCGGAAAGTGTCAATGTTTTCTTTGATTTTACCGGGGCCTGCCATTATCACTAGGCCTCCTTTTTTTGGCAGCGAGGGGCGTCGGGGCGACCCCCAATGGGCGTCCCCGAATACCCGCGTCCGCAAGACGGCATCGCCATGACATCCCGACGCATCTCCCTCGATTCGCTGCGTGCCGAGATCGACAAGATCGACGACACGATGCATGACCTCATCATGCGCCGCACCGGAATCGTCGAGCACGTCCGCGACCTGAAGAAAAAGAGCCCGGTGAAAATCCGCCCGGCGCGCGAGGCCGAGATTCTCTATCGCCTGATGGCCCGCCACCGCGGGCCGTTTCCGAAGCGCGAGATCGCCCGCATCTGGCGCGAGCTGATCGTCGCCACGCTCACCTTCGAGGGGCCGTTCTCGCTCGCCGTCCTCGGCGCCGGCGACGAATCCGGCTACGTCGAGCTCGCGCGCGATCAATACGGCGCATTCACGCCGGTGATCCGCCACCGCTCGGCCAAAAGAGTCGTCGACGCCGTGCGCGCGCAGAAGGCGACGCTCGGGATTCTTCCGCTGCCGCGCACCCGCGACCCCTGGTTGCGCCACCTGATGGGGGACGCCGCCCCCAAGGTCATCGCGCGGCTTCCGTTCATCGGTCACGGCTCGAGCTCCAGGAAGGCGCTGCAGGCGCTCGTCATCTGTCCGGTCGCCCAGGAGCCGACGGGGCGCGACGTGAGCTATCTTGCGATCGAGGCAGCCGAGAAGATCGCGCCCACTCGGCTCCGCAAGGCGTTCCAAGCGGCGTGCCTTCCCGTGCGTTCTCTCGCTGCCTGGAAGGACAAATCGCCTCGCGGCTGGCTGTATTTGACGGAAGTCGGCGATTTCGTCGGCAGCGACGACGGCCGGCGGGATCTCGTTCTTCGCGCCCTGGCGCCGGCCGCGACACGGATCATCGGGCTCGGCGGCTACGCGGAGCCGTTGACCCGCAAGGAGCTTCGGTCATGAGCGCGCTTTCGCCCCGCCCGGGCATCCTCGAGATCGCCCCCTACGTCGGCGGCGAGTCGTCGATTCCCGGCGTCGCGAAGGCGATCAAGCTGTCCTCCAACGAGAGCGCCCTCGGGCCGAGCCCGAAGGCGACCGCCGCTTATAAGCATGTCGACTTGGGCCGCTACCCCGACGGCGGCGCCACCGAGTTGCGGAACGCGCTCGGCAAGCGTTTCGGTCTCGATCCGGAGCGCATCGTGTGCGGGGCCGGGTCCGACGACGTGATCCACCTGCTCGCCTTGGCGTACGCGGGGCCGGGCGACGAGGTGATCTACAACCAGCACGGATTCCTCCTCTACCCGATCGCGGCGCGCTCGGTCGGCGCGGTGCCGGTCCCGACCCCTGAGCGCAACTTGACCGCCGACGTGGATGCCTTCCTCGCCGCCGTGACGCCGCGGACCAAGATCGTGTTCGTCGCCAACCCGAACAATCCGACCGGGACTTATATTCCGCGGAGCGGGATGGCGCGGCTGCGGCGCGAGCTGCCGCCCCACGTGCTGCTGGTGATCGATGCGGCCTACGCCGAATACGTGGAGCGCAACGATTATTCGCCTGGATCCGAGTTCGTGGATGCCGGCGACAACGTCGCGATGACCCGCACCTTCTCCAAGATCTTCGGCCTTGCGGCGCTCCGTCTCGGTTGGGCCTATTGCCCGCCCGCCATGGCCGACATCCTCAACCGCATCCGCAATCCGTTCAGCGCCTCTGCCGCCGCGATTGCTGCCGGCGTCGCCGCCGTCGAAGATTGGGATCACGTCACGCGCGTGCTCCGGCACACGCACGCCTGGAAGGCATGGACGGAGGAAAAACTCATGACGCTCGGCTACCAGGTGCTGCCGACGGTCGCCAACTTCCTTCTCGTGCGCTTTCCGGCCGAGCCGGGCCGCGATGTGGACGCCGCGGACGCGGCGCTCAAGAAGCACGGCATCATTGCCCGACGCGTCGCCAAGTACGGGCTCCCCGATTGCCTCCGCATCACGGTCGGGCGTGCGAGCGAGATGCGGGCCTTGGTCAAGGCCTTGCGCGAATTCAAGGCGAACGCATAAAGGGGACGCTCATGGGGCCCGCACAAACCAAACCTCTGTTCGAACGCGTGGCACTGATCGGGATCGGGCTGATCGGCTCGTCCCTCGCGCACGTGATCCGGCGGGACGGGCTCGCTCGCCACATCGCGGTCGCGGCGCGGACGCAAACGACGCTCGATACCGCCAAAAGGCTCGGGCTCGGCGATAGCTTCACGCTCGATGCGGCTGAAGCCGTGAAGGGCGCCGATCTCGTGGTGATCTGCACGCCGCTCGGCGCCTACAAGGACGTGATCAAGGTGATCGCGCCCGCGCTCCGGCCGGGGACGATCCTGAGCGACGTGGGCTCGGTGAAGGAGACCATGCGCCGGGACGTAACGCCGTTCGTGCCGACGGGCGTGCACGTGGTGCCCGGCCACCCCGTGGCGGGCACCGAGCACTCGGGCCCGGAGTCCGGTTTCGCCGAGCTGTTCCGCGGGCGGTGGTGCATCCTCACGCCCGAGCCCGGCACCGACAAGCAGGCGATCGAACGGGTCGAGGAGCTCTGGCGCAGCGCCGGCATGCTGATCGAATTCATGGAGATTTCGCATCACGACCAGGTGCTGGCGATCACGTCCCACCTTCCGCACCTGATCGCCTACACGATCGTCGGGACGGCGACCGATCTGGAAGAGCATCTGAAGGGTGAGGTGATCAAGTTCTCGGCCAGCGGCTTTCGTGATTTCACCCGCATCGCCGCCTCCGACCCGGTCATGTGGCGGGACATCTTTCTTGCCAACCGCGAGGCCGTGCTCGAGATCCTCGGCCGCTTCACCGAGGACCTGACCGCCATGCAACGGGCGATCCGGCGGGGCGAGGGCGACATGCTGCAAAGCGTGTTCACCCGCACGCGCGCGATCCGCAGGAGCATCATCGAGGCGAAGCAGGCGTAAGGCCCGCTACAGCGGCAGCCCGGTCTTTTTCCGTGCCCGCTCCCACTTGTCGCCGTTCTGGTCGTCGAACAGCATCCCTTCGTCCGCCGGGGCCGTGAGCCAGTCGCCGCGGGCGAGCTCGCCCTCCAACTGGCCCGGCCCCCAGCCCGCGTAGCCGAGGGCGAAGATGCTGCGGCGGGGACCGGCGCCCTCGCCGATCGCTTTCAGCACGTCCCGCTCGCCGGTCATCGAGATCCGGCTGTTGACGACCTTGGTGTGCTCGGACTTGTAGTCCCCCGTGTGGAGGACGAAGCCTCGGCCCGGCTCCACCGGACCGCCGTAGTGAACGCGCATCTGCCCCTGGGCGGACGGCACGTCGATCCCGAACCCCTTGAGGAAGGCCGCGAGCGGCCCTTCGCCGAGCACCCGGTTGACGATCAATCCGAACGCCCCGTTGGCGTCATGGGCGATCATATAGATCACGGACTCGGCGAATCGGGGATCGCCCATCTGCGGGCCCGCGATCAGGAGCTGGCCCGTGAGGAAATTGCGCGCGCTCCCGCCCTTTGGCTCCGTTGCCTCCTTGGCGGCTGCGCCCAGGGGAAGCCATAACAGAACGGCCAGCACGATCGTGAGAAAGCGGCGCCTCGGCATATCCTGAAGACCTCGAAGGCCATGCTAGCAAATCGAGAACGGCTGTTCACCGCAAGGGCATTCGCTCCCAGCGGATGCGTCCGACTTGCATGAGGGGAATCGGTCCCGTGAACAGTTTTTGGTCCTGCAGCGAGATCGAGAGGTCGAGGACGGCAGCCCCGCCGCCCTCCGGCCGTCTCGCCAGCGCCCCTAGCACGAACCGCGCCGTCGTCGCGTCCCGGCCGCGCACGACGCCGCGTTCGCGGAGCGCGTCCACGGTTTCGTAGAAACCCTCCGCCCGGCCGGAAAACGCGCCGATCGGTTGCAGGTCGCCGTCCAGCGCGAGGGTGCCGTCGATCTGGAGGCGAAGGGGCCCGTAGGCCACTCTCAAAGCCTCGATCTCGATGGTGCCGCCGTTGTCACGCCACCGCGCGATCGCCTCGGGCCACGGCTCGCGCGGAATCTCGCCCAGCACTTTGACCGTCCCGCCGGCGTGCGAAACATCGCGGCCCAATGGCAGCCCCGCCGCCTGCGGCAGCCGCAGGCCATCCAGGGCGATCTCGCCCATCACCGTGGCCGTGCGGTGGTCGCCGCCCGCGGGCACGGGCGGACGGCGGAACGTCGCGCGCGCGCTTTTGAGCGAAAGCGTCGCCGCCTCGCGCTCGGCCGAGTAGGGCTCCTCCGGATGCAGCTCCACGTCGTCGACGGCGACCGTCACGGTTCCGAGCAGGCCGCGCGAAAGCTGCAATTCGGCCTCGATGTTCCGCGACTCGCCGGTCAGCGCCAAGGTCCCGTCGGGGGTGCCGATATCGAGCTTGTGACGGCCGATCAGCGACACCGTTGCCCGGGTGAGATCCCAAGGGCTGACGCGGACGACAACGCGTTTCCCCCGCCAGTCCCATCCGCGAAAACCATGCGGCTGACCCATCCGCGGATTGTCGACGAGCACGCGGAGGCTGAACGGAAATCCGCGCACCCGAATCCCGGTGTAGGCGACCTCGAATCCTTCCGCTCTCCGCTGGGCGATCCAGCCGACGACGCCGGCCTCCACGCTTTCGGCCACTTGCAGCCAATAGACGCCATACGCGGCGGCCGCCAGGGCGGCCGCGACCGCGACGGCCGCCGACAGCCGCTTTCGCCGCGCCGGCCGCTCAATGGGGGGAGAGGACTCTGGCTCTGATGGCATCGTTCGGCTTATGGGAAACACACGCTCCGACTCTCGGGCGCCCTGCGTCCTTTATAGTCGTCTCGCGGGCTTCGACGATAGGCCGTTGCGAGAGGCCAGGCGAGCCGTTAGCCTCCCCGGCCAAGACGACCGCCCCGATGACAGCTCCTTCGCAATCCTTGAGCGCGGCCAAGAGCGGCGATTCGCTTCTCATCCAGGCGATGCCGTTCGTCTTCGTGTTCCTGTGGAGCACGGGGTTCATCGGCGCCAAGATCGTGATGCCGCACGCGGAGCCGTTCACGTTCCTAACGGTTCGCTTCGCGATCGTGGGTGCGCTGATGGCGTCCGCCGCGCTTGTCCTGGGGGCGCGTTGGCCCGGCACGTGGCGCGAGGCGGGGCATCTCGGAGTCGTCGGCCTTCTGATCCATGCCGTCTATCTCGGCGGCGTGTTCTTTTCGATCGCCCACGGCTTTCCCGCGGGGCTCGCCGCGCTCCTGGTCGCGACACAGCCGATCTTGACGGCGCTCTTCGCGGGCCCGATCGCGGGCGAACGGCTCTCGATACAGCAGTGGGCGGGGCTCGTCCTCGGATTCGCCGGCGTCGCGCTGGTCGTGGGGCACAAGGCCGCGTTCGAGCCCGGCGGTCTGTTCGGTATCCTCGCCTGCGCCGTTGCCGTTCTCGGAATCTCGGCCGGGACTGCCTATCAAAAGCGGTTCGGCGGCGGCATGGACTTGCGCTCGGGCTCGGCCATCCAATTTTCCGCCGCGGCGGTGCCGATGGCCCTTCTCGCGCTCGCCTTTGAGACCCGCGAGATCCAGTGGACAGCCGAGTTCCTCTGGGGCTCCGCCTACATGATTCTGGTGCTGTCGCTCGGTTCCGTCAGCATCTTTCTCTTCCTGCTGCGGCGCGGCGCCGTCGCCCGGGTGGTGAGCTATCTCTATCTCACGCCGCCGACGACCGCGGTTCTCGCCTACTGGATCTTCGGCGAAACGTTGAGCGTGTTGACCTTCGCCGGCATGGCGCTGATTGTGCTCGGCGTCGCCATGGTGTTGAGGAAGCAAGTCCCGTGAAGGGCGAGCCCGCCGATATCAAGACCAAGGGCGCCTGGGTGTTCGGCTACGGCTCGCTCATGTGGCGCCCCAACTTTCCCCACGGCGAGACGCGGCTGGCGCGGCTCCGCGGCTACCACCGGGCGCTCTGCATCTACTCGACCCAATACCGGGGCACGTATGAGACGCCCGGCCTGGTGGTCGGCCTCGACCGCGGCGGCTCCTGCGTCGGCCGCGCGTTTCACGTCTCGGCCCACGACTGGTCGGACGTGGAGGCCTATCTCTGGGAGCGCGAGATGACCGACCGGGTCTACCGGCCCCGGTGGTTCTCGGTCGAGACGCCGAAGGGCAATCTGCACGCCTACACCTTCGTCGCCGACCGCGCGCACGAGAAATACACCGGGCGCTTGACGACCGAGAAGGCGGTGGCCTTGGTGCTGCAGGGCTGCGGCAAGCGCGGCACCTGCATCGAGTACCTGAAGAACACGGTCTCGCACCTGGACGAGATCGGCATCAAGGAGAGCGAGCTGCACAGGATCCTGAAGATGGCGGAGAAGAAGCGCGGGAGCGCGTGAGAGTCTTTGGGAGAGGCGTTCAAAGAGAGAAGGAAATCTCCCGCTGCTCTCCCGATGACTCGTCGCGATAGACGAGCCGCCCGCCGTCGTCCTTCAGCTGGGCGTTTGCGTTTAGAAATTCTACGCCGTAAACCGTTCCGTCCGGCGCGATGTCGACGTTGAGTTCGTCGCTGACGCGAACCGTTTGCATGTGCTCGGTTTTCTCGCGCAAACGGAGATAGGCGACGTTGTGCCGTGCGTCATAGGTGAGATGCATTTGTGCCGCTCCTTTTCTTAGGGAACCTCTGTTAAGTCCCCCGGACCGTCATTCCGGGGCCGCGCGAGCGGAACCCGGAATCCAGCGGCATATTGAAAAGAATGGATTCCGGCTCGGCGCTTCGCGCCGTCCGGAATGACGAGATTGACTTATTCAGACCTTCCTTAGCGTTATAAAACCTCGCGCTCACGCACACTTTGAATACCCGCAGGAGCGGCAGTTGTCGCAGCCTTCCTCGTGGACGAGGGAGGCCTGGGCGCATTTCGGGCACTGGCGGAAAAGGGGCGCCCCCGCGCTGCCGGTCGCCTCGCGGGCTTCCGGGCTCTCGCTCCGGCCCCCCAGCGCGACCACGTTCAAGTGGCGGTCGGCCGGGCTTGCGAGCCGGCCGGGCTCGCTCAAGAACCCGATCGCGATCATGTGGCGCTCGATGACTTCGCCGATGGCGGCCAAGAGCGAAGGCACGTAGCGGCCGCCCATCCACTGGCCGCCGCGCGGGTCGAACACGGCCTTCAGCTCGTCGACCACGAACGAGACGTCGCCGCCGCGCCGGAACACGGCCGAGATCATGCGGGTCAGCGCGACCGTCCACGCGTAGTGCTCCATGTTCTTCGAATTGATGAATATCTCGAAGGGCCGACGGCGGCCGTCCTGAACGATGTCGTTGATGGTGATGTAGATGGCGTGGTCGGTCTCCGGCCAATTGACCTTGTAGGTCGCGCCCGGGAGGGCCTCCGGCCGGTCGAGCGGCTGGGTCATGTAGACGACGGCGCCCGAATCGCCCAAGTCCCGCGGCCGCGCCTTCATCGACGGCGGCTCGAGCGGCAGCTCCTGCTGCTTCGCCGGCGCCAGCGTCTTTCCGCGCGCGCCCGGCTTCACTTCAAGGACGGCCCCCGTCACCTCGTTCGGCCGGTAGGTGGTGCAGCCCTTGCAGCCGAGCTCGAAGGCCTGCACGTAGATCTCCTTGAAGTCCTCGAACGCGATGCTCTCCGGGCAATTGATGGTCTTGGAGATGGAGCTGTCGACGTAGCGCTGGACGGCGGCCTGGATCACCAGGTGGTCGTTGGGGGCGAGGCTCTGGGCGTCGACGAAGGCCTCGGTCAGCGGCGCGGTCTCGCCCTTGAGCCGCCGGTAGAGCCGGTAGGCATAGTCGGTGACCTCCTCGTCGCGGCGGGTTCCGTCCGGCATCATGACGCGGCGCGTGTACTTGAAGCTGAACACCGGCTCGAGGCCGGAGGAGACGTTGTCGGCGAAGAGCGAGATCGTGCCGGTCGGCGCGACGGAAATGAGGAGGCCGTTGCGGATGCCGTTCTCGGCGATGGCCGCGCGGACGTCCTCTTCCAAGGTCTGCACGAAGGCGCCCGCCAGGAACTTCTCCAGATCGAAGAGGGGGAACGCGCCCTTCTCGGCCGCCAGCGCCGCGGAGGCGAGGTAGGCCGCGCGCCGGATCGCCCGCATCCAGCTCTCCGTGAGCTGGACGGACGCGCGGCCGCCGTAGCGGGCGCCGCACATGATGAGGGCGTCGGCGAGACCGGTGACGCCGAGCCCGATGCGCCGCTTGGCTTTCGCCTCGTGCTCCTGTTGCGGGAGCGGGAAGCGGGACACGTCGATGGTGTTGTCCATCATGCGGACGGCTGCCGCCACCAGCTTTTGCAGTGCGTCCCCGTCGATGCGGGCGTTTTCGGTGAACGGGTCGCTCACCAGGCGGGCCAAGTTGATCGAGCCCAGAAGACAGGCACCATAGGGCGGCAGCGGCTGCTCGCCGCAGGGATTGGTCCCGTGGATGGTCTCGCAGTAGGCGAGGTTGTTCATCCGGTTGATGCGGTCGATGAAGATCACGCCCGGCTCGGCATAGGCGTAGGTCGCCCGCATGACCTTGTCCCAGAGCGCGCGCGCGGGCAGGCTCTTGAACGTGGCGCCGCCGAAGGTGAGCTCCCATGCGGCGTCTTCCTTGACCGCCTGCATGAAGGCGTCGCTCACGAGCACCGAAAGATTGAACATGCGGAGCCGCCCGGGCTCCCGCTTCGCCTCGATGAAGGCCTCGATATCAGGGTGATCGCAGCGCATCACCGCCATCATGGCGCCGCGGCGCGAGCCTGCGCTCATGATGGTGAGGCACATGGCATCCCACACGTCCATGAAGGAGAGGGGGCCGGACGCATCCGCGCCGACGCCTTTGACGAAGGCGCCCTTCGGGCGGAGCGTCGAGAAATCGTACCCGATGCCGCCGCCCTGCTGCATGGTGAGGGCGGCTTCCTTCAGCTGCTCGAATATCCCGGTCATGTCGTCCGGGATGTCGCCCATGACGAAGCAGTTGAAGAGCGTGACTTTCCGGCCCGAGCCGGAGCCCGACAGGATGCGGCCGGCCGGGAGGAAGCGAAAATCCTCCATCGCCTCGAAGAATCGGCCTTCCCACAAGGACTTGTCGCGCTCGGGCTCGGGCTCGGCGAGCGCGCGGGCGACCCGGTGCCAGCTGTCGGCGATGGTTTTGTCCACAGGATGACCATCGGCCGTCTTCAGCCGATATTTCATGTCCCAGATTTGCTGGGAAATTGAGGCGACCTGCGACATGGGCGGCTCAAGCCTTTTCCGGTTCGTTTTTCCGGGTCCGTATGCCGACCCTGCAATAGTCTGGGAATCGCGGTAAACAGCTCACGATTTCAACAACTTGCAAATAGGAACTTAGGGGCGGGCCAATCCTACTTCAGTTCCCGTTTTGTTTCTACTGATTCTTGTCCCCAACACCGAAGTGCAGCAAGTGTTCTGGATTTGCCAAAGGTTTACAGCGACAGTTGTTTCGGCATGGGGGTCCGGAAGGCCTTAATTCCCACAGAGTTGTCAACGCCCCCTGCCTCCCGCAGACCACGCATTTTCGCATGCTGGAGCAACCCGGGCCTTCACCGGCGCATGGCCGTGCCCGCGGACGGGGTGGTGTTTATTGGTGTCGCTGTGGTCGCCTCCCGCGCAAGCCGCTCAGACGCGCCTTCGATGCTGGTCTCGAGCGCCGTCATGAAGTCTTCGCGCGAAAGGCCCGGCGCGATCGGCGGGAGAAACTCGAGCACCACAGTCCCCGGACGCTTGATGAAGCTCCGCCGCCCCCAGAAGACGCCCGAGTTAACGGCAACGGGCACCACGGGTGCGTTCGCCTGAGCATACACGGCGGCGATGCCCGGCTGATAGCGCCGGCGCTCGCCGGGCGCGGTGCGCGTCCCTTCCGGGAAGATGATCAGGGCCCGTCCCCGGTCGAGGGCGGCGACGCAATCCTGCACCATCTTGCGGAGCGCCCGCGTCCGGCCCTTACGGTCGACGCCGATCATCCGCGCCTTGCGCGCGTACCAGCCCCACACCGGGATTTGAAACAGCTCGCTCTTCAGCACGTAACAGGGATCGTCGAACAGCAGGTAAAAAACGGCCGTATCCCAGGTCGACTGGTGCTTGGATGCGAGCAGAACGGCGCCCGGGGGAATGTGCTCGCGGCCCCGCACCTCATAATCGAGGCCGACGATGTGCCGGAGGCCCCACCACACGCCTCTGGTCCACACGCGAACGATCCATTGGGTCGCCCGCCTCGGGAGAACGAGGAAGACCCACATGGTGAAAAGCATTGCGGTGGTGAGGCCGAAAAAAAACAGATTGAACGCAAGCGAGCGCAGCGACATCCATCCTCGCGTCATGACTGCGGCCTCAGGCGGACGCGACGACTGTCATGACCAGATGGCGCGCGCGGGCGAACAGGTACTTGTGGTATTCGCTCGCGATCAGGCTCGCGGTGCCGGGCCACGCCCACCAGCGTTCCTGCTTCACGTGGTCGGGAAAGACGGGGTGGGGGATGACGACGAGTCCCGGCATGACCCGGCGGAATTCCGCGAGGCTGCGCGGCATATGGTAGGCGGCAGTGACCAGGCGGATCGATTTGATCGATTCGCGGGCCACCCATTCCGAGGTCTCGGCGGCATTTTCCTCCGTGTTGGCGGCGGTGCCGACGCTGATGCGAAGGCCGAGCTCGAGCGGGCTCAGGTTGACGGCCTCCAGGAGCCGGCGGACGGCCACGCCCTGGTGGACGCCTGAGACGAACAGCGTCTTCGCCCGGTCGTCCGCCAGCAAGGCGAGCGCGGTGTCGAGCCGGCCGCTGCCGCCGGTCAGCACGACGATGGCGTCCGTGCGCGTGGCGGCGTCCCTCACGGCGGTCGGGATCGACGCGGCAAACCACAGGAGCCCCGCCGCCCAAAGCGCGCCCGCCCCCAATACGCCGGCGAGCAGGATCCCGAACGCAGGATGGCGGAAGGCGCGCCGAACCGGCGACGGCGCCGGGGCGTCAGCAAGTGCCGGTTGATGTTCCGTCCGGTCCATGACTCACAAAAGACGAGCGAGCGTGCGCATCACCGTCACTCCCGCGGTCGCCATCGCGATCAACGCGACGCCGATGGGCAGAATCGCAAGCGCCATCCAATGGGCGGGCCCGAGGCTCAGCTGGGGCAATACGCTTGCGCCCAGATAATGCGCGAAGATGCCTGCCATCAGCAACGTCGGCAGCGCGAGAACCAGGCCCGCATATCCGCCCTTCAATCCGAGCATCAAGGCACGATGGGCGAACTGGCGCGCGATGTACGTATCCTGAGCCCCGATCAAGTGCAGAACCTCGATCGCCTCGCGGTGGATGGCGAGCCCCGTGCGCGTGGTGAAAATCACGGTGCCCACTGTCGCGATTCCGATCAGCGCCAGGACCGCAAGGGCGATGGCCTTTACGGTTCCGATCAAACGGAGCAGGCGCTCGAGCCAGATCCGGTGGTCATCGATGCTCGCTCCCGGGACTGCGGCGGTCAGCCGGCGGGAGAGCGCCTGGAGATCGACGCTTCCCTCCGACGCCATCTCGACGTCGATAAGCTTGGGAAGCGGAAGGTCGGCAATGGCCCCGGCGCCGCCGAGCCAGGGCTCGAGCAGCGCAGCGGTGGCGCTGTCGGCGATCGCTTCGGCCCGCACGATCCCGGGCGTGGCGCGGAGGATGCCGAGGGCGGCTTTGACGCGCGCCTCGTCGTTTCCCTGGATGGCATCGGGCCCGGCCAGGATCTGGACGGTGAGCGTGCCGGCGACCCCCCGGTTCCAGCGCCCGGCCGTTTCATTGAGCGCGAGCACGCCCGCCAGCGCGAGCACGGCGAGGTAGACCATGAACGCGATCAGCCAGGGCAGGAAATGCCTGAGAGCGTCGCGGTCGTTGGCGAAATCGTAGCGGCGGGTAAACAGGCTAAAGGGCATTTCGCGGCCCCCGGCCATGGGAAACCGAGCGCAGCGGCGGCGCCTCGCGCGGCCATGCCGTTTCGGTCCCCGGTTCGAGGGTGAGCGATCCATCGGCGAGGCGGAGCCGCGGGTGCCCGAATCGGTTCACGAGGCTCTGGTTGTGTGTGGCGATCACGATGGTCGTCCCGAGCTTGTTCAGCTCCTCGAAGAGATGCATGAGCCGGAGCGCCATCCGGTCGTCCACGTTTCCGGTCGGCTCGTCGGCGAGAAGCAGCTTCGGCCGCGCGATGACCGCCCGCGCGATGGCGACGCGCTGCTGCTGTCCGCCGGAGAGCGTCGGCGGGCGCGCCTTGATCTGGTCCTTGAGGCCGACCCACTGGAGAAGCTCGTCCACGTTTCTCTGGATTTCGCTTTCCCGGCCGCCGGCGACGCGGAGCGGGAGCGCCACATTATCGAACGCCGAGAGGTGGTTGAGGAGGCGGAACTCCTGGAAAACGACGCCGATTCGGCGCCGAAGCTCCGGGAGTTGGCGCCGGGGCGTGATCGCGATGTCGTGTCCGAAGAGGGAGATCAGGCCGCGCGAAGGCTTCAGCGCGAGGTAAATAAGCTTCAGGAGCGAGGACTTGCCGGCGCCGCTGTCGCCGAGGAGAAAGTAGAACCCTCCCGGGCGGAGCTCGAACGTGACGTCCTGCAGCACTTCCGGTCCCAAACCATAGCGCAGGCCTACATTTTCGAATCGAACCACATGGTCGGTGCCGTCGGTACTCACGCCGTTTGCCCCCGCCCTTCGGGCGACAATGCCACGGCGCGAGCCCTGGCGTCCAGCGCGCGGCACGACCGCCACGGGTTGCGTTCGCTCGACCAAACGCCTATAAACGCCGGGGTGCCGGCACCCGCGTTGGGGGATCCGATGCCGTCGTCGGATATGGGGCGGTTCCGACCTCCTTCGTTTACGGCCGTCATCGTCGCGTCGCGTCACGTGCCCCTGACGATTGACGACTGAGGTTCAAGGGTCCACCGTCTCCGCCGCTCATGATCATCCGCTGTCCGAACTGCGAAACGGCTTTTTCCATCGGTTCTGGGACGCTCGGAGCGAGCGGGCGTCACGTCCGCTGTTTCAATTGCGGCCACACGTGGGTTCAGGAGCCGGTAAGGACGCCTGCCAAGACACGCCGTCAGCAGGCGCGTCGCCCCAGCCGTCCGGCCCCACGTCGACCGGCGCCGCAGCCGGTCGTTCCCGATTACGCGATGGAGGACCATGCGCCTCCCATGATGGAGCCGGCCATGGCGGCTCCCCCGCCGCCCCCGCCACCGCCGCCGCCCCCACCACCGCCCCCACCGCTCCCGCCCGTGCCGGTCGCAGAAGCGGCCTCGGACAAGCGCGACGATTCGCCCCCTCTCAATCAAAAGGAGCTCGACGCACTCTTCGATGAAAAGACGGCGCCCGATGCACCGTCGTCGATGTCCGAAGCGGGATCCAAGGAAGCCCACGTCAGCACGCTCGACGACGTCCAGGAACCGGAGCCGCTGCCGCAAAGCCTCACCGCGCCCGAAGACGACGACGGCAAAGGCACGCCGGCCCGGAAGAGCGGGCTCTGGTGGAAGATACTGGTGGCCGTCTTCGGCGTCCTCGTCGCCCTCGCCGCGGCGCTCTATTTCTTGCGCGGCATGGTCGTCGACCTGTGGCCCGGGGCGTCCGACCTCTACCGCATGGTCGGCATTCAGGCGGAGTCGATCGGATCCGGCCTCGATATCCGAGGCGTGCTGTCGGCCCGCGAGCAGGAAGAGGGAATCGAGGTCCTGATCGTCCGCGGGATCGTCGCCAACGTCTCCAAGCAGCCGCGCGCGGTGCCGCTCGTGCAGGTCACGCTCTTCGACGCCAAGGGAGCCGAAATCCACGCCGTCAGCGTGCCGCCGCTGAAGCCGCAGCTGGCGCCCGGCGAGACGATCGGCTTCCGCGCGAAGGTCACGGATCCGTCGCCGCTCGCGCGGCGGCTCGAGGTCACGTTCTCTGCCGGTGAAAAGCCGAAGAAGTAACGCTCAGCAATCCTCCGTCATGGCCGTGCTTGTCCAAGGGGGTTTCTTTTGGGGGATTCCCCCCTGACCCCCTGGGCCATCCACGTCTTCAAGATGGATCGCCGGGTCAAGCCCGGCGATGACGAGAGTGGGGTGAGGCGAGCGAGTCGAAGGACGCGGGAACGACGAACGGAGCGCTCTTCGGCCGCCCTCAGTACGTCTTCAGCAGACGATCGATGTAATTGCGTTCGAGCTTGGGCCGCGTGCGCTCGCCCGCACGCCGGCGGAGCTCGTCCAGGATCTCGCGCGCGCGCCGGAGTTCCATGCGGTCGGGGACCTTCGTCGGCCCGTCGATCGAACTGCCGTGGGCCCCGTCGATGTTGCGGCCGAACGGGTCGCGCCTGGAGTTGGGCGGCATCCGTTGCTGGCCGGTCATCAGGCCCGGCATGTTGCCGAACCGCTGGGCCATCTGTTGCTGAGCGCCTTCCATCGCCTTGCGGAGGTGGTCGAGCGCTTCCGTTTGCGGCGGCACGGATTGCCCGGGCCGACCCTGCCGAAGGGCGTCCGCCGACTCCCGCATCGCGCGCTCGGCCTCGCCGAACTCACCCGGGATGCCGCCCAGCACCTCGTCGAGCTGCAGCATCAGATCGCCGAGCATGCGGCGCAGCTCGTCCTGCTCGGCCGCGTCGCCATCGTCGTCCCCGGGCTCGCCCTGCTGACGTTGGCCCGGCTGGCGTTGGCCCGGCTGGCGCTGACCTTGCTGACCTTCGCGCTGCTGCCTGAGCCGCTGGAACGTCTTATCGAGGAGCTGCTGTTGGCGCTGGGTGAGCGCGCGCATGCTCTCCATCATCTTTCCCGCTTGGTTCATTTGGCGCATGGCCTGCGGGTTCATTTGCAGCCCGCCCTGCAACGCTTCCAGCATGCGTTGAAGCTCGGCGAGCCTTTGTTTCGCGGCCTCGAGCGAACCCGTCTTCGCGAGCTCGCGGGCCTCCTCGATCATCCGTTGCAATTCCGAGCTCTCGAACATCTCCATGTTCGGGCTGAACGGCATCTCCGGCATGGGATTGCGCGCGAGCTGCTCGCGGAGCGCGCTCATGAACTTGTCGAGCGCCTGCTGCAGCTCGTCCATCAGCCGGTCGAGCTCGGCCACGTCGACCTCGCGCTGGAGGGCCTGCATCAGGCGCTCATGCGCGAGCCGAAGCTCGCGCTCGGCGACCGCATACTCGCCCTCCTCGATGCGAAGCGCCGTGTCCCAGAGCAGCGTCTGGACCGAGGCGATCCCGGCGTCTCCCTCGCGATTGTGCTTGAGGCGCGCGCGCGCGATCCGGATCGCGAGGAACACCGTCGTGTCGTCGAAAAAATGCTGCGGCCGGCGCGAAATCTCGTCGAGCGCCTCGATGACCTCGGCGACGACGGGCTCGCTCGGGTCGGCAAGCTTCTTCCGCTGCTCGACGAGCGCGCGCGCGACCGGATGATTGAAAATGCGCTCGGGCATGACGAACGAGACGGTCTCGGTCTTGCCGATCTGTCCGCGCCCGTCCTTCGCCTCGAGATGGCCGAGCACGGAGATGCCGGCCCAGGGATGCGCCGTCAGATCGTGCACGCTCGTGCCTTTCGATGCTTGCGCGCCCATGCTCGAGAGCGGGAGCTCGATCCTGAGCTCGCTGCCGCCGCCCGGAATCTTGAGGCCTTGCGGGTGGCGGATCACGGCGGCGACGCCCACCAGGCCGTAGTCGTCCTTGGCCTCGTAGTCGAACCGGAGGCGCACGCCGTCGACGCGGCGCGGCGGCGCCGTGAACGCGATCTCCGGGACGTTGTCCGGCAGGATATTGACCGGCCAGGACGCGAACGCGCGATCGCGGCGAAGGATCGCGAGCTTGCCGTTTCCGTTCACGTCGGCATCCTCGACCGTCGCCTCGGCGCGGAAACTTCCGGGCCCGGGTTCATTGAATGCGACCGCGCGGCCCCCGATCGATAGCGTCGGGGGCTCGCTGCCGCCGCCAAGCTGAACGAGAATGCCGCTTCCGACCGGCACCCCCACGGGGGCGGGCTCGCCCGCATCTTTTCCTGCCCGCGCGCGTTCCAGCATGAGGGGCGGCATGCCTGTGTAGACAGGAGGCGTGATCCAGACGTCGAGCGTCGAAAGGGCGGTCCCGACGCGTCCCAGCTCGGGCGTCACGGCACGCGCCAATCGGTCTTTGATGTCGCTGCCGCCGACGACGAACCCGACGACCGCGAACAGCAGCACGGCGGCGCGGAACGCCCTGGGATCGCGCTTCGCCATGCCGGGAGCGGGCGGCTGCAGGCGGAGCGCGCCCAACGTCTGGGCAACCCGGTACAGGTGCTCGCGCCACAAGGCTTGGGTCGCCGGATCGCCGGCATTCGTGAACAGCCGGTCGTCGATGGCCGTCAGGGGCCGATGCCGGAGACCGCTGTCGCGCTCGAGCCGGTGGCGGCCGGCTTCCAGGCCGGCCGGGCGGAAGCCGATGATGCTGCCGCGGAGAACGTGGCCGAGCAGGGCCGCGAAGCCGAGCAGCACCGCGCCGTGCACCCAGTACGGAAGCACCGGCAGGACGTCGAACATGGCGAGCCCGAAAAAGAGCCCGAGGACGCCGAGCACCGGCCAAGCGCGCGGCCAGACGTTTTCCCAGACGACCGCCGCGCGCGAAAGCTCGAGCAGTAGCCGGTAACGCCGCCGCCATGCCGTCGCCGTCAACGGCCGGAGCACCTGGGTATCCTCGGGGTCCCGGTTGCTTCGGTCCAAGAGGTCTAGTCGTTTGCTCACGTGAGCGCCTTGCGTTTCGGCTTCGCCTGCGGGTCGAGCCAGGACGGGATCGACTCCCACTGCATCGCGTCCTCCACGCTGACGCGGCGCCTGACCACCGCGAATGAGTCGTCTTTCGCCAGCACTTCAGGAACCAGCGGCCGCCCGTTGTAAGTGGAGGCCATCACCGCGCCGTAGGCTCCGGCCGTGCGAATGGCCAGGAGATCGCCGGAATGAAGGGCCGGCAGCCGGTGGTTCTTGCCGAAGGTGTCGCCCGTCTCGCAGATCGGACCGACGACCTCGACGTCGAGCGTTTCAGTCCCGGGTCGCGGCTCCTGGACGGGAACGATGGCATGATATGCATTATATAGTGCCGGCCGGATCAAATCATTCATCGCCGCATCGACAATAACGAACGTGCGGCTTTCCCCTTCCTTCACATAGAGAACCCGCGTGACGAGAACCCCGGCATTGCCGACGATGAGGCGCCCGGGCTCGAGAATGAACCGGCACTCGAGATCGCCGAGGGATTCCTTCACGAGCGCTCCGTATTTGGCCGGCGGGGGGATCGGCCGCTCGTCGTTTTCGGACGCGTAGGGGACCCCGAGCCCACCGCCCAGGTCGAGGCGCTGGATGGCGTGCCCGTCGGCCTTGAGCGCGAGAACGAGCTCGCGCATCCGCCCGTAGGCTTCCTTGTAGGGCTCGAGCTCGGTGAGCTGGGAGCCGATGTGGACGGCGATCCCGACGATCTCGATGCCGGGCAATCCGGCGGCCCTGCGATAGACCTCGCGCGCCCGCCGCCAGTCGATGCCGAATTTGTTCTCGCCCTTGCCGGTCGTGATCTTGGCGTGCGTCTTGGCGTCGACGTTGGGATTGATGCGGATCGCGGTCGGCGCGTTCGTCCTCAGTCTTTGCGCGGTTTCTGACAGGAGCTCGAGCTCGGCGTCGGATTCCACGTTGATTTGCATGATGCCGGCCGTGAGGGCCGCAGCCAGCTCCTCGCGCGACTTGCCGACGCCCGAGAAAACGATTTTATCGGGCGGAACGCCCGCCGCGATCGCGCGCTTGAGCTCGCCGCCGGAAACCACGTCGGCGCCGGCCCCGAGCCGGGCGAGCGTGCCGATGATGGCGAGGTTGCCGTTGGCCTTGACCGAATAGCAGACCATCGCGTCCAGCCCCTCGAAGGCCGCCGCGAAGACGCGGTAGTGGCGCTCGAGGGTCGCCGACGCATAGCAATAAAAGGGCGTGCCGACCTCCGCCGCGATACGCGCGAGGGGCACGGACTCGGCGCTGAGCTCGCCGTTCCGATACTGAAAATGATCCATCGGCGGAGCTTTAAGCCTATTCGGTCGGATAGGTGCGCGGGAAGCGGGAGCCCTCAGGGGTTTCCGGCTTTCCCTTGCGCCCGCACGCGGCGATCGAGGCCGCCATCGCGACGATCAAGGCCGCGAGTATCCACTTCCGGATCATCGGCTGCTCTCCGAACGCGTCACCCGAGATACCGGCGCCGCGTCGCCTTGGCGGCCCGCCGCACGTTGGCCGGTGCCGTGCCGCCGGCGCTCGTCCGGCTCTTCACCGCGTTGTCGACCCCAAGCACGGAAAGAACGTCTTTCGTAATTCTCGGTTCGATCTTGCGCATTTCGGCGAGTCCCAACTTGTCCAGCGGCAGACGCTTGCGCTCGGCTTGCCGCACGAGCGCGCCGGTGACCCGATGCGCGTCGCGGAACGGCATCCCGAGCGCGCCGACGAGCCAGTCGGCGAGATCCGTTGCCGTCGTGTACCCGGCGCTCGCGGCCGCCCGCATCCGACCCGCATCAACGCGCGCGTCCTTAAGCATGCCCGCCATCGCGGCCAAGCACAAGTCGAGGGTATCGGCGGCGTCGAAGACGGGTTCCTTGTCTTCCTGCATGTCCTTGCCGTAGGCGAGCGGGAGACCTTTCATCGCGACGAGCAGCGCGACCGCCGCGCCGATGATGCGCCCGGCCTTCGCCCGCACCAGCTCGGCCGCGTCGGGATTGCGCTTCTGCGGCATGATCGAGCTGCCGGTGGTGAAGGCGTCCGAAAGCTTGAGGAAGCCGAACTGCTCGGAGCACCAGAGCACGATCTCCTCCGCCAGGCGCGAGAGATGGACGGCCAGGATCGACGCCGTGCCCAAGAACTCGAGCGCGAAGTCGCGGTCGGAAACGGCGTCGATCGAGTTTGCGGCCGGGCCCGAAAACCCGAGCGCCTTCGCGGTCATCGCGCGGTCGATCGGAAAGGACGTCCCCGCGAGCGCCGCGGCGCCGAGCGGACACTCGTTCAGGCGGCGCCGGCAATCAGCGAACCGGCCGCGATCACGCCCGAGCATCTCCACGTATGCGAGAAGATGGTGGCCGTAGGTGATGGGTTGCGCCGGCTGCAGGTGCGTGAAGCCCGGCATCACGGTGGCCGCGTGCGCCTCGGCCTTTTCGATGAGGACGCGCTGCAACCCCTTGATGCCGGCGTCGATACGGTCGATGGCGTCGCGCACCCACAGCTTGAAGTCGGTCGCGACCTGATCGTTCCGCGAGCGCGCCGTGTGCAGCCTTCCTGCGGCGGGGCCGATCAGCTCCTTGAGCCGCGATTCCACGTTCATATGGATGTCTTCGAGGTCGCGCCGGAACAGGAACCGGCCGGACTCGATCTCCCGGCGCACGCGGTCGAGACCCTTAAGGATGGCGTTGCCTTGGGCTTTCGTTATGATCCGCTGCCGCACGAGCATGGCGCAGTGAGCCTTCGAGGCCGCGATGTCCTGCTGGGCGAGGCGCTGGTCGAAAGCGATGGACGCGTTGATCTCTTCCATGATCGCGGCAGGCGCCGCATCGAAACGGCCGCCCCACATTGCGCTCGGGGCCGAAACCTTCCGGGGTGGTTTCGTCATGGCGTTGCTCTCCGGGAGGGCTGCGTGAGCGCGAAGGCCGTGGCGATCGTGGCTTTCGGCTTGGCGCTCATTGGATTGGCGGGTGTTATTGCGTTCGGGCGCGAGGATGGGGCGATATGGCCATTCAAGGCAAGGCCTATCGCCGACCGGTGCCAGCCCGAGAAGGGGCTGTTCGGGGCCTTCGAGGCGAAGCGCCCTCCCGTCGAAGCGCCGGACGAGCCCTTTGTGGACGGCGACGGGCGCGAGCGGCGGCTGCGGGAGTTCCAAAGCAAGGGCGTGGTCCTTAACTTCTGGGCGACGTGGTGCGCCCCGTGCGTCAAGGAGATGCCGGCCCTCGACCGGTTGAGCGCAATGGTCGGCAGTGACGGCATCGCGGTGGCGGCGCTCTCGGCGGACCGCGAGGGAGCAGCGGTGGTACGGGATTTCTACCAAAGGAATGGGATCAAGAACCTCGCCGTTCTCGTTGATCCCACGTCGAAGCTCGTGCTCAAGTCGGGCGCCAAGGGTCTTCCGACAACGCTTCTGATCAACCCCGCCGGGCGCGAGGTCGGCCGGGTGGTGGGCCCGGCCGAATGGGATTCGGTGGGCGTCGTGGCCTTCCTCCGCGGGTGTCTCAAAGGATAGGAGCGAGCCGTGCGCAACTGTCTTGCACTGCTATGCGTTTCAATCGCGGCTGCGCTGACGGCCTGCGGCGGCTCCACGCAGTGGGAAAACCCCGACGTCAACAGGAGCCAATGGATCGCGGATGAACAGACTTGCCGTCGCCAGGCGAACCGCGAAGCGGAGCGGGAATTCAGGACGGATCCGGTCTACGCCGATAACCCGAAATACGATGAGGCGAAGACGCTCGATTCCCGCATGGCGCGTCTCGACGTAAAAAAGAATTCCGACGCGCTGTTCGAAAACTGCATGCGACTCCGCGGCTATCGCCTTGCGAAAAAAGACGAACGACGCTAGCCGCTTCCATCAAAGAAAAGGCGGCAACCCGCGAGAGCCGCCGCCCGCTTGTCGATCGAGAGCTTCGGAACTCAGGCGGCCAGTGCCTGATTGTCGCCGCGCGCGGCCTGCGGCTGGACGGTGCGCTTGGCCGCGGCGGGCCACGGGCTCACCGGGTTCGGCGTGTGGAGCCGCAGGCGCTCACTGAACAAGTGAGGGATTTCATGGCGCCGGACGCCGATGTCGGCCAAGAGGTGGTCGTCCATCGCCGTGAGCTCCTGGCGGATGAGCTCCCGCTGGCGCCAGCGCACCAGGGCGGAAACCGCACGCTTGACGCCGCGCGCGAGCGCGCCAAAGCCGGCCGTTGAGCGGCCGGAGGGACGCTGATTCAAAATCGGGGCCGCAGTGGATGCCTGGACGGGAAAGGCCGTCGGCAACAGGCACAAGAGGAAGGCATTATGAAGGGATGACATTTTTGTTTTTCCTTTACGCTGGAGATTCTCTCCTTAGCCGAATCTTTTGGCGGCGAATCCGGCATCGCCCTTTTCCGTTATCGCTACCTTACCGAGTATTTTTGATCCCTAAAAATGCCTATTTTGCCATGCAGCATTGCATTTAATGCATGTCATGTTGCGCCGCACAGCCTTTCTCACTTGCCTGTTCGTCCCCCTCCCCCTAGCTTCTTGCCTGGGGACGGCAGGATCGGAGCGGGCGTTTCGTGAACGACATTCAACGCGTTGACGGAAGTTTGGATCGGCTTTTGCGTGAGGCCGGCTCCATTTTGGACACGATCCCACTGCGCGAGCTCATTCGGGGTGTTCTCGGGGCTCCGCCGCCGCTCGAGCCCGATGCATGGATGAGCCTCGTCGCACCCCGGATCGGGCCGGAACTCAAGCAACAGTTGCGCGATTTGCATGCCCGCATGGCAGCCGTGCTCGACGATGGCCTAGATGGCCGGCGGTCGGATCCGGAACGGCTTCGTTCGCTTCGCGTCGAGTTGAAGCGGCGCGGGCTCGACGGCTTCATCGTCCCCCGCAGCGACGAGCATCAGGGCGAGTATGTGGCGCGCCGGTCCGAGCGCCTCGCCTGGCTCACCGGTTTCTCGGGCTCGGCCGGAATCGCGATCGTGCTCAAGCGCAAGGCCGCGGTGTTCGTCGACGGCCGCTATACGCTGCAAGGCATCGCCGAGATCGACCTGGGCCTTTACGAATTGCACCACTTGGTTGACGAGCCGCCATCCGACTGGGTTGGCGCGAACCTGCCGGAAGGCGCGAAGCTCGGATACGATCCCTGGCTGATGGCGCCCGCCCAACTCTTGCGCTTTCAGCGGGCGTGCAAGGCGGCCGGCGGAGAACTGGTCCCGACCAACGGAAATCCCATCGACGCGATCTGGACGAACCAGCCGCGGCCGCCGCTCTCGCCCATCGTCGTTCACGACGCCCGCTTCACCGGATCCACGTCGACCGAGCGCCGCCAGACCGTCGCCAAGAGCGTGGCGGCGGAGAAGCTCGATGCCGTCGTTCTGACGTCACCCGATTCCATCGCTTGGCTTCTCAACATCCGCGGCAACGACGTTCCGTATGCGCCCCTGGCGCTGAGCTTCGCCGTTCTCTACGCCGACGCGACGGTCGAGTTCTTCGTCGACCCGCGCAAGGTCCTGCCCGGTCTCGACAGGCATTTCGGTAAAGCGGTGCGCATCCAGGGCCCGGAAGGCCTGGCGCCGACGCTCGACCGGCTTGGCCAAGAGAAGAAAACCGTCCGCCTCGACCACGAAAAGACCCCGGCCTGGATTCTCTGGCGGTTGCGCAAGGCCGGCGCCAACGTCATGCGAGGCAACGACCCCTGCCAGCTGCCGAAAGCGAAAAAAACGCGTGTCGAACTGGATGGTATGCGCCGCGCGCACGTCCGCGACGGAGCCTCGCTCACCCGCTTTCTCGCCTGGATCGCGAAGGATGCGCGCTCCGGCCGGCTCACCGAAATGGCGGCGGCCGACAAGCTTTATGAATTCCGCAAAGAGAACGACAACTTCCGCGGCCCGAGCTTCCCCACCATTTCCGCGTTCGGTCCCGACGGCGCCATCGTTCACTATCGCGCAACGCCGAAGACGAACCGAAAAATCAAACGGGGCTCGCTCTATCTGATCGATTCCGGCGCCCAGTACCTGGACGCCACGACCGACGTGACGCGGACCGTCGCCGTCGGCAAACCGTCCGCCGAGATGCGCGACCGCTTCACCCGCGTGCTCAAGGGTCACATCGCGCTCGCGACCGCCAAGTTTCCCCGCGGCACCACGGGCTCGCAGATCGACGTGCTCGCCCGCCGCGCGCTCTGGGAAGTCGGCCTTGACTACGATCACGGCACCGGCCACGGCGTCGGGAGCTATTTGGGCGTGCATGAAGGCCCGCAGCGGATTTCGAAGGTCGCGAGCACGGTTCCGCTGCAAGAGGGCATGGTGATCTCGAACGAGCCCGGCTACTACAAGACCGGCGCTTACGGAATCCGCGTCGAAAATCTCGTCGCCGTCGTTCCGGTGACCGGACAAGGAAAAACCGACCGGCCGCTCCTCGGCCTCGAGACGCTGACGCTGGCACCTATCGACACCGCTTTGGTCGATCCGGCGCTCTTGAGCGACGGCGAGATCACGTGGCTGAACGCCTATCACAAGCGTGTTCGGGAAAAGCTCAGACGCCACGTCGACCGGGCAACGCGCGGCTGGCTCAAGCGCGCGACCAAGCCGATCAAGGCTGCGCGGCGTCGCCGCGCCTGACCTGAACGGCGGCTCCGTGCAGGGCGCGGGGGACCCGGCTCAGTTTGCAAAGACGGCGATGAAGGCAACGTGACAGTTGGCTTTCATCGTTAAGGGTTTGCTAAGAGATCGCGGTCGAGAATCGCGGTCAGATTCGGGGACTCGGCTGGAACGGATGCCGGGGGACCTCGAAACGGATCGGCAAAAGCTGGGAATTGTGCCGTGTCGCTGTTTTCATTCGCACGTTCGAAGCCGGAGCGCGCTCCGGATCTTCCGCCGCCCATCGATCCCCGCTGGGCGAAATCGGCGAAGGGCCGCTTCTATCGGCTGGTGCAACTCGACACCGATCGCGACGTCGCCGCCAACACCTCGGCGGTGTTCGCGATCTGGCACGGCGGCGTCAAGCCGGGCTGGGTTTACGTGGGCCGAACCGCCAATCTCGCCAAGGAGCTCAAGAAGCTCGCCGCCGACAGCGAAATTCTCTTCTACCACAAGCACGGCGGGCTCTCCGTCTCCTGGGCCAACGTCAAGCCGGAATACCAGGGCGGCGTCGTCCGTTACCTCATCGACGTGATGAAGCCGATCGTCGAGAACTCGGCCGAGCGGCGTAACGACGAGGATACGGTTCCCGTCATCCTCCCCGGCGCCTAAGTTAGTCCAACACCGAGTTCAATTCTGCCGCCATCCCCGGTACGGTTGAGGCGGGCGATCGCCCGAAAGGGGAAGCGCGTGCGTCCTTCCGTTCCACCCGCCGAAAACCTGTTGCCGGAGTGCGAGTCCGCTCTCGCCGCCGCCGAGGCGTTTCTCGCCGCCGCCAAGCGGTCGGTCGCCGAACGGCAAGCGATGACGGGAACGCACGAGCAAGGTCAATTCGCGCTGCATGGATTGGCGTGGATGGCGACTTACGTCGCGGCCTTGCGCCAGATGGTCGCGTGGGCGCGGCGCCTCGATGCGAGCGGCACGATCGCCGAGCTCGAGCGGCTCATCCTCCGGGCCGCTTTCGGCGAATACCTGGCCCAGCTCTCCGGCGGCATCGCCATGAGCCAGGGCGAAATCGTGCGCCCGGCCGATCTCGGGATCGCGCCGGACGCGGTCTCCGCGCTCGCGACGCCCGCGGTGCGAACGTTGATCGAAACGGGCAACACGGAGCCCGTGCGCACCCGCATCGCCCACCTGATCGCGGGCGACGCCGACACGTTCGGAAATTCAGGCCTCGAAGACGAGACGCTTCTGCTCATGCGGGAACAGTTCCGTCGCTTCGTCGCCGACAAGATCGCGCCCCACGCGCAAGCATGGCACCTCGCCGATGCCTTGATTCCCGATCAGGTGGTCGGCGAGCTCGCGGCGCTCGGCATCTTCGGCCTCACCGTTCCGGAGACCTGGGGCGGCGCCGGACTCGGCAAGATCGCCATGTGCGTGGTGAGCGAGACGCTCTCGCAAGGCTCGCTCGCGGTCGGCTCGCTCGGCACCCGCTCGGAGATCGCGGCCGAGCTCATTCGGGGCGGCGGCACGGCCGCGCAGCAGCAGACGTTTCTCCCGAAAATCGCATCGGGCGCGATCCTGCCGACGGCCGTGTTCACCGAGCCCAACACCGGCTCCGACCTGGGCGCCGTGCGCACGCGCGCGGTCAGGGCAAGGAGCAAAGACGGCCGCGACGTGTACCGGGTCACCGGAGCGAAAACATGGGCGACCCACGCGGCGCGCGCCGACCTGATGACTCTGCTCGTGCGCACAGATACGAACGAAGCCGGATACAAGGGATTGAGCATGCTGCTCGCCGAAAAGCCGCGCGGCACCGCGGCCGATCCGTTCCCGGCCGATGGCATGCGCGGAAGCGAAATCCCGGTGCTCGGCTATCGCGGGATGAAGGAGTACGAGATCGCCTTCGACGGCTTCGAGGTGCCGGCGGACGCTCTCCTCGGCGGCGTCGAGGGCCAAGGGTTCAAGCAGCTCATGGCGACGTTCGAATCGGCGCGCATCCAGACGGCGTCGCGCGCGGTCGGCGTCGCCGAGAGCGCGCTCGCGCTGGCGCTCCGTTACGCCCAAGAGCGCGTCCAGTTCGGCCGGCCAATCCTCGCGTTCCCGCGCGTCTCCGGAAAGCTCGCATGGATGGCGGTCGAGACGATGATCGCCCGCCAGCTCACCTACTTCGCCGCGCGCGAGAAGGATTCGGGCCGGCGCTGCGACATCGAGGCCGGCATGGCGAAGCTGCTCGCCGCGCGCACCGCCTGGGCGAACGCCGACAACGCCGTGCAGGTCCACGGCGGCGTCGGCTACGCGCTCGAATTCCCGGTGTCCCGCGTGCTGGTGGATGCGCGCATTCTCTCGATCTTCGAAGGCGCGGCCGAGATCCAGGCCCATGTGATCGCGAAGGGCCTGCTGGAGGGGCGGAATTGAAAGCGTTGCAGGGAAGCGGTTAGACTGAACCCTGTTTTTCCGTACTTTACCGCGGCAAAAGAGGGAGCAGCCGTGCCGATCCCCCCCTATCAAACTCTCATGCAGCCCGTTTTGGAACTTGCAGCAAAGGGTGAGGTTGCAGTTAGTGATTGCATCGGCCCGATCGCATCCAGATTCAACTTATCCGACAATGAACAGGCCGCACGACTTCACAGCGGAGAATTAATCCTGTCGAATCGGATTCGCTGGGCGAAAACTTATCTCGTCCATGCCGGTCTACTGAGGATGACTCGCTATGGGTATTTCATGACAACTGAACGCGGGGTAAGCGTTTTAGACCGGTCCCCGACCCGTGTGGACAACACTGTCCTTTCAGAATTCCCAGAGTTCGTGGAGTGGAGAAGAAGAAGTCAGAGTAGAAGTGAAATCAACCAGGGTGTCGTCCAACAGGCCGACCCAGAAAGTCTAACTAACTCCCACCGAACGCATCGAGGCGGCTTTCCAGGAGGTTCAGGAGCAACTTCACGCCGAAGTTCTCGCTCTCGTTCTCTTATTGTCGCCAAGTCTTTTCGAGCGTCTGATTGTCGACCTTCTTGTCGCGATGGGTTATGGCGGCTCCAGGGCTGACGCAGGGAAAGCCATAGGTCGGTCGGGAGACGGCGGGATCGATGGCCTTATCAGACAAGACCCCCTTGGTCTCGATATCGTCTATATGCAAGCGAAAAGGTATCAACCGGAGAACACGGTTGGCCGTCCTGAAATTCAGGCGTTTTCTGGTAGCCTTGATGGGGTCGGCGCGACGCGAGGCGTTTTCGTAACGACTTCTTCTTTTTCCGCGCAGGCGCGGCAGTACGCCGAACGAGTATCCAAGAGGATTATCCTCGTTGATGGCGACTCCCTCGCTCAACTGCTCATTCTGCACAACGTCGGAGTTCGGACGGCTGACGCTTACGAAGTAAAAAAAATAGACGAAGAGTTTTTTTCGGAGGAATGAGGGCCTCTATCCCCCTGGCTCGCCCGCTTTCACCCACGCCTGATATTCGGCACGCGCCTTGTCGTTCGGCGGGTAGAGCCCGACCACGGGCCGGCCTTGCAGCACCTTCATCTTGATGAAGCGCTCCAGGCGTTCCTGCTCCAAACCGTCGCGGGCGACTTCTTTCGCCAGGGCCTTCGGAATGACGACGACGCCGTCGCCGTCGCCGACGATGATGTCGCCCGGTACCACGGCGACGCCGCCGCAGCCGATCGGCCGCTGCAGATCGACGGCCGCGTGGGCGTTGGCACCCGGCGGCGCCGCGGGTCCCGCGACGAATACGGGAAGTCCCAGCGCCTTCACTTCCTCCGCGTCGCGCATGCCGCCGTCGCTGACGAACCCGGCGGCGCCGCGAACCTGGAGCCGCGCGAGCAGGATGTCTCCCCCCGTGCCGACATGGGTGACGCCCCGCGCGTCCACCACCAGGACCGCGCCTTTCGGGCAATCGTCGATGGCGCGCCGCTGCGGGTGGTCCTTCCGCGCCAGGATCTTCTTGCCGATCAGGTCCTCGCGCATGGGAATGAAGCGGAGCGTGAAGGCTTCGCCGACCATGCGCTCGGGTCCCCATACCAGCGGCTTGACGCCCGCCATGCCGATGTTGCGGAAGCCGCGGTTCTGGAGCTGCTTTGTGATGGTCGCCGTCGAAAGCCGCTTGAGTTGGTCGCGCGTTTTTGAATCCATGCTCGTCCGTCCTTCCCTGCCGGGCGGCCCGAGCATAGCCGCAGGCGGATGCGGGAGAAACCGTATAGTCTCGGGTCCATGAACCGGCGCGAGCGGCGGAAACAGGCGAAGCACGAAAAGAAAAGAGTCGCCGAGAAACCGTCGGCGACGGCCGGCCTTCGCGCCGAGCTCGACCGCGCCTTCGACGCCGCCGTCGATGCGCAAGCAGGGGGGCGGACCGCCGAAGCGGAAGCGGCCTGCCGCGCCATCGTCGCCCGCGAACCAAACCATGCGCCGGCGATCAATCTGCTCGGCATTCTCCAGTGCCAGAGGGGCGACGCAGAGGCGGGCGCCCGGCTGATCGAGCGCGCGATCGCGCTGGAGCCCGAGGAGGCGAGCTTTCACAACAACCTGGGAACCGCGCTTTCGTCGCTCGGCCGTAAGGCGGACGCGCTCGCCGCTTATGAGCGGGCGCTCGCGCGGAAGCCCGATTATGCCCAGGCGCTCAACAACGCGGGCACCGTTCTCCGTGCCCTCGGGCGCTTTCAAGACTCCGCCGCTCGCTACGAACGCGTGCTCGCCCTGCAGCCCGATTGGGGCGAGGCGTACAGCAATTACGGAAACGCGCTCCTCGATCTCGAGCGCGTGGAAGAAGCGGTCGCCGCCTTTCGAAAAGCGCTCGCGATCAATCCCAAGCACTCCTTCGCCCGCAACAACCTCGGAAACGCCTTGAAGCGGCTCGGCGCCTACGGCGACGCCATCCAGGCTTACGAGCGCGCGGTCGCGCTCGCGCCGGGATATGCGGACGCTCACAACAACCTGGCGGAAGCCCTGAAGGAGATGGGGCAGGGGGACGCCGCGGTCGCCGCGTACCGCCGTGCGCTTGCGTGCGCACCCTCCAACTTCGGCGACGCGGCCGGCATGGGAAGCAACCTGCTGCTCGCCCTCAATGCCGTCGATGGGTATGATGCCCTGGCGGTCTTCGCCGAGCACCGGCGCTGGGCCGAGCGGTTCGCGAACGCCCTTGTGCCTTCGAAGCCGTCCTTTCCCAACCGGCCCGATCCGGACCGCCGGCTCCGCGTCGGATACATTTCGCCGGATTTCCGCCGTCACTCCGTCGCCTACTTCATCGAGCCCGTGCTGGAAGCCCACGACCGCAACCAGGTCGAGGTCACCTGCTATGCAAGCCTTGCGAAAGCCGACGCGGTCACCGAACGCCTGAAACGTCTCGCCGGCCAATGGCGCGATATTTACGGCGTCGATGATGGGCGGGTGGCGGACGCGATCCGCGAGGATGCCATCGATATCCTCGTCGATCTCGGCGGGCACACGGGCGGCTCGCGCCTGATGGTCCTCGCACGGCGGCCCGCGCCGGTGCAGGCGACATGGCTCGGCTACCCGAACACCACCGGTCTCACGACGGTCGATTACCGCCTGACGGACGCAGCGGCCGATCCGCCCGGCGCCGAAGCCGGCTATGTCGAAACGCCTGTTCGCCTCGACGGCGGCTTTCTCTGTTATCGTCCACCAGCGGATGCGCCTGAGGTGGGACCGTTACCGGCCGATGAAAACGGCTTCATCCGCTTCGCGTACTGCAACAACCTTTCCAAGATGACGGATCGGGCCATCGCCGCGTGGGCCGAAGTTTTGAATCGTGTTCCGGGATCGCGTCTCTTGCTCAAGGCAAAGCCGTTCGCGTGGGAAGGGGCCCGCGCGCTCGTCGCCCGCCGCTTCCAGGCGCACGGAATTGCCCCCGACCGGCTCGACCTTCTCGGCTGGGTCACCGAGGGGACCCATCTCGCGGCCTACGGGCGCATCGACATCGGCCTCGATACGTTTCCCTACAACGGCACCACGACCACCTGCGAGGCGCTCTGGATGGGCGTCCCCGTGGTGACGCTTCGCGGCGATCGCCACGCCGGGCGCGTGGGCGCAAGCTTGCTCTCGAAAATCGGTCTCGACGATCTCATCACGGCCGCGCCGGAGGCCTACGTGGAAACCGCCGTCGGTCTCGCCCGCGACCTCCCGCGCCTTCGCGCGCTGCGCCGGGATCTTCGCGGCCGCATCGCGGCCTCGGGCTTGACCGACGCAGCCGCCTTCACGCGCACCCTCGAGGCCGCCTACCGCCGGATGTGGCGGGCTTGGTGCGGACGCGAAAACCCTTAGGAATCCCGGTGTTGTGGACTAAGCCCTCCACCATCGCTATATGACAGGAATGGACGCATTCCTTCCCATCCTGTTCGTCGTCGCGATCATCGCCGTCCTGGGCGTGCTCGTGGCCGGAATCGTCTCCTTCGCCGTGAACGGAGAGTTCTACCAGAAGAACTCCAACATCCTCATGCGCTGGCGCGTCGGCCTCCAGGCGGCCGCCATCGCGATCCTGGGCTTGATCGTGTTGTTCCAGATCGGGCGGTAGCGGAGAGGGCCTAAGGGGGCGGCGTGGTCCGGCTGACGAAAATCTATACCCGCACCGGCGACCGCGGGGAAACCGGTCTCGGCGGCGGACGGCGCGTGCCGAAGCACGATCTCCGCGTCGCGGCCTACGGAACCGTCGATGAAGCCAACGCCTGTATCGGGTGCGCGCGCCTTCACACGAAGGACGACGCCGACAGCATGCTTTCGCGCATCCAAAACGATCTCTTCGATCTCGGCGCCGACCTTTGCACGCCCGAGGACGGCAAGCGCAAAGGCGAGGCGCTCAGGATCGTGGCGAGCCAAGTGAAGCGGCTCGAAGACGAGATCGACGAAATGAACGCCGAACTGAAGCCGCTCAATTCGTTCGTGCTGCCGGGCGGAACGGCCGCGGCCGCGCATCTCCATCTCGCGCGCACGATCGTGCGCCGGGCCGAGCGGTTGATGTGCGATCTCGCCCGGCGCGACACCGTCAACCCGATCGCCGTCCAATACGCGAACCGGCTGTCGGACCATCTGTTCGTGCTCGCCCGATTCCTCAACGGCCGCGGCGCCAAGGACGTGCTCTGGAAGCCGGGTGCCAATCGCTGACCGCGCCTGCCAAGGGGGCCTCTTGCGGGGGATTCTCCCGCAGACCCCAAGGGGGCCTCTTGCGGGGGATTCCCCCGCAGACCCCGGGTGGGCCCGGATTGACACGCCACGGCCATATATTTATTGTGCAGGTGCGAAGTCGCCTTCGGGGAGGCCGATTCGCGAAAGAGTGCAGAGCCCTGAAAAGCTTGGCCTTTACGCGATGACCGCCGTCCCGCCGCCCACATAATCGCGCCCAGGAGCCCCCTCTATGGCCGTTCTCGTCATCGCCGAGCACGACAATGCGACCATCAAGGCCGCCACCCTGAATACGGTCACCGCGGCGGCTAAGCTCGGCGAGGTCACGATCCTCGTCGCCGGCGACAAATGCCGGCCGGCCGCCGAAGCGGCATCCCGCGTCGCCGGCGTCAAGAAGGTTCTGATCGCCGAATCGCCCGAGTACGCGTACGCGATCGCCGAATCGCTGGCACCCCTCATCGTGGGCCTGGCGAAGGCTTACAGCCACGTGCTCGCCCCCGCCACCACGTTCGGCAAGAACGTGATGCCGCGCGCGGCCGCTCTCCTCGACGTGCAGCAGATTTCCGATATCTCGGCCGTCGAGGGCCCGGACACCTTCATCAGACCGATCTACGCCGGCAACGCGCTCGCAACCGTGAAGTCGAAGGACCCACTCAAGCTGATCACCGTGCGCACGACCACGTTCGATGCGGCTCCCGCCGAAGGCGGCAGCGCGCCGATCGAGGCGACTGCGGCCACCGGCGCGCAGACGCTTGCCGCGTTCGTCGGCCACGACCTCACGAAGAACGAGCGCCCGGAACTCACCAGCGCCCGCATCGTGATCTCGGGCGGCCGCGGCATGCAGAGCGGCGATAACTTCAAGCTGCTGGAGGACGTGGCCGATAAGCTCGGCGCCGCCGTCGGCGCGTCGCGCGCGGCGGTCGACGCGGGCTACGTTCCCAACGACTACCAGGTCGGCCAGACCGGCAAGGTCGTGGCGCCCGACCTCTACATCGCCGTCGGCATCTCCGGCGCGATCCAGCATCTCGCGGGCATGAAGGATTCGAAGGTGATCGTCGCCATCAACAAGGACGAGGAAGCTCCCATTTTCCAGGTTGCCGACTACGGCTTGGTCGAGGACCTCTTCAAGGCGTTGCCGGAGCTCTCGGCGGCGCTGGCGAAATAAGCCATGGCTCTCGAACTCAAAAAGGTCGGCGTCGTCGGCGCCGGACAGATGGGCACGGGCATCGCGCAGGTGCTCGTCCAATGTGGGTACGACGTTTATCTGATGGACGTCGAAAAGGACCGGCTCGAGAAGGCACGCAGCTTCATCGCGTCGGCGCTCGACAAGCTCGAGTCCAAGGGCAAGCTTTCGGCCGCCGACAAGGCGGCAACGTTGAAGCGGATCCAGACCGGCACGGACTACGAAGGCTTCCGCACCTGCGACTTCGCCATCGAGGCGGCGACCGAGGACGAGCAGGTCAAAAAAGACATCCTGAAGAAGCTCTGCCAGGTCGTTCCGAAGGACCGCCCGCTCGCCACCAACACGTCATCCATTTCCATTACCCGGCTCGGCGCCCAGACCGACAGGCCCGCCAAGTTCATCGGCATGCACTTCATGTACCCGGTGCCGCGGATGGAGCTGGTCGAAGTGATCCGCGGGATCGCGACCGAGGACGAGACCTACCAGCTCGTCCGCGAGCTCGCGAAGAAGCTCGGCAAGAAGCCGGTGACCGCCGAAGATTTTCCGGCCTTCATCGTGAATCGCATTCTTCTCCCGATGATCAACGAGGCCGTCTATACGCTGTACGAAGGCGTCGGCACGGTCGAGGCCATCGACACGGCAATGAAGCTCGGGACCCATCACCCGATGGGGCCGCTCGAGCTTGCCGACTTCATCGGGCTCGACGTCTGCCTCTCCGTCATGCACGTGCTGCACGAGGGGCTCGCCGACACCAAGTACCGGCCCTGTCCGCTGCTGGTGAAGTACGTGGAGGCCGGTTGGCTCGGGCGAAAGACGGGCCGCGGCTTCTACGACTATTCGGGCGAGACGCCGGTGCCGACGCGCTAGCGCGCATCAGTGGATTTCGGCGCGCACCTTCTGGCGGAGCACGTCGATGGAGACGAGCTTGCCGCGCACCTCGACGCACCAGAACTGCCAGCCGTTGCAGGCGGGCGCCTTCTGCACGAAGGCCGCGACCTGGTGGATGGAGCCCCTGAAATCGGACGTGGCGAGCGTGCCGTCGGCGCGGACGCGCGCGGCATAACGGCGGTTCGGATCGACGAGGGTGTCGCCGGGTGCGATCAGGCCGCGCTCGATCAGCCAGCCGAACGGGATCCTGGGCTCGTCCCGTTTCGAGGGCGTGCTCACGGCGGACAGGTCGGCCGGCCCGTGAATCGCATCGATGCGCTGTTTCGCCATCGCGATATAATCGGCCTCGCGCTCGATCCCGATGAAGGCGCGGCCGAGCTTCTTCGCGACCGCGCCGGTAGTGCCGGATCCGAAGAAGGGGTCGAGCACCACGTCGCCGACCTCGGTCGCGGCCAGGATCGCGCGGTAGAGAAGCGCTTCCGGCTTCTGGGTCGGATGCGCCTTGCGGCCATCGCGCTTCAGGCGCTCGGCGCCCGTGCAGAGCGGGAACAGCCAGTCCGAGCGCATCTGCAGCCCGTCGTTCAGATTCTTCATCGCGTCGTAGTTGAAGCGGTAGCGGGACTCCTTGTCGCGCGCGCACCAGATGAGCGTCTCATGGGCGTTGGTGAAGCGGCGCCCGCGGAAGTTCGGCATCGGGTTTGTCTTCCGCCAGACCACGTCGTTCAGCATCCAGAACCCCAGGTCCTGCAGCGCGGCGCCGACGCGAAAGATGTTGTGGTAGGTCCCGATCACCCAGAGCGAGCCGTCGGGCTTCAAGACGCGGCGGGCCGCCTTCAGCCATTCGCGCGTGAACCGATCGTAAGTTTGGAAGCCGTCGAAGCGGTCCCAGTCCTCGTCGACACCGTCGACGCGGGAGTTGTTGGGGCGGAGAAGCTCGCCGCCGAGCTGCAGGTTGTAGGGCGGATCGGCAAAGACCATGTCGACCGATTCGGCCGCCAGGTCCTGCATGACTGCAATGCAGTCCCCCGCGAGAATGCGTTCCGCCGACATTCGACCTCCCCAGGAAAAGTGTCGCTGCGCCGGTTTTGGCGCAGCATGGGGAAGCCCGGACTCGCCGTCAAGAATGAAATGGATTCAACGCGTTAGGCGGACTCTCCCTCCACATGTGGGAGTCCGGCCAGCGCCGGATTCAACATCTTGAGGATGGGCATGAAGCTGCGGCGGTGGATCGGCGAGGGCCCGAGCCTGGCGAGCGACGCCTGGTGCTCGGGCGTGCCGTAGCCCACGTGGTTCTCGAACCCGTAGCCCGGAAACTCGATCGCGAGCGAGTGCATGATGCGGTCGCGGGTGACCTTGGCGACGATCGAGGCCGCCGCGATGGAAAGCGAGCGGCCGTCGCCCTCGACCACGCAGCGCACGGGGCAGGAGAGCGCGGGCGCCACATTGCCGTCGACGAGCGCGAGATCGGGCCGCATGCCGAGGGCGGCGACGGCACGGCCCATGGCGATGAATGTCGCGTTCAGGATGTTGAAGATGTCGATCTCGGCGACTTCGGCGCGGCCGACGCCGATCTCGGCGACGCCTTGCAATTGTTCGAACAGCTCCTCGCGGACCGCCGGCGAGAGCTTCTTCGAATCGTTGAGGCGGCGGGCGAATTTGCGCGAGACTTTGCCGCGGTCGAGCACGACGGCGGCGGCGAGCACCGGGCCCGCCCAGGGCCCGCGGCCCGCTTCGTCGATCCCGACGATGACGGCTTTGCCGTCGCGCGCGGCTTCGTCCTCGAAGCAAAAATCGGGCATGCCCGGTTTCGGCGCTTAAGCCCGCCCCCCAAAAACCCTAAGGGCAAGAGTCTACCCTCCGGCGGCGCGGGAAGGCGAGCCCGGGCGCGGCGATAGGCGGGGATAACTTCGACGGCCGGAAAACGTCTAAAGCAGCTTGAGCTGATCGCCCGCGCGGGGCGGCGGGGCAAATTGGCTCGTGTCCAAGGGCCGGCTCGCGGCGGCGCCGCGGTTGAGGCCGAGCCGCTCGCAGGCGCGCTGGAAACGCTTTCGCATCAGTTCGGCAAACACGCCGGTTCCGCGCATGCGGCTCCCGAACTCCGAGACGTAGAGCTGGCCGCCCCGGCTCTCGCGCAGCTGGTTGAGCACGTGCTTGGCCTTGCCGGGCGCGTGGGTGTTGAGCCACTCCTCGAACAGCGCCTTCAGCTCCAGCGGCAGGCGGAGGAGCACGTAGCCGGCGCTGGTGGCGCCCTTCTCGGCCGCGGCCTCGAGGATGCGCTCCATCTCCGCGTCGTTCAGAAATGGAATCATCGGCGCCGTCATCACGCTCGCGGGCACGCCCGCCGCGGCGATGCGCCCGATCGTCTCCAGTCGCTTCGGCGGCGTCGCGGCCCTAGGCTCGAGCGTGCGCGCCAGCTCGCGGTCGAGGGTGGTGACGGAGACCGCGACGGCGGCGAGCCCGCGAGCGGCCATCGGCGCGAGGATGTCGAGATCGCGGGCAACCAGCGCCGACTTGGTCGTGATGCAGACCGGGTGATTGTAGGCGGCGAGGACTTCCAGGATGCGACGCGTGATCTTGAGCTCGCGCTCGATCGGCTGGTAGGGGTCGGTGTTGGTGCCCATGGCGATTACCTGGCAGCGATAGCCGGGCTTCCGGAGCTCCGTTTCCAGCAGCTCGGGCGCGTTCGGCTTGGCGAAGAGCTTGCTCTCGAAGTCGAGGCCGGGCGAGAGCCCCATGTAGGCGTGGGTCGGCCGGGCGAAGCAGTAGACGCAGCCGTGCTCGCATCCCCGGTAGGGGTTGATCGACTGGGTGAACGGGATATCCGGCGAATCGTTGGTCGTGATGATGACGCGCGGTGTCTCCATGGTGACGCTGGTCCGCAGCGGCGGGGGGATATCGTCGCCTTCGAGCTCCCAGCCGTCGTCGACGGCGTAGCGCTCGGCCGGCTCGTAGCGCCCGGTCGGATTGGTGACGGCGCCGCGCCCCTTGCGGGCGGCCGGAGGGAGAGGATCATCCATGGGAGAACCATAAGGCGCCCACGAGAACATTTCAAGAACACAATGGGCGGCCGGAGGAACAAAGACCCGTGTTATGAGGATCGGATGCTGAGCATCGTGATCCCGTCCTATCAGGCGGAGGCGCGCATCGGCGAGACGCTCGCGGCGCTCGAAGCCGGCGCCAGTCCGGTGGAGATCATCGTCGTCGACGGCGGCTCGACGGATGCAACCCGCGCCGTGGCCGCCATGCGCGGTGCCCGGGTGATCGACGCGCCACGGGGCCGCGGCGTCCAGCTCGCGGCCGGCACCCGGGCCGCTTCCGGCGACTGGCTGCTTTTTCTCCATGCCGACACGGTGCTCGGCCTCGGGTGGCGCGGGGCGGTGGATGCGTTCACGCAGGCGCCCGAGAACCGCGAGCGGGCCGCCGTCTTTCGCTTCGCGCTCGACGATTCGTCGCTTCAGGCGCGCCGGATCGAGCGGCTGGCGGCATGGCGCGGACGCGTGCTCAAGCTCCCGTACGGCGATCAAGGGCTGTTGATCGGGCGCGCTTTCTACGATGCGATCGGCGGGTTCAAGCCGATTCCGCTGATGGAGGACGTGGACATCGTGCGCCGCATCGGCGGCCGGCGGCTTGCGGTGCTCGACGTGGCCGCCGTCACCTCGGCTGAGCGTTACCGGAAGGGAGGCTTCGTTCTCCGACCGGTGCACAATCTCGCATGCCTCTCCTTTTATTTTCTCGGCGTGCCGCCACGCGTCCTCGCGCGCCTTTACGGATGAATCCCCGGAACCATCTCATCGTCTTCGTCAAGGCGCCCCGGCTCGGCCGGGTGAAGACGCGCCTCGCGGCCGATATCGGCCTGGTTCCCGCATGGGAGTTCTACCGGCGGACGATGACGGACGTGGTCGGCCGCCTCTGCCGCGACCCGCGCTGGCGGTGCTGGATCGCAGTCACGCCCGATGGCGCGGTTTCGGAGCTGCGCTCCCGCTTTCCCCGTTCGACCGTCATTCCCCAAGGCCGAGGCGATCTCGGCCGGCGCATGGCGCGCGTCTG
The DNA here is from genome assembly GCA_009694195.1 of Rhodospirillales bacterium. Taxonomy (GTDB): domain Bacteria; phylum Pseudomonadota; class Alphaproteobacteria; order Rhodospirillales; family SHVQ01; genus SHVQ01. Next base: position 94,752 of record SHVQ01000005.1, read on the forward strand.
CAACGCGCTGCCGCCCGGGCCCGCCGTCATCGTCGGCACGGATTCCCCCGGGGTCGCGCGGGCCCATGTGGCGCAGGCGTTTCGAGCCCTTGGCCGCCGCGCGGCGGTGTTCGGCCCGGCGGCCGACGGCGGCTACTGGCTCGTCGGTCTCCGGCGCCGCCCGGCCATCCCCGATGTTTTCCGCAACGTGCGCTGGTCGACCCGGTTTGCGCTCGCCGACACCCTTGCCAACCTCGCGTGCGCGCCGGCGCTCCTCGAAACGCTCGTCGACATCGATGACGGGGACTCGCTCGCGCGCTGGCGTGCGGGTGGCCGCAAGCTCAGCGGAGGTGCTCCTTGAGGCGCGGCATCAGCTCGACGAAGTTGCAGGGGCGCGTGCGGATGTCGAGCTGGTGGACGAGGATATCGTCCCACGCGTCCCGGCAGGCGCCGGGCGAGCCCGGGAGGGCGAAGAGATACGTCCCGTTCGCGACGCCGGCCGTCGCCCGCGATTGAATGGTCGACGTTTTGATCTTCTGAAAGCTGATCCAGCGGAACAGCTCGCCGAATCCCGGAACGTGCTTCTCGAAGACCGCCTCGAACGCATCCGGCGTGACGTCGCGCCCGGTCACGCCCGTGCCGCCGGTCGCGATCACCACGTCGACGGCGGGGTCCGCGATCCAGTCCTTGAGCTTCGTGACAATCTCCGCTTGTTCGTCCTTGACGATGGCGCGCGCGGCGATGCGATGGCCGGCGGCTTGAATGCGTTCGACCAGCGTGTCGCCCGACCTGTCGGTTGCGGGCGTTCGCGTGTCCGATACGGTCAGGACGGCGATGTTGACGGGGAGAAAGGAGCGTTGGCCGTGCTCACCGGGCATCGCCGGTTTCCGCGACCACCACGTCTTCCCAATCGAGGGGCGTGTAGATCGGCCATTCGCCTGCGGCGAGCGCATCGAGGGACGGAGCGGGCTGTCCCATCCGGGCGCGGTATATCCAGAGGTTGGTCAACACCCGTTCGATGAAGATACGCGTCTCCCGGGACGGCACGCTCTCGATGAAGAGAAGCGGATCGTTGCCGTGGCTGCCTTTGCGGAGCCACTTGTTGAGATTGCCGGGGCCGCCGTTCCACGCCGCCGCCAACATGAAGAGATCGCCCTTGATGTTTTCGTCGGCAAGCAAAATCTCGATGTAGCGCTGGCCGAGCGTCATGTTGAGCTCGGGCGTGAAGAGCTGGATCCGCTTGTCTTTGCGGAAGCCCGGATCGCCCGCGACGAAGCTCGCGGTCGCCGGCATGAGCTGCATGAGGCCGGCGGCTCCGGCCCGGCTCTTGGCCCGCGGGTTGAACCCGGACTCCTGGCGGATGAGCGCGTAGATGAGCGCCCGGTCGACGCGGAACCCGTCCTGCGGCCGCCACTTGGGAACCGGATAAGCGGCGCCGTCGTGTCCGCCTTCGCTCCGGAAGTAGAGAGTATCCAGGCGGACGGCGAGGCTGGGAAGCTGGGCCCGGCTGGCGAACGCGAGGATCGCCTGCGCCGTGTCCTTCTGCGCGCCGGTCGCGAGCACCGTGAGCTCGCGCTCGGCGAGACGGTCTTGCCCGATCTGAAGGAGCGCGAGCGTCCGCTGGCCCTGCTTCAACTGCGAGAGCGCGCGGATGGCGGCGTTATCGAGCTCCGGGTTATCCCAGCGGAAGGTCGGCTTGATTCCGAGCATGCGCCCTGCCAGCAGGCCGTAAAACGTTCGCGGATGCTCCGCCGCGACGCCCAGCAGCCGCGTGTACTGCTCGGGTTTCTGATTGTAGAGATGGGATCGCGCGGCCCAAAACGCCGCCGCCGAGACGATCCACGGCGATTCCGCGTTTTGGTTGGCGAGCGCCTCGAAATGTCGGGAAGCCTCGCCGTACTGCTTGAGCCGCCATGCGGCGAGTCCTGCGGTCCACAGGGATTCAGGAATCCGCGCGCCCGACCTCTTGGCTGCTGCCGAGGCAAGGGGAAGCGCGAGATCGTCCTGGCCCGACGAGAAATAGCCCTGGGCGAGGCGGGCCCGCAGGCGATCGTAGTCGAGAGGACCGAACAGCCGCTTCGCGTCCGGGGATTCCAGAAGCTTGGTGACGGCCTTGTTGTTGCCGCTGCGGATGAAGCCTTCGATCTTCTTTTCGTAGGCGTTGGCTTCCTGGCGTTCGCCGCGGTTCAGTTTCCGGTGGGCCGAGCCTTGGGCAGTCGAGCTCCGCGGTTGCGCAGCGACTTCGGTCTCGACCTCGCTCTCGAAATCGTTCTCCGCCTCCATGGGCTCGGGCGCACCCTCGAGATCCGGCAATGTAATGGCCGGCCTCGATACGTTGATGGATGGCGGACTGGGCGCTTTCGCGCCCTTCGGCTTCCGCTCAAGGGCGAGCTTGTAAAGCCGGGAGGCGTCCGGATGGTCGGCATAGGCCGCCATCCAGTCCCGTAAGTCCTTATATTGAGCGCGGAATCCGGAGTGGAGGTAGCGTTGCGCCAGCACGTGGCCGACAAGCAGGCGGTCTTCCAGCGTGGCGAGCAGCTGGTTGGCGGTCGCCCAGTCGCCGTCGTCCTGGGCCTGGAAGATGTTGCGGTAGAGCTTGGCGTCGGCGGCGCCGAGCACGGTCGGAAGCGGCGCTTCCACCGGCTTGGGCGCGCGCACCGCCAAGGCCGTGTCGACGGCCTTTTTCGGGGTATCGCTCGCCTTCGATTTGGGGTCCGCCGCCGATAGGGTCTGAGGGGCTGCGAGAAGCCCCAAGACCAGAATCAGCCACGCGGACGTTCGCCAACTTGCTTCGGGTGCCAAACCTCTCCCCTTCCCTTCGATTCGTATAGTTCATGGCTGGGGGGGTCGGCAACGATAACCAGCACAGTTTCACATGGGTAATATGTGGATAACTCGTTAAGGAATGCGAAAACCTCGCTATTCCGCGCGATTCAAGCCGTCTCGATCCTTTTTTTGAGGGCGAGAAGGTCGAGCCAAGCCGTGCGCTTCTGCTCGGGCGAGCGCAGAAGATAAGCCGGGTGGTACATGGCGGTCGCCGGAATCGGGCGCGAAAGGCGGGGCGTCGAATAGCTGAACCACCGCCCGCGGAGCCTGCTCACCCCTTCGGTTTGGGAGAGGAGGGCTTTGGCCGCGGGCCCTCCAAGCGTCACCAGCACCTGCGGGTCGATAAGCTCAACCAGCCGCTCGACGAACGGCATGCAGGCGGCGATTTCCGCCGTGGTTGGAGTGCGGTTGCCGGGAGGGCGCCAGAAGACCGTGTTCGAGATGAACACCTTGGACCGGTCGAGGCCGATCGAGGCGAGCATCCGATCCAGGAGCTGGCCGCTCGCGCCGACGAAGGGCTTTCCTTGGCGGTCCTCCTCCGCCCCCGGGGCTTCGCCGATGAAGAGAATCCGGCTTTCCGGATTTCCGTCGCCGAAAACGAGGTTGGTTGCGGTCTTCTTCAGCAGGCAGCCCTCGAACCGTGTCAGCGCCTCCTTGAGCCCGGCGATGGTGGTCGCCTCCGAGGCATGGGCAACCGCGCTCTCCACAGCGGCATCGGCGGAAAGGCCGATCGGGGCAGCGGCCCGCCGGGCGGCCGGGATGGTTGCGGTCGGGGCGGGCTGTAGGCTCTCGGCCATCGGCGGCTCGGCGAGCCCACCCGCTCGGGGCGGGTCGGCGGATAATGACGATGCCTGGGCGCTTCTCTGTGCGCCGGCATCTTCGGCGCTCTTGAAGCGGTCGACGGGGGTCTCGCCGATCGCCTCATCGACTCCGGCCTCCAAGTACCACTCCAGGACATCGCGGGGGGTCATTGCACGGGAGGCGGTCGATGCGCTGGCCATGAACGGATCCTAACACAGCCGCGGCGACCTCACATTCTTCCGCTGTGACGCCGCGCCTCCTATGGTATAAGCGGCGCCCTGCACAATCTTTGGGATATTTGAATGCCCGCCGAGAGCGTGACCGATCTCCCGCCGCGCGATTCTATGGGCTTCGACGTGGTGATCGTCGGCGGCGGCCCGGCCGGTCTGTCGGCCGCCATCCGCCTCAAGCAGCTGGCGGCCGAAAAAGGCCGCGAGATCGGAGTCTGCCTGGTCGAGAAAGGCTCCGAGATCGGCGCCCACATCCTCTCCGGCGCCGTCTTCGAGCCGCGCGCCCTCGACGAGCTCATCCCGGACTGGAAATCGAGGGAGGCGCCGCTCATCACGCCGGCGAGCGAGGATCGCTTCTATTATCTGACGGAGTCGCGGGCGCTCAGGCTTCCGACCCCGCCGCAAATGCACAACAGCGGCAATTACGTCATCAGTCTCGGAAATCTATGCCGCTGGCTCGGGAAGCAGGCGGAAGCCCTCGGGACCGAGATTTTCCCCGGCTTCGCCGCGGCCGAGGTTCTCTACGGCGACGACGGCGCGGTCGCCGGCGTGGCCACGGGCGACGTCGGGGTGGGGCGCGACGGCAAGCCCACCGCCAATTTCCAGCGCGGGGTCGAGCTCCGCGCCACGTACACGCTGTTCGCCGAAGGTTGCCGCGGCTCGCTGACGAAGGCGCTCTTCCAGCGCTTCGGCCTCATGGACGGCGCCGATCCGCAGACTTACGGGATCGGCATCAAGGAGCTGTGGGAGATCAATCCGTCGCAGCACAAGCCCGGCCTGGTGATCCACACGACGGGGTGGCCGCTCGATCGCAAGACCTACGGCGGCTCGTTTCTCTATCACTTGGAAAACAATCAGGTGGCGGTCGGCTTCGTCATCGGCCTCGACTACGAGAACCCCTACCTCAGTCCCTTCGACGAGATGCAGCGGTTCAAGGCGCACCCGGCGATCCGCCCGACCTTCGAAGGAGGCCGGCGCATCGCCTATGGCGCGCGCGCGATCAATGAAGGAGGCTTCCAGTCGATCCCGTCGCTCACGTTCCCGGGCGGGGCGCTCATCGGCTGCGCCGCCGGATTCGTCAACGTGCCCAAGATCAAAGGCTCGCACAGCGCGATGAAGACCGGAATGCTCGCGGCCGAGGCGGTCTACGCGGCGCTCGCCCGGGGCGACGAGCCTCGGCAGGGGATTCCCGCCTACCCCGAAGCGGTCAAGAGATCGTGGGTATGGGACGAGCTCTACCGGGTGCGCAACATCCGGCCCGCGTTCCACAAGGGCCTCTTGCCCGGCTTGGTCTACGCCGCCCTCGACACCTATATCCTGGGAGGACGCGCGCCCTGGACGCTTCATCATCGGCCCGATCACGCCTCTCTCAAGCGCAAGGACCAATGCAAGCCCATCCCGTATCCGAAGCCGGACGGCAAGGTCACCTTCGACAAGCTTTCGTCGGTGTTCGTCTCGAACACCCGGCACGAGGAAAATCAGCCTCCCCACTTGCGGTTGAAGGACCCGCAGGTTGCGGTGAACGTCAACCTCGCGCTCTACGACGGCCCGGAGCAGCGCTATTGCCCGGCCGGCGTCTACGAGTTCGTCGGCGAGGGCGAGGAGCGGCGGCTTCAGATCAATGCCGCCAACTGCGTCCACTGCAAGACGTGCGACATCAAGGATCCCTTGCAGAACATCAACTGGACGGTGCCCGAAGGAGGCGGCGGGCCAAACTACCCGAACATGTGAAGGTCGGTTATACTCGAAAAGGAAAAAGAGCCTCGAAATTCGCACATGACCGCTGAACGCATCAAATACCCCTGGATGGCCTTGGCCGCCTTTGCGATCGCGCTCCCGGCCGCTTGCGCGTCGAGCGAGGTCGCGCGAAAGAACCAGCCCGTCGAAGTCGGCAAATCGCTCACCGGAAATTACCTCGCCGGGCGCCACGCGCAGGCCATGCGCGATACGGCCGCCGCCGCCCAGTACATGAGCAACGCCTTGAAGCTCGCGGGCGAAGAGACGGAGCTTCTTCAGCGCGCCTTTTTGCTGACGATCGCCGACGGCCGGATCAAGGATGCGCTGCCGATGGCCCGCCGGCTCAATCAGGCGCAGCCGAACGACACCGTCGCCGCCTACACGCTCTCGGTCGAGGATTTCAAGACGGGCAAGTTCGAATCCGCCGGCAAGCACGTCGGCAAGCTGCCGGACACCGGCATCAACGTTTTCCTCGCGCCGCTGATGTCGGCCTGGGCGCTCGCCGGGCGCGGCAAGACCGACGAGGCGATCGAGGCACTCAGCACGCTGACGCGCGCGAACGGATCGCCCGCGCTCCGCGATCTGCACGCCGGCATCATCAACGAGCTGGCCGGCCGCAACGTGGCGGCGGAAACGTTCTATCTCAAGGTGACGGAAAGCGAGACGGGCGTCTCCTTGCGGGTGGCCCAGCTCTTGGGCGGCTTGTACGAGCGCACCGGTCAGGCGCCAAAGGCGAAGGCCTTGTATCAGCGCTATCTTGACGAGCATCCGGGCTCGAATCTGCTCGATCCGGCGGGCGCCAACGTCGACGCGGGCGTCGTCGCCGGCCCGGGCGTCAAGAATGCGGCGGAGGGCGCGGCCGAAGCGTTCTTCACGGTCGCGAGCTCGCTCCGCCAACAGAACGCGGCCGAGACCGCGCTGCTCATGGGGCAGCTCGCGCTTTATCTGCGCCCCGATTTCCCGATCATGCAGATCCTGATCGCCGACATCCTCGAATCGCAGGAGCGGCTCGAAGCCGCCAACGCCGTCTACGGCAGCATCAGCGGAGCATCGCCGTTCGCGTGGAACGCCAAGCTTCGCCTCGCGTCGAACCTCAATCGCTTGGAGAAGACCGACGAGGCGGCGACGCGTCTCAAGAGCATGGCCAAGGAAAACCCGTCGAAGGCGGCACCGCTCGTCAACCTCGGGGACATCCTGCGCGGCCGCCAACGCCACCCGGAGGCCGTCGAGGCCTACGATCAAGCGGTGGCGCGCATCAAGTCCTTCGAGCGGCGGCACTGGTCGCTGCTCTACGCCCGCGGCATCGCGCTCGAGCGCTCGAAACAATGGGATCGCGCCGAGGCCGACTTCCTCAAGGCTCTCGAGTTCGAGCCGGAGCAGCCCTACGTCCTCAACTATCTCGGCTATTCGTGGGTGGAGAAGGGCGTTCACCTCGATCGCGCAATGACGATGATCCGGCGCGCGGTCGAGCTGCGTCCGAACGACGGCTACATCGTCGACAGCCTGGGCTGGGGCTATTACCAGCTCGGCGATTTCGAAAAGGCGGTAAAGGAGCTGGAACGCGCGGTCGAGCTCCGCCCCGAGGACCCGGTGATCAACGACCATCTGGGCGACGCTTATTGGAAAGTCGGCCGCAAGCAGGAAGCGCGCTTTCAGTGGCGGCGCTCCCTCACGCTCAAACCCGAGCCCGAGCTCATCGGGACGATCGAGAGCAAACTCGAACGCGGGCTCGTGGAGGCGAAGTCGGGCGGGTGACGCGCGAACCCGGGGCGGGCCGCGAGATCGCGGTCGAGGCCCCTGCCAAGCTCAACCTCTACCTGCATGTGACCGGCAAGCGTGCCGACGGCTATCATCTGCTCGATAGCCTGATCGCGTTCGCCGACGTGGGCGACACCGTGAGCGTCGCTCCGGCCGGCGGTCTTCGCCTGACCGTCACCGGCCCCTTCGCGGCCGACGTCCCGCCCGGACCCGACAACCTCGTGCTCAAGGCCGCGCATCGCCTCGCCGACGCGGCCGAGATCGTGGCGGGCGCGGCGATCGCCCTGGTGAAGCGTCTTCCCGTGGCCTCGGGCATCGGCGGCGGCTCGGCGGACGCGGCGGCGGCGCTGAAAGCGCTCGCGCGTCTTTGGAGCCTCCGGCTCGCCGACGACCGCATGCAGGCCCTCGCGCTCGGGCTCGGCGCCGACGTTCCCGTCTGCCTCGCGGGCAAGACCTCGTTCATCGGCGGGATCGGCGAGAAGATCGAGCCGGCGCCGGCGCTGCCGCCCGCCGCGCTCGTGCTCGTCAATCCGCGCCGCCCGCTGGCGACGCCGGCCGTGTTCAAGGCCCGCACGGCACCCTTCGGGGGCGCGGGCCGCTTTGCCGAGACGCCCGCCGACGCCGCCGCGCTCGCCCGCCTGCTGAGGGGACGGCGCAACGACCTCGCGTCGGCCGCGGAGTCGCTCGAGCCGGCCATCGGGCGCGTCCTCGACCTTCTCGAGGCGCAACCCGGCGCTCTGCTCGCGCGGATGAGCGGCAGCGGGGCCACCTGCTTCGGGCTCTTCCAACATGGCGCCGCGGCTCGCCGCGCGGCGGCCGCGATCCAAGCCGCCGAACCAGGCTGGTGGGTCAAGGCGGGCCGGTTCGTCTCAGGCGCTGGCGGTCCCGCGCTATAGCTCAGGGGCCGTCGGTTGCGAGCGCGCGCGTTTCCTCCTATGGTCGGCCGATTCTCGGACCCGGTGGGGCGTCGCCAAGCGGTAAGGCACCGGTTTTTGGTACCGGCATTCGGAGGTTCGAATCCTCCCGCCCCAGCCAATCGAAACAATCGTGCCGGCTGACTGTCGGGGCCGGCCCCGGAACGAATAAGTCTCAGAGGGAGGAGACAATGAAATTCCGAATCCTGCTGATTGGCGCGATCCTCGGTATCGCGGCATCGATGCCGCTGACAAGTGCTAGGGCAGCCGAAGTCGTGATCAAGATGGCAACCCAGGAGTCGGGCGACACGCTCGCGCTCCAAATCATCCGGACCGTCGGAGAGGAGATCAAGAAGCGGGTCGGAGATAGGGTCGACTACCAGGTGTTCCCCGGCGGCCAGCTCGGCAAGGCGCCAACGGTGATCAGCGGGCTGCAGCAGGGCACGCACATCATGACCCTGGATTCGAGCGCGTGGACGTCCGTGGAGCCCGGCTTGGGTGTCTTCGAGATGCCGTTCCTGTTCGCCGATCGCGACGGCGCGAAGAAGGTCATCGCGGCGGTCAAGGGCGACCTCAAGGAGCGGATGCTGAAGAAAAACCTGGTGCTGCTGGCCATGGGCGAGCTCGGCTTTCGCCAGATCAGCAATAACATCAGGCCCATCGTGAAACCGGAGGACCTCAAGGGAATCAAGCTGCGCACGCCCGACAGCCCGTTCCGGATCAAGATGTTCAGGCACTTCGGCGCCAATGCGACTGCGATGAGCTTCGCCGAGGTGTACATGGGGCTGCGCCAGGGCGTGATCGACGGCCAGGAGAACCCGCTCGGAAGCGTCTACTACAGCAAGCTCTACGAGGTGCAGAAGTACGTCTCGATGTCGAACCACCTCTTCTCGCCCTACTCGCTCGTCGCAAGCAAGCACCATTGGGACAAGTGGCCGGCAGATATCCGGAAGGCGGTTCAGGAAGCAGCGGACGTCGCCCTCGAATTGTCCTTCACTCAGAGCGAAGAGCGCGAACGGGACTTGGCCGAGAAGATGAAAGACCGCGTGAAGTTCAACGATATCGATTACGCCGCTTTCAAGAAGGCCGCCGAACCGCTTTACGAGGAGTTCCGCAAAGATGTGGGCGAGGACTTTTGGCAGAAAGCCATGGCGGCGTCGAAAAAGTAAGAGGCTCCTCCGATCCGATCGGATGTTCGTTTGACCGCGCTGGCGCGGGTTCGCGTCCAGCCAAGAGGCCCCCGGGGGAATTCCCAGTGACGCCCATCGAGCACGCTCTCGAACGCACGGTCCAAATCATCGTCAGAGTGTGCGAGTGGCTTACCGTGGTCGTCGGCGGATGGGTCGCCATCAGCCTGATGCTCGGCGTGATATTCCGCTACGCCTTTAATTACAGCCTGACTTGGGGCGACGAGCTCGCAACCAATCTCCTCGTTTTGATGATGATGACGGTTTGTCCGATCGGGTTCGACAGGCACATCCACATCGCCGTAGAGGCCCTGGTCCAGTACGCGCCAAGACTCCTCCGGATCGTGATCGCGCTCTTCGCGAACTTCGTCTCGATCTTGTTTTTCGCCGTCATCGTCTATTACGGAATTCCCGTCGCGATGTCCGATTTCACCACGTCGCTCGCGAGCATTCCGATCAGCCGGGGATGGTTCACCGCCCTGCTGCCGATCCTCGGCGTCCCCACCATCCTCGTATGCGTCAACAACGTCTTTCGAATCCTGCGAGCAGGCGACATGCTGAAGCCCGACGAGAGGTATGGCGTATGACCGGTGTTCTCGGCCTGTTGACGATTCTCGTCTTCATCGCGGTGCCGATCAGCGTCGCGCTCGGCGTCGTTCCCATCGTGTTCATGAAGTTGGAAGGCCTCGTCCCGCTCGACATCGTGCCCATATTGATCGTCGAGGGATTGACCGACTTCACTTTCCTCGCCGTGCCCATGTTCATGATCATGGGGGAAATCATGAACCGCTCACGCATCGCCGAGGACTTGATCGAGTTCGCGTCGGCCATCGTGGGCTGGATGAAAGGCGGGCTCGCGATGGTGAATGTCGGCGCATCCATGGTGTTCGCCGAGATCTCGGGTTCGGCGGTCGCCGACGTCGCCTCGGAAGGGCCGATCATCATCCCGCAAATGGTGAAGCGCGGATATCCCAAGGCTTTCGCCGCCGCGATCACGTCTTCGTCGGCCTCGATCGCGATCATCATTCCGCCCAGCTTGGGCCTGATTCTGTACGGCGCGCTCGCCAATGAATCGATCGCCAAGCTGTTCATCGCAGGCGTCGTGCCCGGGATCATTCTGGGCGGCGCCCTGATGATCTTCTGCTACGGGTTCGCGCTCCGCTACGGCTGGCCGACGGAAGGGGCGTTCAGCTTTCGCCGGCTGGGCCAGGCGATCCGCCGCGCCGGTTGGCCGCTGACGCTTCCAGCCATCATCCTGGGCGGAATCTTCAGCGGCGTCTTCACGCCGACCGAAGCCGCGGCAGTCGCCGTCTGGGTCGCTCTGTTCATCGCGTTCGTCGTGAAGCGGTCGTTGAAGCTCGGCGACCTGCCCGACATCATCCTGGTATCGACCGTGCGGAGCAGCGTCGTCTTTCTCTTGATCGCGACATCCACGATCCTCGGCTGGTACCTCACCAACGAGGGGATTCCCCAGGCCATCGCCC
>SHVQ01000027.1 GCA_009694195.1 Rhodospirillales bacterium
AACGGGGGCTTCATCGGGAAGTTCAACGACGTTACCGAGCGACATCGGGCCGAAGACGAGCTCCTTGCGGCGAAAGAGCTGGCAGAGATCGCCAACCGCGGAAAGACGACGTTCTTGTCTCATTTGAGCCACGAGCTCCGGACGCCCCTCAATAACATTTTGGCCTTCGCCGAGATCATGAAGGATCAGCTTGTCAAGGACGACGGCGGACGGTATCGCGAATACGCCACTTATATCTACGAAAGCGGCCGCGTGCTGCTGCAGCTCATCAATGACATCGTCGATATCGCCAAAGTGGAGGCAGGGCACGTCCAGTTGCATCCGGTGCCGCTCGATATCGAGAGCGTGATCGCCGCATCGAGCCGGCTGCTCGGCGCCGAGTTCCGGAGCAAGGGCATTATCTTTTCGACCCGCGTGCCGGCAGAGTCCCCGCCGCTCATGGCAGACGAAAAATCGCTTCGCCAAATCTTTGTCAACCTTCTGTCGAATGCCGCGAAGTTCACGCGTCGCGGAGGCCGCATCGCGGTGTCGGTCAAGCCGGAGGTTTCGGGCTATTACGTCGTCGAGGTCCAGGATACGGGCGTCGGTATTCCGAAGGAGGACCTGCAGAAGGTCTTCATGCCGTTCGACCACTCCGATCGAGACCTTGCGGTCCGCACGCATGGCACGGGTCTCGGCCTGCCGCTCGTCAAATTTCTCATGGAACTGCACGGCGGCAGCGTGTCCATCGACAGCGATGTCGGCGTCGGGACGACGGTCGCCCTTCGGTTCCCCGCCCGAGGGCCCGTTCGCGCGGCATGACCGACTGAGATTGAGGAATTACGGAGCCGCCACCGGGACCACCCGGTGCGCGAGTCCATGTTCGCGGCGAAAGATGTAGAAGCCGCTGCCGACGATAATCAGCGCCCCGATGAGCGTGGTCGCGTTCGGAATGTCGTCGAACATAACAAACCCAAGCACGATCGCCCAAATCAGACTCACGTAGCCGAACTGGGATACGGTCGCCGCGGGCGCAAGCGTCAGTGCTTTGATCAGAGAGAACTGCGCGGCGGCTCCCAAGCCGCCCATCAGAATCATGAACGTCCAGCCCTCCACGTCCGGCTCAACCCAGACAAAGGGGACGAGCGCGCTGGCCCCGAGAGAGGCGACCAGAGAGCTATAGATAAACGTCGTGAGCACGGAGTCGGTGCGGCTGAGAACCCGCGTGCTGATTTGATAGAGGGCATACAGAAACGCGCCTGTCAGGGGCACGGCGGCCACGGCATGGAATGCATCGCCCGTCGGATGAATGACAACCAGTGCGCCGGCGAATCCCACGAAGACGCATGCGATGGTGCGGGAATCGACGCGCTCGCCGAGGAGCCGCATCGACAGCAGCGCGACGATCAAGGGAGTGAGGAAAATGATCGCGCTTACGTCCGCCAGCGGAAGGTGCTTGAGACTCAGAAATAAGACGCCTGTGAATACCAGAACGAGCATCGAGCGAAGCACTTGATGACCGACGCGGGCCGTTGCCAAGAGATGCGGCAGTCGCCTGTTTAGAATGACTGCAACGAGGATCGTATTGAATGTGAATCGGGCCCACACGATTTCCGTCACGGGGTAGGTCTGGGCGAGATACTTGGCGATGGCGTCCAACAGCGTGAAGTTCAAGGCCGCGAAAATCATCCATAAGATTCCGCGGCTCGTGTTGCCGGTGGGCGAGGGTCGCGAATTGCCCTGAATCATCGTTTTGTCGCCTGCGCGCCCGGGGAGTCTGCTGACGGAACGAGCGCCGCCGTCCACGCCCGCGCGCGAAAAGTCGCGGGTTAAGCGGGCCGGTCTCCGGCCATCGTTACGCGGTCCACGACGCGTCGGAACCCGTTGTAATCGTTGATGGCCAAGTGTTGGGTGCAACGGTTGTCGAAGAAGGCAACCGTGTTCTTTTCCCAATTCAGCCGGAACGTGAATTCCAGCCGCGTCGCATGACGGCAGAGAAAGTCGATCAGCGGCAGGCTCTCCTCGCGCGTCATGTCTTGGAAGCGACTGGTGAACGAGCGGTCGAGATAGAGCGACTTGCGGCGTGTTTCCGGGTGGGTGCGGACGACCGGGTGGGCGACCTCTGCCTCCGCCTCCTGTCGGCGGAGATAGCCCATCGTGCGGTTCTCCGATTCCATTTTGGAGCCGACGCCGTACACCATGGAGGCGGTATTTATCGCCTTCATGCCGTTCACCATGGTTTTCATGCCGTCCGACAGGGCCTCGTACCCGAGATAAAGGTTCGCAAAAGCCGTGTCGCCGTCGCGGGGCGGAACCTCGCGCGCGTACAAGATCGTCCCCATCGACGGCGCTTCGAAGAACGGCACGTCGGAGTGCCAGTTGGTCCCCCCAAAGGCCTGCTTGTCCGTGGGTTCCTTGATGATCCGGATGATCTCCGGGTGGCCGTCGAGGGGCTTCACATAAGGATGCACGTCGAGCGCACCGAATCTCCGGCCGAACGCCTTGTGCTGCTCCACCGAGAGGACTTGGTCGCGAAGACAAATGACGAGGTGTTCGAGGAACGCCCGGCGGATCTCGGCGATCGTCTCGCCATCGAGATCGCGCGCGAGGTCGACGCCGCAGATTTCCGCGCCCAAGGCGCCGGACATCGGGCGAACCTCAATGCGTTGGTAAGTCGCCGTCATGTTTCTCCCTCAAGGATTTTTCCGATTGAGATCATTGGGAAGCACACGTTGGCGAGAATCCTATCGAGCGCTCTTCCCAATGTAAAGAGAAGCAGCGTCGTTTTCAGGGGAGCGGGGTTCTCGATGTCCGTGTGTTCCGTTCGCGGCGAAAGATGTAGAGGCCGCCCGCAACGATCAGCAGCGCGCCGACGATCGTCCACGGATCCGGAAAGTCGCCGAAGATGAAGTATCCGTAGAGTGTGACCCAGATGAGAATCGCGTACCCAAACGGCGATGCGATCGACGCCGGCGCCGCCGCGAGGCCCTTGATCACCAAGAAATGCCCGGCGCCCCCGAGCAGACCAACCAGGGCCATGAAAAACCAACCCGCCGCATCCGGCGTGATCCAAAACAGCGGCAGCGCGGCGCTCGTCGCGATCACGCCGACCAACCCGGCGTAAGCAAAGGTGGTCATCGGCCCGTCGCTGGAACTGATGGATCGCGTGAGGATTTGATAAGCCGCGTAGCAGCAGGCGGCGGCGAAGGGGAGGAGCGCCGGCATCTGCAGCACGCCGAAGCCGGGACGCGTAATGATGAGGGCGCCGATGAACCCGACGGCAGCACCCGCCCAGCGGCGAGTTCCCACGTGCTCTCCGAGAAGAGGCGCGGAGAGCACGGTGACCAGGATAGGCGCGGTAAACATGATCGCGCTCGATTCGGCGAGAGGAATGAAATAAAGCCCGGCGAAAAAGCACGCCGACGTCAGGAACAGCAGGATCGATCGGGCGATCTGCAGCCCGAGCTTCCTGGTTCTCATCGCGGGCACGAGCCGGTGACGAAGCAGGATCACGAGCAGCACGGAGTGGAAGAAATAGCGCGCCCAGACGACCTCCGCGATCGGATAGGTCTTGTAGAGATACTTCGCCGAGGCATTCATGGTTGCAAAGAGGACGGAGGCGAGAATCATCCAGAGTATTCCCCGGCGGATGTTCGTGGGGTTCGGGGACGGCCCGTCGGCGGTCATGGACGTTCGACCAGATGACGCCGCAGGTGTTCGCGATGGAGGATGTAAAGGCCGCTTGCGACGATAATGGTGGCGCCGATGGCCGTCCAGACGTCGGGAATGTCTCCGAAGATCACATAGCCGAGGAGGGCGGCCCACGCGAGCCCGGAATAGGCATAGGGGCTAATCGCGGGGGCCGGCGCGTACGAATAGGCCTTGATGAGCATGAAATGACCGACGCCGGCGAGGACGCCCATCGCGATCATGAGTGTCCACCCCGCAGTATCGGGCGCAACCCAGAAAAAAGGCGCGGCGGCGCTCGTCGCCACGACGCCGAGCGTTCCGGTGTGGATGAGGATCGTGAGCACGGGATCCGACCGGTTGAGCAACCGAGTGCAGATCTGGAAAAGCCCGTTGCAGAGCGCGGCAGTCAAGATGGCCAGCGACGCCGTGTTCATCATCTCGAGGCCAGGGCGAATGATGACCACCGCGCCCGTGAAGCCTGCCGCCACGGCAATCCAACGGTGGAGCCCGACCCGCTCGCCCAGAATCGGCATTGCCAGGGCCGTGACCAGGACCGGCGTCAGCGCCATGATGGCGTTGGCGTCGGCCAGAGGAATGTATTGGACGGCGTCGAAGTAGAGGACCCCCGTCGCAAGGATGAGAAACGAGCGAAAGAGCTGAAGGCCCAGCCGGGGGCTGCGGAGGTGCTTCAGCAATCGTCGGTTCAGGATCAATGCGAGGAACAGCATGTTGAACGCGAACCGCGCCCAGATGACTTGCGGGACGGGGTAAAACTGGACCAGGTACTTCCCAACCGTGTCGATGCTGACCATGACCACCATGGTGAGCAGCATCCACAGAATCCCGCGTTGCGTGTCTGAGAGAGGCATGATGGGCGCAAAGACGAACGGCGAGGGTTATGGCCCTCGCCGTTCCGTCAAGGCAAGCTCGTCCGTGGTTCGTTACTGGGCCGCCGCCTGCTTTCGCGAAATCTCCCGCAATCCCGCGAGGACGGTCTCCGACAAGCGGTCGACGTCTGCCTCGCCCACGACGGTTGAGATGTTCCCCATTCCGGTTGGCGCCAGGAGGAACCCGTGGTCGAGAAGATATTCGGAGAGAGCCGCGACCATCTTCTTCTGCGCGGCCGATGCGAAGGTCGAGCGATAGTCGGTGAATTCATCGGTCGAGAAGTGGAACCGGAAGAGCGATCCCATGCCCGTCACTTGTCCCGGAATGCCGGCGGCCTTGAAGGCCTCGGCGATCTGCTTCCGCGCACGCTCGCCCAGACGGTTGATGTAATCCATCCGGTCCTTCGTCAGGTGCTTCATCGCCGCCGCGCCGGCGGTCATGGTGACGGGGTTCGCGTTGAACGTCCCGGCGTGGGGAGCCTTGGGCTTTCCCTTGCTGGGGTCGAACACGGACATGACGTCGGCTCGCCCGCCGACCGCTCCGACCGGGAAACCTCCGCCGATGGTCTTGGCGATGGCGGTCAGGTCGGGCGCAAAGCCGAATTCGCCCTGCGCGCCGCCGAGGCCGAGCCGGAAGGTGATCACCTCATCGAACAGCAGCAGCACGCCGTTCTTCTTGCAGAAATCGCGGATCATATTCAGAAAGTCGGGTCTTGCGCGGACGAGGCCGGCCTGGTTCGGAACCGGATCGATCACGATGCACGCGAGCTCCTTCCCATGCGCGGAAAGGATGCGCTCCGCGTCTTCAGTCTTGTTGAACGGGATGACCACGACATTGTCGAGCACGCCCTGCGGCGTCCCGTCCGAGTAAGCCATTGACCGCGGCTCGTTCCCCCAGTTCTCCGGAGTCGTCGCCATGCTGACTTCGGCAAAATCGTAGCTTCCGTGATAGCAGCCTTCGCACTTCGCGATCTTCGGCCGGCCGGTAAACGCGCGCGCCGCCTTGATCGCCATCATCACCGCCTCGGAGCCCGAGTTGGTGTAACGCATGCGTTCGAACGTCGTCACGCGCTCGCAAAGGATCTCGGAGAGCAGGATTTCGGATTCCGTCGCCATGCCGATCGCCGTCAAATTGTCGAGCTGCTTGCGGACGGCCTCCATGACCACGGGATGCCGGTGACCATGAACGAGGGATGTGTAGTTATTGAGAAAGTCGGTCCGCTTGACGCCGTCCACGTCGATGATGGTCTTGCCTTCCGCCGACTGTGCGTAGATGGGATGCGGCAGGCGAAACACGGACGTGCGGCTGTTTCCGCCCGGCAGGACCTTGCAGGCGCGCTCGTACAATTCGGCCGAACGTGTTGTCTTCGTGGTCATTGATGGATTCTCCTTCCTTTGATGCCCGTCCGGCCGGCGCTCGACGCGCCACGCCCGGCGGGTTTCATGCATGGGTCCTTAGAACAGCGCGCGGTCGATGGAATTCAACGGCCGGTTCCCGGACGCCGTGACGACGGAGGTTTCGCTGGCACCCGTTGTGAACCGCCCATAATCGCATAACGTAACGGGAATGTGAAACACCATCCCCGGTTTCAGGACCGTCTTGTTCTCGGGCGCCAGGTCGATGACATCGCCCTCGCCCCAGCCGGGCGCGAACGCGATTCCCATGGAGTAGCCGGAGCGCTTGCGGAAATGATCCGTGAGCCCGGCCTTGTCGATGGTCCGCTGGACCGCGTTATGGACGTCGGCGCATGTGTTTCCAGGCTTGAGCTTGGCAAGCGCCGCTTCCAGTCCTTCCACGCACGTGTCGCGGAACCGGCGAACCTTGTCGGGGACGGGGGGCACGCAGGCCGTCCGGAACATGGCCGAATGGTAACGGTTATAGGCGGCCGCGATCTCGAGTGTGAACGTGTCGCCCGGGCCCTGTGCGCGCCTCCGCCACACGGCGTGACGGAGACCCGAGCGGGGGCCGCTGCAGAGGAATGGTCCCATGGCGACCCATTCGGAGCCCGCCCGGAACATCGCGTCGTGGACGGCGGCCGCGACCTCGTTTTCACTCACGCCGACGCGGATCAAGGGCAGCGCGGCTCTGGTCGCGGCCTCGACCGCCGTCGCGGCGCGCTCGATGCAATCGAGCTCGGCCTGGGATTTGATCGCGCGAAGCGGCTCCACGATGCGGGATCCGTCGCCGAGCTTGCCGAGCGCCTTCTCCAGTTTTTCGTACATGTCGACCGGAATGAACCAGCTCGTGCGCTCGATCGCCACGCGGCGGCCTTTCCATCCGCGCTTCTTGATGATTTCGGCGACCGACTCGATCTGCTTGGTGAGCTCGTAATACATCGCGATATCGGCGATGAACGTGTTGGCCCGGGCCTGAGGGCCTTCCAGCTCCCAGAGGATGAGGAAGGGCTCGCCTTTGGCGGGCACGCCCAGGCACTGAAACGTGTAGTAGCCGACCGTTTGCTGACCGCAGAGAAAGAAGATGTTTTCTGGCTTGGTCACCAGCAGCAGCTCGATTTTCTTCTTCTTCAGAATTTCTCGGAGCTCATCCTGGCGGCGCTCGTACTCCTTCCTTTCGAACACGACATCAGAGCCGGCGACGACGTTGATCGTTGGATCGAACATGATGTGCTCCGGGAAAGGCGCGAGTGCGGAATAAAGAGGGCTCGACTGTATTGCCTTTGGGTCCCGATTTCCAGCCGCTGATCGTTGTCGGGTGCCGGCAAATTTTCTACTGCCAAGCCCGCGTAACCTGGGTATCATCCCACTCCCGCACGTCAGCCCGACCTGTCAATTCAGATCCATTTCCGCGACGCTCGAGGAACTGCCATGACTGCTTCGCCCGACAAGGCCCGTATGATCGATCGGCTGGAGAAGCTGGTCGGCATCAACACGGAAAATCCGCCCGGCCACGAAGCTCAAGCCGCGGCTTACCTCGCCGGCGAGATGAAGGCCTTGGGGTTCGAGGTCGAGCTTCGTGAGCTCCAGCCGGGCCGCTCTAATGTGATCGCGCGCTACATCAACGGTCCCGGCCCCGTGTTCGCCTTCAATTCCCACCTCGACGTAGTTCCGGCCGGCGATGGGTGGAGCACCGCGCCGTTCAAGCTGACCGACAAGGGGGACGGACGTCTCTACGGGCGTGGCTCCTGCGATGCCAAGGGGCCGATCGTCGCCATGGTCGAAGCCGGCCGCCTGCTGCTGGCGGAGAAGGGCAAGTGGTCCGGCGAGCTGCTGCTTGTCTTCGTGTTCGACGAGGAGATCGGCAGCGCGGGGGCCAAGGAATACGCCAAGACGCGGCCGCACGTGAATTTCGCGGTGATCGGCGAGCCGACCCTGAACAAGGTCGCCGCCGCCCACAAAGGCGCGATCCGCCCATACATTCGGGTCAACGGCCAGATGGCCCATTCCGGGACGCCAGAGCTCGGCGTGAATGCCGCCATCAAGGCGACGCATCTCCTTCAGATGTTCGACGAATACCATCACAAAGTGCTCCTGAAGCGCGAGCATCCGCTGGTCGGCAAGGCCAGTCTCACGATCACGCGGCTTATTGCCGGCCTCGGCGACAACATCGTTCCGCCGTCCTGTGAATTCCTCGTCGACCGCCGCATGATTCCGGGCGAAGGCCACGATCAGGCGTTGAAGGAGATCCAGGACATCATGGCCCGGGCAAAAGAACAGTTCGATGTCGACTCCGAGATCGTCGAATTCAAGCCCACATCCGGCCCGGCGAGCGAAACGCCGCTCGACGACGCGGTCGTTCGCGAGTCCATGGCGGCGGCAGAAGCGATCACCGGGGAGAAGCACGACCCGGTCGGCCTGTCCGGGGGGTGCGATCTCGTCCACTTCCGCTCGATCGGCGCGAGCGGCGTCGTGATGGGCCCGGGCAGCCTCGCCGTCGCTCACAAGCCGAACGAGTTCATTCCCATCAACGAATTCATCGACGCAAGCCTGATCTACCGGGATACGGTGTTACGCCTGCTGCACGAAGTCGGCGCAACCCGCTGATCGCAACCAAACTGGTTTTCAAGAAAATCAAACGAAGAGGAGGGACACCGTGACGAATTTTCCGTACGGCAGCGTAAAACAAGGCATGGACGCGGCCTTTCCGAAGGAAGAGTTCGACCGCCATTTGAAGGCCGCCCAAAAGAAGCTCGGCGAGAAGGGCATCGACCTCCTTCTCCTGACCGGCCCGGAGAACATCTTTTATCTGACCGGCCAGCAGACGCCGGGGTTCTATACGTTCCAGTGCCTGGGCGTGCCGCAGGAAGGGACGCCCTTCCTGCTGCTCCGCGGTCTCGAAGCCTCGAACGCGAAAGCGAACACCTATCTCGAGGATATGATCGTCTACGGCGACGACGGCGACGCGACCGCAGAGCTGGCGAAGGTGCTGAAAGACCGCGGCTGGAAGGGAAAGCGCATCGCCCTCGACCGCCGGAGCTACTACCTGACGATCGCCCAGTTCGAGAAGCTGACGGAAGCCTGCGGCGCCCTCGCCGACGGCTCGGGCATCGTCGAATCCTTGCGCGCGGTGAAGTCCCCGCTCGAGCTCAAGGCCATGGACATGGCGGGCATCGCGACCGAGGCCGGAATGCTCGCGGGCATGAAGGCGATCAAAGTCGGCGCGACCGAAAACGACGTTGCGGCCGATCTCGTCGCCGCCCAGATCAAGAACGGCTCGGAATATCTCGGCATGGATCCGTTCGTCTGCGCCGGGCCTCGCTCGGGTCTCCGACACGCCACGTGGCGCCGCCGTCCGTTGGAAGAGGGCGATGCCGTCACGCTCGAGAACGTCGCCTGCTACAACCGCTACCACGTGGCTCTGTTCCGCACCGGGATGGTCGGCCAGTGCAAGGACAACCGGCTTCGCGGCATGCGCGACGCGTGTATCGAAGGGCTCGAACGCGCGCTGGAAACGCTGAAGCCCGGCAACACATGCGCCGACGTCCACAACGCCGTCCAAAAGGTGGTCGACAAGCACGGGTACACAGACTACTTCCGCAAGCGCTGCGGCTATGCCATCGGCCTCGCCTTCGGTCCGGATTGGGGCGAGGGGCATATCCTCAGCCTCTACTACAATCAGCCGCGCGTACTGGAGCCCGGCATGGCCTTCCACATGCCGATCACACTCTCCGACCGCGGCAAGTTCACGGTAGCCGCGAGCGAGACGGCCGTCGTCACCGAGAAGGGCAACCGGGTGTTCAGCAAGATCCCGCGCGCGTTGTTCTAACCTGTCGCGACCACCGAACGGAGGAGACCATGAAGATCGGAACGCCGCTTTCCGCCGGCGAGGCCTCCAAGATTCGTCCGGCGCTCGCCTTTTCGGTCGAGGAGTACAAGGGCCGGCTCGCACGGGTACGCAAGGCGATGGCAGAGAAGGGGCTCACCGGCCTCTTCCTGCACGGGCCGGAGAACATCTGCTATCTCTCCGGCTTCCATACGCCCGGCTATTACTTCATTCAGGCGCTGCTCGTCCCGATGGCGGGCGAGCCCGTTCTGGTCACCCGCTACATCGAGCAGACGGGCGCCCATGCCTACGCCTGGATGGACCGCGACCGTTTGATCGGGTACAGGGACACCGACGATCCGCTCGCGATCCTCGTCGGCGCCCTCGGCGACCTCGGGCTCACAAAGGGCCGGCTCGGGATCGAGATGTCCGGGTATTCGTTCCTTCCCCTCGACCGGTTCCGCGACCTCGAGAAGCGGCTGCCGGGAGTCGAGTTGGTGAACGCCTCCGGCATCGTCGAGCAGGAGCGCGCCGTCAAGTCGCCGGCCGAAGCCGCTTATATTCGGCGCTCCTGCCGGATATCCGATCTTGCCATGGAAGCCGCGCGCCGGAATTGCCGGGCCGGCATCACCGAGCATGAGCTCGCCGGCCACATCAACAAGGCGCTCGCGGAGAACGGCGGCGAATACGCGGGGCTCCCCCTGTTTCTAAGCTCTGGACACCGGACCTATGTCCGGCACGCCGTTCCCGACGACAAGGTGATCGAGAAAGGGGATTGCGTGCTGGTTGAATTGACCGGCGTGGTCCGCCGCTATGCCGGGCCTCTCTTCCGCACCTTCAGCGTGGGCAAGCCGTCGAAGGAGTTTGCCCACCATTCGGCCATCGCCCGCGACATGCTGGAGGCGGCGATGGCGGCGATCCGGCCGGGCGTCACCTCCGGCGACGTCGATCGCGCGACGGTCGATGTGGCGCGCAAGGCAGGCCTGGCCGTCGGCGTCACCAAGCGGACCGGCTATTCGGTCGGCCTCAACTTCCCGCCCGATTGGGGCGAGGGCGTTTTCCTCGATCTCCGGACCGACGATCCGACCGTGCTGAAGGCGGGCATGGCCTTTCACTTGCCCCAGGCGGTCCGCGTCGGCGGCGGCACGCCGACGACGATCAGCGAAACGGTGCTGGTCACCGAGACGGGCGTGGACATCCTCACCCAATTCAAGCCGCGCGAGCTCGTCGAAGTCTGAGCGTCGTCGGTCAATAAAAAGGCCGCCGGTTCTAAGCCGGCGGCCTTCCCAGTCGCGTTCTCCCTTATTGGGCGAGCCAGTTCTGGAAGCTCTTGGCGTAGGCGTCCAAGTATTCCGCCCAGAAGCGCGCGTCCATGGAGAGCGAGTTGTTGCCCTCGAAGTGAGCCGTCGCCAGATGTTGCTGCACGTCGGCCTTGACCAGCTTGAGCGCCGATTTCCGCGACGGCGGGTAGGCCACCAGGTTCCCGGATTCGGCCATGTTTTCCGGCTTGATCGCGTTCTTGATGTACTCTTTGGCCTCCTTCAAGCGCGGATTGTTCTTCGGGATCGACAGCGTGTTGTAAGAGTAGATCTGGTCTTTCCAGTTGGTCGCGAACTTCTTCTTATCCGTGACGACGCCGTAATAGAACCGCGAGTTCACGATCGAGGTGTAATCGGTCTCGCCGTCGGCCAAGGCCTGGGGCATCTGCGGCACGTTGTCGAGGAACAGCGTGTTCTTCTTCACCGTGTCAAGCTTGGCGAGAGCACGCTTTATCCCTTCCGGCGTCGCGAGGACCTTATACACGTCCTTATTCGGTACGCCGTCCCCCATGATGCCGTATTCCAGGGCACCATAGGCGCGCTTGCGGATGCCGCGGCGGCCGGGCCACGTCTTCAGGTCGAACATGGATTGGACGTCCTTCGGAGCCTTGTCGCCGACCCAGGTCGGGTTCCGGTCCAGGTTCCAAGCGAGCAGGTAGGTCCAGATGTCGATCCCGATGCCGCACGGCTCGATGGCGCCTTCATAGAAGTCGCTGGGATCGGTGATCCCCATCTCCTTTGGGTCGATCTTCTCGAGCAGACCCTCGTCGCACCCCGCCACCGTATCCCATGGATTCAGCGGGTAGATGTGGTTCGACACGCTCTTGGATTCGACCTGGGCGCGAATGAACGAGATGGTGCCGTTCCACGTGGTCCAGGTAAGCTTGTTGCCGGAGAGCTTCTCGTAGGTCTCGCCGTAGGCCTTCTTGTAGCCGGTCTCTTGGGCGCCGCCCCAGGTGACGACCGTCAGGTCGGCGGCCCTCGCTTCGGCGGCGAGGCCAATACCGAACCCCAGGGCCGCGATGCCGGCGACGGCCCCACTCATGAAAGTTCGCTTCATTGCTTGTTTCTCCCTAGCTGATTAGGTCGAATTTGCAGGAATGCCAGCCTTCGGTTCGGCTTTTTAGTGCCTTAGGACCGGCCAAAGGCGGGCAAATGCCTCCCCTTCGGCCGCGCATGGTGCCGGGGTTAGGCAGCGATGTCAACGAGCGAACCCGGGGGGAATCAGGGCCTCCCGCCAAAGATAAAGGGCCGCCGGACACGCCCGGCGGCCCCTGAATTCAGATGTCGAACAAAAGCTTACTTGCTAAGCCACGCCTCGAATTGCTTGGTATAGGCGTCGAGCCGTTCGGTCCAGAATTGCGCGCTGAGATACAGCGTGTCGTCGCCGAAGTAGGCCGTCGGCATCTCCGGTTGCAACTCGGCCTTGACCAGCTTGAGAGCCGACTTGCGGGCGGGCGCATAGGCAACCATTTCGGCCTGCCTTGCCAATCCGTCCGGCTTCAACATGAACTTGAGGAGATCGAAGGACTCCTTGAGCCGGGGCGTGCCCTTGGCGATCGCCCACATGTTGTAGGAGTACATCTGGCCGTGCCACATGGGGGCGAAGTCTTTCTTGTGGTTGACCTTGGCGTCGAACCAGCGGGCGCCGACGATATGCTGGATGTCCGAGACGCCGTCGGCGAGGAACTGGGCCTGCTGGGGCGTCGCCGTCCACCACACGGCGTGCGGCTTGAGCTGGTCGAACTTGGCGAAGCCCCGCTTCACGCCTTCCGGGGTGGCGAGGACCGTATACATGTCTTTATTGGAAACGCCGTCGGCCTGTAACGCCATCTCCAAGTTCATGTAAGCCCGCTTGCCGATGCCGCGCTTGCCCGGAAACTTATTTACGTCATAGATGTCCTTGATGGTCTTCGGGCCGGTCGCCGCGGTCCATTCCGGGTGCTTTTTGTTGTCCCACGACCAGATGTACGTCCAGATGTCGGTCGCGACGCCGCAGGGCTCGATCGCCCCTTCGTAGAAGTCCTTGAGATCGGCGTCCGAAAGCCCCAAGTCCTTTTTCGGGTCGATGCGCTCGAGAATGCCTTCGTCGCACCCCTGGACCACATCCCAAGGGTTCACCACGAACATGTCCTTGCTGATGCTCTTCGCCTCGACCATGGCGCGGATCTGGCTGATCTTGCCCGACCAGGTGTCGGCGACGACTTTGACGCCGCTGGCTTTGGTGAAGGGCCCGTAGAAGAGCGCCAAGTGGGCGTCCATCATGGCGCCGCCCCAGTTCACGGCCCGGACTTCCTTTTCTTGCGCTTGCGCGAAAGCGGAAAGGCCAGCAGCCAATCCGAAGGCTGCGCAACCGACAACGGTACGCCGCCATGCTCCTTGCTTGAACATCATCTTAAAATCTCCCTGACCGAGTTACGAGCGGCGACGTCAAACCTCCCGGCGTTGCGCTGTGCATGCTTCTCCGCCGTTGCCCTGGCCGTCCTTTTTATTTTGGATATCTGGAGGCCTTGGCCCGGATATATTCCCACAGCTCGAGATCGAGAACAACCGTCTGTTTTTGGGCCGCCGCGCCGCCAAATTTACGGCTTTCAGGGTGGCGATCTCTGCCCGATCCGATATAATTTGTCCGCAACGATGCTTCGGGTGCCAACGCCGCCTCACGGATGAACGTGACGGCTGGCCGCGGCTCAAATTCCAGCGAGGAGGAATGAGAGGATGCAGCCAACAATCATCACATGCGCCGTAACCGGATCGCCGCCGACCGTCGGAAAGCATCCTGCGATTCCTGTCACGCCGGAGCAGATCGCAACCGCCTGCATCGAGTCCGCCAAGGCAGGCGCCGCCGTCGCCCACATCCACGTGCGCGACGTGCAGACCGGGAAGCCGAGCATGGACTTGGCGCTTTACCGCGAAGTGGTCGAGCGCGTCCGCGCGAGCGCCACGGACGTGATTGTCAACCTCACGACAGGGCCCGGCGGCCGCTTCGTTCCCGGCAAGGAAGATCTCAAGGTCGCCGGCCCGGGTACGACGCTGGCGTCGGCCGAGCGCCGGGTGCAGCACGTTGTCGACCTTCGGCCGGAGATCTGCAGCCTCGACTTCAACACCATGAATCAGTCGGGCCACGTCACCATCAATTGGCCCGAGGTCTTGATCAAAATGTCGAACCTGGTGCGCGAGGCAGGGACCAAGCCCGAGCTCGAAGTGTTCGACAGCGGCGACGTCCGAATCACGAAAGAGCTGATCGAGGCCGGTCATATCGACAAGCCCGCCCTCTATCAGATTTGCCTCGGGATCAAGTATGGCGCCGACCAGACGCCGGAAGCGATGCGCTACATGCGCGACCTTCTGCCGGAAGGCTCGCACTGGGCGGGATTCGGGATCAGCCGAATGGAATTTCCCATGGTTGCGCAGGCGTTCCTGCTCGGCGGGAACGTACGCGTCGGGCTCGAGGACAACATCTATATTTCCCGCGGCGTCTTCACGCGCGACAATGCGCAACTGGTGGAGCGCGCGGCCAACATGGTCAATTGGCTCGGCGGGCGCGTCGCAACGCCGTCCGAGGCGCGCGAAATCCTCGGCCTCAAGAAGCTGGCGCCGCGGGCCGTCCGCTCCTCTGCAGCCGAATAAAACCGCACGCTTACGCGTGGCCCTTTCCGAAGGCGGATAAGGGCCACGGGCCGGACATCCGCCGGATCAGAATCGCGACGATCGCGAGATTGGCGGCGTTGAAGGCCGCGCCGATCAGGAACGCCGTCGCGTAGTGCCGGGTGACGTCGAAGATCAGGCCGCCGAAGGCCCCACCGACGGCCATTCCGGTCGTCGCAAAGAGAAGGACAGCCCCGGTCCGCATCCCGATCTCTCGCGCCGGAAGGTGTTCGCGCACGATCACCGGATAACACGGGATGATCCCGCCGTACCCCAATCCGAAAAACAGCGCCACGAGATAAAGCGCGGTCAGGCTGTCGACGAAGGCAAGCCCGACCAGCGCGACGGATTGGGCGGCTGAGCAGACAAAAAGCGTGGCAAGCCCGCCGATTTTGCGCGTGAGGAAGTCGAGCAGGGCGAGGCGGGTGAAGAGGCTCATCGCGAGCGCCACGGATAACAGTTCCGCCGCGCGGACCGTTGAATGACCGAGATCCGTCGCGTGCGCAATCAAGTGCACCGCGGGCACCGCCATGGCGACGCAACAGCAAAACGCGGCAGCCGAGAGCACGACTTGAAAAAGGTTCGGCGACATCGGTCGTCGCTGGGCGTCGGCGACGGCCGGGCCTGAGCTTGCCGCGGCAGGCGCGGGCTTGGCAGGCGCGGGGGCCGGCGCGGGCGGGCGGCGTTGCATGACGAGGCTCACGGGCACCATCAGGCAGAGC
Organism: Rhodospirillales bacterium; assembly: GCA_009694195.1. Lineage (GTDB taxonomy): Bacteria > Pseudomonadota > Alphaproteobacteria > Rhodospirillales > SHVQ01 > SHVQ01. The sequence continues at coordinate 15,467 of SHVQ01000027.1, forward strand.
GCGAATACGCCGAACCAGAAATACGTCGACCGCCAACCGACGGACTCGGAGAAGTGTCGGAATGTTGGAGGCCAGAGAACGCCTGCCAGACTTTGGCCGCTGACGACGACCCCGGCGGCCAAGCCACGCCGGTGGTCGAACCACCGCATGATGTTGGCGGTGAGCGGGGCGAGCAGGCTCCCTTGCCCGAGAAGGCCGATCGCGAATCCGTAAGCCAGATAGAGCTGCCAGTAGTCGTCGATGAAGCTCACCCAGATCGCGCCAAGTCCGAAGCAGATCGCGCCGACGAGCGCGGGCCATCCCATTCCGGCGCGGTCGAGCCAGTATCCCATGAGCATGCCGCCCATCCCGCTGCCGATGAGCTGGGCCGAATAGGCGAGCGAGGGAATGGTGCGCGGCCAGCCGAAGTCCTGCGCGATGGACTTGAGCGTCACGACCAGCAGGTAGGTCGTTCCCGCGCCCATCATCATCAGCAGGAAGGATGCGAGCAGGACGAGGAATCGATACCGCTCGGCGATGGCGACGCTTAGCCGGTTTGACATCTTCTCCGGTCCTCGCGCGGCTTCGATGCGCGCAACCGGAATACCATAGAAGGCGGCGACAATGCCCGCCAGCCTGCTCGGCCCAACGCACAGCGCAGGAAGCAGCAGCCGGGCGTTGACACGGTCCCCTCCCTTGCTCCAATGTTTTTGCGCATCCCTGGGGAAATCACGCGTTGCCGGTGGTCGTGTGCCGAGGATTTGCGCCGTCGCTCGGCGGGTGTGTCTTTGGGATGTAGGTGGAGAGGACAATGAAAACGACCGAGGTCGCCCGCGCCATCGAGAAGCATTTGCCTCTGGCGGATCGCTTGTTCAAGGAGCTCGAGGCCAAGACGAAGGACGGCGTCGGCATCACCCGCCACGGATACGGCCCCAACGAAAATGTGGCGTACGAGCTCTTTCAGCAAACCGGGCGGTCGCTCGGCCTGGAAGTCACGAACGATGCCGCGGGTAACCTCTACCTCACGCTGCCGGGGAAGAAGCGGGACGGGACGGCCGTCATGATCGGCTCCCACATGGACTCCGTTCCTCACGGCGGCAATTTCGACGGTGCGGCGGGAATCGTCGGCGGCATCGTGGCGGCGGCGACGATTCGCGAGACGGGTCTCACGCCGGATCACGACATCACGGTTATGGGGATCCGGTGCGAGGAAAGCCCTTGGTTCGGAATCGCCTTTGTCGGGAGCAAGCTCGCGCTCGGCCTGCTTCCGATCGGCGAGATCGACACGCTGAAGCGCTCCGATACCGGCCGGACGCTCGCCCAGCACATGGCGGATATCGGGCTCGATCCGAACGCGCTCCGGAAGCAAAAGGCGCCGCACCTCGCCGCCAAGCGACTCAAGGGGTACCTCGAGCTTCACATCGAGCAGGGCCCGCTGCTCATCAATCGCGGCATCCCGATCGGGATCGCGACGGGGATTCGCGGCTACGTGCGGTGGCCGGAAGCGCGCTGCATCGGGCGCTACGACCACGCCTCGGCCGTTCCGCGCAGCTACCGGAGCGATGCCGTGCTGGCGGTCACCGAGCTTCTGCATGGCCTCGATCGCCTGTGGTCCGAGAAGGACGCCGCCAACGCCGACGAGGGTGCCGTTTTCACGGTCGGGAAAATGTTCACCGACCCCACGCTCTCGGCGATGAGCAAGGTGCCGGGGGAGGTGAGCTTCACGCTCAACTGCGGAAGCACCGCAACATCGACGCTCGATGATTTTCGGCGCTACGTTTACGGCACGGCCAAAACAATTTCCGAACAACGGCGCGTGAGCTTCGACCTCAAGCGGGAGGTGAACAACAATCCAACCGTCATGGACCCGGGGCTGCGGCAGAAGGTCGCCGGCGCCGCCAAGGCGTTCGGTATCCCGTCCATCGACATGGCGACCGTCGGACACGACGCCAGCATCTTCACGCAGGCGGGCGTGCCCTCGACCGTCATCCTGATGCGCAACGACAAGGGCAGCCACAATCCCGATGAAGAAATGGAGATGTCCGACTTCGCCCTCGGCACTCAAGTCCTTGCGTGGACGCTCGCCGACATGAAATGACGGCGCTCCGACGCCTGCCGCTTTTCGCGAGGTAGATCATGGCCGATCCCATCGTGTACGGTCCGGCCTTCAGCATGAAGCTCCGGTCGGTGCGTCTCGCGCTCGAGTGGAAGAGCGTGCCCTATGCGCTGCGCGACGTCGACGTGCTGGGGGGCGGCCATCTGAGGCCGGAGCACCTAGCTCGCCATCCGTTCGGAAAGGTGCCCGTCCTCGAGCACGATGGGTTCGTCGTGTACGAGACCCAAGCCATCCTTCGCTATATCGACGACGCGTTCAAAGGATTGAGCCTGCAGCCTGCCCACATGCGGAGCCGTGCCCGCATGTCGCAGATCATGGGGATCATCGACTTCTACTGCTATCCGTCGATGGCGACCTCCATCGTCATGGAGCGCTTTTTCAAGCCTCTGCTCGGCGGCAGCGCGGACGAGAACTTGATCGCGCAAGCGCTTCCGCAGACCCAAACCTGCATCGACGTTCTCAACCGCTCGCTCGAGGCCAGCCCTTATCTGGCCGGCAACAGCCCGAGCCTCGCCGACATCTTGCTCGTTCCGATCATCGATTACTTCCGCCAAACGCCCGAGGGCGCGCACCTTCTTCCGAGCGGCCCGAACCTCGTGCGCTGGTGGGAGCGAATCAGCGAACACCCAGGAATCGAGAAGACCCGCCCGACGCTCGGGGGCTAAATGGGGAACAAGGGGACAATGACGAAAACAAAGATCTGGACGGAAATCGACTATGACAAAGAAGGGAAACACGTCGGCTGGCTTCACCTGCCGTACTCGGTGACCCGTTCGGCATACGGCACGATCGCCATGCCGATCGCCGTGATCAAGAACGGCCGCGGACCCACGGCGTTTCTCATGTCCGGCAATCACGGCGACGAATACGAAGGCCAGGTCGCGCTCTGCAAGCTGATCCGCGATCTCGACCCGGGGGAAATTCAGGGCCGCGTGATCGTGCTCCCGGCGGCCAATTTTCCCGCCGCCATGGCCGGCGCCCGTGTCTCGCCCTTGGACGGCGGCAACCTCAACCGGTCGTTTCCCGGAAACCCGGAAGGCAGCCCCACCTTGCAGATCGCCGATTACATCGAGAGCGTCCTGATGCCGATGGCCGACATCTTCCACGATTACCATTCCGGCGGGTCGTCCCTCCAATACGTGCCGTTCTGCTCCACCTACCAAGGCACGGAGCCCGGATGGAATGAGCGCGCGGTCGCCGCGCTCAAAGCCTTCGGCGCGCCTGTCGGGCTTGTATGGCGGAAGATGTCCGACCCCGGGCTTTCCGTCGGCGCCGCGTTTCGCAACAAGGTTGTGGCGCTGGGGGGAGAGTTCGGCGGTGCGGGGACGGTGACGATCTCCTGCCTGAAGATCGTCGAGCGGGGAATCCGAAACCTGCTCACGCATGTCGGGATTCTGCCCGGCGGCAAGATCGTGCCGCCGGAGAAGCCCATGCGCTTCGTCGAGGTGATCGACCGGAGCTACTACACGTATGCGCCCGACCAGGGGCTCTTCGAGCCGTTCGTCGAGCTCGGCGACATGGTCGAGAAGGGTCAGGCTTGCGGCCAGGTGCACTTCGTCGACGATCCGGCGCGAAAGCCGGTGCCCTGCCACTTCAAGAACTCCGGCATCGTGTTCTGCAAGCGGCAGTTCGGCCGCGTCGAGCGCGGTGACTGCGTCGCCCACTTGGCGACGGACATCAAGCAATAGGCTTAGTCGGCGCGGGGGATGTCCTCGGAAGGCGTGCAGATCGGACCATAGAGGTCTGGCCGGCGGTCGCGGAAATGCGGCCGCATTTGCCGGGCCCGATAGATCTCGTCGCGGTCGAGGGTGGCCGAGACGATCTCTTCCTTGTCTCCGGTCGCCTGCGTCATGACGGTTCCGTGCGGGTCGACGATCATGCTGGTCCCGCCGAATTTCCAGTTGCCCTCGGTGCCCACCTTGTTGACCGGCGCAAAGAAGACGCCGTTCTCGAAGGCCCGCGTCATCATCTGTTCACGCCAGCAGTTGCGCATCGGCGCGGCGTAGGGGGCGACAATCAGCTCCGCCCCGTTGATCGCGGAGCAGCGAACGGTCTCCGGAAAGGCCGCGTCATAGCAGATGACGGCGCCGACACGCCAATCGCCGATCTTGAACACGGGAAAATGAGACCCGTAGCGGAAATAGAGCTTCTCGAGGCTGCGGACGGCGGCTGGATGGGTCTTCCGGTATTTTCCGATGATGCGCCCATCCGGCCCGATCGCCATCGCGGTGTCGTAGTAGAGGCCCGGACCTTCCTCTTCGAAGATGGTCGCGATGATGTGGATGCCGTGCCGGCGCGCCTTTTCCTTCATCTTCGTGATCGTGGGGCCGTCGTCGCGCTCCGCCTCCTTCAAATGCTCCATATCCCAATATTGAAAGACGTAGAGCGTATTGAAGAACTCCGGCATCACCACGAGATCGGGACGCTCGGAGGCGACGGCCTTGTCGATCAACGAGCACGCCTTAGCGACATTATCGTCGCGGTTGGCCGTGCTGTTCATCTGGATGAGCGACAGCTTCATTGGAATGTCCCTTGGGGTGGCACAAGCGGCAATTGTCGCCGCCGCGCATCGCCCGTGCAAGGGGGTGCGAAATTCGCGTGGCGCTCATCGGCGCGCGCCACTAGGATCGCGCCGCGGATAAGAAGCCGAGGAGAGTGACATGGGGCAAGTGCTCAAAGGCAAAGTCGCCGTCGTCACGGGCGGAGGATCCGGCATTGGCGAGGCGATCGCGCGCCGGTTTGCCGAGGAAGGCTGCAAGGTCGTCGTTGCCGGCCGCCGGAAGGCACCGCTCGACCGTGTCGCGAAGGCCATCGGCGGGCGCGCCGTTCCGACGGACGTCACCGACGAGCGATCGGTCAAGGCCTTGTTCAAGGATTGCGACAAGGCCTACGGCCGCCTCGATGTGCTCGTCGCCAACGCCGGCATCGCCGGGCCCATCGCGCCTGCGGACGCCCTGAATCTGGAGGAATTCGACGAAACGATCGCCATCAACGTGCGGGGGACGATTCTCTGCATCAAGTACGCCGTGCCGCTGCTCAAGCGCCAGGGAGGCTCCATCGTCACCATGTCGTCGAAGATGGGCTTCGTCGGCTATCCGAACCGCAGCACCTATACGGCGAGCAAGTTCGCGATCAACGGGATGACGCTCGCTTGTGCCCAGGAACTCGGCCCCTTCGGTATCCGCGTGAACGCGCTTTGCCCCGGGCACGTGAGGGGCGATCTGATGAAGCGGACGATCGCCAAGCGGGCGAAGGCCGAAGGCCGCTCGGTCGCGGAGACGATCAAGATCCACTATGAGGACGTGGCGGCGCTTCGCAAATGGGTCGAGCCGGAGGAAGTCGCGGCCGCCGCGCTCTTCTTGGCCTGCGGCGAATCGAGCGCGATCACCGGCGACCTCTTGAAAGTCGACGCCGGCCGCCTGTAAAGCGGCCGGCGTCGTTGTTACATCCGGCGGTTGACGCCGCCGTCGACCAGCACGTTCTGGCCGGTGATGTAGCCGGCGTCGTCCGAAACGAGAAAGGCGACGGTCTTCGCGACCTCCTCGATCTTGCCTCGGCGGGAGAGGGGCACGGATTTGACGACCTCGTCCGAGAAGACCCGGTTGTCCATGAAGCCCGGCAGCACGCTGTTGATCCGGATGCCGTCGCGCCCGTAGCGGTCGGCATAAAGCTTGGTGAAGGTCAGCGTCGCCATGCGGATGGTGGACCCGGCCGCGTAGGTCAGCCGGGGCTCAAGGGCGGAGAGACTCGAGATGTTGGCGATCGCCCCCTTCTTCTGCTTGACCATGATCGGGGTCACGGCCCGGCACATCCTCACCACGTTGAGGAAATAGAAATCGAGCGCCGCGTGCCACTGATCGTCGGGCACGTCGAGGAGGATTCCGTCGAAATCGGGATCGTAGGCCTTCTCGGCACGGACCTTCGTCGAGGGCACGATCAAACCCTGCATGTTGCCCGTATTGTTGACGAGGGCGTCGATGCGGCCGTACGTGTTCATGGCGAGCTGGACGACGGCCTTGATGTCCTTGGTCTCGAGGACGGAGCCGCTCATGCCGACGCCGCCCAACTTCTTGGCAAGATCGACGCTCCGGTTGGACGGCGACATCAGCACCAGTTTGTAGCCGCGTGACGCAAGCTCCTCGGCGGTGGCCTTGCCCATGCCTTGCCCAGCGGCGGTGACGAGCGCGACTTTTTGTTCAGCCATGGAAACTCCTCCGGTGTGTGATGGAATTTGCGCGTCCGGGCTCAGTGGAAGTAGGACGCTCCGTTGATGTCGATGGTGGCGCCGGTCGCATGCCGGGCGACACCCGACGCGAGAAAGGCGATGATGGTCGCGACGTCCTCGGGCTTCGCCATTTCGCCGAGCGGTATGTCGCGCAGCATGGTGTCGAGGCCGCGGCGCTTGATGACGCCCTCCTGCCGCTCGACGCGCACGAACCCCGGCGCGACGACATAAGCGAGCACCTTGTCTTTCGCGTAGCTCTTCGCGATGGAGCGCGTGAATGCGACGACGCCGCCCTTGGTCGCGGCATAGTGCATGAGATGGGCGTCGTCGCCTCGGAACGCGGCTCTGCTCGCGATGTTGATGACGATGCCTCCGCCTTTCTTTTGGAAATGATGGATGGCGTGGCGGCAGAGATCGGCAAGCGAAAAAAGATTGATCTGGACGGCATCGCGCCATGTTCGACGCCATGTCGCGTCGTCGTCGTCGATGGTCATCGGCACCACGGCGGCCGCGTTATTGACGATCACATCGACGTGCCCCTTCCACGCCTCCGCCTGCCGCCACAGACTGTCGGCGCCGCCCTCCGAGCTCAGGTCGGCTCCGATCGCAACGCAGTTGCCGCCGAACTCCGAGACAACGGCGCCCGCCTCCGCCTTGCCGCGGCCGTAGTGGGCGATGACGCGGGCGCCTTCGCGGGCGAGCGACCGCACGGTGCTGGCGCCGATGCCGCGCGAAGCGCCCGTGACGAGAACAACCTTGTCCTTGAGGCCGTCGGCCATCGCCCACCCGAATCCCGTTGCTGGAGGCTCGCCTATTCCTTGAGGCCGCGGAGGCGGAGATTGTATCGCCGGATCGTTTCCATCAGGGTCAACGCGAGCAGGGAGACGAACACAAGGAGACAGGCAACGGAGAGGATGGAGGGGTTGATCTGCTCGCGGACGCCGTTCCACATCTGTTTCGGCAACGTGAGCTCGGCCGGGCCCGCGAGGAAGAGCACCACGATCACTTCGTCGAACGAGGTGACGAACGCGAAGATCGCGCCGGAGGCCAGTCCCGGCATGATCAGCGGCATCGTGATCTTGCGGAAGACGGTCAACGGATTGGCGCCCAACGTGGCTCCCGCCCGCGCCTGGTTCTTGTCGAAGTTGACCAAGGTCGCCGTCACCAGCGTGACGACGAAGGGAGTGGCGAGGATGGTGTGGGCGAGCACGATTCCCCAGACGTTGTTCACCATGTTCACGCGCGCGAAGAAGAAATAGATGCCGACCGAGGTGATGATGATCGGAACGATCAGGGGCGACAGCAGGAGCGCCAGAATGGCGCCCTTGCCGGGGAAATCCCCGCGGCTCAAGCCGACGGCCGCGAGCGTTCCCAGGACACTCGAAAGGATCGTCGTGCAGATGGCGATGACCGTGCTGTTATAGGCCGCGAGCCGCCACGCAGGCGACTCGACCATGTGTTCCCACCAGCGGAGCGAAAACTCCTTGATCGGATAGGAGAAATAGGGCTCGGGGTTGAACGAGAGCGGCAGTACGACCAGCACGGGCGCCACCAGGTAGATGAACACGGCCCAACAAATGCCCCACAGCGTGTAATGCCAGATCCGTTCCGGCCAGGTGGAATACGGAAACAGTTGCATGGGCTTACCCCAGTCGCGTCGATTCGATGCCGACAAACCGATGATAGAAGGCGTAGAGAACCATGGTGATGGCGAGCAGCAGCAAGGCCAACGCTGATGCCTGCCCCCAGTTCAAGAGCTCATCGGTGTAGAAGGCGATGAAGTGGCTGATCATCTGATCCGCCGGTCCGCCGACCAGTCGCGGCGTGATGTAGTAGCCGAGCGCCAGAATGAACACGAGCAGGCATCCGGCGCTGACGCCCGGAAGCGACTGCGGAAAGTAGACCCGGTAAAACGCCAGGAACGAGTTGGCGCCGAGCGATCGCGCCGCCCGCATGTGCTGGCGATCGATGCCCTTCATCACGCTGAACATCGGGAGGATCATGAACGGCAGCAGAACGTGGATCATCGCGATCAGAATCCCGCCAAGGTTGAGGATGAGTTGAAGCGGCTCCACGATCAGCCCGATCTTCTTCATGAAATCGTTGATCAGCCCGTGCCGTTGCAAGAGCACCATCCAGGCCGTGGTGCGGACGAGCAGCGCCGTCCAAAACGGCAGCAGCACGAAGAACATCAGCATGTTGCTGATGCGCGTTGGAACATTGGCCAGCAAAAAGGCGACCGGATACCCGAGGATGAGACATCCGATGGTTACCAGGCCGCTGATCCAGAACGTGCGCACGTAAACGTCGAAGAAAATGGATTGCTCCGGGGGAAGCTTCACAAGCTCGCCGGCGGCGCTGCGCTGACGATCGATGGAGCTCACGAAGTAGAATTCGGTCAATACGCCCGCGTTGCGCTTGAGCATCGCCCAATAGGCGGGTTCGCCCCAGCGCTTGTCGAAGCCGATCAGCGCCTGCTTGTATGGCCCTTGCGTCTGGCGACCGGCAAAGCGTGCGGTATTGAGGATCAGCGAGCGCGTGGCGCTGATTTCGTAGTTCACGCGCTTCGCGAGCTTGCCGATGATCGATCGGTCCTTGTTGTTGTAAACGTCGCGAAGCTCTTCGACGAACGTTGCAAAAACGGGCTCATCGGGAATCCCGTTGCCGTCCCATTGTTTGACCGCTGCCTGAGTCCGCGGGATCGCCTCGACGAACTCGATGTTATCGATGGCATGCTTGCTCATGCTGATGATCGGAAACACGAAGAACGCGAGCAAGAAGAGCGTGAGCGGTGCCACGAACAGCAGCGAGATAAGATGCCTCCGCCGCTCGACCTCGCGCAGGCGGACCTTGAGCGGAACGCCGTCGGCGGTCCTGACGAGTTCCATCGTCGCCGAAGCCGTTGTATTCATTCCTTCACACCATCTGCGGGCCGGGAGAAGGCTGCGTCGGTCCCGTGATTTCGGAAGCTGCGAGGAAGTCACTCGGGCGAGACACCAGAGGTGTCGCCGCTTGCAAGCGTCCGAAAGCGAGGGTCGAGCCGTCCTCCCGGTCATTAAGGGAGTTTATTTTGAGCGCAATGTAACGGCCTCGCCAGCGTATGACAAGCGCCCTGGGTGACGGTGGTCACGCCGGCCGGAAACGCTTCCGCCAGCGCCAGACGGCCGGAGCGACGAGTGCGACCACTGACACGGCGAGCAGCAACGCTGAAATCGGGTGGGTGAGGAAGACCGTCATGTCGCCTTGGCTGATCGCGAGCGCGCGCCGGAACTGTTGTTCCGATAGCGGGCCAAGCACCAGCCCAATGATCACCGGCGCAACGGGAAAATCGAAGCGCCGCATGAGGAAGCCGAGGAAGCCGATTCCGATCAGGAGCGCGAGGTCGAACTCCGACTGCCTGTAACCGTAGGTGCCGAGGGTCGCGAACACGAGAATGCCGGCATAAAGGAGAGGCCGCGGGATGGTAAGAAGACGGACCCATACCCCGACCAACGGAAGGTTCAACACCAACAGCATGACGTTCCCGATGTAGAGGCTGGCGATCAAGCCCCACACAAGCTGGGGCTCGTTTTGAAAGAGGAGCGGGCCGGGCTGCAGGCCGTACTGTTGAAAGGCCGCGAGCAAAATCGCCGCCGTCGCCGAAGTCGGGAGGCCCAAGCTCAAGAGGGGCACGAGCACACCCGCGGCGGATGCGTTGTTGGCGGCTTCCGGGCCGGCGACTCCCTCGATGGCGCCCTTGCCGAATTCCTCCGGATGCTTCGAGAGGCGCTTCTCGACGTAGTAGGATAGAAACGTCGGGATCTCTGCGCCGCCGGCCGGCATCGCCCCGATCGGGAACCCGATGAACGTCCCCCGGAGCCAAGCTTTCCAGGACCGCGCCCATTCCTCGGCAGTCATCCAAAGAGAGCCTTTGAGAGGGATGATCTGGTCGGCGCCGTACTTGTATCGCGAGGCCGCATAGAGCGTCTCGCCCACGGCGAAGAGGCCGACGGCGACGACAACCACCTCGATCCCGTCGAGCAGGCTGGGCACTCCGAAAGCCAAGCGCGATTGGCCGGTCTGCATGTCGATTCCAACCATCCCGAGGGCGAGTCCGAGGAAAAGACTCGCGAGGCCCCGCGCGATCGAGCTTCCGAGCACGGCCGTCACCGTGATGAAGGCGAGGACCGAGAGGGCAAAATACTCGGCCGGACCGAACTGGAGCGCGAGATCCACCACCAGAGGTGCGAAGAAGGTAAGGGCGATCGTCGCGAGCGTGCCGGCAACGAACGAGCCGATCGCAGCCGTGGCGAGGGCCGATCCGCCGCGGCCCTTGCGGGCCATCAGGTGGCCTTCGACGGCGGTGATGATGCTTGCGCTTTCGCCGGGCGTGTTGAGGAGAATGGACGTGGTCGAGCCGCCGTACATTGCGCCGTAGTAGATTCCGGCGAACATGATGAAGGCGCTCGTCGAGGCAAGCTTGGCGGTGACCGGCAGAAGGAGCGCAACGGTCAACGCCGGGCCGATGCCCGGGAGCACGCCGACGGCGGTCCCGAGCGTCACGCCGATGAGCGCCCACAGGAGATTCTGCCACGTCAACGCAACGGCAAAGCCGCCGAGCAGCGCATCGATCGTTTCCACTCAGAATGCCTTTGCTAGGAGTCCGGCCGGGAGCTGGAGGCCGAGACCGAAGGTGAAGACTCCGTAGGTGATGGCGGTGAGGACCAGCGCAAGCACGATGTCGCGCACGATTGTCCGGCTGCCGAACGCCCGTGTGGCGAAACAAAAGAGGACAGTCGAGGCGATGATGAATCCGGCAGGAATCATGAGGGCGGCCTGAAGTGCGAGCCCAACCGCAACGAGCGCGAGGGCTTGCGCGTCGAGCGGTTCCGCCTTGGCGTCCGCCTCGCCGACCCAGGTGCCGCTAACCGTCAGCCAAGCGAGAACGAGGCCGATGACGAAGAGGCCGCCGCCGATGATCCAGGGGAAAAAGGTCGGGCCGATGCGCGCATATGAAGGCGCGACCGAAATGGATGCGGCCTCGATTCCGACGAACACTCCGAGGCCGGCGATCCCGAGCGCGAGGAGCAGGCGCGAGCGCTTGCCTTCGCTCGGCTGCGCGCTCGCCGGCATCGCCATCCCTGCTGCGCGGGGTTGCAGGCCTGCGTTACTTCACCAGGCCGATGTCTTTCAGGATCGCAGTGACGCGCGTGTTTTCTTCGGTGACGTACTTGGCGTACTCGTCGCTCGTGAGATAAAAGTCCGCCCAGCTGTTCTTTTTCAGGATCTCTTTCCACGCCGGCGTCTTGACCATCTTGTCGATGGTGTCGGAAAGGTCCTTTTTCTGTGCTGCCGTGATGCCGGGAGCGCCGAATACGCCCCGCCAGTTGGCGATCTCGACTTTGATGTTTTGTTCGATGAACGTCGGGACATTGACCCCCGGGAGACGCTTCGGCGACGAAATGCCGAGCGCGCGAAGCTTTCCGGCTTCGATCTGGGCTTGGAATTCCGCATACCCGTTGACGCCGACGGGCAGGTGCCCGCCCAGCAGCTGGGCGACCGCCTCGCCGCCCCCCGAATGGGCGACGTAGTTGATCTTGGTTGCGTCGATGCCGACGGCCTTTGCGAGCAGCCCGACCGTGATGTGATCGGTGCCGCCCGCGGAACCGCCCGCCCACGCCATCTTGCCGGGGTCTTTCTTCCACGCCGTCACCAGATCGTCCATGGACTTGAGGGGCGAGTTGGCCGGGACCGCGATCACTTCGAACTCGCCCGTCAAGCGCGCGATGGGTGTGACTTGCGTCAGGTTGACCGGCGACTTGTTGGTGATGATGGCGCCGACCATCACGAGCCCGCTCACGATGATCGCATTGCCGTCGCCTTTGGCGCTGTTGACGAACTGGGCCAAACCGATGGTGCCCCCGGCGCCGCCCTTGTTGTCGACCTGGATGGACTTCACAAGGCCCGCGCCCTGCAGAACCTGCTGCATGGCTCGACCCGTCTGGTCCCAGCCGCCGCCGGGATTCGCCGGAACCAAGATCTTCAGGTTGTCGACCGCATGGGCCGCCGAACCGATGGTAAGCGCCGCCGCGACGCAAGCAGCGGACGCGACACGGCCGGCCGTGCGCGCGGTGCGCGAAATAACGAGCGACATGGTGCCTCCCTAAAAAACGTGCACCGAAGAACATCGCGTTCTCGGCTGGCGGGCAAACTTTAGACAATAAGTGCCGCGCTCCACAAGGCGGATGGGACCGGGCCCGTCCGTGCCCGTCTCGCCGCTCGGGTGGACAATGCGCGGACGTTCACGCTAAAGTCGGTCCGCTCGATACACCTAACGTCCGCGACATTTCACGAGGACTTTTGGGCGGCATGATTTGACCTCGCCCCGGTGGGTGCGAAGAGGGCGTTTTTTGGTGTCGATGAGACCAGAAAAGATGGGAAGGACGTTCAGACATGGTTGATTTGTTCAAGTTCGAGAAGCAGTTGTCGTTCAAGAAAGAGGAATACCTCGGCCGCCTCGCGAAGATTCGGAAAACAATGGCGGAGAAGGGGGTCGACGCTCTTCTGGTCACGACGCCCGAAAATATCTGCTACATCTCCGGCTACCGCACGGTCGGCTACTACTACATGAGCGTACTGGTCGTGCCGATCGAAAAGGACCTCCTCCTCATCACGCGGAATTTCGAAGCGCGCAACGTCGACGCGTTTTCGTGGATGGATCGGGCGAGCCAGTGCCGTCCTTACATGGACACGGACAACCCGGTCGACGTGGTCGCCAAGGCGGTGAAAGACGTGGGCCACGAAAAGGGCCGACTGGCCGTCGACAAGACCGGCAATTCGTTCCTCGCGGTCGACGTTTATGAGGGGCTGGTGAGCAAGCTCCCGAACGCCAAGTTCGCGAACAGCTTCGGCATCGTGGAGCAGCACCGGAAAATCAAATCCACGGCCGAAATCGAATACATCAAGAAGTCGTGCCGGATGTCGGAAGCGGGTCTCAAGGCCTCGCATGCGTTTCTGAAACCGGGTGTGACGGAGAACCAGCTCGCGGGCGTCGTCCACAAGGCGATGATCGACATGGGGTGCGAGTTCCCCGGCCTCCCGCCGTTCATCGGCTCGGGCTGGCGGACCCAGGTGCCGCACGTCCAGTGGACGGACAAGGTCATCGAGAAGGGCGAGAACGTCCCGGTCGAGCTCACGGGCGTCACCCATCGGTACGCGGGGCCTCTGTTCCGCACGTTCATGATGGGAAAACCGGCCCAGAAAATGTACGACGATTTCCAGGTGGTGAAGGATCAGCTTGAGGCGGCCATCGCAGCCATGAAGCCGGGGGCGACGTCGGGCGACGTCGATGCGGCGGCGAAGAAGGCCGCGGCGAAGCATAACCGGCTCGGCTCCTTCACCAAGCGCACCGGGTATTCGGTCGGCCTCAACTATGCGCCCGACTGGGGCGAGGGGCACATCATCGACCTCAAGGCCAACGACCCGAGCGTCCTGCAGGCCGGGATGACGTTTCACACGCCGATGAGCCTCCGCGCCGACAAGGAGCTGGCCGTCGCGGTGAGCGAAACGACTCTCGTCACCGAGAAGGGGCCGCAGGTTCTCACCAGCTATCCGCGCGAATTGCTCGTCATCGACTAAAAGCGGTGGCCCCGGTTCGGGTGCCGATTGGGAGGACCTCATGGAACGTGTCATCTGCTTGCGCAGCGACACCGTCACGACGCCAAGCCCGGCCATGCGCAAGGCCATGGCGGAAGCGGAGGTCGGCGACGACTACTACAACGCCGATCCGACCATCCACCGGCTCGAAGCGAAGGCCGCCGAGATGCTCGGCAAGGAAGCCGCCATTCTGGTATTGAGCGGCACGATGGGAAATCTGACGTCCATCATGGCGCAGGCCAACCGCGGCGAGTCGATGATCGTCGAGGAGACCGCGCACATCTTCGTCAACGAGGGCGGCGGGATGGCGGCCGTGGCCGGCGTGATGCCGCGCACGCTCAAGGGCAAGAACGGCTTCATCGAGCCCGATCAGCTCGAGAAGGCGATCTTCCCGACGAGCGTCCTGCATCCGCCGACCCGGCTCGTATGTCTCGAGAACACCCATAACGTCGCGGGGGGCCGGTGTCTCTCGATCGAAAGGACCGCGGCCCTATGCCGTGTCGCGCACAAGGCGGGCGCCAAGGTTCACCTCGATGGCGCGCGCATTTTCAATGCGGCGATCGCATTGCGGGTGCCGGCGTCCGCGCTCGTGAAGGACGTCGACAGCATCCAGTTCTGCCTCAGCAAGGGCCTCGGCTGTCCGGCCGGATCGATCGTCGCCGGCAGCCGCGAGCTCGTGACCCGGGTCCGCCACATGCGCCAGCTCGTCGGGGGCGGTATGCGGCAGGGCGGCGTGTTCGCCGCCGCGGGGATCGTCGGTCTCGACACCATGGTCGAACGGCTGGAGGAAGATCACGCGAACGCGAAAAGGCTCGCCCGCCACTGCGCCGACGCCGGGATGCCGGTCAACGCGAACGACGTCGAGACCAACATGGTGTTCGTCGAGCTCCCCGATCTCCCCTTCGATCCCCCGCGCTTCGTCCGCGAGCTTCGGGAAGGCGGCGTTGAGATCAATCCGCCGAAGGGCCGGCGCATCCGCTTCGTCACGCACTACCAGACCAGCGCCGCGGACATCGACAAGGCGGGCGGCATCATCAAGCGGGTCTATCAAAGAAACGTTCAGCAAGGCGGGATTCGCGAAGCCGCTTCGGCCTGACGCCGGCGCCCATTGGTCGGCGAACGGACGCGCTCTCGCGCGCCCGCCGTATTGACGGGCATTGGCACGGCTGTCAGTGTACCGAACCTCGAAAATGCGCCGTTTCCATAGGCAGAACAGCCTCGTCGACTGCCGTCGATCAGAGGCCGAAACGCAATCGTGGAGGGAACAAAAAATGGCCAAGACACAGAAAAAGACACAAAAGAAGGCTCAGAAGACTCAAAAGCGGGCATCCAAATCTTCTGACCGGCCGAAGGCGCCACCGTCGATCGCGACGGCGGAATACAAGCAACGCGTCGCCAAGGCGCAGGAGCGGATGGAGGCTGAGCGGCTCGACGCGCTTTTCATCACCAGCGAGGACAACTACCGCTATTTCACGGGATTCCAGGGGCCTGTCTGGCAGAACCTGACGCGGCCGCGGTACTGCATTATCCCGCGGGTCGGGGATCCTATCCTCATCGTGCCCACCAGCAATGCCGTGATCTGCGCCGAGACTGCGGGATGGATCAAAGACGTGCGCATGTGGATCGCGCCCAATCCCAAGGACGACGGCGTCTCGCTCTGCGCCGACGCGCTGAAATCGTTCGCAACCAAGTTCAAGCGGATCGGCGCCGAGCTCGGACCGGAAAGCCGCCTCACGATGCCGGTTGGCGATTTCCTCCGTCTCAAGGACAGGCTGGCGCCGATCGAGGTCGCCGACGGCGATTGGATGGTCCGGCAGATGCGGTTGATCAAGTCGGAGGCCGAGATCAAGCTCATCCGCCACGTCTGCCAGCTCGTCTCCTTCGCCTTCGAAGGGCTGCCGAAGCAGCTCAAGCCCGGTGACACGGAGCGGACGGCAGCCGAAAAGTTCCAGACGGAGGTTCTTCGCCGGGGCGGCGAAAAGATCGTCTATCTGGTGGCGACCTCGGGCCGCGGCGGATATCCGTGCATCAACATGAGTCCTTCGGACAAGGTTCTGAAGAAGGGCGACGTCTACATCATCGACACGGGCGTCTCCTACGAAGGCTACTACTGCGACTTCGATCGCGACTATTCCTTCGGCAAGCCGTCGGATGCGGTGAAGCGCGCCTATGACGCCGTGTGGCGGGCGACCGCCGCCGGCATCAAGGCGGCGCGGCCGGGAGCGACGACGGCCGACGTGTGGCGGGCTCAGGCGCAGGTTCTCGCAGACGCGGCGGGCCTGCCGTTGACCAAGGAAGGCTTCGGCGCCGGGCGTTTCGGCCACGGGCTCGGGCTCCGCATGTGCGAGCCGCCCTCCAACAATCCGGAGGATCATACGCTGATCAAGCCGAACATGGTGCTCACGATCGAGCCGGGCATTCCGTTCGTGGTCAACGGCGAGAAAAAAATTCTCGTGCACGAGGAAAACATCGTCGTTCGCGAGAATGGGGCTGAATTGCTGACGCGGCGGGCGCCACGAGAGATCCCGGTCATTCCCTGCTGACGCCCGTCGGCCGGCCGGGGGCGAGGCTGCCGCCGCACCGCGGGCGCGTGCTTGCGTGTGGCGAGCGGGCGTACGCCCCACCAACTCCGTCTCAATCGATTGCTTTGGGAAAACGTGGCGGGTATCGTACCGCCGACAGGGAGCAATAAAAGGCTTATCGTCGACCGATCTTTGCAGCCGTGGGAGTGCCACGAAGGCGCTTCCGCGAGCTGAGAGTCGGCGTCATTTCAGAGAGTGCATCAAGTGCCCATGCCGAAAGAAAGCGATTCGATCGTCCAATTCATCAAGGTTCAGAAGAGCTATGACGGCGAAACATTCGCCGTAAAAAGCCTCGACCTGGAGATGCACCGCGGCGAGTTCCTCACGCTGCTCGGGCCCTCGGGGTCGGGGAAGACGACGTGTCTTCTCATGCTGGCCGGGTTCGAGATGGCGACTCACGGCGAGATCATCCTGAACGGTCAGTCCATCAACAACGTGCCGGCCCACAAGCGCAATATCGGGATGGTGTTCCAGAACTACGCCCTCTTCCCCCACAAGACGGTCGAAGGGAACATCGCGTATCCCCTGATGTGCCGCCGGGTCCCGAAACAGGAGATCAAGGAACGGGTCAAGAAGGCGCTCGAGATGGTCCGTCTCGCGGGCTACGAGAACCGCCTGCCGCGCCAGCTCTCGGGCGGCCAGCAGCAGCGCGTCGCGATTGCCCGTGCGCTCGTTTTCAATCCCCAACTCGTGCTGATGGATGAGCCTCTGGGGGCCCTCGATCGTCAGCTCCGCGAGCAGATGCAATACGAGATCCGCAGGCTGCACGAGAATCTCGGCGTCAGCGTTGTGTACGTGACGCACGATCAGGGGGAGTCCCTGATCATGTCGGATCGAATCGCGGTGCTCAATCTCGGCATCATCGAGCAGCTCGCGAGCCCGACCGAGCTCTACGACAAGCCGGAGAACGCCTTCGTCGCTCAGTTCATCGGCGAGAACAACAAGTACATCGGCGAGGTCGTCAGCGTGAACGGCGGCGCGTGCCAGGTTCGCCTTCCGAACGGCGACATGGTCCAGGCCCTCGCGGTCAACATCGGCCCCGTCGGCAGCAAAACGACTCTGTCCATGCGGCCCGAGAGCATCGTCATCACTCCCACCGACGGGCGCTGTCAGAACGTCTACGAGAGCAAGGTCCTCGAGCTCATCTTCCACGGCGATCACTTGCGCGCACGCTTGAAGGTTTGCGGCAACGAGGAATTCATCGTGAAAGTTCCGAAGAAGGCCCTCGGCGCCCAGAGCCTCGCGGTCGGCGCGACGGTCCGCGTCGGCTGGACCGTCGAGGATTGCCGCGCCCTCGACGCGCCGGCGGCCTGACCCGATGGCGATCGCAACCGCTGCCCCGCCGATCGACGTCGTCCGCACGGCCGACGGAACACCGCTGAAGGCGAGGCTCCGGCAGACGGAGCGCGTCCGCAATACGGCCGCGTTCGGCCTCATCCTTCCGCTGCTTGCCTTCACGCTCGTCTTCTTTTTCTTTCCGATCTTCTCGATGCTCGTGCAGAGCTTCGAGAACAAGGAAATTCCGGCGAACTTTCCCCGTGCCATCGTCGCGCTCAAGTCATGGGGCGGGCAGGGACTGCCGGGCGAGGACGCCTATGCGGCCCTCGCATACGATCTCAAGCACGGCTACGACAACAAGACCGTTCCGCGGGCAGCCGTGCGGCTCAATTACGAGATCGCCCAGTTTCGGAGCATGGTTCTGGCATCCGCCCGCAAGGCGGCGAACTTGCAAACGGGTCCGTACAAAGAAGCGATGATCGGCATCGACGCGCGATGGGGCGAGCGCGAATACTGGGCCGTTCTCAAGCGGAACAGCTCAACCGTCACCGATCACTACTTTCTCAACGCGCTCGACCTCGAACGCAATGTCGACCAGGAGATCGTGAAGAAGGCGGAGGACCGGCGCATTTACATCTCCGTGCTTTTCCGCACGTTCTGGATCAGCCTTTTCGTCACCATCCTCTGTCTTCTGCTCGGGTATCCCGTCGCGTACCTGCTCGCGACCCAGCCCGCGCGGATCAGCAATCTGTTGATGATCTTCGTGCTGCTGCCGTTTTGGACCTCGTTGCTGGTGCGCACGGTCGCGTGGGTCGTGCTGTTGCAGCAGCAGGGCCTGCTCAACGACCTGATGATCGCTCTTGGTCTCATCAAGGAGCGCGTGCTGCTGGTCTTCAACCGCCCCGGGCTTCTGATCGCGATGACCCACGTGCTGCTGCCGTTCATGATCCTGCCGATCTACAGCGTCATGAAAGGCATCGATCCGCAATACATGCGGGCGGCGAAATCGCTTGGCGCGAGCCCCGCGCTCGCCTTCGCCACGATCTATATTCCGCTCACGTTTCCAGGCATCGGCGCGGGCGTGCTGCTCGTTTTCATCCTGGCGATCGGCTACTACATCACGCCCGAGCTGGTCGGCGGCGGCGGCGATCAGATGATCAGCCACTTCATCGCGATCTACACGTCGGAGCTCGTGAACTGGGGGCAAGGATCGGCGTTGGCCGTCATCCTTCTCGCGGCCGTTCTCGCTCTCTACGCGATCTACGCGCGTTTCTTCAAGTTGAGCCAGATCTAGAAAAGGGCTGGACGTCTATGGCGCTCGCACCGACGGCAACTCCCACGGAACGGATCTCCTATTACCTGCTCTGGATATTCTGCGGGGCGATCTTCTTCTTTCTTCTCGTGCCGATTCTCGTCGTGCTGCCGCTGTCGTTTAATCCGATCTCGTTCTTCACCTATCCGATGTCCGGATTTTCGCTGCGGTGGTACGAAGACTACCTCTTCAGACAGAACTGGCAGCTCGCGACGCGCAACAGCTTTCTGATCGCGACGCTCACGATGTGCGTGGCGACGCCTCTGGGCACGCTGGCGGCCCTGGGGTTGAACCGCGCGACGTTCAAATTCAGGCCGGTTATCGTCGGCGTGTTGATCGCGCCCCTTGTCGTTCCCGTAATCATCACCGCCTGCGGCACCTATTTCTTCTTTTCGTGGCTCGGTCTCACCAGCACGTTGACGGGGCTGGTCCTCGCGCACACGGTGTTGGCGACGCCGTTCGTGGTCATCATCGTCACGGCGACGTTGGCGGGGTTCGACACGAATCTCGTGCGGGCGGCATCGAGCCTCGGAGCAACGCCGGTACGCGTTTTCTTCACCGTCATCATGCCGATCATCATGCCGGGCCTGGTCACGAGCGCCGTGTTCGCGTTCGTCACCTCGTTCGACGAAGTCGTCATCGTGAATTTCATCGCGAGCGTCGAGCAGCACACGCTGACCCGCGAGATCTGGAAGGGCATCCGCGAAGAGCTGAGCCCGACGGTGCTGGCCGTCGCCACGATCATGGTGTTGATCTCGG
>SHVQ01000006.1 GCA_009694195.1 Rhodospirillales bacterium
GACGTCGTTCACTCTCGACTGGTACCAGAACATCCCGCCGGCGTTCTTCAGCGGGCTCAGGGTCAGCTTGACGGTCGCGCTCTGGACGGCGTTCACGGCAGCCGTCGTTGGCACCGGGGCGGCGCTCGCCCTCGCGCGGGGGCGGTTCCTGGGCGTTCGGCTTCTCGGTGTGTTTTGCCTGGCACCCCTGATGGTCCCATCCCTTGTGGTGGCGGTTGCGCTTTACCAGTTCGCCGGCGTCGTCTGGGATTGGACCGGCGTCGAGCTGGGCGGGACGGTGCTCGGCATCATCCTCGGACACACCGCCGTCGCCATTCCCTATGCGGTGCGTGCCGTCATGGCCGGGCACGCGCACTTCGACCCCAGCCTCGAGGAGGCGGCGCTCAACCTCGGCGCCAGTTGGTGGCGAACGTTGGTGAGTGTAACATTCCCGGTGCTGCTGCCCGGCATCATCTCCGGCGCCGTTTTCGCGTTCCTGATCTCATTCGACGATCTGCCGATTGCGTTGTTCATGGGCGGCGACGAATCATCGACGACGATGCCGGTGAAGATCTACACCTCGATCGAGTACAGCCTTAAGCCCGATATCATGGCGATCTCCGCTCTCGTCATCTACGTCTCGCTCGCACTCATGCTGATTCTCGAACGAACGCTCGGATTGGAACGATTTTTCGGCTCCGGCCGCGCCTGAACGGATCGGTCGGGGGCAACACGATACGGAATAACCGTAAAACAGGAGAGGGAGTAACCACCGATGAGACGATCACTGTTCATGGCCATGGGCTTGGCCGCTCTGTTGCTCGCCGACAGCGCCACCGCCCAACAACAGGTCACGCTGCGCGTCGCCTCCTATGGCGGGCTGTTCACGGAATCGCAAAGCAAGTACGGCGGCTCGGTATTTAGCAAGCGGACCGGCATCAAAATCGAATGGATCGACGGCAACCCCGAGGACCACCTCGCCAAACTCATCGCGAGCCGCGGCCGCCCGGCGCCGTTCGACGTGGTCTATTTCGAGGAGTCGAACCAGTTGAAGGCGATCGAGACGGAAATGGTGATGAAGCTCGATCCCGCGATCGTCACCAATTTGAAAAACCTCTACCCGGAAGCGATCAACAAGCAGGGCTATGGCCCCGCCATGCTGTTCTGGTCTGTCGGGCTCGCCTACAACACCAAGGCGCTCAGCGAGAACGGCATCCCCGAACCGACCTCGTGGGCCGACCTCTGGAATCCGAAGTTCGAGCGGCGGCTCGCCCTGCCCGATATCTCGCAGGGCACCGTGACCGATTTCATCGTTGCGACCGCACGCATGCACGGCGGCAGCGAAAAGAACGCCGATATGGCATTCGACAAGATCGCGCAGCTCAAGCCGCTCTACTTCTTCACCTCATCGTCGGACTTGAGAAACAAGTACCGCGCCGGCGATGTCTGGATCTCCGTGTGGAACAACGGCCGCTCATGGGGGATGATCGACGAGGGGTTCCCGTTGAAATTCATCCATCCGAAGGAGGGCGGCCACGGCAAGCTCACGACCATTGACGTCGTCGCGACCACCAAGCATCCGAAGGAAGCGATGATGTTCATCAATCAGGTGCTCGATCCGCTGACCCAGCTCGGCCAGGCGAACGAGATCCCCTACGGGCCCACGAACAAGGTGTTGGCCCCGGTGCTCGCGAGCTATCCCGACCTCGGCAAGAAGTTCCCGGCCTCGCCCGAGGACTTGAAGAAGCTTTACATTCCGGATTCGGTCGCCATCAATTCCCAGTACGAGCGATGGGTCGATCTCTGGAACCGCAAGGTCAAGAAATGAGACGAGTCGGCTCATCTGCCGGCTTTTCGCCCGAAGGCAGCTCGGCCAAAGTGGCATCGGAAGGGGCTGCGCTTCGGGGGAAAGGCGATGTCTGAGGTCCGTCTCGAAAGGGTCTCAAGGGTCTACGACCGTCTGCCCGCGGTCGATGACGTCAGCTTCACGGTCGGCACGGGAGAATTCCTGACCCTGCTCGGCCCGAGCGGATGCGGCAAAACAACCACGCTTCGAATGGTCGCCGGCTTCCTCCTGCCGAGCGCCGGCGACATCTACATCAAGGGCCAAAACGTCACCCGCGTTCCGCCCAATCGCCGCAACACGGCCATGGTGTTCCAGAGCTATGCCCTGTTCCCGCACCTCACGGTCGCAGAAAACGTCGGCTTCGGGCTGAAGATGCGACGAATCCGCGGCGCCGAGGCCGCCCAGCGAACCCAGGAGGCGCTCCGTCTCGTCAAGCTCGAGGACTTGGCCGATCGCCTGCCGCGGCAATTATCGGGAGGGCAGCAACAGCGCGTCGCGCTCGCGCGCGCCGTGGTGATCCGGCCGGAAGTTCTGCTGATGGACGAACCCTTGGGGGCGCTCGACCTGAAATTGCGCCAAGAGTTGCAGGTTCAAATCCGCAACGTCCAACGTGCGCTCGGCATCACAACCATCTACGTCACCCACGACCAGGGCGAGGCGCTCAGCCTCTCCGACCGGGTCGCGGTCATGCGCGACGGCCGCATTCAGCAGCTGGACGCGCCCGACCGCCTGTATGGGCGGCCGGTGAGCGCATTTGTCGCCAACTTTGTCGGCCGCACGAACCTCCTGCCGGTCGAGATCGTCGAGATTGCGCCGTCGCGCGACCGTGTTCGCGTTCGCGCCGTGGACGGGCCGGATCAGTTCTTTTCCGTGTCGGTCGAGGCGAAGAGCTGCGATCGCCGTCCGCAGGAGCGCTGCCTGCTCGGGTTCCGTCCGGAGAATGCGTCGATGAGCGGCGAGCCCACCAACCGCTTGCGCGCACGGGTTCACGACGTCCGTTATTTTGGGGCCGTCCGATCGGTGTCTCTGACGAGCGCTCTCGGCGGCGTCCTGGATGTCGACCTGCCGTCCGGGGCGCCGGTTCCGTCCCACGGCGAGGAGGTCACCATCGCGTGGCACCCGAACGCCTGCTTTCTCCTGCCGATGGAGGACGAATCCCTTCGGTAGTCTCGCGGGTCGCCTGAGCTTCGAGCCCCGGCGCGGAGCGCGGCTATGCAGGCGAGGTGCCGGACGCGTAGACGGGTGCGCGTGGTTTTGCTTGTTTGGCCAGCCTCGCGCGGAACTGCGGGATGACGTCGGCGGCGATCCGCTCGAAACAGCGCATGGTTTGCTTGTGAGGGAGTCCCGGCCACGAGCACTTGAAGAGCACCTGCTCGATGTTGATCTCCTGGTGCATGTGCCAGAGCTTCTCCACCACATCGTCGGCAGACCCGAACAGCAGCGACCGCGGCGAGACAAAGTCGTACGTGAGCTTCTTCTTGAGCGAGGCCTCAAGATCGGGCGCGATCTGCTCGCCGGGGTCGAGATAGATCCGGGGCCCCCGCCAGTTGGCGAAGTCGAGGGAGGCCATGCAGGGTAGCTCGGCGATTCGCCGCGCCTCGGCCTCGTTTTCCGCAACGTACGTATCGCGCATGATCGCCGTCTTGGCGCCGAGCGCGATCTTCCGACCGTGCGTGCTCTCGTAGGTCTCCTTGTAAACTTCGAGCCGCATCCGCATGGTCTTCACCGAAGGCCGCCACATGACGATTCCCATATCCTTGGCGGCGGCCGCCTTCACGCCTTCGATGGCTTCGGAGTTCATCTGCCACATGGGCGGAAAGGGGCGCTGCTTCGGGCGGGGGAATGTCGTGAGCTTGATGAGCTCCCCGGTCGCGGGGTCCACGTAAGCGGGATCGTCGACGCTGTGGGCGCGATCGGCGCGGAACCCGGGAGCCGGGAACTGGTAGATCTCCCCTTTGTAGGAAAACAGATCGTTCGCGAGGGCCTCGCGCAGCACATCGACGGACTCCGCGAAGACCTTCAGGTTCATGGCCTGGTTGTTGGGGTCGGCGAGGGGATTCAGATTCTGCGCCTCGAGACCATAGTTTCCGCGCCCGACCCCGACTTCCAGGCGGCCCCCCGTCAGGTGATCAAGCAGCGCCACGTCCTCGGCCAGGCGGATCGGATGCCAGAAGGTCACGATCGCGGCCCCGAGCCCGATACGGATGCGCTTCGTCCTGGCCGCGAGGTCGGCGGCCATCAAAAGAGGATTACCGATAAGCTCCCGACCCCACACGCTGAAGTGATGTTCGGGAATCCAAATCATGTCGAAGCCGGCCTCGTCGAGAAACTCGGCCAGCTCGCGCATCTCGTCGACGAGCTCGCTATAATCCCGTGACTTGGTCGGGTCTTGGATGTTCGCGAAACAACCGAATTTCATGGCCCGAACTCCAGGGTTTTGGACAGCCTTCGGGGCTCCGCCCCTCGCTCTCTAGCGGTCATTGCCGCCTCTTTTGGTATACCGTACTACAACATCAGGCGAGCTGCAAGAAAGTATGGTCTCTCATAGGCCGTGACCGGCGGCAGGGCGGGGTACGTAAGGGCGCTCGAGCGCGACGGTCGCGTCGTCGGTGAGCTGGACCGAGAGTGCGGCCACGGCCGCATCCACGTGCTCGGGCCTGGTCGCGCCGAACACGGGCGAGTGTACGCCCGGGCGCGCGAGCGTCCACGCGAGCGCGATTTGCGCGGGCGTTGAACCAATGCGCTTTGCGGCCTCTTCGACGCTGTCGGCGACCGCTTCGTCGGACGGGCGCCCGTAAAGCTTCTGCGCGTAGTCGTCGGATTTCACGCGCTCCGTCGTCTGGCCCTTGGCTCGTCGCCGGCGTCCGCAGAGGAATCCGCGTCCCATTGGACTGTATGGAATGAGCCCGATGCCCTGCTCTCGGCAGAACGGCATGAGATCGCGCTCGTCCTCGCGCCAGATCAGGTTGTAGTGGTTCTGCACGGCCGCGAAAGGCGTGAGGCCGTTGTGCACCGCGTACAGGTGTGCCGTCGCGAACTGCCAGAACGGGATATCCGTGATCCCGATGTAGAGGACCTTGCCCGAGCGCACGAGATCGTGGAACGCCTGCATCATCTCTTCGAGATTGGTGCGCGGGTCCCAGATGTGCGTCTGGTAGAGGTCGATGTAGTCGACCTGCAGACGTTTCAACGATTGCTCGACCGCCTCGACGATGTGTTTCCGCGAAAAGCCGCGGGCGTTCGGCCCCTTGCCCATGGGCATGCCGACCTTGGTCGCGAGCACGATCTCCTCGCGCTTGACGAAATCCTTGGTGGCGCGGCCGACGATCTCCTCGCTCCGGCCGTTGGAATAGTAGTCGCAGGTATCGATCGCGTTGATTCCGAGGTCGAGGGCCCGACGAATGATGGTGCGGCTTTCGTCGTCCCCCAGCACCCACCCCCGCCAGGCTTGGTCTCCAAAGCCCATGGCGCCCAGCGTGAGGCGCGACACCTGAGGCCGGAGCGGCCGAGATTCACGTAGTCCATGCGAACTCCTGACTTTGGGGGAGGGGGAGGCTGGACCCCGTTGACTTGCGACGATCTGCTATACGATAGTAATACCATAATACAACCGCTAGAATCACCCGATTCTGTTCATTGTCGATGAGGAGCGAGGCTCTGCTATGCCCTTAGAGATCAGAAAGAAAGTGCTTTATGTCGAAGATACTTTGATCGAAGGAGGCAAGCCCGCAAGCCGTCCGTTGAAGCTCATCGCCGTCGCGGCGGTGATCCGCAATCCGTGGGCCGGGAAAGGTTTCGTCGAGGATCTGCGCACCGATATCCTCGCGATCGCGCCTCCCCTTGCCGAGCAACTTGCGGCGGAGATTATCCGCGTCGCGGGCTCCGGCCAAGCGGTCGAAGCCTATGGCAAAGCCGCCATGGTGGGAACGGCCGGCGAAGTCGAGCACGCGGCCGGCATCATCCATACGCTGCGGTTCGGAAACCAGTATCGCAAGGCAGTCGGCGCCAAGAGCTACTTGAGCTTCACCAACGTCCGAGGCGGCCCGGGCGCGGCGCTCGCGATCCCCTTGATGCATAAGGAAGATGCGGGAATGCGCTCGCATTATCTGACAATCCAGTTCTCCGTCATGGATGCGCCGGCGCCGGACGAGATCCTCGTCGCGCTGGGTGCTTCGGTCGGCGGTCGCCCGCATCACCGCATCGGCAATCGGTACGAGGACCTCAAGGAGCTCGGGGGAACAGATGTCGTCTAAGGCCGTTCCCGCACCAGCGACGCGCTCGCATTCGCGGCCCGCTGACGGATTCGCCGGAAAGACTGCCTACCGGATTGTCGGCACCGGAGAGCCGATCGTCTTCATCCATGGGTGCGGTCTTCGGAAGGAGGCATGGCAGCCTCAAGTCGAGGCATTCCGTTCTGATCACAGAGTCATCGTGTACGATCTGCTCGGCCACGGAAACAGCGCGCGCGGCGCGCCGAAAGCCACGTTTGAGGAGTTCGCCGCCCAACTTGGAGACGTGCTCGACGCGCTGTCCCTAGAGTCTGCAATCATCGTGGGCCATTCCTTGGGGGCGTCTATTGCGCTCAGCTTTGCGTTGGCGCATCTCGAGCGTGTTGGACGGCTGGTCGTCATGAACGGCGTTTATAACCGTCCGGCCGGCCAGAGGGCTGCCGTCATCAAGCGCGCGGAGGAAATCGAGCTTGTTGGTCCCCGGAACAACGGAACGAGCGAAACCCTCAACCGCTGGTTCGGAGCCACGCCGGATCCGGCTCTCGCTCCCATCATCCGTCGTGTTCGCGATTGGGTCGAGAGCGCCGGCCCTGGGTACGCGAGCGCCTATCGGCTCTTCGCGACAGAGGCTGACCGAGTGCATGCGGGGCGGCTCGGGGGACTGTCGATGCCAGTGCTCTACCTCACCGGCGAGCTCGACCCGAATTCAACGCCAGAGATGTCACGGCAGATGGCGGCCGAGACCCCGTGCGGGCAAGCGATCGCGATCTCCGGCGAGCGCCACCTGATGCCCCTGGCCGTGCCCGAAACGGTCAACGCCCTCTTGAGAGATTTTCTGAACGAGCGCCAAGTGGAGGGCCAACAGATCCGCAAGATCGGAGCGCTCCGGTAGAGCAAGCCATGCGACCACCCGATAGCCGCGAACTCCGCGATGCTCTCGGCGCCTTCGTCACCGGCGTGACCGTGGTGACCACCGTTGGCAACAGCGGGCAGCCCCGCGGGTTCACGGCCAACTCGTTTACCTCCGTGTCGCTCGATCCGCCGCTCGTGCTCGTCTGCATCAGCAAGGCGGCCTTGAGCTTGTCCGTGTTCCAGGAGGCCACAGGATTTGCGGTGAACATCCTGGCCGAGAACCAACGGGCGATCTCGCATCTCTTCGCGACCAAGGACCCGAGGAAGTTTGAGGCCGTCGCCTGGTCGCCGGGGCCGGCCGGCAACCCCGTATTTGAAGGGGCAGCCGCATGGGTCGAGTGCACGCGCCACCAAGTGGCCGACGGCGGAGATCACGTGATCCTGATCGGGCGCGTAGTGGCCTGCGGGCACGCGCCCGTGAAGCCGCTCGTCTATTGCCGCGGCGCCTACGTGACCTTCGGTCTGGAAGAACGTGTTGTCGCGGCGGAAGGGCGCAAGACTTGCATCGGAGTTATTCTCGAGCGGCAAGGCTGCGTGATGATGCTGAAGAACCCGGCGACCGGTGAGTTCGTCCTGCCGACGGCGGCAAGCATCGGGCAGCCGGAGGGCAAAGAAGGCCTCTACGGTGCTTTGCAATCGCTCGGCGTCCGCGCGGATTTGGGCTTTCTCTTCTCCGTATTCGAAGACGGCAAGACAGGCGACGTCTCGCACAGCACGACGCGCACCTGTTTCGATGCGATCGAGTATTCGTCCCGGCCGATCGCTATCACCCACGCCAACCCGCAGGAGTTCGTCGGCACCGACATCGAGCTCAACCGCCGCAACAAGTCGACGGAGCTGATCAAACGCCTCGCCGAGCGCAAGGGCGTGATCGGGCTCAGCATGTATCCGAAGATCATGAAAGGCGGATCGAGCTGCACGCTTGATACGTTCCTCGACATGATTACATGGACGGTCGACCGCATCGGCGTCGATCACGTCGGCTTCGGCTCCGACTTCTACACGGGGTGGCCGGAAAGCGTCATCAAGTGGTGGCGGGCCGGGCGCTGGTCGCGCGAAAGCGCGGTCCCGATCAAGGGATTCTCGCCGTGGCCGAGCTGGTTCAAGTCGCCCGCCGACTTTCCGAGAATCATCGAAGGAATGGAACGACGCGGCCTCTCGTCGCAGGAGATCGCCAAGATCGCCGGCGGCAATTGGCTCAGGCTGTTCCGCGAGTCGTTCGCGCCCGCGAGATCGAACGCGTGAATCGCGACGCACGACAGCCCGCCAACCACTTCGACGCGATCGTGGTCGGCGGCGGCCACAACGGCCTTGTCACCGCCGCCTACCTCGCCCGATCCGGCCTCGCGGTCGCGGTGTTGGAAGCGCGCGACCGCTTGGGCGGCCCGTGCGGCAGCTTCAACTTCATCCCCGGCTACCGGGTGGGATTCTCGAACTCTCCGGGGTCGTTGGAGCCGCGGGTGGTGCAGGAACTCGACCTGCCCGGTTTCGGCCTCCGTTTTGCCCGCCCGGAAGCCACCGTCGTGCACGCGTTCCCGGACCATACCTTCGTCGGATGGCGGGATCAGGCGCGGGTCGATGAGCAGTTTGACGCGGGATGCCCGGGAGAGGCGCAGCGCTACCACGCGCTGATGCGCGCGTTGGAAGACATCGCGCGCCGGGTCGGGGTCTCCGTCTTCGAGCCGCCGCCGTCCCTCGCAGAGATCGAGCGTAGGCTTATTTCGCCAGCCGAGAAGCGCATGTTCCAGCGCGCTTTCGTCGGCAGCATCCGCGACCTGCTCGAGGAGTCGCTGAAGTCCGAAAAAGCGAAGACCATCCTCTGCATGATCGGCATTGCCACCAACATGGCACCGCCCTCGGCGCCCGGCACGGCCATCGGGCTGATGCTGCGGCCGCTCTCCCTCGCCTCCCAAAGCATGAGCGCGGCTCACGATCCTCACGGTGTGCCGCTCCGCGGCTCGACCGGCCTGCCGATCGGCGGCATGGGCGCCATCGTCGACGCGCTCGAGGCCTGCTGCCGGAGCCACGGCGTCGTGCTCCGCACCCAGGCGCGGACGGCGCGCATTCTTCACCGGGACGGCACGGTTCAGGGTGCGGTCACGGAAACCGGTGAGGAATTCCTCGCCCCCGTGGTCGTTTCCTCCGTCAATCCGCGCCTTCTTTTCCGCGATCTGCTCGACGAACGCGCCGTGGACGCAGACGTGCGAAAGAGCGTCATCGCGCAGCCGATGCAGGGCTCGGCGTTCAAGATGGTGCTCGCTCTCGACGGCATCCCCCGGTACGCAAACCTTCCGGCCGGCGTCGAGACGGAGCAGGTCGCCGGCACCCAGTTCCGCATCGGCCCCTCCCTCGACTACATCGAGGCGGCGGTTCTGGACGGCATCAACGGCAGGCCGTCGAAGGGGCCGATCATGTGGGGCCTGACGCCGAGCGTGACCTCGCCCGGCATGGCGCCCGAAGGCCGTCACATCATGAGCGTCAACATCTGGCACGCCCCTTACTGGCTCCGCGACGCCGACTGGGCCACCGAGACGGATCGCTTCGGACGCCACTGCATCGACGTCCTTTCCGACCTGATGCCCGACCTCAAGGACCGGATCGTCGACCACCGGTTCATGGGGCCGGATGCGATCGAGGCCGAGCTCAATCTCGTGGAGTCCAACATCACCCACGGGGACATGCTTTCTCAGCGGCTGTTCGGCGCGCGGCCCCACGTCCTTGCCAACGATTATCGCACGCCGCTTCAGGGCCTTTATCTCACGGGCGCCGGAACGTGGCCGGGGGGCTACGTCACCGGCGTGCCAGGCCGCAATACGAGCCAGGCCGTGCTGGCCGATCTCCGACGCGACGTCGCTCTGCGGTGATCCAAGGGGGGTCGCTCGCTCCCACTACGCGCGCGAGTGGTCGCCGGTTAAAAAAGGGCCCGCCTTAGACCAGCGCTCTTTGGTACTGACCCGTCCCCATGGTCATGGCCGCCCCCGGGCTCTTTGCCCCGGGGGTGTCCCGGCCACCCGTGCCCCTGAACTGGTTGTCTTTTTTAAGACGTGGATGCCTCAGGGGTCTGCGGGGGATTCCCCCGCAAGAGGCCCTCTTGGACAAGCGCGGGCATGACGAGTCAATATTAGCGGCGCTTGGTATTAGCCGATGGAGAGGCGAATCGAATGCAACGCAGACGTCCATCGCGTCTATGGTCGGCGTTTGCGGGCCCCGGCAACAAATCAGGCCCGCATGCGTGAGCCGCTTGGATCCCAAAGCGGCTGCGAGACGATTTGCGCTGGGCGCCGCGCGCCCAGGATCTCTACCTCGAAGGCCGATCCTGGACGGATCAGCGGCGTCGGAACGTAGCCGAGCGCTACGCTCTTTCCGACGTAGTGGGCGTATCCAGCCGACGTGACGTATCCGACGCATGCGCCTTCGCTGAAGATGGGCTCGTCCCGCACCGCATCGATCTCATCGACTTCGATCCGCAAGACGACAAGCCTTTTCTCCGGCCCGCGCTTGCGCGCGGCGCATGCAGCCTCTTTGCCGATGAAGGGCTTGTCCCAGTGGATGAGGCCATCGAGGCCCGCTTCAGCCGGCGTGAAATCCGGCCGGAAATCGAGCGTCCACACACCCCAGCTCTTCTCGAGCCGGAGCGACATGAGGGCACGGCCGCCGAAGAGTCGCAAGCCGATGTCCTTCCCATGTCTTTCTATCGCTTCGAGAAGGGTCAGCTGATATGGCGGCGCGCAATAAATCTCATACCCAAGCTCGCCGGTGAAGGAGAGGCGTGCAACCAGCGCCGGGACGCCACCGACCGCCATGCGACGGATGTCGAGAAAACGAAATGCCTCGGCCGACACGTCCTCTCGGGTCAATTGGGCGAGGAGATCACGGGCACGGGGGCCGGCGATCGCGATCCCATGCAGCGCGTCCGTCAGATTGCGATAGCAAACCCCGTTTGAGGGAAGATGATGCTCGAACCAGCGGCGGTGCATGTTCTGTGCGGCACCCGACCCGACGATCAGGAAACTTTCGTCCCCGAGCCTCGCGACGGTGAGGTCGCCGTAGAGACGGCCTTTCGGGGTCAGCATCGGGGCCAGCGCCACGCGGTTGGCCTTGGGGAGGCGG
Source organism: Rhodospirillales bacterium (assembly GCA_009694195.1). Classification (GTDB taxonomy): domain Bacteria; phylum Pseudomonadota; class Alphaproteobacteria; order Rhodospirillales; family SHVQ01; genus SHVQ01. Next base: position 11,077 of record SHVQ01000006.1, read on the forward strand.
CCGGCCAGAAGCCGGTCGAGAAACGCCGCGGCTCCCGGGCCGCTCACTTCGTGCTTGGCGTAGTTCGCAATTTCGCTCGCGCCCACGGCTTCGCGCACGGCCCGGCATTCCTCCGCCACCCGGGTGAAGGAGTTGGACCGACGGAAGGTAGGCGTTTCCCAAGCCTCCGCGGCGCTCGGGGCAAACCAAAGGGCGTGTTCGAGCCCGAAGGAGACGCCGAATACCGCCCCCCTTCTCTTGAGAGGGTCGTAGGCCGCGGTTGTCTTGAGCGGGCGCGCGGCCGGCAGCTCTTCATTCGGGTAACCGATAAGGAAGCGGCGGGAGTAGTTCTCCATCGCTTTCTTGGCGCCGTAGTCGTGCGTCGCGAATTCGCCGAATCGGGCGACATCCATCCCCCAGACATCGATCGACGGCTCGCCATCGATGACCCATTCCGCCATGCAGAGCCCGACGCCGCCGCCTTGGCAGAAGCCGGCCATGACTCCGACTGCCACCCAATAATTCCGGAGCCCGGGCACCGGGCCGATCAGCGGATTGCCGTCGGGCCCGAACGTGAACGGGCCGTTGATGACTCTCTTTATCCCTGCCCGACCCAGCGCCGGCATGCGCTCGAATGCGAGCTCCAGCCGGTCGCCAACGCGCTCGAGATCGGACTCCAACAACTCATGGCCGAAATCGAGCGGCGTTCCGTTGACCGCCCAGGGTACGCCGCGCGACTCGTACGTGCCGAGCAGAATGCCCTGATGCTCCTGGCGGGTGTAGGCGTTCCCCTCGTAATCGATCGTGACCGCGACTTCTTTCCCGTGATCGCGCACCTCCGGGATCGTATCGGTGATGAGGTAGTGATGCTCCATCGGCTGAACCGGCAGATCGATGCCGGCCAAGTGGCCGACCTCGCGGGCCCAGAGCCCGGCGGCATTGACCAATACCTCGCAGTTGATTGTTCCCTGCGGCGTGACGACATCCCACGTGCCGTCTGCCCGCATGCACGTCTCAATCACCGGCGTATCCTGGTACACCGTAGCCCCGAGCTTTCGCGCGGACTTGGCGTAGGCATTCGTGACGCCGGCCGGATCGACGTGTCCGTCGGCGGGCTCGAAAAGGGCGCCGAGATATTTTGTCGGATCGATGAGCGGGTTGAGCGACTGTGCCTCTTTGAGCGAGATGAATTCCGTCTCAAGCCCCATGTAGCGGGCCTTGGCTCGTTCTTGCTTCAGGTAATCAAGCCGATCCGGCGTCGAGGCGAGATAGATCCCGCCCGGACGGTGAATGCCGCAGGATTGTTGGGAGAGCTCTTCGATCTCCTTGTACAGTTTGATCGTATAGCTTTGCAGACGCGCTATGTTTGAGTCGGCGTTGATGGTGTGGATGATCCCCGCCGCATGCCACGACGATCCGGACGTCAACTCCTTGCGTTCGAGAAGCACCGCGTCCCGGCATCCCATCTTCGCCAGGTGGTAAAGGATGCTGCACCCGACCACCCCGCCACCGATGACCACGACCCGCGTCTTGCTTTGCATTGCGATCAGTCCTTACTGTCTTGCCATTTCCCTTGACGCGATTCCAGCTAGGCCCTCAACATTCAGGGATTAAGAGCATATACGATGGCGCAAGGGCTGCTGGAGGAGTCGTGATGGTTGTTGGTGCAGGCGTAACGCCAGCGCTCTTTGGTGCTGACCCGCCCCCATGGTCATGGCCGGGCTTGTCCCACGGCTGTCCGGTTGAGCGATTTCGGTTGTGAAGTGCGGCGGAAAGACTCGCAATGATCGTCATGGCCGGCCTCCGAGCCGGCCATCCACGGCTTTTCTGAGCGATAAAACACGCGGATGCGCGGGTCGATCCCCGGGTCGAAGAGCCCGGGGGCACGCTTGCCGTCAACGGCGTGATCATTCCTCCGGTCAACGAGCTTTCGGAAATCGTCACGCTGCAATTCGAGCGCGGGCGGGTCGTCGATATTGCAGGCCGCGCCCAGGCACGCGCGTACGAGCGCTTCCTCGCTTCGTTCGCCGACCCCGGAATGTATGTCTTCGACCATCTGACCTTCGGTTTCAATCCGAAGGCGACGCTCCGCCAGCCGCCGCCGCCGGCCTTCTCGTCGGAGGCGGAGAAAGTGATGGGTTGCGTCAACATCGGCCTCGGCCGGGCCGGGTTGCGCGGCAAGCAGCACACCGACGTGGTGTCCGTCGGGGCAACCGTTACGGTCGATCAGCGCCCGGTCGTGGTGAACGGCCGCTACACCATCTGGTAGGACACCGGCCGGGACAAGTGCCTGGTACAAGTAAGCGCCATTTGGCTATTGTGGCGGCAGGGTATTGCCGCGGAGGGAATCGATGTTGAAGGAATATTACGGCTCGCGCGCGAAGATCGGCGTTATTTACATGACTTCGGGGTTTGTGCTGGAGCCCGAGTTCGCCGCGATGGCGCCGAAGGGGGTCTCCGTTCATTACACGCGCATCTTCCTGCCGGTGGTCACCGTGAAGGGCCTCGCCGAAATGATGAAGCCGGGCGGGGTCGAGCAGTGCACCCGCTACCTCGCCGAGGCTCCTCTCGACGTCATCGCATTCGGCGGCACCAGCGCGACCTTTCTCTTCGGGATGGGATACGACGAAAAGATCCGCGCCCGCATCGCCAAGGCGTCGGGCGGCATCCCCGCGACCACGACATCCACGGCGGCGCTGCGCGCATTGCGCGCCGTGGGAGCCAAGCGCATGGCCCTCGTCACGCCCTACGTTGACGAGGTGACCGAGCGAGGCCGCGTCTTCTTCTCCGACAACGGCTTCGATGTGGTGAGCGCGCGCGGACTCGGCATCGCCAAAGACCTCGGGATCGGCAGCGTGACGATCCGCCAAGTGTACGACTTCACGATGAAGTCTGTGCCGAAGGACGCGGATTCTGTGTTCTTAAGTTGCACCAATCTGCGCGCGATCGGCGCCATTCCCGCGCTCGAAAAGGAACTCGGTATCCCCGTCGTGAGCGCGATCCAGGCCACGATGTGGGATTGCCTCCGGCTTGCCGGCGTGCCGACGAAGGAAGTGAAGGGCTTCGGCGGGCTCTTCCGGTCGAAGGCCTCGACCGCGAAGATCGAAGGACCATCCGGGCGCGGCGCCCGCCGCGCTGCTTGAGCCACCACCTGTAATTTGGTTGGCGACTGGGCTCGGCCGTTCATGCCGGAACCGATATGGAGCCGTTCTCGGTCTGGACAAGCGTCCGCTGCAACTCCACCTTCCCAGGCTCCGGCTGTTTCAGCGGCAGAGCAACGGCGTTAACACCGCGCGCGTAAGTTTGTAGATACGCGAGGGAAAGAAAAGTTGCGGCTACGGGAGAGAAAGGAGGGGAATAGATGCGTCAAGTAAAGCTCAAGCAGATCGGCTATGCCGATATCCTCGGCGGCGGCCAAGTCAACGTGAAGGACGGCTTGTGCTTTGTCGGCCACATCAATCCCCCGGAAGGGACGACGATCCTCAACGTCTCGGACCCGAGAAAGCCGAAGCTCGTCTCGCAGATCAAAGTTCCGCTGAATACGCACAGCCACAAGGTCCGCGTCCACGACCACATCATGGTGGTCAACAACGAAGCATTTCCCGAATTCAAGGTCGTGCCGGGGTTCACGGGGGGCGTTCGCATTTACGACATCTCGCGTCCCGATAAGCCGCGCGAGATTTGCTTTCTCCGCACCGGCGGTCGCGGCGTACACCGCTTCGACTTCGACGGCCGCTATGCCTACCTCTCGACGGAAGTCGACGGCTATCAAGGCAACATCCTGGTGACGGTTGACCTCGCGGATCCCGCGCGGCCGAAGCAGGTGTCCCGCTGGTGGCTGCCGGGACAGTGGACCGCAGGCGGCGAGGTTCCGTCTTGGAAGGGCGGCGTGCGACATCGCGTTCATCACGGCCTCAGGCGCGGCGACAAGATCTATGTGTCATGCGTATACGCCGGGATGGCGATCGTGGACGTCACGGACATCGGCAAGCCGAAGACCGTTGTCCGCCATCCGCTGCATGGCCTCTTCACCCACACGGTGATGCCGACGCGAGGGCCCGCCGGGGATAAGCGCGACTACGTCGTCACCGTCGACGAAGGGTGGTGGGACGAGCGCGGGTGGATGACCGCCCTCGACATCTCGGATCGGGCGGCCCCCTCCATGGTCGGTCAATTCGAATTGCCGCGTGGTGAAGGCATGGGGATCTGGGCCTCACACCAGCCACACGAGGAGATCATCGACGGTCTCCTCTTCGTCGCATGGTTCTCGCACGGCCTCCGAATTCTCGACGTGACGCGCCCGGCAAACACGGTCGAGGTCGGACGTCACATGCCGGTCATGCGTTCGGAGTTCGGACCGCTGTCCAATGACGTTTTTGTGGATACGGCCAACCACCGGATCTATCTGATCGATCGGGTTCGCGGACTTGAGATCTTGGAATATAGTTACTGAAAGAAAGTTGAGAGCGAAGATGCCCGTCGTTTCCAAGGACCAGAAGCGAGACGTTCGACCCCTCTTGTTCCAGCCGATCACGCTCCGCGGCGTCGTCGCGAAGAACCGGATCATGGCGTCGCCCATGTGCCAGTATCTTTCGGTCGACGGCAGCCCGACCGATTGGCACGTGGCGCACCTCGGCCGCCTCGCGATCGGCGGCGCCGGGATCGTCTGCTGTGAAGAGACGGCGGTCGAGGCGCGCGGGCGCAAGACCTACCATTGCGCCGGCATCTGGTCCGGCGACCACATTCCCAAGTACCGTCGCATCGCCGACCTGCTGAGGAGTCTTGGCGCCGTTCCCGCGATCCAGCTCGGCCATTCCGGCGCCAAGGCGAGCTCCCACGGCGCGATGCAGGGGTGGACTCCCTTGACGGAAGAGGACGCGAAACAGGGGTGCCCGCCCTGGCAGGGGCTTTCCGCCAGCGCGGTCTCTTCGAGCCCCGGCCGGCCGCTCCCGAAGGCGATGGACGCGGACGATATTCGCGCGGTGGTGCGCGCGTGGCGCGATGCGGCGGGGAGGGCTCTCGACGCCGGGTTCGACGTGCTGGAGATCCACGGCGCCCACGGGTACCTGATCCACCAGTTCCTGTCGCCGGTGACCAACCGACGGACCGATGCTTACGGCGGTGACCGGGCGGGCCGCATGCGGCTCGCGATCGAGATCGCCGAGGCCATCCGGACCGTGTGGCCCGCCGACCGCCCGCTCTTCTTCAGGATTTCATGCGTCGACGGGCCGGGCGGGATTTGGGACGTGGCGGACACGATTTGTCTGGCAGGGGAATTGAAGGAACGCGGGGTCGATGCCATCGATTGCTCGTCCGGCGGCATCTCAGGCCCATCCACCATGGGCGTCGTCCCGCGCGTGCCCGGCTACCAGGTCCCCTACGCGAGCCGCGTGCGGAAAGGCGCCGGCATCAAGACGGTCGCCGTCGGCATGATCACGGAAGGCCGCCAGGCCGAAGATATCCTGCAACGGGGCGACGCCGACATCGTGGCGCTGGCCCGCGAGCTGTTGCGGAACGGCGATTGGCCCGCGAACGCCGCGCGCGAACTGGGCGTGCCGGACCACTATAATCTGTATCCGGAGGGGTACGCCTATCGCTTGCGCCGGCTCGAGGAGGTGAAGAGTCTCGATCTCAATAAATACGGTGGGCAGATCCCCCTCAGCGTCTCGGAATTCATCGACGCGAACTGAAGCTGCACAATTCAAGGTCCCGGCATGTACCAGAATCCAATTCGGTCGGCTTTCGGCGTTCCAACCTTCGGTAAAGCCCCGCTCGTCTCTCCGGACGAGGACTGGAAGGCGGATATCGCCATTCTCGGAGCCCCGTTCGATCAAGCGGTCACGTTCCGTCCGGGAGCCCGGTTCGGCCCGCGCGCCATCCGTGACGCTGCGTTGCGCTATGCGTTCTTCCCGGCCGGGACCGGATATTGGGACATGCGGACGGAGACCTGGCGCATCACCCGGCGCGTGGTCGATTGCGGCGATACGGATGTCGTGCCGCTCGATGCGGATAAATGTTTCACGAATCTCACGCACGCCGTGCGCCAGATCCGAAAAAAGGGCGCTTTTCCCGTGGTCCTGGGCGGAGATCATTCGATCACGCTTCCGATCCTCCAGGCCTTCGACGACGCGGGCAAGATCACCCTCGTCCATTTCGATGCCCATACGGATTACCGCGACCATGTGGGCGGTCAGCGCATCGGCCACGCGCAGGTCATCCGGCGGGTCTGCGAGCTCGACTACATCACGCGGGCAGTCTCGCTCGGGATTCGAGCCATCCGGACCGAACCGGGCGACGTGCGGGATATCGTGCGGCGCGGCAACACGATCATCCCGGCATGGGACATCCATCGGATGCCGATCGCGGAGATCGTCAGCAAGCTGCCGTCGGGCGAACGCGTTTACGTGACGTTCGACATCGACGCCATGGACCCGTCCATCGCTCCCGGCACGGGGACCACCGAGGTCGGCGGTCTTTTCTACGAGCAAGCGCGGGCGCTCTTACAGGCGGTCTGCGAGCGGAACGAGATCGTCGGCTTCGACATGGTGGAGGTCAACCCGATGATCGAGAACATCCAGCTCACGGGGCTCTTGGCGGCGCAGCTCACGCTCGATTTCTTGGGATTCGTATTTCCGGGAAAAAAAGAGGCGACGGGCCGGTAAGCCGCCGACGCGCCGGGCTAAAATTTGCGACTCTAAAAGATTGCATGTATACAGGAGCATACAAGTCCGAACAGCCGTGGGTTCATCGGCTGGGGTGACTTTGTCAGGAGGAGGACCGAACAATGCAAGGGAGTTTGAAGACTGGACTATATGCCTTGGCGATCGGCGCGATCGCCGTGTTGGCCGCGGCGCCGACCCAGGCGCAGAAGCTCATGGTCGGGACCACGGCCGACTACCCGCCGTTCGAGTGGGTCGACGGCAAGGGCAAGCTGGTCGGGTTCGACATGGATGTGATGCGGGCGATCTCGTACTTGGAAAAGTATGAAATCGAGCTCAAGGACGTGAGCTTCGACACGATCATCCCGTCGCTGCAATCGGACAAATACGACATCGCCGCCGGCATCCAGATCAACGACGAGCGGCGCAAGATCATCGATTCCTCCGAGCCGTACATCGAGGTGCTTTACGGCGTCGCGGTCGTGAAGGACTCACCCGAAAACCTGTTCACGGTCTTCCAGAAAGGCAAGAAGGTCGGTGCCCAGCGCGGCACGACGCAGGCGCGGTGGATCACCAAAAGGGTGGTCGAGCAGGGAATCGACGTGAAGCTGGAGCTCTACGACACGAACGATCTCGGGATTCTCGACCTCGTCAACAAAAGGATCGACGGGTTCGTGAGCAACACGCTTCCCTTGCAGGAGTTCGTGAAGCGGAATCCGATCCGCATTTCCGGGGTCATTTACGATCTCCGCGCGCATTTCGCCTATCTGGTGAAGAAGGGCGATCCCAAGGGGCTGGTCCCGAAGCTCAACAGCGGCATGGCGAAAATGAAAGCCGATGGCTCCTGGGATGATCTCAAGGCCGCGTACTTCACCGGCGATCTCCTCCGCATCACCGATTGCAACGCGAAGCATGGGGATACGCTCAACGTCAAACGCGACATCAAGAAGTACGCCGCCGACCTGAAGGGATGCTTGGTTCCGTAGAGCGGTTCCACTTGGTGTTTGTGTCGTCATTCCCGCGCACGCGGGAATCCAGTTATTGTTTGATGAGCTGGACCCCCGCTTCCGCGGGGGTGACGATTCCGCCGGACTTGATCGCGAGAGCGTAAAACGGACGCGCTGACCCAACAAGTCCTGCTCATCTGGAACAGTCTGCCGATGCTCCTCGAGGGCGCGGCGGAGACGGTGCGCCTCACCGCATTGATGCTGGCGCTGGGCGCGGCGGTCGGGCTCCCCTTCGGCGTGCTCCACGTCTACGGGCCGCGGATCCTGCGGGTCGCCGTCCTCGATCCCATCGTCGTCTTTTTCCGCGGCATTCCCTCGCTCGTGCTGATGATGATCATCTACTTCGGCGCATCGGAGATCGGCCTCGATCTGAGCGGCTTCATTGCGTCGATCCTGGCGATCGGCGTGCGTTCGGGAATTTACCAGTCGCAGATCGTGCGGGGCGCCATCCAATCGGTCGGCTCCGGACAGATGTTGGCCGCGCGCGCGATCGGCATGAGCAAGTGGCGGGCGATCCGGTTCATCGTCATCCCGCAGGCGCTGCGGCTGGCGCTTCCGCCGTGGTCGAACGAGTACGCGGGCGTCCTCAAGGAAAGCTCGCTTGCGTACGCCCTCGGCGTCACCGAGCTCATGCGCCAGGGGCGCTACATCGTCGCCAGGACCTTCGGCAATTCGCTCCTGGTCTATACGGTTTGCGCCGCGATCTATTTCGTTCTCGTCTTCCTCGGTATCCGGCTGCTCCGCAAGGTCGAGCAGCGGTTCAGCGTGCCCGGTTTCGACGCGGCGCCCCAGGGGCGCGCGTTCTTCGGACGCGATTTGGAGAGCTCGCGATGACAGACCTCACCCTCCGTCTCGAAGGCATCTGCAAGAGCTTCGGCTCCCTGTCGGTCCTCAAGGATGTCGATCTCGACGTGAATAAAGGCGAAACGAAAGTCTTGATGGGCCCGTCCGGCACCGGCAAAAGCACTCTCCTCCGCTGCATCAACCTCCTGGACCCGCCGGATACAGGGCGGATTTGGCTCGACGGCAGAGAAATCACCGCCAAGGGAATCAATGTCGACGAAGTACGCTCCTCCATCGGGATGGTGTTCCAGGACTTCAACCTGTTCACCCACCTGACGGCGCTGGACAACGTCCGCATCGGACTGGTCCGCGTGAAAGGCGTCGACAAGAAGACCGCGACCGATATGGCCATGGAAGAGTTGCGGCGAGTGGACCTGGCCGAAAAAGCCGCCTCGTATCCGGCGCAATTGTCGGGCGGCCAACAGCAGCGTGTCTCGATCGCGCGCGCATTGGCATTGAAGCCGCGGCTGATCCTTTTCGACGAGCCGACATCCGCCCTCGACCCCGAGCTCACCGGCGAAGTTCTGAAGGTGATGTCGCGTCTCGCCGAAGACGGGATGACGATGGTGATCGCGTCCCACGAAATCGATTTTGCCCGCTCGGCCGCCGACGAGATCGTCTTCATGGCCGACGGGCGCATCGTCGAAAAGGGTCCGCCCGACGTCATGTTCACCTCGCCCCAGCAGGTCCGGACACGCGACTTCTTCAGGCGGATCGGCGAGCGCCACTGAGATGACGAGCTTTTTCGAATATGCGATCGAGATCGCGCCGGTCCTCCTGCGGGGGGCCTCCATGACCCTCCAGATCGTCGCGCTGGCGATCGTCCTCGGGATCGCGCTCGGCGTTCTCGTCGGCCTCGCGCGCGTCTATGCCGGCCGAACGGCGTATGCGTTCTGCACCGTGTACGTCGAAGCGATTCGCGGCACGCCTCTGCTGGTCCAGCTCTTCCTGCTCTATTTCGGATTGCCGTCGGTCGGAATTTATATTTCGTCGTTCTGGGCCGCCGTCATCGGCATGGGCATCAACAGCGGCGCATACCAATCCGAATATTTCCGTGGTGCCATTCAATCCATTCGCAGCGGTCAGATGCTGGCGGCGCGCTCGATCGGCATGAATCGCCGGCAGGCCATTCAGAGCATCATCGTCCCGCAGATGCTCAGGCGCGCGCTCCCGTCCTGGTCGAACGAATTGATGTACATGATCAAGTATTCCTCGCTTGCCTACATGATCCAGACGCCCGAGCTCATGGCTGCCGCCAAGGAAATGTCCGCCCAAACGTTCCGCACGTTCGAAACGTTCCTGCTCGCGGGGCTCATCTACCTCGTCATCGTCGCCATTGTTTCGCGTGCGCTGATGTCGCTCGAAAACAGGATCAAGATTCCGGGACTCTGACCCCTGGCCGTGTTTCAGCCCTGCGCCAGCCAGTACCGGAGAACCGCGCTGGTGGCGCGCGGCCGTTCCATGGGCGGCAAGTGCCCGCAATCCTCGATCATGACCATCGCCGCGCGCGGAATGCCGGCCGCGATCTCCTGGTGGACCTCGAGCGGGGTTGCCACGTCCTGGCGGCCGCAGAGCACGAGGGTGGGGCAGCGAATGGCCGGAAGGTCCTTGCGGCTGTCCACGCGTGACATGATCGTCCGCTGTTGGCGGATGAAGGCATCGGGCCCGACCCGCCTCGCCTGATCGCGGAACGAGGAGGCGACCGCTTCGTCCTTCAATTGCTCCGGGTGCACGGCCGTCGGGAGAATCTGTTCGCACACCTGGTCGAACTTGCCGTTTTCAACCAGCGCAATCAGTCGCCGGCGCTCCTCCGTCCGCGTCGGAAAGTCGGCGCGGGCCGTGGTGTCGAGAAGGGCCAGCCTGATGACCCGGGACGGCGCTTGGCGCATGATCTCGAACGCGAGGTAGCCCCCCATGGACAATCCGGCGAGCGCAAACTTGGCCGGTGCCTCCTTCAGGAGCCTGCGCGCCATGGAGGCAATGTTCGTCTCCTTCGTCACGTCAGGGACGGAAATCGCGGCCACATCGACGAGGGTATCGACCTGATGGCGCCAGAGGGCCTCGTCGTTGAGCAAGCCGGGAACCAATAGGAGCGGAATTTTCTCGGCCATGGCGGCCCCCCTGTTGACGCATCGAGCAAGGCCGATCATCTAAAGATCGCGCTTGCGCTCGTCAACCGCGGCGAGCGCGACGAACAGGTGCGCGATATCGACGAGAAGCGGCGTCGCTGGTCGTTACTGCGCCGCCGGCGCGTAGGCAGAGGCGAGCTGACGGGCCACCAGTTGGGCATAAAGGCCGCCCTTCGCCAGCAGCGCCTCGTGGGTTCCGATCTCGACCATGCGGCCGCCTTCGAGGACCACGATTTGATCGGCTTCGCGGACGGTTGAGAGGCGATGGGCGATCACGATCGTCGTGCGGTCTGCCTGCAGGCGGTCGAGGGCGCTCCGCACGGCTTGCTCGTTCACGGCGTCCAGGTGCGACGTGGCCTCATCGAGGATCAGCACCGGGGCGTCCTTCAGGAAAGCGCGGGCGATGGCGACCCGCTGGCGCTGCCCGCCCGAAAGGCTCGTGCCGCGCTCGCCGACCGGCGAGTCGAGCCCGTCGGGGAGGGAATTGACGAGCCCGCCGAGGGAGGCGTGCTCGACCGCGGACAAGAGCTCCTCTTCGCTTGCCTCCGGCCGGGCGATCAGGATGTTGTTCCGGAGCGTATCGTTGAACAGGTACGTGTCTTGGGCGACGAGGGCGATGCGCCGGCGCAGGTCGTCAAGCCGGTAATCGCGAAGATCGGCGCCGTTCAGCGTGATGCGGCCTGAGTCCGGGTCCCAGAAGCGTATGAGGAGCTGCGCGGTCGTCGTCTTGCCGGCGCCGGACGTGCCGACGAGGGCCACGGTTTTGCCGGGCGGAATCGCGAAGCTGACGTCGGCGAGTGCCCGCCGGTTCTGCCCGGGGTACGTAAAGCTCACGCCCTCCAAAGCAAGCGCGGCCGGCCCGGCCCGCCACGCGACGCCGGGTCCGTCGGTGATCGGAACCGGCTCGTTCTCCAGCGAATAGACGCGCCGCGCGGCGCCGAGCGTGTCGGCAAGCTGGCGGCCGATCTGCGCGATTTCCGAAACCGGAAGGAAGGCCGACATCGCGAGCAGGGTGTAAAGCGGGAGTGCCGCAGGCGCGATGGTCCCTTGAACCGCCATCGCCGCGCCCGTCAGCACCACGGCGAGCCCGCCCAGGCCGGTGAACACCTCGAGCAAACTGTGCTGCAAGGTGAGTTCGCGGAAGAACGGCAGGCGCAGGCGGATATGGCGCTGGGAGAGCGCGTCGAGCTGGCTGCCGCGCGCCTGTTCTTGCTGAAACGCGACGATCTCACCGAGACCCTGGACCGAATCGACGGCGAAGGCGCCGAGCTCGCCGGCGGCCTCGCGCGCCGCCGAGCCGAGCCGGTCGACCCGATTGCGCATGAGGAACGGGCTGAGCCCGACCGCCAGGAGGAACGGGACGAGCGCGAGCGCGATCCACGGGCTTGCCGCGGTGAGCACGGCCAGGACCACGCCCGGCACCAGGATGGCGACGAAGGCCGGCGCCACGGTGTGGGCGAAGAAGTACTCGATCAATTCGATGTCGTGGGTGGCGAGCGCCATAATGTCGCCCGTGCGCCTGCGGACGAGATAAGCCGGGGCCAGGGCGTCAAGCTTGCGAAACGCGTCGATCCGCATCTGCGCGAGCAGGCGAAACGCCATATCGTGCGCGATCCAGGATTCAAGCCAGTGCAGCACTCCCGAAAGCGGCGCGGTGACGGCAAGGGCCCAAAGCCACGTCCCATAAGGTTGGCCTTGCTTGAGCGCGTAGACGACGAGAGCGCTGAACACCCCGACGCCGATGAAGGCGAGGACACGCAGCACGCCCAGCGTGAAGGTGGCGACGAGCCTGCCTTTCCAGGGCACGATCACGCCCATCAGGGTGGCAACGAGCTGATACCAGTTCAGCCCTTCGGCCTTGATGATGCCCTCCGTCACGGGCTTCACCGCGCCCCCCGGCGTGTCAGCGATCGTTTCAGTCGCACGCGCGGCCGGCGTGGCGCCAATTCGGCCGAAGCCCGTCGACTCGCGGGCCTGCTCGGCCATGAGGCGCGCGTATAGGCCGCCGGCCTTCATCAGATCCTCGTGGCGGCCGCTTTCGGCCACGCGGCCCCGCTCAAGCACCAGAATGCGGTCGCAATCGATGATGCTGGAGAGCCGATGCGCGAGGATCAGCGTCGTGCGTCCGCGCATCAGACGGTCGAGCGCCTCCTGGATCACCGCCTCGTTCTCGGCGTCAACAGCCGAGAGCGCCTCGTCCAGCACCAGGATGGGCGTGTCGCGCAACAAGGCCCGGGCAATCGCGACGCGCTGGCGCTGGCCACCCGAAAGCTTGATGCCTTTTTCGCCGATGACCGTCCGATAGCCCGATGGCAGCGTCGTCACGAAGTCGTGGATGTTCGCCGCGCGGGCCGCGTCCTCGACGTCCGCCACGGCGGCGTCGGGGCGGCCCATGCGGATGTTTTCCTCGACCGTGCCGTGGAAGAGGAACGTGTCCTGGTTGACCACGGAAATCATCGACCGGATCTGCTGGAAGGAGAGGCGCCTCAGGTCATGGCCGCCGACGAGGACTCTCCCTTCTTCCGGATCGTAGAAGCGAAGCAGCAGGCGGACGATCGAGGACTTGCCGCAGCCGGACGGGCCCACCACGCCCACCCGCTCTCCCGCCGCCGTACGGAAGGTTAGGCCGTCGTGGACGGTGCGGCGGGTGTCGGGGTAACGGAAGCGGACGTCTTCGAATGCGATGGTTGGGTTGAGCGCCCGGTCGATGGTCGCGGCCGGCGCATCCGCCACGATCGGGCGGTCTTCGAGGATCTGGTAGATGCCTTGTGCGGCCGACATGCCGACCATGCCTTGATGGAGAACGGTGCGAAGCTCGCGCATCGGCCGGAAGATCTCGATCCCGAGCATCAGGATGATCAACAACGCGCTCAGCGGCATGGCGCCCGCTTCGACGCGCAGTGCGCCGGTTGCCAACGCAGCCGCCGCCCCGCACGCGATGGCGCTGTCGGTGATGCCGCGGGCGAGCGAGTTGGTGGCGAGCACGCCCATGGTGCGGCGGAATAAGTCGTGGGCCTCGATCTCGAGCTTGTCGGCGCGTGTCTTGCTCTGTCCGAAAGCCTTGAGGGTCGCCAGTCCCTGGATCGAGTCGAGGAATTCGGCGGCGAACGCGGCATAGGCCTTTTGCCGCCGGCGCGAATTGTGGGCGTCGTGCCGATGCCAGAGCGCCGGGGCAAACATGGCGAGCAACGCGAAACCGAGGAGCACGCCCGCCACCGGCACATCGATGAAGGCGATGGCGGCGAAGATCAGAAACGGCGTCAGCAGCGCGATCAGGAACTGCGGCAGGAACTGGCCGAAATAGGTCTCGAGCTGCTCGACGCCGTCGATCAGCGAGAGGGTGAGCGCACCCGACCGCTTGCGGCCCACGGTGCCGGGGCCGAGGGCCGCGATCTTGTCGTAGATCGTCCGGCGCAGCTTTTGTTGCACGCGCGCCGCCGTCTCGTGCGCCACGACAGTCCGCCAGTGTTCGAAAGCGCCGCGCAGGAGCATGACGCCGGCGATGAGCGCCGCCGGCATTGTCATTGCTTGCAGATCGCGGCCGGCGAAGATCTCGCCGATGAGCCAGCCGAGCAGCCCCAGCCGCGCGACGCCGAGACCGACGGCAATGAGACCGATCAGAACGGCCCACAGGACGCGGAGACGGATCCCCTCGGTGAACGTCCAGAGGCGGCGCTCGAAGTGCATTGGGTTCTCCTGTTCGGGTTGCCGCAAGGTACAGACTTTCCCGGCGATCGGGTACAGTGATCCTGCCGCTGCCTTGACGTCACGCGAGGGCAGGATTCGGAGCTTCTTCCGTGAATAGCCAACCCGTCCTGGAATTTCGGCAGGTTCGCATCTCGTTCATGACGCGGGCGGGCGAGATCAACGTCATTCCCAGTCTGTCCTTCTCATTGAACAAGGGCGCGGCGCTCGGGATCGTCGGCGAATCCGGTTGCGGAAAGTCCACCGTCGCGCTGGCGACCATGCGCTATTTAGGACGCGGGGGCCGTGTGACCGGCGGAGAAATCCTTTTCGAAGGGAGAAACATCGCCGCGATGAGCGACCGCGAGTTGCGCGCGATCCGCGGCCGCCGCATCGCGATGGTTTATCAGGACCCGATCAGCAGCCTCAACCCCGTCAAGACGATCGGGAAGCAGCTCATGGAAGTCCCGATAATCCACGAAGACGCGGATGCGGCGTCCGCGCGCACGAAGGCGCTGCACATGCTGGACGAGGTCAGGCTGGCCGACGCGGCCAGAGTGATGGACCGCTACCCGCATCAGCTTTCGGGCGGCCAGCAGCAGCGCGTGGTGATCGCCATGGCGCTGATGGCTCATCCCTCCGTTCTCGTCATGGACGAGCCGACGACGGGCCTCGACGTGACGATCGAGGCGGCGGTGCTCGATTTGGTCGTCGAGTTGCGCGAGCGCCACGATGCGGCGATTCTGTTCATCAGCCACAATTTAGGGACCATCGCCCGCGTGTGCGACCGCGTCGGCATGATGTACGCGGGCGAGTTGATCGAACAAGGCACGGTTCGGCAGCTCTTCGGAAATCCGCGTCATCCCTACACACGCGGATTGCTGAACTGTCTGCCCACGGCGCGCCACAACAAACGGGGCCGGCCGCTCGCGACGATCCCGGGTCAAGTGTTGTCGCCGCTGGCGCGGCCGCCGGGTTGCGCGTTTGCCGCGCGTTGCGCGTACGTCGCGGAGGACCGCTGCACGACCGGGGCAATTCCCGCGGTCGCCGACGAGAACGGTCAGGTCGTCCGGTGCGTGCGCTCCGCCGAGCTGCCGCGCTGGAACGAAGATGCTGCGGCGGGAGTCGCGCTCCGGGACGGCGATCCGGTTGAGCCGATCCTCGTGGTCAAAAATCTGCACAAGCAGTATCGCCAGTCGCGTGGGCCCTTTCGCGGCACCCGGAGCGAGGTCCGGGCGTTGAGCGGGGTCGATCTGCTCGCCGAGCCCGGGCGAACGCTGCTGATCGTCGGCGAATCCGGATGCGGCAAGTCCACGCTGGCGAAAATCCTGAGCGGGCTCGTTGTTGCCAGCAACGGCGAAGTGTGGCTCAAGGATACCCAAATTGCGACGACCGAAGTCGGCAAGCGGCCGCTCGAACTAAAACGGCGGCTGCAAATGGTTTTTCAAAATCCCGACAGCACCCTAAACCCGAGCCACACCGTCGGGTTCGCGCTCGGCCGGGCGCTCCGGCGGCTAAAAGGGCTGACGCGGCGCGAGGCCGAGGACGCAACGGGAAAGCTGCTGGACGTCGTGAAGCTGCCCGGCGAATTCCGCAAACGAAGACCCCATCAGCTTTCCGGCGGACAGAAGCAGCGCGTAGCCATCGCCCGCGCTCTTGCCGGCGAGCCCGAAGTTCTCATCGCGGACGAGCCGACGTCCGCGCTCGATCTCTCGGTGCAGGCCGCGGTCGTCAATCTCCTGAACGAAGTGCAGCTCGGTCTCGGCACGACCTTGCTGTTCATCTCGCACGACTTGAATGTCGCGCGCTACATGGCCGATCGCGTGGCCGTCATGTATCTCGGGACGGTGGTTGAATTCGGCCGATCGAGCGAGGTGTTCGAGCCGCCGTTTCACCCGTACACGGAAGCGCTGCTCTCGGCGACGCCAAGCCTCGACCCCGATCGCCGCCGCGATCGGATCATCTTGGAGGGGGCATTGCCGAGCGCGGCGTCCGTTCCCGTCGGCTGCCCGTTCAGTAGCCGTTGTCCGTGCAAACTGGGCGCTGTCTGCGACAGCGTCCCGCCGCCGAAGCAGATGTTGGCCCACGGCCACAGCATCCTCTGCCATATTCCGGCGGCGGATCTGGTGAAATTGAACGCGGCGCGCGGCTTGGCAAGCCCTCGATCCAGTTGACGATCCGGTACGCCGGGTCAGTTGACGATGAGCTCCCGCGGCGCGTGGCAGATCGCCTCGCAGGGACCGTCCCGCACGATCGATGTTTCGCCGAGCGACATGCTGAGCCCGGTCTCGCTGTTCAGGAGGATCATGTGCATGAAGAACACCATGTTCGGTTCCAGCGGCTGAGGATTCCCCTCATAGATCATCGGGAAGTCCATCCACGTCGGTGGATACGTGGCTCCCATGGTGTAGCCGCAGACCTTTATGTAATGACCGTCGTAACCGGCCTTCGAGAGGACCTTGGCGTGCATGGCGTAAATGTCTCCAACCGTATGGCCCGGCCGCAGCACCTCCTTGCAGGCTTCGAGGGCGTCGCGGCAGGCGTTGAACATGTCGCGATGCCGGGGATCGACGCGTCCCGTCAGAATCACGTTCATGAGGACCGCGTGGTAGTGCCGGTAGGTGCCGGCGAACTCGAACTGAACCTGATCGTTCGCGCCGACGGGGCCGTGGCCGGTGTGATAGCGCACCATCAAGGCCTCCGTCCCCGCGCCCATGGGCCAGCGGCTCGCGGACGGATCTCCGTCGGCGCGCAGGATGACGTTCAGCATCTCGCCATAGATGGCGCCGACCTGCTCGCCGGGCTTGGTCATGCGGATGGCGACGTTCAGGGCTTCGTCCGCCAAGGCTCCGGCGCGACGCATATAATCCAGCTCTGCCGGGCTCTTCACGAGCCGCAGGAGCCGGATGATGTCCGATCCGTCGACGACGTCGCAAAAGCCGTCGAGGGCCGCATCCACCAGCTTCCCGCGCTGGGCCGTCAAACCATACGCGTGGTATTCGACTCCGATCCGCTGTCCCCGGCAGCCATAGCGCTCCAACATGTCCCGCACATGGACGGCCGGGTTTTCTCCCTCCCGGTCGGGCCAAATGCGAATGTCCTCGATGACCGAAGTCAGGCGCGATTGACGCTGGTCGGCTGAGCGCGTCACGAGGGCGAGGGCCCCGTCGGCTCCCAGGTACATGCCCTGGAACATGCTGTAGCCGCTCGTATCGTAACCGGTCAGGTAGTACATGCTTTCCTGCCGGAAGATCAGCAGGCCATGCAGATTTGCGTCCGCGATCTTCTTTGCTGCCTTCCGCTGGCGTTGCGCGAGCTCTTCCCGGGTGAAGTGCAATGCCATGTCAATCCCCTTCACATGCCTGAACGAAGTGGAAGCGTTGCAAGATTGCACACTCCCATGAAATTCCATACGGTTCCAGGCTTCGGAGTGGATCCGTGATCGGAAATCAAGACGCCCTGAGCAAGAGGAATCTCGATGAAGGATAAAATCGAATATCCGCTGTTCTCCCGGAAGGAGATGGATCGCCGCTGCGACAAAGCCAGAAAGCTGATGGCGCAGAAAAAGATCGACGTTCTTCTGATCACCGGCGAAGAGAATTTCCAATATTTCTCCGGCACCTGCGCCAGCATCGCATTGCACAATTCGGTAGCGCGGCCGTCCGTTCTCCTGCTTCCGCTCGAAAATGAGCCCGTCATTCTCACGCAGATGGCGGAGAACCTCGTTCTCAGCACCTACGTGTCGGACCTTCGCGCCTTTTCCAGCGTTCTGCATTTCCCCCATGAGGTCATCGTCGATGCGCTGAAGGACGTGAAATGGAAATACAATCGCCTCGGAGCCGAGCTCGGCCACGAGCAGCGGATGGGGATCCCCGTCCAGGCGTATCTCGCGCTCATGGCCGCGATGCCGAAGACCGAGTTCGTCGACGCCGCGGACATCATCGTCAAGCTCCGCATGATCAAATCTTTGGAGGAGCTTGCCTACATCCGGAAGGCGGCCGACATCACCGGCCGGGCGCGCCAGCGCTTGTTCGATCGACACATCACGCCCGGAATGACCGAGCGCGACGTTGCGCGGAAGATCGGGCAACTTATGATGGAAGAAGGGGCCGATCGGCCGGCGTTCGTTCACTTGCAGCTCGATCTCCCGGGCGACATGAACCAGTTCCACTATGAGCGCCCCTTGAAAAAGGGAACCATTCTGGCGGTGGACGCCGGCGCTTACGTTCAGATGTACACGGTCGATTATCCGCGCCATGCGACTCTCGGGAAGGCGACGGACGCGCAGAAAGACGTCCATCGGCGCGTGCTCGATGTCTGCAAGATGATGGCGGACTCGTTGAAGCCTGGGCTCCGCGCCTCCGACATTCATCGCGTCGCGGTCGCCGCCATCGAGAAAGTCGGAGCCACGGCCGAAAGTCCGGCGCGCCTCACGGGAGGCGCCCGGTTCGGTCATGGACAGGGCATGCTCATTACCGAGCCGCCGAGCATCAATCCCCTCGACCACACCGTCTTGGAGCCCGGCATGGTGATCAGCACGGAGCCGGCGATCCGCGTCGGAGCGGAGCACTGCAAGTGGGAAGACGTGCACGTCATCACCGAAAACGGGCACGAGCAGATTTCAGTCGAAACCGACGCGCTGCGGGAAATCGCCTGGTAGGCGTGTAGCCTGACCTTCGGTCACCGCTTCTCGAAGTCGATCCGCTCGTCGACCGGGAGGCCGAGGAGCCGGCGGCGCAAGGCATCGAGGCCGAGCTCGGTCGCGCCGAGGCGCACCCACTCGCGGCCGCCCAACATGCGCGATTGACGGGATACGGTCGCTTCACGGCTGGCGATGCCGATGCAGATGGTGCCGCCGAAATCGATGCGGTCGGCGCCGTCATCGAGGTCGACGAGCACCGCAAGCGCGTGGCTGGATCCGCTCTTGTCCCGGAGCGCGCCGGCCACCTCGGACGCGGTGTCGGGCGACACGCCTTCGGCGGCGCCGGTGGCGACACCGGCGGCTTCGCAGAGCGCCCGGAGATCGCGCGCGACAACGCCCCGCCGGAAGAGAGTCTCCGCGCCCGCGACCGGCGCGATCCTCGCGGCAATGGCGCCGCTCGTGAACATCTCCGCCGTCGACAACGAGCCCGAGCAAGCGCGCAACGCGGCCAGGATGACGCTTTCGATGGTCTGCTCGTCCTCGGCGACGACGAAGTTGCCGAGCCGCCGGCGCACTTCGGCCTCGACGGGTGCCAGTCTGCGTTCGAGGTCGGCCGGGTCCGTTCCGCGTGCCGCGAGCTTGGTTTCCAATTGCGGATAGTGAGACTGAAATCCGAGTTTGACCCCGCCCCCGGGTGCTAGCCCTTCGACTCCGTTCAGGAGCTCATCGGCGCGCGATTCGCCGATGCCGAACGAGTGGAACCGCTTGAGCCGGGTCACGCCCTGGATGCCGCCGAGCGCCCGCAAGCGCGGGATCACCTGCTCGTCGAGCATGCGGTGCATTTCGCGCGGCACTCCAGGCGTGAAGAAAAAGCGGGCAGAGCCGAGGGTAACCGCAAAGCCGCATGCGGTCCCGATCGGGTTGTCGATGATCTCGGCGCCGGCCGGCAGCATCGCCTGCTTGCGGTTGGTGGCCGGCATGACGCGGTTGCGGCGCTTGTAGTAACCCTCGATGCGTTGAAGCCAATCTTCGTTCAGGACAAGTTGCACGCCGGTCGCCTCGGCCGCGACTTCCTGCGAAAGGTCGTCCACGGTTGGCCCGAGGCCGCCGTTCACGATCACCGCATCCGCGCGCGCCGCCGCCTGACGGAACGCCGCCAGCAGGCTTCCGCGGTCGTCCCCGACGGTCGTGCCCCAATGCACCGTCAAGCCGACCTCGCCCAGGCGCGTGGCGATGTAGCCGTAGTTCGTGTTGACGGTCTTGCCGGTCAGAATCTCGTCGCCGGTGCAGAGAATTTCGATCCGCATGCGTGTCGAGGTCAGGTTCCCCGGCCCCAGAGTCCGCAATAACGCCTGACGACGAAGGGAAGGTTCTGTTCGTAGCCGGGGACACTCGCATATTTCTCGAGCTTCACTTCCTTTTCGGCCGCGTCCCAGCACTTGCCCGCGCGCGCCGCTTCCCGCACCTCCGCCAACATATCCTGCAACATGGCCAGAAGATTCTGCACGTCCTGCTTGGTGCCGAGGCGGTCGCCCGGGGCCGGGTGGCCGGGGATCAGCCACTTCCAATCCATCGCCAGCACGCGTTTCAGGGAGCCCTCCCACTCCAGCGGATAGGAATCGATCATCCCGCGGCCGGGAACCGAGCCGACCGGGATGAAGTCGACGGCGAAGAGGATTTTCTGCTTCGGCAGGCGCATGACCAACGTCGAATCGGAGTGGTTGAGCCCGACGTAACTCAGCTCGATGGTCGTGTCGCCGAGGGTGATGGTCCGCTTGCGTTGCAGGGTCTCGTCGGGCAACACGGTATGCGGATCCTTCAGTTGGGCAAGACGCTCCTTGGCCCGCGTGTGCGCGACGAACGTGGCGCCCGCGTCCTTGAAGGGTTTGCCGCCGGCGATGTGGTCGTAATGGTGGTGGCTGTAGATGGCGTATTTGACCGGCTGGCTCGTGATTTTCTTGATCTCGTCCAGATAAACCTGCGACGCCTCGCGGCGCACGTAGCCGATGGGGTCGGTCGCGATCACGCCTGCCGAGGTGACGACGAACATCGCCTGGTGGTTGAGGTAGCGGAAGATATAGACGTTGTCCGTGCCCTCGACCTTGGTGGTCGCGAAGATCGGCTGTGCCGGAGTTTGCGACCACGCCGGCGAAACGGCTGCCGTCGCGGCGCAGAGAAGAATCAATGCAGTGAAACGCAGCATATCCACCTCCGAATTGAGCGCGTTACCATACGCTGAAATCCCGTCAACTGTCAGCAGAGACGCGGCTTGCGGATTGACTCCGGCAATCGACCAAGCACAAGATTTCTGCGCGTAGAGGATACAAAGGGACAGGGGGAAAGGCATGGAGCAGCGTCGGTTCGGAGCTACGAAACGCGACGTTCCGGTCATCGGCCAGGGGACCTGGAGCATCGAGAAGGGAGCTCGCGCCAAGACGATCGCCGCATTGCGCCGGGGCTTCGATCTCGGGGCGACCCACGTCGACACCGCCGAAATGTACGGATCGGGCGCCGCGGAGCAGGTCGTCGCAGAGGCGATCCATGGGCGGCGGGATGAGGTTTTCCTCGTCTCCAAAGTGCTTCCTGGAAATGCTTCGCGGAAAGGAACGATCGCGGCGTGCGAGCAGTCGCTCGCGCGCCTTCGGACCGACCGTCTCGATTGCTACCTGCTGCATTGGCGGGGCGAGCATCCTCTCGAAGACACGGTCGCCGCCTTCGAGCAGCTCAAGAAAACCGGCAAAATCCTCTCGTGGGGCGTGAGCAACTTCGACGCCTCGGATTTGGAAGACGTCCGAAAGATCGCCGGCGCGGGGCAGTTCGTCTGCAACCAAGTCCTCTACCATCTGAAGCAGCGGGCGATCGAGCACGCCGTGATTCCCTGGTGCGAGAAGCACGGCGTTGCCGTGGTTGCTTACAGCCCGCTCGGCAACGGCGGCTTTCCAGGCCCGCGCACGACCGGCGGCCGCGTTCTGAAGGACATCGCCGATCGGCACGGCGCGACGCCCCACCAAGTCGCGTTGCGATTTCTGGCGCGAAGGCCCACTCTTTTTGCAATCCCCAAGTCTTCCAATCCCGAGCACGCGGCCGAGAACGCAGCGGCCGGAGATCTGAAATTGAGCGCGGCCGAGGTTGCCCGGATCGACAAAGCCTTTCCGCGCGGGACGCGTCCGCGCGACCTTCCCACAGAGTAAGTGCCGTCTCCGGAGCCTTCCGACGCTAAGAGATGACCGGCAGCTCGCGCGGCGCCCGCCTTGTCAGGAGTTCCGCGCCATCGGGGGTGATCACGACATTCTCCTCGTGCACGATCATCTTTCCCGGCTCGTATTCCATCCCGGGCTCGATCGTCAACACCATGCCGGCTTCGATGACGGTCCTGTCGCCCCGCATGTTGGACGGCGGCTCGGTCAGTTGCAGGCCGAGCCCGTGACCCATGCGCCCGACGTTGTTGCCGAGCGAGCCCGCGGCCTCGAGGATCGTTGCCATGGCGCGCCAGACGTCCTCAACGGTCGCCCCGGGCACCGCCGCCTTGATGCCGGCTTCCGTCGCGTCCCAGACCGCTTCGTGGACTTTTCTCGCCCGGTCCGCGACGCGGCCGATGGCGTAGTTCCGGTCGAAGTCGCAGAAGTAGCCGTCGTAGGTCGATCCCGTGTCGATGAAGAGAATGTCGCCTTGTTCCAAGACGCGGTCGTGGGGCCCGCAGACGATCTGCGAAACGCCTCCTGGGCCTGATACGCCCGCGAGGTACGGCGACGAATCGGCCCCGCGCTCGGCGAGATCGATGCGAAGCTTGCGGCAGGCATCGCGCTCGGTGTCGCCGGGCCTCACGATCCGCGGGAGCGCCGCATAGGCGTCGCTCGCGATATGGCAGATGTGGCGGATGTGCTCGACTTCGGCCGGGGATTTGACCGCGCGTATCTTCCAGATGCACGGCGATCCGTCCGCGATCTCGATCCCGGAGAGCCTGTCCCGGAGGGCGAAAAATTCGATCACGGGCATCCGCAGCGCCATTTCGCGGCCGAGCTCGGCGCCGATTCGCCCGAACGTCCGGGGCAGGCGCGAAAGCGCGTCGGCCAGGAGCGAGATCCCGTCGTCTTCCGGGCGGGGTGCCGGCCATGTGCGGATGTCCTTGACCGCCGTGAGAGCCATTTCCGGCGCGCCGATTTCCGGAATCACGGCGATCGGCCCGCCGGTCGCCGGCACAATCACGAACCATGGTCGTGTCGGGCTCTCCCAGAATTGTGTATCGAACCCAGTGGTGTAGCGGATATTCGGCGGTGTCGTCAGGAGGAGGGCGTCAAACGAATGGCGGCGCATGATCTCCTGCGCCCGTGCGAGCCGTCCCTCGAACTCCGCCGGGCTGAACCCGCGCTTCGGGCGTCGGGCCTGCAAGGCCTTGTCACGAATATTCATTCGGCGGTCTCCATCGGAACATGCCAAGTTCCCTTTACCATTGATTCAGCGCTCAGGGGATACGTATCCGGTCGCTTCGGGGCCTTGCCAGGAAAGCCGCATCCCAATAGCCTGAACAATGTTGGGGACGGCCGAAGGGGGGCGGAGAATGCGCCTACTCTGTCGGAGCCGTTAAGGGCATGTCAGAGAACTACAAGATCGCGGTCATCGGATCCGGGCCGAGCGGTATGAGCGCGGGTGGGCGCGCGGCGGAGCGTGGCGTTTCGCACGTCGTGCTCGAACGAAGCGATCACCTGTCCGATACCATCTACAAGTATCAGAAGGGCAAGCACGTGATGGCGACGCCCGAGGTGCTGCCGTTGCGAAGCAGCATGACCTTCGGGGCCGCCAAGCGCGAAACCGTGCTGGAAACATGGAACAAAGAGGCGCAGGGCCACAAGGTAAACGTCCGCTTCAACGCGCAGGTTACGGGGATTACGGGGGCCAAGGGCCGCTTCGATATCCTGATCAATAACAAAGAGACGATTACGGCCGAAAGCATCGTGATGGCCATCGGACTTCAAGGGAACCTCCGAAAGCTTGAGATCGAGGGCGCTGACTGGGACCGTGTCCAGTATCAGCTCGACGATCCCGAGGAATACGAAGACGAAAGGATCGTGGTAGTGGGCGCGGGCGACGCCGGCATCGAAAACGCAATCGCACTCGCGAAGCAGAACCGCGTTGTCATTATCAATCGCCAGGGCGAGTTCGCCCGCGTCAAGGACGCCAATAAGGCGCTGATCGAGGCCGCCATCGAGAAGGGCGAAATCGAGTGCTTCTACAGCGCGACGCCGGCCCGGCTCACGCCGGGAGCGCTCGTGTTGGACGTGCCCCAGGGGCAGGCCACCGTCCAATGCGACCGGATTATCGCCCGGCTCGGAGCAATTCCGCCGCGCGCGTTCGTCGAGCGGGCGGGCATCGTGTTCCCGAGCAAGTCCCAGGAGGCCCTGCCCGAGCTGAGCCCCCAATACGAATCGAACGTGCCGGGTCTTTATGTGATCGGCGCTCTGGGTGGCTATCCGCTGATCAAGCAGGCGATGAACCAGGGTTACGAGGTCATCGAGTTCATCCTCGGCAACAACATCAAGCCGGCCGACGAGCCTCTGTTGGAGCGTAAATTCGGCGCCCTTCTCCAACGCTACACCGTCGACCAGGTCATCGATCTCTTCCGCGAGAAGGTCCCGCTCCTCTCGGGTCTCACGGCCCTGCAATTGCGCGAGTTCCTGATCGACGGCACCGTCCATTTGAAGGCGCCGGGTGAGATCGTCTTCGAGCGCAATGACTACACGACCTCCCTCTACATGATCGTCGAGGGCAACGTGAACGTGCACGTCGACCCGAATGATTTTTCCGTCGTAAGGAGTCTCAAGGCCGGACAGTTCTTCGGGGAGCTGGGCATGATCGCCGGGCGCCGGCGCACGGCGTCAATTACCGCGGCCGATCAATGCCTGCTGATCGAATCTCCGGCGCGGACCATGATCAAGCTGATCAACTCGGTCGAGTCGGTGCGCCGCGCGGTCAATGACGAGGGCATGGCGCGGCAGATTCGCGCTTACCTGTCGCACGAGATTAAAGAGGCCGACTTGGCGGGCTTGATCAAAGGCGCCGATCGCCGGAGCTTCAAGGCGGAAACCGTCTTCTTCAACGAAGGCGACGAGTCCGACGGCGTGTACCTCATAACCCAAGGCTCGATCACGGTCTCGCGCAACGTCGCCGGGAAGAACATCGTGCTCGCCTATGTGCCGGCGGGTCACTACGTGGGCGAGATGGGTGTGGTCGGCAATGCCCCCCGGGATGCCACCATCCGCGCCGCCATCGATTCGAAGGCGATCTTCATTCCGAAGCCCGCGTTTCTCGATCTGATCGAAAAGCTTCCCTCGCTTCGACGCAGAATGGAGGAAGAGTGGCTCCGCCGGTTGGCCCATAAAGCCAAGATGACGGCGCGGCCCGAAGCCGGAAGCATCATCCAGTTCCTGATCGAGCAAGGCGCGGGCGAAGCCACCGACATGCTTCTCATCGATGAGTCTCTTTGCATTCGCTGCAACAACTGCGAAATCGCCTGTGCGGAGACCCACGGGGGGACGTCGCGCCTCGATCGGGAAGCGGGGCCGACGGTTGCGAACGTGCACGTGCCCACCTCGTGCCGCCATTGCGAAGACCCCCATTGCATGACCGAATGTCCCCCGGATGCCATCCATCGTTCCCCCAATGGCGAGGTGTTCATCGACAGCACGTGCATCGGGTGCGGAAACTGCGAGCGAAACTGTCCCTACGGGGTGATCCACATGGCCGAAAAGGAACCCGCGAAGCCGGGGCTCCTCAGTTGGATGCTCTTCGGCATGGGCTCGGGTCCGGGGCAGGACAAGGCGCGGAAAAAAGACAAGAAGGACGGCTCCGAAGGGCCGAAGCTCGCGGTCAAATGCGACATGTGCAAGGACCAGAAGAGCGGCCCGGCATGCGTCGCGTCCTGCCCGACGGGCGCGGCCTTCCGTGTCAGTCCGGAGGCGTTTTTCTCCGGCCATCTGACCCGATAACAGGAGTGGCAAGGGGCCAGCTCCGTCGCATCGTTCAAAGCATCAACGGCGCATCCAATGCAGGAATCGGTCCTCGTCTACCGCAACTTCCTCTATCTAAAAGTGAGCGCGGCAGCGGCGGGAGCATCCCTGTTCGCGTATGTCTGGCACACTCCGTTAGGCCAACCGAACGGCGGCACTTGGCTCGGGTACACCCTCGGCGTCGTGAGCCTCGGAATCGTCATCTGGCTTGCCTGGTACGGCATTCGCAAGCGGCGTTACGGTGTCGGGCGGGCGCGCCTGGAGGACTGGCTCTCCGCGCATGTGTACCTCGGCCTTGCCCTCGTCGTGATCGCCACGCTGCACGCGGGGTTTCAAGTCGGCTGGAACGTCCACACGCTTGCTTATGTTCTCATGCTGCTCGTTATAGCGAGCGGTGCTTTTGGGATCTACACGTACGTCCGCATTCCCGGACTCATCACCGCAAACAGGGCGGGGCTCACGCTCGAACAGATCATGGCGCTGATTGCGGAGCTGCACGAGGACTGCCGCAAAGTTGCGGTGACGCTCGGCGACGAAATCAACGAGCTGGTTCAGCGCTCGGCGGAAGAGTCGCACATCGGGGGCAACGTATGGCAACAGCTGTCGGGCCGTGACCCGTTATGTCCGACCGCGGAGGCGCTTGTCCGTGTGCGCGCGATCGCTCGCGATCTCCCGCAGGCGCAGAGCGAAAACGGCCGCAAACTCGTCCTTTTGCTCGCGCGGCAGAGCGAGCTGCTCGGCCAAGCGCGGCGTGACGTGCGGTTCAAGGCGCTCATCGACGTTTGGCTGTTCGTCCACGTGCCGATGACACTCGCTCTGCTCGCCGCCCTCGCGGCGCACGTCGTCTCCGTATTTTTCTACTGGTAGGACAACCCGGTGGAAGCGCGGATCAGTTTTCTTACCCGACGCCGCAGCGGCACAACCGTCAGCCGCGATCACGACGTCGTTTGCGAAGTCTTGCGGTTCGGGCGCAGCACGGAGAACGAGGTCCAGCTTCCCGATCCGCGCGTGCCGCTCTATCACGGCAGCCTGCATTTGCGGGGCGGGGGCCTCTTTTTCGAGGGCGCGAACCAAGCCAATACGCTGATCGATGGAAAGCTCACGCGGACCGCCCATGTCGACGTCGGTGCGCGGATGGAGCTCGGGCCCTATGAAGTGATAGTCATCGCGCCGGCCCCGGAAAAGGATGTCACGGTCACGGTGGAGCTCGTTCGCCCGCTCGCCGAGGGCATCGACCGGCTTAAAGCCCGCAGTTGTACGACGCTCGCCGACGCCGGCCTCGGCAAGCGACGAGCGGCGTGGGCTTTCACGATCGTGATTCTCGCGCTGTTTCTGGCATGGCCGGTGGCCTATCATCTTTGGTCCCCATCCATGGCGCCTGAGGATATGACGCCGATGCGAGCCGCGGAAATGCAGGAAGCGGCGTGGTGGCCGCTGATGCCCACGCTCGCGTGGAACAGCGGCGAAATCTCCGGTCCGCACAGGTTCATAGCCCACAGCTGCGCCACCTGCCATCAACAGGCGTTTACGATGGTGGAGGATCGGGCATGCGTCGCCTGCCACACGGATATCCGTCTTCACGCGGATCCGGCGAAGACGTCGTTTGCCGAGGTCCTGCAGGTGCGTTGCGAGTCGTGCCACAAGGAACACGTGGGTCCCCGACCGATCGCCCGCAGCGATCAGAATTTCTGCGGCGGATGTCACGGGCGTCTGGCAGAGGCCTCCGGCAACGGAGCCCTCCTTAACGCGACCGACTTCAGCAAGAACCATCCCCAGTTTCGACCCTCTGTCGTCGTCGATGGGGCGACGGGAAAACGCGAACGCGTCGCGCTCGACCGAAATCGTTGGCCCGTCGAGCATTCGAACCTGACGTTTCCCCATGATCGCCACCTCAAGGCCGACGGCCTGAGGGTGCCGGGCCAAGATGCGCGCAAGGTCCTGGAGTGCCGCGATTGCCACCGCCCGGAGCCCGGCGGTGTCGGGATGACCAAGATCACCATGGAGCAACACTGCTCGTCCTGTCACCGCCTGCAATTCGAGCCGCTGGCGCCTCAGCGGGTGGTGCCCCACGCACAGCCGGCCGTGGTGGCTCGCGCGCTGGTCGAGTTCTATGCGGACATGGCGTTGCGGGGCGGTGCCGAATTCCCGGAAGCCCCGCCGAGCGTTCGCCGCCGCCCCGGCAGCCCGCTCAGCGAGCCCGCCCGCCACGAAGCGTTGGCCTGGGCCGAGGAAAAGGCGGCAAGCACGGCCGATTTCGTATTTTCCAAAGGCGTCTGCAACGGATGCCACGAGGTCTCGCGCGCCGAGACCGGCGGTGGAAGCCCCTGGCAGGTCAAAAAGGTAACGATCGCCGACCGGTGGATGCCGAAAGGCCTGTTTCATCACCGGCATCACGAAACGCTCGCCTGCACCACCTGTCATCAGGCCCCGACGTCTCAGTCGGCAAAGGACGTCCTGCTTCCCGGGATCGAGGTCTGTCGGGCGTGCCACGGCGGCGAAAAGGCCGCCAATCGGGTCCCCACCACCTGCATCGTCTGCCATATGTTCCACCAGCCTCACCTCGGACCCATGCGACCGGAATTCGCCAAGGCGCCATAGGGACTTAACTCCATCTTCGGTCGAGCGCCCGCGAGTCTTTGGGGGTTGCACGCGCCGCTGACTTTGTTATCGTGAAGCCGGTCCGTGACGCTCCGTGCGCGTCGCGGGCCCCGAGGCTGGGCGCCGCGTCCTGCGGCGGAAAAAACAGCGCCTCGTTGATCCAGGGGGGTACGGCTGAACCGAGTTCGCAAGAACGCTCGGCCACGATGTTTTCTGGCCTGGGGAGAAGCAATCGGACCGGTCGTTCGAACGATCGCGGTCGCGGCCGCCTTTATGCTCGCGGCGGCGGCAAGCGCGGATGACGTTCCGCCTGTCCTGAGCCTTAAGGGCTCTTACCTCGGCATCCTCAAGACGGACGGCAAGATCGCCGACCTCAGGCTGACGGTCGATCTCGCGGGTGACACGCCGGAGAAGACCCACGTCTGGGCCATCATCGGCTCGTCCGTGCGGCGGCAACGTACCAACGAGGGCTATTGGATTCCATGGGACGGAAACCCCGAGACCCTGATTGACAATCATCTCTCCGTCACGAACGGCATGCTCGTCTTCAAAGTGGTGGACGAAGACATCGCGGCCGACAACTACGGGATCACGATCAACGTCGGGTACCGCACGCCGGCCGGCCTGAAATACGGCATGTACGGCCTGGTGCCGAAGGAGCCTACGCCATGACGGCCTTGCGGTCCTGGGGCCGATGGGCGGCGACCGTCGCCGTGGTCGCCGCGGCGTTCTGCGCCCCGCGCGGGGCGGCGGCCCAAAATCTTACCGTGAACGACGTCGAGCGCATCATTGCCGGGGCCGTGGCCGAAGCGCGCAGTCGCGGAAAACCCGCCTCGATCGCCGTCGTCGACCGCGTCGGAAACGTCCTCGCCGTCTTTCAGATGAACGGTGCGCCCGCGCGCGTGAGGGTAACTTCGAAGCGCGGCATTCCGCGGACCCACGGGCTCGAGCAAGTCGAGGACACGTTCGTGACCATCGGCGCCGCCAACTCGCCGTCCAGCCGGCTTTCGGCGATCGCCAAGGCCGTCACCGGGGCCTATCTCTCGTCCAGCGGCAATGCTTTCACGACCCGCACCGCGAGCCAGATCGTTCAGGAGCACTTCAGTCCGGGCGAGCTCTTCGCTCCGAGCGGCCCGCTCTTCGGCGTCCAGTTCAGCCAGCTTCCCTGCTCGGATCTGTCGGTCCGCCAGGCGACCAACGGCGTTCCCGCCGGCGTCGTCAGCGCCACCCTCGGCCCCAAGCGCTCGCCCCTCGGCTTGTCGGCCGATCCCGGCGGTCTGCCCCTCTACAAGAACAACGTCGTCGTCGGGGGGATCGGGGTTGAGGCCGACGGGTTCTATACCCTCGACAATCGCATCGAGGATTACGATTTCGACGTCGACGAAGTCATCGCGATCGCGGGCCAGCAGCGCTTCGAGCCCGACGTGAATTACCGGGCCAACCGCATCTTCGTCGACGGACGCAGCCTCCGCTATACCGATACCCGGCCGACCGACCTCCAGACCAACCCCGTGAACGCCCCTGCGTTCGCGACGATCACCGGCGGCGTGGTCGGAGATCTTGCCAATGTTCAAGGGTATTTCAGCGCGGCCGGCGGGATCGTCGCGGGACAAACCTATGGGCAGGCTGCATCGGGGTTTGCCGCGGATCCCAACGGGACGTTCAATTTCGTCGGCCAAACGGTATTCGTCCTCTTCTCGGGTGGCGTCAACCGCTTCCCGCCGACCGCCAGCACGACACCCACCGTCGCCAACGGAGGCCTCACCGCCAACGAGGTCGCGACGATCCTCGGCAACGCCCTCAAGGTCGCGTTTGCCGGACGGGCGCAAATTCGAAGGCCGCTCAACAGCCATATCCAGGTCACCGTCTCCGTCGTTGACGCCAGCGGAAACGTGCTTGGCATGGCCCGAACCCCCGATGCGCCCATCTTCGGAACGGACGTTTCCTTGCAAAAGGCGCGGTCGGCCGCGTTCTTCTCGAACCCTGCCGCGGCGGCATACTTCGCGACCTACGACGCCAGCGGAACGCAGTTGGCGCCCTCGGCGGGGCAAAATGCCAACGGCGTGGTGATCGCCAATTTCTTGTCCGGAGTCCGCAACGTGTTGGGGCCGAACGCACTCTCCGATGGGATCGCGTTCGGCGCCCGCACGATCGGCAACCTCGCGCGCCCGTTCCTGCCGGACGGCTTCGAAGGTGCCGCAGCCGGCCCCTTGAGCCGGCCGTTCGACCGCTGGAGCATCTTCAACACGGGCTTCCAGCTCGATACCGTCTTCGATAACATCGCCCTCCACGTGCGCTTCGCAGACGCCGTCGGCGGCGCCATCGACACGGGCGCGACCTGCACGTTCTTCACGCAGTTTGCGACGAACCTGACCCGCCTTTCCAACGGGCTCCAAATATTCGCGGGCAGCGTGCCCGTCTATCGCCGCGGCGTCTTGATCGGCGGCGTCGGGGTCTCCGGCGACGGCGTCGACCAGGACGATATGGTCGGCTTTCTCGGCCTGAACGACGCGAGCGGGGCTCTTGGTACCGGCTTTTCCAATGCGCCGCATAGCCTGCGGGCCGACCGCTTTGCGCCGGGCGGGGCGAACCTCCGATACGTTCAATGCCCGTTCAAGCCGTTTCTCAATTCCCGCCACCGCAATGCTTGCGACGGCAAATGAACATGCGCAGCGCCTCCGCTTCCGCCGCTCTCATCGTCGCTCTCGTGCTGCCTTTGGCCGCCGAAGCCGGCAAAGAGCTCATCAATACCAGCGCCGAGCCCGGCGAGGAAACTTTGGTCTCGCAGACGCGGCGGGCACCCCGCCGGCCGGCTCCGGAGACGACCATGCCGGAGATCGACCCGGAGAAGGTGCCGCCGCCCGCGCCGCATCTCCCGCGCGAGTTCCTCCCCATTCCCGACCGCTGGCGGCTCGTCGATATGCTCGGGGTCCCCGATCGCTGGTGGGATCCTTACAACCAGAACACCCTCAAGGGCGATCGGCCGATCTTCGGCAAGGATTGGTTCATCAATCTCGCGGCCATCTCCGACAGCGTGGCGGAGCCCCGCCGCCTCCCGACCGGGCGGAGCGCCGCCGGCACGAGCGGCCCCGGCGCCAACGACGTTTTCGGCAACGGCGATCAGTTTATCTTCAGCGAAAATATCATCCTGAGCGCGTCTTTGATCAAGGGCAACACGGCCTTCAAACCGCCGGACTTCGAGTTCCGCATCACGCCGGTGATCAATGTCAACTACGCGACGGCGGAAGAGGCGGGCGTGTTGAAGCGCGATCCGCGCTCGGGGACTCACCGGTACGACAACCATATCGGGATGCAAGAAGCGTTCGCCGACGTGCATATCCGCAACGTCTCCGACCGCTACGATTTTGATTCTATCCGTGTCGGCATCCAGCCCTTCTCGTCGGATTTTCGCGGCTTCCTCTTTCAGGACAACCAGCTCGGCGTCCGGCTGTTCGGCAACCGCGACAACAACATTTTCCAGTACAACCTCGCGTGGTTCCGCCGGCTCGACAAGGACACGAACAGCGGGCTCAACGATCTCGGGAAGAAGTTTCGCGAGGACGACGTCTATATCGCCAATCTCTACATCCAGGACGTGCCGGTCGTCGGATTCACCTCTCAGTTCACGGTCGTTCACAACCGCAACACCGAGAACGACCGCTTCTTCAACGACAACGATTTTCAGGAGCGGCCGGCGGCGATCGGCGACCAGCGGAGCCGCGACTATCACGTGACATACCTCGGGTTCAACGGCGATGGTCACTTCGGCCGCGCCAACTTGACGGTCTCCGCCTATTACGCCTTCGGCCGCGACAGCCACAATCAGTTTGCCGGCGGCGTTGCGGGCGTGCCCGCGGATATCAGCGCCTATTTCTTCGCGGCGGAGCCCTCGGTCGACTTCGATTGGGTGCGGCTCCGGGGCTCGTTCCTCTACGCGAGCGGCGACAGCGATCCGTTCGACGACAAAGAGGGCGGATTTGACGCCATCTTCGAAAACCCGCAGTTCGCGGGCGGCGACACCAGCTTTTGGATTCGCCAGGGCATTCCCATGGTCGGCGGCGGCGGCGTCAACTTGACTCAGCGGAACGGCGTGCTTGCGGATCTCCGGACGAGCAAAGAGCACGGTCAGTCGAACTTCATCAACCCGGGCTTGATCCTGGCCGGCTTCGGCGCCGACTTTGACCTGCTGCCGCAGCTCAGGCTCTCGACCAATGTCAATTCGCTCTGGTTCGCCAATACGACCGTGCTGGAGACGCTCCGCAATCAGGGGGAGATCGAAAAGCACATCGGATACGACCTCTCGGCCGCGCTCACCTACCGCCCGTTCCAGACCCAGAACGTCGTTTTCAGGTTGTCCGGCGCGCTCTTCATCGCCGGTCTCGGATTCAAAGACCTGTTCGTGTCCTCTGCCGATCCCACGGGAACCGGCAAGGACATCTACTATTCGGTGCTTGGAAACCTCGTCCTTGCCTACTAGGTCCAATACGGTCATGGCGCACCGCGCGTGGGTCCTTATCGGCGTCGCGTTGGCGCTGGCCGGCTGTCTTCCCGAAGTCATGGGCCCGCGACCCGCCCAGGCGCCGACGGCGCCCCCGGCCCCCCGCGCGCAATCGGCGGAAGAGGCGGCGGCCAAGAGCAGCGGCTGCTTGACCTGCCACACGGAGACCGATTCCCCGAGCATGCATGCGAGCGCCCTCGTCAATCTCGGGTGCGCCGATTGTCACGGCGGGGACGCGACCGTCGTGCGGAAGTCCGGCGAAGACATGCAAGCGATGGCGCGCGCACACGTCATGCCGCGCCACCCGAAGGAATGGGATTTCCCCAGAAGCCGCAACCCGGAACGCACGTACACGCTTCTCAACCGCGAGTCTCCGGAATACGTCCGGTTCATGAACCCGAGCGACCTCCGGGTGGCGCGCGAGGCCTGCGGGGCCTGCCACCTCCCGATCATCCAGGCGGTCGAGCGCAGTCTGATGTCGACCGGGGCTATGTTGTGGGGCGGCGCCGCCTACAACAACGGCATCCTGCCCTTCAAGCGATACGCCTTCGGGGAAGCGTACACGCGCGACGGTCAGGCGGCGAAGCTCGTCAATCCGATCCCGCCCGATGAAAAAATGACGCGGCGGGGAATTCTGCCGGAGCTGCTGCCGCTGCCGCCCTGGGAGGTCGTCCCGCCGGGCGACGTGTTCCGCGTCTTCGAGCGCGGCGGGCGCAACATCGTGACCCAGTTCCCCGAGGTCGGGCTGCCGAACGCGTTGGGACAGCTTCAGCGCCTCGAAGAGCCCGGCCGCCCGGATATCAGGCAGTCCAACCGCGGTCCCGGCACGGGCCTGCGGATCGCGGTGCCGATCATCAACGTCCACAAGACGCGCCTCAACGATCCGGTCTTGTGGTTTCTCGGCACCAACGACCAGCCCGGCGACTACCGGTCCTCCGGCTGCGCCTCATGTCACGTGATCTACGCCAATGACCGCGATCCGCGCCACTCGGGGGCCTACGGCCGCTTCGGTCATGAGGGCAAGACGGCGACCGTCGACCCGACAATCCCGAAGATCGAAGAAGGCCACCCCATCAAGCACGTCTTCACGAACGCGATCCCGACCAGCCAGTGCATGGTCTGCCACATGCACCAGCCCAACATTTTCGTGAACAGCTATCTCGGCTACACCATGTGGGACTACGAGTCGGACGCCCCGCACATGTGGCCGAAGGAGCAGAAGTACCCGAGCTCTTCCGAGATGCACTCCATCCTCGAGCGCAATCCCGAAGAGGCGGCGATCCGCGGCAAATGGGGCGACCCCACGTTTCTCAAAAATGTGAGCAGCCTCAACCCGAAGCTCAAGGACACGCAGTTCGCCGACTACCACGGCCACGGCTGGAACTTCCGCGCCGTCTTCAAGCGCGACCGCAAAGGCAACCTCCTCGACAAGCAAGGCGCTCAAGTCGCCCCCGACGATCCGGACAAATGGCTGAATGCCGTGCATCTCTCGAGCGTGCACGTGGACGTCGGCATGCACTGCGTCGACTGCCACTTCTCTCAGGACGCCCACGGCAACGGCCACATCTACGGCGAGGTTCCCGCCGCGATCGAAATTCGCTGCGCCGACTGCCACGGGACAGCCAGCAGCTATCCCACACTGCGGACGTCCGGGCCCGCGGCGCCCCCGGTCGGCACCGACCTCGCGCTGAAGCGCAACCCGGACGGCCGCAGGCGCTTCGAATGGCGGGGCCCCGAGTGCGACAAGGCCGTCGATCAGCCGCGCGACTGCCGGCTTTTCCAGCGCTCGATCCTCGATCCCCAGCTCGAGTGGGAGATGAGTCTGGTCAAGGACACGATTCGCCCGGAGCACCCGTCGTACAACGAAAAGGCGGCCCGCGCGAAGCTCATGGCGAAGGGCGCGCCGAACATGCAGTGGGGACCGGGCGTCGCGAAGGCGGACCGGGCTCACAAGGAGGAGGAGATGGAGTGCTACACCTGCCATCTCTCCTGGACCACGTCCTGCGCCGGCTGCCATCTGCCGATCCAGGCCAACTGGAAGACCGATCGGCACCATTACGACGGCGGCGAGACACGCAACTTCGCGACCTATAACCCGCAAGTCGCGCGCGACGATATGTTCCAGCTCGGCCGGCACGCGAGCGTCAAGGGCAATACCATCGCGCCGATCCGTTCGTCCTCGGCGCTCGTGCTCTCCTCCCAGAACGTGAACCGCGAGCGGATCTATATTTCCCAGCCCCCGGTCTCCGCGAGCGGTTTTTCCAGCCAGGCGTTCGCGCCCCATTTCCCCCATACGGAGCGGAAGACGGAGACGAAGACCTGCACCGACTGCCATCTTTCCCGGGCGGGCGACAACAACGCGATCATGGCCCAGTTGCTGTTGCAGGGGACGAACTTCGTCAATTTTGTCGGGCCCATCGCGTGGGTCGGTCTCGAAAGCGGCGTCGAGGGGGTTCGCGTCGCCGAGTACGACGAGCCGCAGGCGGTGATCGGGAGTTACCTGCACCGTTACGCCTACCCCGACTGGCACCGCGATCACGAGGCGCGCGGGCGGGCGCTGGCGGAAAGCTACAGCCACGGCGGGGGGCGAGCCGGCTGCGTTCAGGTGCGGGGCGAGTATCTTTTCGCGGCCGAAGGCGGGAAGGGGATGCGCGTCTACGACGTGGCCTCGATCGCGAACAAGGGCATCTCGCAGCGCATCATCACCGCGCCATTCTCGCCCATGGGCCAGGACACCCACATCGCCTCGGCCAACGCGACGTGCGTGGCGCTTCCCACCAACCAGCCGATTCACCCACCGCGCAACCGCGGAGAGCTCATGCGCGGGGTGAACGAGGAACAGCCGTTTCACGCCATCTACAACTACGCGTTCGTCACCGATGCGGTCGAAGGCCTGATCGTCACCGAGGTGAATACCCTGCAGGACGGAGAGGCTCGCAACAATTTCGTCGCCCGCGCGCTCACGTGGAACGAAGGCGGCTTCCTCACCGGGGCCCGCCACCTGACGATCGCCGGGACGCATTTCTATGTCGCGACGCCCCGGGGCGTGGTCGTGCTGGACATGAACGACCCTTTGCGGCCGCGCGTCGCCGCGACGATCGACACGCCCGATGCGCGTTCAACGGCCGTTCAGTTCCGCTATCTCTTCGTGGCGGACGGGCGTGGGCTCCAGGTGGTCGATATCACCGATCCCGAACGGCCGCGGATCGACCCGCAAGCACGGATCCCCATCGCGGACGCCCGCCG
Organism: Rhodospirillales bacterium; assembly: GCA_009694195.1. Classification (GTDB taxonomy): domain Bacteria; phylum Pseudomonadota; class Alphaproteobacteria; order Rhodospirillales; family SHVQ01; genus SHVQ01. Next base: position 47,366 of record SHVQ01000006.1, read on the forward strand.
CGTCTATGTGGCCCGCACGTTCGCTTACGTGGCAGCCGGCGCCGAGGGCCTGATCATCGTCGACGTGGAGCGGCCGACCGCTCCCCGCGCCTTTAAGGCCTTCGCCGCGGACGGCCGCATCCGGGACGCTTCCGACGTCGTCGTCGCGACCACGAATGCCTCTCTCTTCGCCTATGTGGCCGACGGCGCGAACGGCCTGCATGTCCTGCAACTCACGTCGCCCGACAGCCAGCCGAATTTCTACGGCTTCAGCCCCGACCCTGTCCCGGAATGGATCGCCACGCGCAAAACCGCCAAGCCCGCCCGGGCGCTTTCGAAGCCGCTCGACCGCGACCGCGCCGTCGACGAATCGGGCAACCAGATCGCGGTGTTCGGGCGGCTCGGCTCGCGCCCGTTCACGCGGAAGGAGATGGAGCGCCTCTATCTTGGGCCCGATGGCCGGCCTTGGGTCGTCACCGATGAGGGCCGCCGGGAGGATTATGTGGAAGGCCGCCGGCCCGTGCCCACGCGCTGACGGGGTGTCGAGGAGCAGACTCAGAACTGCGGCACGGTCGCCTTGAAGGCGCTCAAGGCCTGGACGAACGCCTGCGGCTTGTATTCTTCGTCCTTATCGAGCGTCGCGTTGCACTTCTCGAGGGCGGCGTTCATGGCATCGAACTGCTTCTTGTCGATGACCCCGATGTCGCGGAGCGCGTTGATGATCGAGCTCAGTGCCATCGCGGCCTGCTCGGCGCCCGGATAATCCACGTATTCGCCGCTCATCCCGAAGGCGAGCACGCCGTTGAGGAGGGCACGCACATCGTCCTTCCCGAACGTGTGCTGGGCGAAGCGCCGCACCAGATCGTCGGTCGTTTTCCGGAGCGCGCGGGCGCGCTCGATCATCGCCTCATGCCCCTCGGTCGACGCTTTGTGAAGGGCGAGGACATTGCCGGCGAACGTTTTCGCCAGCCCGCCGTCGATGTGCTCGAGGACGATCCGCACCATCAGGAGGTTCGAGTCGTTGATGCGCGGGATGCCGGGCCCGAGCCCGACGCTCGCCCGCGGCGCCCACTTGAGGCCGCTCATGGTGCGATGGCAGGAATAGCAGTCGAAGAAGACGAATTCCGGGAACGCGCCGTCGCGGCCCCGTTTCGGGTCGGTCATGGCATCCAGCATCATCGAGATCGCCATCGCCTGGCCGACCGCCCAGGTCTGGACGCCGCTCCAGGTCCCTTTGCGCCGCCGATAGTCGGCATCCACCTTATGATGAGCAGGCTGGATCGCCGTGAAGGTGTCGAGCTCGAAGCTCATGCGCGGGTGGCCCGCGCCCATGATCCGATGGGTGACGAAGCGGGTCGCGTCGCCGAAATGACAGGAGAGGCAAAGCCGCGCACGGTTGACAGGGTTGGCGTTCGGATAAAGGCCGTTCTCGACGTTGCGCTGGTGCGTCGCGTTGGCCGAGATGTGGGTCCCGATCCAGCGCCCGGCGCCGCCGTGGCAGCCTTCGCAGCCGACGCCGTCGGACAGCTGGAATGTCGGATGTCGGCGCGCTTGCGGCACGTTGTCGGCGTGACAGTCGAGGCAGATGTCGGCCTTGTGGGCGGCCTCGAGGCCGAGGTTCTTGGCGATCCGCTGCGAGCGCTGGCCCAAGAGAACCTGATACGCTTTCGCGTGTTTATCCTGCCGGGTCCAGGTGATGTACTCGTTCTGCAGGATGTTGGAATTCGGCCACGCCTCGACGGCGCCGTGGCAGGTGCTGCCGGCGCAGGTCGCGACGCCCATATGGACGTCCTTGTCGGCGAACGGCACCGCCGGATCGGCGCTCCGCACGGCCGGTGACGCAACCGCCGCATACGCCGCCACGGCCGCCGTCGCGATCGTCAAACGTCGTAAAAGGCCGGCAGTCATCCCCCCCCTCGCTCGTTTTCTCGATTATCGCCCCGTCGATGCCGGTGGGAAAATAATAAAGACTCGTCCCCCCGGTGGAAAGATAGAGTAAACTAGCAAATAAAGCGGGTCCTTAGACCCGCCCTTGACCGGACTTGACCCTGGGGGGCAGCGTAGGGATGTCGTCGACCGCCGCCGCTGCGGTTCTCGCAGCGCCGTTCGTCGGAAGCTTTCTGGCGACCTTGGCCGCCCGTCTTCCGGCCCGCCGTGAAACCGTTTTCGCGCGTTCCCAGTGTCCCGCATGCGCCCGGAACCTTGCGCCGCGCGATCTCGTGCCGGTGCTGAGCTGGGCCATGAATCGCGGGCAGTGCCGCTACTGCGCCGCGCCCATCGACAAGAGCTATCTCCTGATGGAGCTTGCGGCCGTCGGCGTCGCGGTCTGGGCCGTCGTCGCCCTCGAAGGAGCTTACATCCTGGCGGGGTGTGCGCTCGGCTGGACCTTGCTCACGCTCGCCGTAATCGATATCAGACATTTCACACTCCCGGACGCGCTCACGGTCCCGCTTCTCGCCCTCGGGCTCCTTCTGGCCGCTCTCCGCGGCTGGCCGGCCTTTCTTGATGCCGGGATTGGTGCCGCCGCGGGGTTCGCCGTCTTCGCCGCCGTTGGCTGGGTTCATTGGCGCCTGCGGTCGCGGGAAGGCCTCGGTCTTGGGGATGCCAAGCTTCTCGCTGCCGCCGGTGCCTGGGTCGCATGGTCGGGGCTCGCGAGCGTCGTGCTCGTCGCCAGTCTGGCGGCTCTCGCCTCGGCGGCCGCTCGCATTCTGCTCCACGGGCGCGACACGCCCGCGCCTATTGCGTTTGGTCCCTATCTCGGGATTGCCACATGGCTGATCGTGCTGTACGGGCCGCTGGTGTAGCCGCCGGCGCCCCCGCCCGCGAGGGATTCTCCGGGATCCTGTTGCAGCGGGGCGCGATCGGCGAGCGTGACCTCGCGCGCGCCCGGGCGGTGGCCGAGGCGAGCGGCGAGCCCCTTCATTTGGTCCTCGTGCGTCTCGGTCTCGTCGCCGAGGCGGCGATGGCGAGCGCGCTGGCCGAGAGCTTGGGGCTGCCTCTTGCGGGCGAAGCCGATTTTCCGCGCCGCCCGATCCTCGCGGATCGCGTGGCGGTAAGCTTCCTTGAAGCGTGCCGCATTATCCCGTTGTCCGACGGCGATTCCGGCGTCGCCGTGGCGCTCGCCGACCCTCTCGATAGCGAAACGCTGAAGGCGCTCAGGATGAAGTTCGGGAAGCCGGTGACCGCGTGGGTCGCGGTGCCGGGAGTGCTCGACCGCCATCTCAAGCGTCTGTACGGCCGGGATGACGCGGCCGCCCTCGAAGCAAAGCTGCCGAGCGAGGGCTGGATTGCCGCGGCCGACGTCGAGACGCTGCGGGACCTCGCGAGCGACGTTCCCATCGTCCGGGCGGTCAACCGGATGATCGCGGACGCCGTCGCCGAGCGCGCGTCGGACATTCACATGGAACCTTACGCGGGTGAGCTCCGCGTCCGGCACCGCATCGACGGCGTGCTGCGACCGGTCGCGCCGCCTCCGCTCGCCCAGTACCCGGGAATCGTGAGCCGCATCAAAATTCTCGCCAACCTCGACGTCGTCGAGCGCCGGCTTCCGCAGGACGGACGGTGCAAGGTCCACGTCCAGGGGCGGACCATCGACATCCGGGTTTCCTGCGTGCCGAGCTTGCAGGGCGAGAGCCTCGTTCTCCGCATTCTCGACAAGGCGAGCGCGCCGCTATCGCTCGACCGTCTCGGCTTCGACGCCGCCGTATCCCGGGGGATCGACCGCTTGATCGCGCAGGACGGCGGGATCGTCCTGGTGACCGGTCCGACCGGCAGCGGAAAAACCACGACGCTCTATGCAGCGCTCCAGAAGGTCGATACCACCGGGCGGAAGCTGGTTACGGTCGAAGACCCGGTCGAATACGAGCTTCCCGGCATCACCCAGATCCAAGTCCAGCCGCACATCGGGTTGGGGTTCGCCCGCGTGCTTCGCTCCGTGCTCCGCCACGATCCCGACGTTCTGATGGTCGGCGAGATCCGCGATCGGGAAACGGCCGAGATTGCCGTTCAGGCGGCTCTCACCGGACACCTCGTTCTCTCCACCCTCCATACCAACGACGCCGCGAGCGCGATCATCCGGCTTACGGACATGGGCGTGGAGCCGTATCTTTTGACCTCGGCGTTGAGGGGCGTGCTTGCCCAGCGCCTGGTGCGGACGCTCTGTGACGCGTGCCGGGCGCCGCGGACGGACGTTCCGGACGCCGTAAAAGCCGTGCATCCGGCGGCGCCGAAGCTGTTCGACGCCCGCGGCTGCGAGCGGTGCGGGGAAACCGGCTACTTCGGGCGAATGGCCGTCGCCGAGCTTCTGCCCGTCGATGACACCATACGCGCGGCAATCCTCGCCGGCGCCGACTCCGCTGTCATCGCGAAGCACGGCCGCGCCGGCGGCATGCGCACCATGACCGAGGATGGTCTCGCGAAGGCGGCGGCGGGCGTGACGACGGTCGAGGAAGTCCTCCGGGTGACGGGAGCGCTCTGAGCATGGCGCGGTTCCGCTACCGAGCGGTTTCATCGGACGGCGCGATGACCGAGGACGTGACCGAGGCGCCGAGCCGCGACGCCGTCATATCCCGGCTTCGCGATGCCGGCCATTTTCCCGTCCGCATCTCCGCGCTGGAAGGCGATCCCGACTCCGCCGGTGGAGATGCCTCGCCCGCTGGTGAAGCGCGGGGCCGACAGAAGGCGTCTTCCGCGAAGCGCCGGCGCGGGTCCCGCATTTCGCGCGAACGGCTCGCCGTTGCGACGCGCGAGCTGCAGACGCTGCTCGCGGCCGGGCTTACGTTGGATCGCGCGCTCGGCGTGCTTGCCGAGACACGCGCCGTGGGCGCGGTGGGTCCGCTGATGTCCGATCTCCGGGCAAAGGTTCGGGAGGGCGAGCCGCTTTCCCTCGCCATGGCCGAACATCCGGAAACGTTCAGCTCCTTCTATCGCGCGATGACTCATGCCGGGGAGGCCGGCAACTCTCTCGCCGAGGCGCTTGGGCGGCTCGCCGGATATCTGGAGCGGGCCGAGGCGCTGCTGCGGACCCTCCGTTCGTCGCTCATCTATCCGACGATTCTGCTTCTCACCGCGTTTGTATCGGTCATCGCGATCATGACCTTCGTCGTGCCGCAGTTCGAGCTTCTGTTCCGCCAGTCGGGCGCCAACCTGCCGTGGCTCACGCACGCGGTGTTGCGTATCTCCGCCTTTCTCCGGGACTTCGGTTGGTTGATTGCCGTCGTGCTGTTGGCGATGGGGTTCGCCCTCCATCTGCACTGGCGGCAGCCGCAGGCCCGCCGCAGGCGCGACCGGTTCCTACTTGCCGTTCCGGCGGTCGGGCCCTTGATCGCCGAGGTGGAGGTCGAGCGTTTCGCCCGCGCGCTCGCCGCCCTGCTCGGGAACGGCGTCCACCTGCCGGCGGCGCTGGCTCTGGCCGAGGGGACGATCGGTAACCAGGCCCTGGCGGGCGCTGTGGCGGGAGCCGCCGAAGACGTGCGGCAGGGGCGGCGGCTTGCCGATGCGCTCGCCGGCACGGCCTTCCCGCCGCTTGCGGTGCAGCTCATCCGGGTCGGTGAGGAAGCGGGAAATCTGGGCGGCCTCCTCCTCACGCTCGCCGATCTCTATGCCGCCGAGACCGATGCCGCCCTCAAGCGACTGGTCGCGGTGGTTGAGCCCTTGCTGATCGTCGGAATCGGGCTTTTTGTCGCCGTCGTCGTGATCTCGTTCCTAACCGCCGTCGTGGGGGTTCATGACCTTGCATTCTGAAAGAACCGACCGACGTCGCCGCGCGGCCGGCTTTACGCTGATCGAGTTGCTGGTTGTTCTCGTCATTCTCGGCCTCCTCGTGGGGATCGTGGTGCCGCGCGCGATCGGTTATCTCTCGAAAGCCAAGTCGGACGTCGCCAAAATTCAGCTCGAGAATCTGGCGACGAGCCTCGATCTGTTCCGGCTGGACGTCGGGCGCTATCCGAACCAGGACGAAGGGCTGCAGGCTCTCGTCGCGCGGCCGTCGGGTATTGTCACGTGGCGCGGTCCGTACCTCAAGGCGAGCAGCGTCCCGCTCGATCCATGGGAGCGGGCGTACGTCTACGAGATTCCCGGCAAGCGCGGCGGCCCTTACGAGCTTTTGTCCTTCGGCGCGGACGGCACCCGAGGCGGCGAGGGCGAGAATGCCGACATTACCGCCAAATGATTCGGCGACGATAAGGCGCCCTCGGCGAGGCGACACGGGGTTCACCCTGGTCGAGCTCGTGGTCGTCCTCGCCGTTCTGGCCCTCGTCTACGTGGTCGCCGTGCCGCCAATGCTCTCGCAGCTTGAAGGAGCGCGCTTGAACGCCGCCGTGCGGGCGCTGACGGGGGCGCTCAAAGAGGCCCGGGGGCAAGCGATCGCGACCGCGCGCGACGTCCGATTCACGATTGCCGACGGCGCGGGTGAGTGGCGTTTCGGCGAGCGCCGGGGAAACGCCGGCCGTGGCGTCATGCTGCGGGTGGACGTTCCGCCGGTGGGCGAGGGCGAAAATCGAATTCACGCGATCCGGTTTTTCCCGGACGGCGCTTCGACCGGGGGACGCATCTGGGCGACGGCCGGCCAAGACCGATGGCGGATCGACGTCGATTGGTTGACCGGGCGCGTCTCCTGGCGGCCGGAGTAGGGCCGATGCGGGCGATGCCTGGTCACCGGGAGTCCGGGTTCAGCCTGATCGAAGTGCTGGTCGCCCTTGCCATCACCGCGTCGGTATTCCTTGTCGCTTCGCGCCTTTACGGCTCGGCCCTCGGCGCCACCGCGCGCTCCGAGCAGATGACCCAGGCAGCTCTCGCCGCCGAATCGAAGCTGGCAGAGCTCGGCGTGGCCGAGCCGCTCCGCGTCGGCCGCACGGAAGGTCGATTGGGCGGCGGACACCGGTGGATCGCGGAAGTGCGCGATTACCCGGGCCTATCGCCGGACCTGCAGGACCGGCTCCCTGTGCGTGCTTACGACGTTACGGTCACGATCGCGTGGGGTGCGGCCGAAGCCTCGACGGTGACGCTTCGCGCCCTCAAGCTCGCTCCCAGGCCCCGCCATGAATAGACAGCGCGAAGCCGGCCTCACGCTGGTCGAATTGCTGGTTGCGCTCGCCATTCTGGCGCTGATCGCGACTCTGATCTCGAATGCGATGGCGATCGGGGCGGCCGGAACCGAGACCGTCGATCGCAGAGCCGAATGGGCCGACGAGCTCCGCCTCGGGCAATCGACGATCCGGCGCCATCTCGCGGAAGCGCGACCGGTCCGGTGGCCGGACGGCCGGCGCTCGGTGATCGCCTTCGACGGCAACGCTGACTCCGTGAGCTTCATCTCCGTGGTGCCGGCGTGGCCGGGTGCGGCGGGCCTCTACCTCGTGCGCTTTCAGCTCGTCGGCGGCGAGCTCGTGATGACGCGGCGCATCACGGCCGGCGAGTCGCCGGAGTTCGCATTCGACCGTCACTCCGAGCGGCGCGTTCTGGCGACCGGTGTATCGACCCTCCGGTTCGCCTATTTCGGCACGGACGATCCAAGGCAACCGGCGGGATGGAGCGACCGCTGGCACCAGCGGAGTCGTCTTCCCAGCCTTGTCAGCCTGAACATCGCTTATGCGGACCCTGCGAAAGGGCGGTGGCCGACGTTGACGGTTGCGCCCGTATTGGACGCGCAGCCGCGGTGAGGACGCCATGAATCTCCGACGCAATCGTGAGCGAGGTGTCGCGCTTCTGATGGTTTTGTGGATGCTGGCGCTGATGGCGGCGATTGCCGTCGTGATGGCGACGACGGCCCGTACGGAAAGCCGTCTCGCGCGCAACCTGGTGGAGGAGGTTCGCGCCCGTGCCGCGGCGCAGGCCGGCGTTTCCCATGCGATCCTGATGCTGCTCGACCCGAAAGCCAAGCGCCGGCCGGGGCCCGACGGGGATGAGACGCTCACGGTCGATGTGCTCGGAAGCAAGGTCAACCTTTCCATTCGCGACGAATGCGGGAAGGTCGACATCAATACGGGATGGGGAACCCTCCTCTTGGGGCTCGTTCGTCAATATACCGGGGACGAACAGGCGCAAGCCCTCAGCCAAGCGATTCTCGACTGGCGCGATCCTGACCACCGGCGGCGTCCGCGCGGTGCCGAAGACGATGATTACGCGACCGCCCACCGGGTGCACGGCGCCCGCGACGGTCTGTTCGAAACCGTCGACGAACTGCAGCAGGTCCTCGGCATGAGCCCCGGCCTCTATGCGCGCCTCGCCCCCGACATTACGATCGACTGTCTGAACGCAGGCGTCGATCCGGCATCGGCGGCGCGCGCGGTGCTGGCGGCGATTCCAGGGGTGGAACCGCTGGAGCTCGAGACGTTTCTCCGCGCGCGAGGTGCAGCGCAAAATGGGCAGCTCCCCGAGCTCGACGGCGGCGAGGAGTATACGGAGACTTCGCCCGCCCAAGTTTTCGGCATTCGTGCCGTGGCCGAGCTTGCCTCCGGCGCACGGGGCGCATGGCAAGCCGTCGTGTGGATCACCGAAGACCCATCGCGCCCGTTCCTCTTGCGCGCTTGGCGGCAGATCGGCGGCGAAAATCCATGACGGCCGTATCGGAACTTGGTGTTGTCAACACGTTGTAGTTTACGTCTCGGTGATAACAATAATTGGTGCGCGCGTCGCAGCGCCGCGCCGACCACCTGCCGAATGGACTCTCCAAAAAGTTCCGCGCCGCTTATACTTCGTTGCCATAAATAAATTCCGGGGGGGGAACCGGGAGTGCCGAATTTCTGGGCCGTTCGGGCGTGCGTCCGCGCCTGGGGACTGCGGGGGAATCCCCCGCAAGCAGCCCCCTTTGGACTGCGGGGGAATCCCCCGCCGGCAATCTCCTTGCGCGCCGTTTTCGCTGGAATGGCGATCGTGATGCTGGCGGCGTCCGCTCACGCCAACAGCGGAAAGTGGATCGTCGACGAAACATCCAATTGCGGGACCAGCAATCCGTTCTTCACGCCGGGAGAACGCATCCGCTGGCAGGGCGACTGCGCCGACGGAAAGCTCCAGGGACAGGGGACGCTCGTCTGGTACCAGAGCAACCAGGAGACGGAGCGTAACGAGGGTACCTTTCAGAAGGGCGAGTTTCACGGCGACGTGGTCACGACCTATCCCGACGGCCAGCTGGTCTACGGCCAGTACGCCGACGGCGTGCGCCACGGCCGGTTCGTCATCGTCCGGATCGACGGCCAGCACATGCGGGCAACGTACGACAAGGGCGACCTTCGGACTCAAAGCCCGATGACGGCCGCAGAAGTTGCGGCATGGCGTCGGGAGCGCTACCAGTACGTGGAGTCCCCGCCGGTCGTGGCCCCACAAGCGAGCGAACGCATCCGCGCCAAACCGGCCGCCCCGCAAGCCGAGCCTTCGGGGCCCGGCTGGGGAAAGAAGCTCCTGGGAACCGTAACGGGCTGGTTCGGCTTTGGCGACGACGAGCCGCCGGCCGCGCCTGCTGCCGTCGCGCGCACTCAGCCGGTGGCTCCGGCGAACCGTGCGCCCGCCTCGGGCTTGCAGGTCGCGTCGGCGCCTCCTTCGGCACCCATCGCCGCAGCGCGCCCGCAACCGTCCGCACCCGCGACAGCGGCGCCCGCGCCCCGCGCGCAGGCGAGCTATGGCGGGCCTGAGCCCCGGCCGCCGGCAGTGCCCCGGATTCCCGTCACCATCGTGGTTTCGGAGCCCTTCGGCGGCGATATGTACGACATGGGTGTCTTTCTTTCGGAGAGCCACCCATTCGGAAACCTGCCGACCGCGAAGTCGGCCATCCCCGTGGTGCCGGGCACCGGGTCCGGCCCGGCGAATCCCTGGACGCCTCTGCCGCGGCGCGCGCTCGATGATCCGAACGTGCAGGTGGTCGTGCAGCCGGGCCGCGCCTCTCCGCAGCTCGCGAACGGATGGAAACGCGACGCGGGAGCGGCCGAGTCCGTCGCTGCCGTCGTCCTTCCACCGCCGCCCTCGATGGGGGTGGATGGTCTCTTCACCAGGGCCTATCAGTTGGAGCGGGCGGGCCAAGCTTTCGAGGCCGAGCAGGCCTACGAGCAGATTCTGATGAATTATCCTTCGTCGCCCTCCGCGCAGCTTGCCAACAGCCGTCTCAATGACATTCGCAAGGCGCGGCATGAGGCGACACAGGCAAGCGTTCAGCGGTTCGGCTCGGCGGCTGCCGTGGCTGCTGTCGTCGAGGAGCCTGATGACGAACCGGAAGGCGGCGCGTCGGGACGCGTCGTCGCCGTGAACTCGCCGGTGCCTGCGCGCGTCGCCACGCGAACCAACCCCCATCAGGGATTGAACACGGATTCGCCCGATCTGCACCGCCTCGTTTGTACGCGCCCCGGTCTTTACGACAACGGCGCCAAGTGGTGCGGAACCGTCCGGCGCGACGAAGGCCAGTACATCCGGGTCGAGGTCGCGGACGTCGAGCTGCCGCGCTTCGGCACCATCGGCATCAGCCGGTCCGTCTGCACGGGCAACACGTTTCTCAACTGGTTCTCGCGCGGCTCCCTCGTGCTCGTGCCGAAGACCTGCATGGTGTTCCAGAGCTAATGTGGGAAGCGCGTGCCTTCGCTTGCGGCATGGCCCTGTGGCTCGCCGGGCTCTCGGCGGGCTCGGCCGCCGAGCCGTCGATCAAGCTCGCCGAACCCAATCTGATTCCCGGCTATCAGTCCTATGTGGATCTTCTCGCGAGCCATATCCTGGCGGGCGCCGCGGCGGGCGGCGGGAACGGTCCGGCCGTCTACTTCGACCTCAATCGGCCGCTGAGCGAGGCGTCGGGATTTGACGGTCTCGCGGCGGCCGATCAATCGCTGATGCGGGCGGCCAAGCAGACCTACGACTTGCACCGGGCGCTCGGCGGCAGCCCGATCGGCCAAGCCGCCCTCATTCAGCGCCGTGACGGTCGTTACTACGTCGGGCTCGACGGAGCCGGCGGGCGCTGGCTGGCGACCCCGCAGGAGGCGCTCGGCCATCTTGCCAATCAACTGACGGGGCAGCCCATATATCGACTGCCGAGCACGAAATCGACCATCTCCTGTCCCTTCCACTTCGAATGCCTCCTCTTGGGAACCTACATCGATGTCCCCATCGTCGCGTTCGTGCCGCGCGCGACGACGGTGACCCTCGAGTTGACCGCCGACGGCTTCGCGCAGGGGACCGGCGGGGTCGTCGTGCTTGTCCCGGAGGGATTTACCGTCCACCAAGTGACGCGAACCGGCGGAGATCGCATCCAGGCTCTCGTGTCGATCGGCCCCGCGGCCGTCTTGGGCGTCAACATCATCCATGCCTTCAACGAGGGACGTGCCTTTCGCCCCGTGGCGAGCTACGGGGTGCATGTGACCGCGAGCCCGGAAGAGCTTCAGGCGCTGGTCTCCGACGGCGCGGGGACAAGCGCGCCGCCGCCGCCGGCCCTTCCAGGGACCGGCCAGGTGCTCGCCTTGACGGACGACTTCGGCAACGATGCCGCGACCGCGGTCGTGCTCAGCGGCCCGACCGCCGGCCGCATCGAAGTGGCGGATGACATCGATCTCTTCCGGGTCGTCGTCACGCAGGGGGGCACGCTCGTCGTCACCTCGTCGGGCGGCACCGACGTCAAAGCATCCCTTGAATCGATGGACGGCGCCGTCATCGCCGCCGACGACGACGGGGGGCCTTGGTACAACTTCCGGGTCGAAAGCTCGGTCGCGCCCGGAACCTATGTCGTCCGGGTCGCCCATTGCTGCAGGGGCACCGGCCGCTACGGGATTTCCTTCACGCTCAGCCCGTAGCGGGCTGCGGCGGGGTCGCGCACCGCGCCAACGGCCGCATCACTCTTTTTCGACGATCCGTCGAGGCTGCGTGATGCCCGTCTGCTCGCGCTGCAGGAGCGTCTGGAACTTCTGCTTCATGTCCACGCTGACATTCTTCGTCTGATCCGGATTGGCTGCGATGATCGGGCGGATCATGACGACAAGCTCCGTGCGGCTCGCCGCCTTCACTTTCTGACCAAAGAGCGCGCCGATGACCGGGATCTCGTGGAGCACCGGGATCCCCGAATTGGACTTGGACGCCGTCTCGCGGATCAGTCCTCCGAGCATGACCGAATCGCCGCTCCGGATGGAGACGGTGCTGAAGATGCTTCGGTTCTGGATGGTCGGCGAATTGATGTTGGAGGACGTCGTCGTTACGACGTCGCTGACCTCTTGCGTGATATCGAGCGTGATCATGCCGCTTGCGTTGACGCGGGGCGTGACCTCGAGCCCGACGCCGGTACTCCGGTATTGCACCGTGTTGACGATCAGCGGATTGGTCGTGAGCGTGCTGGTCGCCGTCTGCGTGATGATCGGCACTTCATCACCGACCCGAAGGGTCGCCGACTGGTTGTTGAGGACGATCACGTTCGGCGACGAGATCATGTCGACCTCGGTCATCGCCGAAAGGGCGTCGATGACGAACCGCGCCCGCGAGTCCCCTTCGAGCGTGAAGCCGAAGCCCGGCAAGAGGCTGTTGACGACCGGCTGCACCAGACCCGACGACGTCGTTGCCGTCGTCGTTCCGCGGCTGAGCGAAATCAGCCCGTCGCCGGTGACGCCAAGCCCGCCGTTGGAGATCGCATACTGAATTCCGTAGCGAAGCTCGTCCCTGAGCGTGACCTCGAAGATGCTGGTCTCGATCATGACCTGCAGCGGCTGGATATCCAGCTTCGCCAGCACGTCCTCGATCAGCAGGAAATCCTTCGGCGTCGACGACACGAGGAGCGCGTTGCGTTCCTCGTCGACGGCGATGCGGAGCCCGGTGCCGAGGTTGCTGTTCGAATTCATCATCCGGTAGCTCGCGCGCATGACGCTCGGCTTCTCGGCGTCGCCCGCCTTCGGCGCCTCCGAGGCCGGCGAATCGTTGCCGCTTCCTTCGGGTCCAACCCAGCCGGTCACGTCCCGGAGCGAATCCGCCAGCTTGCTCGCCCGGCTGTGCTGCACATAGTAAACGAACACCCGCCGCTCGCTGGGGCTCCGTTCGGCGTCCAGCTTTTGGATCCACGCCCGCGCCTTCTCGATGTAGGCCATCTGCTTCGAGGCGACGAGGATGGCGCCCAATCGATCGAGTGGGATCAGCTGCACAAGGCGCGCCCCGGAGATGGCTCCGTCGACCCCGAAGATGCTCTCGAGCTCGGCGACGACCACGCGCGGATCGGCATTCCTGAGACTGAGGACGAGGACGTTCTGGCCGGCCATCTGATCGACGTCGAAGATGTCCACCGTCTCGGAGACCAGGCGTATCTGCGGCCCCGTTCCCGCGATGATGATGACGTTCCGGCGGTTGTCGGCGTGCACGATGGAGCCCGCCGGCAGCAGCGGCTTCAGGATTTTTTCCATCTCGCTCGCGGAGATGAACTCGAGCGGAAAGACCTGCAGCCCCGCGCCGTCGGGAAGCGGGCCCCGCGCCACGCCGATGCCGCCGGCTGCGAGATCGGCGGGATCGCTGGTGCGGGTGATTCGATACACGTCGCCTTGAGCGATCAACTTCGCCTGTTGGGTCGCGAGAATGGCCTCAAGAGTCGGGATGAGCGTTGCCCGCCGCAACGGCCGGTCGGTCTTCAAGGTCACTTTGCCGGTGACGTTGGGGTCTATGACGTAGTTGACGTTGAGCACGTTCCCGAGAATGACCTTGATCACCTCGCGGAGGTCGGCGTCCGTGAAATTAAGGGTGATGTCTCCGGCGGCACCCGTTCCGCGTTTGCGATTGCCGCCCTGGCGATCGATGCTCGTCCCTTGCGTCGAGACGACCTCGTCGAACGTCGCGGTCTCGCTCTTCCAGGCCCGCTCTCGGGAAACCGGCTTCGGTGCCGAAGCCGTGGGAGCCGTCTGGGTCTGCGCCCGCGGCTGGGGTGCAGGCGGCGCCGCAACGTCGCGCACGGGCTTCGCCGTGCACGCGGCAGCCAGCAGCAGCAGTCCGGCAAGTGCCAGCCTTGCGATCAAGGTCCCCCCGGGGAGTTTAAGAGTTATATGTTATGGCCCCAGTCGGCCCATCATAGGTTTCCTGCGCGCCGGAATCAACGCGATCAACGCGGCGCAGGGACCCCCGGCGCCGCCGCCGGAGGGGGGTCGCGGACGGAAACGCGCTCTTCCCGGTCGCCGGACCTGAGCACGACCATGTCTCCGCGGACCTCCGTGACGACCCATTCGTCGAGCTTCTCGCCCTCGGCGATGGCGACCGGCTTGTTGTCCTTGATATAGGTCACGAACACCATTCGGACGGTCGGCGTCACGACCACACCGTTAAAACGGTAGCGGCCGAGGATGGGGCCGCTTCCGGCCGCGTCCCCGGCGGCGGCACCGGCTGGCACGGCGGTCGGCGCCGGACGTCGGGTCGCCGTGAACAGGGGCCGCTCGACCATCGGGGAGAGGGCCGCGAGGGGGGGAGCCTCGAAGCGGGGGACGATGAAAGGGCTTCCCGCTGCTTCCGTGGGCTTAACGGGACGCCCCGGGGCGATCGGGTCGCGGATCCAGGGGAGAACGGCAATGACAACGAGACAGGCGCACGCGGCTCCAAGGCCAAGCACGATGCGCCGCTCGCCTGCCGGCAGCGCAATCATGAGTCTCGAGTCCTGAACGAGAAAACGTCCATGCGGACGGCGAGGGGATTAACGACACCGACCGCGCGCGACGTCTGAGCGTGCACGAACACGTTGTCGAAGATCATGATCGGCCGGCCGTATTCGAGCGCGTGCAGGATGGTGCGAAGCGCGTTGACATCCGTCACGAACTGAACCCGGAGCCCGATGCGCTGGTAGCCCTCAATGCCGAGGGACGGGAGCGCTTCGACGCTCGTCAGCTCGGCGCCCGCGCCCGCGACAATGGACTGGACGCGCGTCTGGATGGCCGCCGCGCTGCTGCTGTCGCTCCCGACGGGCAGAAGCAGTCCCTCGAACGAGCCGCCCTGCCGCAGCGAGTCGACCAGCGGCCGCAGCTCTCGTGAGCGGTCGGCGAGTTGCTCGTAACCCGCCAATGCGGCGCGATACTGCTCAAGCCGCAAATGAGCGGATTGATAGGCGGTTCTGGCGGGCAACAGGGTCGCAACGCCAAGCCCCGCGACCACGGCGAAGAGCAACGCGAGAGCGGCGATCCGGCGCGTATGGCGAGGAAACGGCCCGACCATGTCTTATCGCCCCGGCAGCTTGGCGGCGAAGCTGAAACGCTCGAACCCGCGCTCACCGTCCCGCGTGACCGGCGCCAAATAGCTCACGGATCGGAAGAGGCCCGCGCCTTCCAGGCGCCCGACGAGCTCGGCGCTCGAAAGAGTCCAGCCTTCGATCACGGCTTCGCCGCCGACGACATTGAAGTGGGAGAGCCACGTGCCGTCCGGCAACAGGTCCGACAGCGCGTTGATCAGAGCTAAAGGCGAGGCGGACTCGGCTTTCGATTGGGCGATGATGCGGGCGCCCTGCGTCAATCGGTCGATCTCGCTGCTGAGCGCGACGGTCGCCGCGGCGCGTCGTTTTGCCGGCGGCAGCTCCTCGGCGAGCCTGGCGACCGCCGCCTCCAGGCGGAACAAGGGCGAGACGATGGCCGCGCCGAGCAAGAGAACGGCGAGCGCCGCCATGGCGGGAACGAGCCGCCCGCCAGGCTTTGCTTCGAACAATCCGGCCACGGGGAGCGGTCGCGGGGCGCTCCCCGGCTCGCCGGCGAGCGCGACCGAGGACGGCGCCAGTCCGCAGGCGCGCAATCCCTGAAGGACCGGATCGAGCACGCGGCGGGGCACGAACGTCACGTGCACTAGCTGAGTCTTCTCATCGCCGTCCGATCCGTCGATCGTCTGCCATATGTAAACCTCCTCCGGGCGAAACGGAGTCAGCCGCTCGATCTCCAGACCGATGGCGGAAGCGATATCCGCATCGGCCAGACGTGGGATGCGGATTTTCCGCGCCAATGCCAGCGCCGCATCGACCACGACGGCAATGCGCGGGCGAGCCGTTCCGAGTCGCTTCAAAACGTCGGCGAAGTCCTGGGGAGGCTTCGGTCGACCGTCTTCGCCTGTTGTCAGCGTGAGCAGGCGGTTTTGGCCGCCGGCTCCAATATAGTCGACGTCAAGCTTCCCCTCCGCGAGACGAAAGAGGAGCGTGTCGCTGTCCAGCGCCAACACGCGCCGGACCGAGGACGGCACTGCGGAGATCAGCTCCGCTCGCCACCAACACAGGAATCGCTGAATCCCATCGGCGGAACGCCGGACGTCCGTCCACGTCAAAGGGGATCGGAGAATGCCACCCTCCATGCCCAAGACGGCAGAATGCCGCGCTCGAGCGGCAACGTTCCGCGTCGTCGATGCGGCGCCGTCAGGCCAACGCCTTCATGGCCTTCTGGACGGCCGGGCGTGCCGACATCCGCTCGAACCACTTCATCAGGTTCGGCATGCCGCCGGTCTTATCGATCAGCGCCTTGCGCCCGACGATCACCGGATAGAGCGCGATGTCGGCGATCGACAATTCGCCCGCGAGGTATTCGGCCTCGCCGAGGCGGCGGTCGCACTCCTTCAGGTGCCCGAGCAGGCGCTTCTCGAACCCCTCGACGGCGCTCTGCGGCTTGTCCGGCAACACGTTCCCGACAAAAAAGATCGCGCTGCTGGCGGGCTGCACGTCGGTCGTCGCATGCATGAACCAACGGTATGCATCGGCCCGCTTGGCCGGGTCCTTCGGCATGAACTTGCCGGATTTCTCGGCGCAATAGAGCACGATGGCGCCGGACTGCGTGAGCACGACGGGCTTCCCGCCCGGCGCATCACGATCGACGATTGCCGGGATGGCACCGAGAGGATTGAGCTTGAGGAACTCGGGACTTTTATGCTCGCCCTTCTGCAAATTGTACTTCGTCAGCTTGTAGGGGAGGCCGCATTCTTCAATCATGATGGCGGCGCGCTGCCCGTTGCCGGTATTCCCCGTGTGAAGGTCTATCATGGCGTCTTTCTCCTCCGAATTGACTGGGTTTCCAGAAAGCCCGATGCATTACGCCAGACTGTAGCGCAAACCTAGGCGGGCTCCACGATAATCTCCCGCTTCCCTTTTGTCAGAACCTCGCAGCCTCCATCCGTCACGAGGCAAGTCTCGCTGAAGCCGACACCCGTCCGGCCGGGGATGCGGAGGCCGACGAGCGCATGGAACGCCATGCCGGGCTCGAGCGGCCGTTCGACCCCTTCGACGATCTCGAGCGAGCGCTCCTGCCAGGTGGGAACGAGGCCGAGACCGACGGAGTGGCCGAACGATCCGTCGAATTGAACATCGCGGTCGAGGCCGCGGAGTCCCTTTCCGGCCGCCTTGGCCACATCGTGGACCGACCGCCCGGGGCGGATATTCTCGATCGCCAAACCGACGGAATTTATCGCGGCATCCGCGAGCCGCTTGATCTCGTCCGAAGGCGCGCCGATGGCCGCCGTACGAAACTGCGGCGCGCCGTAGCGGTAATAGGTTCCCGTCAGGCCGACGAGAACGGGCTCTCCCCGCTGGAGGGGGAACCGCTTCCAGTTCGTGTTGGGTCCCCATCCGATGCGATGACCGGCCTGGACGAAGGGCGCGGTGGCGGGATGCTCGCTGCCGGCGCGGACCATGGCGGAATAGGCGGCGGCGGCGACGTCGTTATCGGTGTTGCCGAGCCTGAGGTCCTTGCGGGCGGCCTCCATGCCGACGGCGGTGATCCGCGCGGCTTCCCGCATGTGGGCGATCTCGGCCGCCGACTTCACGACCCGCAGATTGGACACGAGGTCGGAGGCGTCCTTGACGTCCGCCTTCGGGAGCGCCTTCCGCAGCCTGAGATACGTATCGACGTAGAGGGGATATCGCGCCGTCTCGATGCCGATGCGCTTCTCCGCCAATCCCCGCCGGCGCAGGACGTCGGCCAAATCCTCCGGAGCCTCGCTCGACCGCCGCCACGGGATCGTCACCACGTCGCCGACGGGCCCGTGGATCAGCACGAGCGCGGTTTCGCCTTCGTTCACGTGGATGAACGGCTCGCCGTCCCGCGGCAGCACGAGACAGACGTACCAGCTCGTCATCTGCGTGAGATAGCCGCTGAGATAGGAGATGTTGGGGACGTTGTGGACGAGAAGAACGTCGAGCCCCGCCGCCTCCATGGCCTCGCGGGCGCGCGCCATCCGCGCCAGGTGCTCGGAATCCTCGAACGCCGCTTCCCGCGTCGGTTTTGCGTCTTTCAACGCCTGCACGAGATCGAACACCGAATCCTCCCTTCCGTTCGCCTGCGCGGTTACGCGGGGACGACGGTCATCTCGCGGGGCAGCTTGCTGAAGACCTCAACCCCGGTCTGGGTGACGGTCCAAAGCTCGCTGATGCAGGCCCCGAGTCGGCCTGGCACGCGGATGCTCTGGGGCGAATGAAAGACCATGCCGGGCTCCAGGTTGCGCGGGTTGCCCTCCTGGATGAGGAAGACCTCCTCGCCCCAATCCGGCGGGAAGTCGATGCCGACGCTGTAGCCGAACTGGGTGCGCGGATAAATCTCGCCTTCGAGCGGCTTAAAAACCTTCTTCACCTCGCGCGCCAATTCGGCGATGGGACGCCCGGGCCGCACGTTGGCGAGAAGCGTGTTGAGCGCATTGAGCGAGAAGTCGGCGAGCCGCTTCACCGCGTCCGGCGGCGGTCCCATCACGACCGTGCGCTCCACCGGGCCGCCGTACCGGTGATAGGCGGCCGAGATCTCGAAGGTCATGGACTCCCCTTTTTTCACGGGGATGCGCTTGTACATGGCGTGATTGAGGCCCGCCCGGCGGCCGACGATGATGAACGGCTCGGCGGAGAAATACTCGCTGCCCGCGCGGATCATCGCTTCCTGGGCCGCCGCCGCGATGTCGTTGTCGGTGCAGCCCGGCCGCGTCGCCTCGATGGCCGCCACCATCCCCAAGTCGGTCATGCGGGCCGCCTGGCGCATGTGGGCGATCTCGAGGGGAGACTTGATGATACGGACGTTGGTCAGGACGTCGGACGCCCCCGAGAGCTCGGCGCGCGGGAGTTGCCGGCGGAGTTGTTCGTAGACCTTCGGGCTCAGCCCCTCGCGCCGCGTCTCCAGGCCGATGCTCTTTTCGGCGAGGCCAAGCTCCTTGAGCGCCTGGACGACCTTGGCTGGCGCATCCTCCGGGTCTCGCGGCCGATGGGTGACGATGGCGCCGGCCCAGCCGTGCAAGATCGCAAGCGGCGCATCGCCGTCGGCCAGCACCATGACCGCGTCGCCCTCGCGGGGCAGGACGAGTCCATTGAAAATATCCGGGATCGGTGTCTGGAAGCCCGTCAGGTAGCAGAGATGTGGGAGGTACGTGACCACCAGGGCATCGAGGTTCCGCTCCTCCAGTCCCTTTCGAACTTTGGCGATGCGCTCCCGGTACTCACCGTCCGGAAAGGCCTGCTCCTTGGGCGTCGCGAGCCCCCGGAGCGCAGAAACCTGGTCGATCATCTCTCTTGATTCCTCTTCCCTTCACACTTCGAGCACGGCCTTGAGGAAGGCCCGGGTGCGCTCGTTCTTCGGATTGGCGAAGAACTCGGCCGGCCGGCCTTCCTCGGCGATCCGGCCGTGATCGAAATAACAGACCCGGTCGGCGATCTCCTTCGCGAACCCCATCTGATGGGTGACGATCAGCATCGTGAGGTCGTGCTCGCGGGCAAGCCGGCGGATCACGCCCAACACCTCGCCCACCAGCTCGGGGTCGAGCGAGGAGGTGACCTCGTCGAACAGCATGATCTTCGGCCGCATGGCCAACGCGCGTGCGATCGCGACGCGCTGCTGCTGGCCGCCCGAAAGCTCGGCCGGGTAGTTCCCCATCTTGTCCTTGAGGCCCACCATGTCGAGCAGGGATTCGGCGCGTGCGCGGGCCTCCGGCTCCGTCATTTTCAGCACGGCGACGCAGGGGTCGATGATGTTGCGGATCGCCGTCATGTGGGGGAACAGGTTGAACTGCTGAAACACCATTCCGATCTTGGCCCGCATGCGATGCAAGTGCCGCTCGTCCGCCGCGACCAGCGCGTCGCCTTTCCGCATGTGCCAGAGCGGCTCGCCCTCGACCTCGACCACGCCGCCGTCGATTCGTTCCAGCGTCATCAGCACGCGGAGAAGCGTCGATTTTCCCGACCCGCTCGGGCCGATGATGGCCACTTTCTCGTTCGGCTTCACTGCGAACGTCAGCTCGTCCAGCACCGTGAGCGACCCGAACCGCTTGGTCACCTTGTCGAACTCAACCATGGCCGGCATGTGGGATCCCCCTCCCAGAGCGTCCGCGGCGTTTCAGATCGGCGGGCGGCGGTCGGTCCACGGACGCACGGCCGCGAGAGCCGCGGCGATGCGAAGCACCATCAAGTCGTCGAAGCGGCGCCCCACGATCTGCAAGGCCGTTGGCAGCCCGTCCGGAGCGAAGCCGGACGGCACGCTCAACGCCGGACATTGAGCCACCATGTTGAACGGGAAAGTCAACTCGAATCCCCGGTAGAGACCCTGATCATCCATGCCGCTGAAATCCGAGTCGTTCTGCTCGGCGCCCGGCGCCGTCCGCGTCAGGGTCGGGCAGAGAAGCGCGTCATATTTGGCGAGAATCGCCCTCAAGCGGTTCCAAAGGTTCGTCCGGTGGAACTCGATCTTTTTGAAATCGACGGCGCTCATCTTGAGAGCGTCCTCGATCCGCTTCACGAGCCAGGGCGTCATCTTGTCCCGCCATTTGGGCAAGTGCTCGGCATGGAGGGCGGCATGGTAGACGGCCCAATAGCGGTTGCCGACGGCGTCGTCTTCCGGCGTGAGCACGAGGTTGACTTCGTCGACCGTTGCGCCGCACGTCCGCAGGCTATCGACCGCGGCGCGGGTGTTCGCCTCCACCTCCGGCGTCACGTTGAAGAAGCCGAGATCACGGCTATAGGCGAGCTTGAGGCCCTTGATGTCGGCCGACGTCGGCACCGGGACATCGATCCCGGGCGAGATCGAGTTGATGTCGCGTTCGTCCGGGCCCTGGGCCACTTGGAGAAACAGCGCTGCGTCGTCGACCGTGCGCGCAAGGGGCCCAAAGTGGCAGGTCTGGTCGAAGACGCTCGGGTAGATCTCGAAGGGGATGCGCCCGAAGCTCGGCTTCAGTCCGACCAAGCCACAGCTCGCCGCCGGGGCGCGGACCGATCCGCCCATGTCGGACCCTTCGGCGATCGGAACGCAGCCCGATGCGACTGCCGCGCCGGCGCCGCCGGACGAGCCGCCCGGCGTCCGCTCCGGATTCCAGGGATTGCGCGTCACGCCCCAAAGCTTGCTCTTCGTAAAGGACGAGTGCGCGAATTCGGGCGTCGTCGTCTTGCCGACCATGATGGCCCCGGCGCCGAGCAGGCGCTCGACCACGATCGCATCGAAATTCGGAACCCAGTTTTCGCGGACATAGGAGCCCATCGTCGTCCGCTTTCCCTTGGTCGGCGTCACGTCCTTGATCGCGATCGGGACACCGTGGAGCGGTCCGAGCTTTCCTCCGTTGGTCACCGCCGTCTCGGCTTCGCGTGCCTTGGCGAGCGCTTCCTCCCCGTAGACGAAACAGAAGCAGTTGAGCTTCGGATTGACCTCGGCGATACGGGCGAGGCTGTTCTCCACCACCTGGACGGGCGAGACCTTGCGCTCTCGGATGAGCTTTGCGAGTGCAAGCGCGGGCGTGTATGCGAGATCGAGATCGGCCATTGATCCTCCGTGGAGCCCCGACAGAAATCGCCGGGGCGACGCCGTTAGGCGCGTCGGACGCTATCCCGGCCGCGATTCCTCGTGGACGGAGATGCGGTGCATTTCACGACGATATCCCGAATAGTCGTTCAGCGCATAGTGCATGGCGCATCGATTGTCCCAGACGCCAACGTCGTCCTGAGTCCAACGATACCGGCACGAGAATTCGGGACGGCTTGCGTGCTGCCAGAGAAACTCCAGAAGGGGAAGGCTCTCCTCTTTTGTCATGCTTGAGAATCGCGTGGCGAAGCCGCGGTTGATGTAAAGGCACTTGCGCTTCGTTTCCGGGTGCGTTCGCACGACCGGATGCTCGGTGCGAATCGTCTCGGCATGCTTGGCCGTGTCGTACAGGCTTGCGGAAAACTTCCGGTCTTCCTGGGTCGGTACGCGCGTACGCGATACGGATGCGTACCGCGCCGTTTCTCCACCATAGATCATCGCGCTGTCGTGCTCGGCCTGCATGCCGTCGAGCATGCGCCGCATGCCCGGGGAGAGCGTTTCATAGGCGAGATACTGATTCGCGAACATCGTGTCACCGCCGTAGGGCGGAGCTTCCTTGGCGTAGATGACCGCGCACTTGTGGGGCTTGTCGCGGTAGGTCACGTCGGCATGCCAGAATCCGCCGACGTTGATCGACGTGTCGCTCGCCTCCTTCACGTTGAGGAGGATTTCCGTGTGACTTTCGACGGTCGGCGTCTTGAACGGATAGGCGAAGGGCTCGAGGTCGACCTTGCCAAACCGATCGGCGAAGGCCCGATGCTGCTCCGGCCGGAGGGGTTTTTGTTCGGGGAAAAAGATCACCAGGTGGTTGAGGAGCGCTTTATAGATGTCGGCGAACAGAGAATCGCCGATGGGGCGAGACAGATCGACGCCGAAAATCTGCGCTCCGAGCGCGCCCGCCAGGGGCCGGACCTCGATCTTGACCGCTTTGCCGGCCCGACGTGCGGCGACTTTTGCCACTTCGGTTGCTCCTTCTGTCTCTGCCGTATCCCCTCTCCCAAGGCTGGGGATGGGCGCCCGTTTTGTCAAATACGAGATGCGACGGGCCGAGATAATTTTCCCTACATCGCCGGCTTCGAGCCGTCCTTCCCGCCGCCGGCGGCGAAGAGGCGATCGAGCGCGATTGCCACCGCCACCACGGCGACGCCGGCTTCGACGCCCTTGCCGATATCGAATTGACTGAGGCCCTCGACGACCCGCGTGCCGAGCCCGGTGGCGCCGATGAGCGAGGCAATCACCACCATCGACAGCGACATCATAATACATTGGTTGACGCCGACCCAGATGTAGGGGAGCGCGAGGGGAAGCTTGATCTTGAGAAGCAGCTGGCGGCGCGACGAGCCGAAGGCGACCGCGGCCTCGACGATTTGCGGGTCCACTTCGGCGATGCCGAGAGAGGTGGCTCGAATCGGCGGCGGCAGCGCGAACGCCATGGTCGCCAGTATGCCGGGTACCGTACCGACGCCAAAGAAGAGGACGGCGGGGATCAGATAGACGAAGGCCGGCGTCGTCTGCATGTAATCGAGCACCGGCTCGATGATCGAGCGGGCGAGCCGGCTTTCGGCCGCGAGAATGCCGAGTGGGACGGCGATCCCGAGGGAAAGGCCGGCGGCGATGAGCACGAGCGACACGGTCTGCATGGCCTCACGCCAGAGCTCGAGGTTCCAGATCAACAAGAGCGCGGCCAGAAGAAGTGCGGCCGTGCGAAACCTTCGCTTGAAAAGGGGAAAGGCGACCAGGAGCGGGATCATCACGTAGGGTGGGAGCCCGCGAAGAGCATCGCGCAACAGCAGTTCCAGTGTGCTCAGCGTCTTGCCGATCACGTCGAATATCGGTCCGCCCCTGACGACTAGCCACGCGATCGCGGCATCGATCCAGCTTTCGAGGGGGATCGGAGGGAATTCCATAGCGGCTAAGCCTGCTGCATGACCGTGTCGCGTCCCCAGCGCCGGGTCAGCCGCGCGGCCGCCCCTTTGGTGATGCGATCGATGAGGATGGCGAGGACGACGACACCGATGCCGGCGACCAAGCCGCGTCCGGCTTTCACTTCCGAGATCGCCTTCAGGATCTCGGCCCCGAGCCCCCCCGCCCCGATCAGAGACGCAATGATGACCATCGAGAGCGACATCATCAGGCATTGATTGACGCCGAGCATGATGGCCGAAAATGCGAGCGGCAGCTTGATCTTGGCGAGGATCTGCCAGCGCGTCGAGCCGAAGGCTTCGGCGGCTTCCACCATGCGCGGGTCGACCTGGCCGATGCCGACCGCCGTGAGCCGCGTCGGTGGCGGCACCGCCAGCGTCATCGTCGCAAACACGGCCGGGGCGACGTCGAGACCGAGGATGGCGACTGCCGGAATCAAGTAGACGAAGCGGGGCATCGTCTGCAGAAAATCCAAAATCGGCGCCATGACGCTGTTGACGACGCGGCTCTCGGCCATCGCGATCCCGAGTGGAATCGCGACGACGAGCGACATCAGCGTCCCCGTCAGCACGAGACTGAGGGTCTGGGCCGTGGCGCCCCAAAGGCCCTGGTTCCAGAGCAAGCCGAGTCCGAGGAGACCGAAGATCGCGATGCCGGGTCCGGCAAACCGCCACGCGACAATCGCGACGCCGATGATCCATGCAGGTGCCGGCAAGGACTGGAACAGCCAGAAAAATGCTCCGTTGAGGGAGAGCGTTATCCAAATGAACGTAATGACGAGGGGCTTAAGATAGGTCCCAACAAAAGCGACAAGTTGTTCCGCCGCTCCTCCGATGGGGATTTTCGTGATCATTGCTCGCCCCTGCGGATATTATCCCGCGCTCGCCTGAATGGCGCGCAGCAGGCCGCGCGGCGTGACGATGCCGACGGGCCGGTTTTCTCCGTCCACGACGACAATGGTTTTTTCCGATTGAGCGGCGAGAGCAATGACGCTCGCAACGTCCGCTTCCAGACGGACCCTCGTGCAGTCTGCGAGGCTGACACTCGATGCTCCCGCGGCCGGGCTCCAGGGGTCCATCACCTTCTCCGCGGTCAAGAACTTCAGGCGCGAGATGCCCTTCACGAACTCGGCAACGTAATCGTCGGCCGGATGAAGCACGATGTCCTCCGGCGGGCCCATCTGAATGAGGCGGCCATCGCGCATGATCGCGATCCGATGGCCGAGGCGGATCGCCTCGTCGAGATCGTGCGTGATGAAAAGCGTCGTCTTCTTGACGACGCCCGCGAGGGCGATGAACTCGTCCTGCAGTTGGCGGCGGATCAGGGGATCGAGCGCGCTGAACGGCTCATCCATTAAAAGGATATCCGGATCGGCGGCCAAAGCCCGCGCGAGCCCGACCCGCTGCTGCATCCCGCCGGACAATTCGTGCGGGTAGCGGCTCTCCCACCCGGCGAGCCTGACGAGCGCGAGCTTCTCGGCGGCCATTGCCCAGCGGCGCTTGCGGTCCATTCCGCGGACTTCGAGGCCGTAAGCGACGTTGTCGCGCACCGAGCGGTGAGGAAACAAGGCCATGTGCTGGAACACCATGCCGATTTTCTCCGCCCGCAAGCGGCGCAACTCGTTTGCCGACTTGGCGTTGATATCCTCGCCGTGGATGAGGACATGTCCGGAGGTCGGTTCGATCAGGCGGTTGATGTGACGGACGAGGGTCGACTTGCCGCTCCCCGAGAGCCCCATGATGCAGAAGATTTCGCCGACTTCGATTGCGAAGGATGCATCGGCAACGCCGATCACGCAGCCGAACCGCTTGGCAACCTCATCCTTGCCCAGGCCTTCCCGCGCGATCGCGGCAAAGGCTTCGCGGGCCTTATCGCCGAAGATCTTCCAAACGTGGCGGCATTCGACGGCAGGTTCAGGCATGGCGGTTCGGGCGGAAAGGCTCCCCGGTCGCGCGGGTAAGGCGGATCGGGGAGCCTCTCGAACGAAGGCCCGGGATCAAGATGCAGGGCTTACTTCAAATTTGACGGCTGAGTCAGTCCCGCCCCAAGATCGTTCAGGAGATACCAGACGAGCTCCGGCTGCTGATCCATGAGGCGCTTGGCCGCCTGCTCGGCACTTATCTTGTCGTTCTCCATCCACACCAGCATCTGAGAAACCTTCTCCGACGTCAGCGTATATCGGGCCAGGAGGGTGGTCGCGCGCGGGAAGTCCGTGCGGAAGCCCTTCCGCACGATGTGGTAGTCCTGGGAATCTTTATAGATGCCCTTGTTGTCGGAGAGGAACTTCACGCTGTACAGGGCGCACAGATAATGGGGGCACCAGGAGGTGATGATGATCGGCTCTTTCTTATCGTACGCCGCCTTGAAGGCCGCATCCTTCGCCGTTCCGCTCGAGGCCACGAGCTCGAAATCGAGGCCGTATTGCTCGATCGCCTTCTTCGCCTGCGCCATGACGCCGGAGCCGGCATCGATCCCGATGATCTTGCCGCCGAACATCTTGCGCACGTCCGGCTTCTTCAGCTCTTCGATGCTGTTGACGGCGACGTAGCCGGGAACCGCGAGGCCGCCCGGCACCGGGCCGTATGAGACGGAGAGGATGTCGAGATTATCCCCGTGCTTGTTCAGGTATGAATCCTGCCCGGGGAGATAGGCGCTCGACCAGATCTCCGCCTGGCCGGTGCCGATCGCCTGGTAGGCGAGGCCGGTGTCGAGCAGCTTCATTTCGACCTCGTAGCCCGCTTTCTCCAGGAGAAACTTTCCCATGTACGTGACCACCAGGCCGGACGCCCACGGCCCGTGCGTCCAAATGATTTTCTTCTTGCCGAGCGCGGGCGGCTCCGCGGCGCCGGCGGGAATGGCGGCGAGCATCGTCAACAGAGCCGCGACGGCCAAAAGGGTCTTTCGCATCGTTCTATCCTCCCAAGGTTAGGTCGATCTTCTACGCCTTTACTGCGGGGATCTTAAGCAAGTCGGCACCTTAATCGAACAACAAAAAATTAGGCCGGTTTGGCGTTTCGAAGCACGACCAATGCGTCGACCGCGCTCACCCCTTGACCCTGGTCGAGCACGACGAGGGGGTTGATCTCGATCTGCTCGATGTCCGGATCGGCGGCCAAGGACGAGAACGTCATCAGCACGTGGCGCAAGGCCGCAAGATCGGCTGGCCCCCGCCCGCGCGTCGCGCCGAGAATGGCTCCGACGCCTAAGCTTTCGATCATCCGGTCGACCGTTGCCGCATCGAGGGGCGGCAGGCGGAACGCAACTTGTCTCATGGCTTCGGCCAGGAGCCCGCCGAGACCGCACATGACCACAGGACCGAACTGGGGCGTCCTCGTGATCCCTGCGATGACCTCGGCGCGCCCGCGCACCATCGCCTGCACGATGAAGCCGTCGAGCTTGGCCTCAGGTGCCGCTGCGCGGACGGCGGTCCGGATGCGCCCGACCGCGGCGCGGACGGCGGCGGCATTGCCGAGATCGAGCGCGACGCCGCCGACGTCGGATTTGTGGGCAATTTCGGCCGACACGATCTTGACGGCCACGGGGTAGCCGATGCGCTCGGCCGCATGAGCCGCTTCATCTTCATCGGCGACGAGCGCTTCCGGCGGCGCGGCAATTCCCCAGTGGGCGAGCAGCCGCCGGGACTCGACCTCGGAGAGCGCTTGATCGCCACGGCGGCGGGCTTCAGCGATCAAGGCCCGGCTTGCCGCAGGCACGGCTAACGGACTGGCGTGGGGGGACGGCGCCAATTGGCCCCGGTGCTCAAAGACCGTTTGTTGCGCCTGCAAGGCGCGGACGGCGGAACCGATCGTCGGGAACACGGGGACGGTTTGCTTCGCGAGGAGCTGGGCCCACGGGTCCAGCAACGCCCGCGGGCCGTACAACCAAGCCGCCGCGGGTTTCTTCGATGTCTCGAGCGCTTGCCGGATTACGCTAGGATCGAACTCGCTGCCGCCGCCGCTGAACGCGCCGAACACCATGACCGAGGCATCGACGCCCGGATCGGCGAGGACCGCGTCGGCAATCTCGCCGATCGCGCGATTGGTTCCCACCGCTTGCATGGCCGGCCAGATGTCCAACGGGTTCTCAGACCCTGCGGGGACCGGGCTTAGCGTACTCACGCGAGCGATCGTTTCTTTTGAAAACGTCGCGACGTCGAGGCCGGCGCGGTCGATGTGATCGACGGCGAGGACTCCGGCGCCTCCGGACGTGGTCAACACGGCGATGCGCCGCGCGGATGAAGCTCCGCGCCACAGCGCGAGCGCCCTTGCCACGTCGATGAGCTCCGAAAACTCGTCGACCAGGACGATTCCCGCCTGTTCGAACACGCCCCGCGTGACCCGGCCGTCCGCCGCCAAATTGGCGGTGTGGGACAGGCTCGCGCGTGCGCCGGCTTCGGACCCGCCGGCCGTGACGGCGACGATCGGCTTCCGGCGTACCAGCTCCCGGCAAAGTCGTATGAAACGCTCGCCGTTTTTAAAGCCTTCGAGATAAAGCGCGATGACCTCGGTCGCGGAATCCTCGGCCAGGTATTCGACGACATCGGCGATGTCGACGTCGCTCGCGTTCCCGAGTGTCGCGACCTTGCTCACGCCGAGCTCCGGAATGTCCATGATCTGGTTGAGGAACGCGGCGGCAAAGATGCCGGTCTGGCCCACGATCGCGAGCGGCCCCGGGCGCACGCCCGAAAGATCGACGAAGGACGCCAGCAGGTTGACGCCCGTATTCACCAGGCCGTTACAGTTGGGTCCCCAAATGCGTGTTTTCGTGCCCGCGACGGCATCCAGAATTGCGTCTTGCAGCCGCTTGCCCTCCGGTCCGATCTCGGCAAAACCGGCGGACGCGATCAAGACCGCGGGCACGCCCTTTTCGACGCACGCCCTGACGGCCTCCGGCACATGCGGGGCCGGGAGGAGCACGATCGCGAGATCGACAGGACCTTCGATTTCCGAGACCGAGCGCCGGCACGGGACTCCGCAGATTTCGGTTGCGTGAGGATTGATCGGAAAGACTTGCCCTCGGAAGATGCGCGCAAGGTTCGCCACTTGTTGGTATCCCGCTTTGCCCGGCGAGCGCGACGCGCCGATCACGGCAACGCTGCGTGGTTCAAAGAATGGCTTGATGGAGGCGCCGGGCTTCACGGCTGCTTCGCCTCCGCACGCCGAAACTTCGGCAGCGCGATCTCGTCGGAGACGTGATCGAAGGTGACTTCCACTGGCATGCCGACGAAAACCGCCTCGGGCGCGCATTCGACGATTTGCGTCATCATGCGGAGCCCTTCGGCCAGCTCGACGACCGCGACGATGTAGGGGATATCCTTCTGAAACGCGGGTGAGAGCGCGCGAAACACGGTCGAATGGCTGTACACCTTGCCGCGGCCGGAGAGCGTGCTCCATTCCAGGCGCTCGGAAAGACAGCTCGTGCAATACCGGCGGGGATAGAATTGGAGCCGCCCGCAGTCGGCGCATCGCTGCGCTGTCAGCATCTCTTTCTTGCACGCCCGCCAGAAGGCTTCGCTGTCGCCGGTTGGCGTCGGTAGAGGGCGGTCCGTCGCGCTCATGCGCGGGCCAGGATCACGGTCGCGTGGTTGGACATGATGCCGCCGACGCCGTGGACGAGGGCGGTCTCGGCATCCCGAACCTGGCGCTCGCCGCAAGCGCCCCTGAGCTGGGCCACAGCCTCGGTCAGATGAAAGATGCCGCCGGGGCGACCGGGGTGTGCTTCCGAAAGAAGCCCGCCGTTCGGGTTGACGGGAATCCTGCCCCCGAGATCGATGTGACCCGCCTCGACGAAGGCGCCGCCCTCGCCCGCGCCGCAGAAACCCAAATCCTCGAGCTGGGAAATGACCGCAATCGTGAAATTATCGTAGAGAAACGCGATGTCGACATCGCCGGTTTTCAACCCGGCCATCCGGAACGCGTCGCGGCCCGACTCGACGGCGGCGAAGCTGGTCAGGCTCGGCGCCGCGACCAGATGCTCGTGCGAGTACCCTTGGCCCGCCCCGAGATAGACGATCGGCTGATGCGGGAGGTCGCGCGCGTGATCGAGGGAAGTGACGACGAGCGCGGCGCCGCCATCCGTCGTGATGGAGCAGTCGAGGCGATGCAGGGGATCGGCGATCATCGGAGAGGCCAGCACGTCCTCGACCGTGATGGGATCGCGGAACCGCGCCCACGGATTGAGTCCTGCGTGCCGGCGCATGGCGACGGCGACGCGCGCCATCTGTGCGCCGGTCGTCCCGTACTCGTGCATGTGGCGCCGGGCGATCAGCGCATAGAAGGCCGGGATGGAGACACCATAGGGCAACTCGAACTCCGGATGGCCGAAGGCCGTCATCTTCTCGACCGCCTGCGTTCGCGACGCGCGCGACACCGTCGGTTCCGCGCACGCGAGCAGGACCGTGCGGCAGAGGCCGGCCGAGATGGCCGTTGCGGCGACCTCCACCATCTTGGCGAACACCGGGGTTCCGAGATCGATCGTGTAGGTGAAGCGCGGCTTCAGGCCCATGTACTCGGAAAGAACGGCGCTGTGGGCGACTTCTTCGCAATAGGTGGGCTCATCGCAGCCGGCCGTGAGCACGCCGTCGATGTCCGCGAGCTTCAAGCCGGCGTCGAGAATGGCCTTCCGGGCGACTTCGGCATGCAATTGAAGAGAATTAACGCCGGGCGTGCGCGGGCCTTCCGTGCGTCCGATGCCGACGATCGCGGCGCGACCTGAGGGATCCTTCATCCGAGTCTTTCCGGCTAAGGCGCAAGGGCTGACTGCTTTTATCGCAGTTGACGCGGTTGCAAAAGACGCAATCAATGCGAGGAGAGCGGATGAGGAGCGCGCCCCCATGTTGGACCACGACCTCTGCTTTACGCCGGCTGCCGATCTCGTTCGAGCGTTCCGCGCGCGGAAGACATCGCCGAGCGAGGTGATGGCAGCCGTGTTCGCGCGAATCAAGGCGCTGAACCCGAAAATCAACGCTTACGTGACCCTGGTAGAAGACCAGGCCAAGCGGGAGGCAAAGGCGGCGACGCGGGCGCTCGGCAGGGGCAAGACGCTGAGGCCGCTGCACGGAATCCCCGTCTCCATTAAGGACGTGTGCGTCACCAAGGGCATCCGCACGACCTGGTGCTCGGAAATCTACAAGGACTTCGTGCCGGCCGAGGACGCGCTCGTGGTCGAGCGCTTGAAGGCGGCGGGCGCCATCGTCGTCGGCAAGACGAATTCGCCCGAATTCGCGGCCGGCGGCCATACGTTCAACACGCTGTTCGGGCCGACCCGCAATCCCTGGAACACGGCGCTCAGCGCCGGCGGGTCGAGCGGCGGCGCGGCCGCCGCGCTCGCGGCCGGCATGGGCCCGATCGCCGAGGGATCGGACCTCGGGGGATCGCTCAGGACGCCCGCCGCCTTCTGCGGCGTGGTCGGGTTTCGCGGCAGCATCGGCCTCGTCCCGGTTTATCCCTCGCAGCTTGCCTGGAACACCCTTAGCGTCCAAGGACCCATGGCGCGAACGGTCGGTGACGCGGCGCTCATGTTGTCGACGATCGCGGGCACCGACGACCGTGATCCGCTCTCGTTTGCGGTCGATACGCGCGGGCTTCTCAAGGCCGTCCGGTCGCCGTCGGTCAAGGGCTGGCGTGTCGCCTGGACGCCCGATCTCAACGGTCTGCTTCCGGTCGAGCCGGAGATCGCGGCCGTGGCGGAAAAGGCGACGCGAGTCTTCCGCAAGCTCGGCGCCAAGATCGACACTGCGTGTCCCGACTTCAGCGGCTTCGTCGACATCATCATGGGCACGCGCGGGATCGGCATGGTCGCCCAGCACGCGGACAAGCTGCCCCGTTGGCGCTCGAAGATGCAAGAGGGGCTGGTCTGGAACATCGAGCAGGGCTTGAGCCTCACGCCTGGCGATGTCGCCCGTGCCCACTTGCAGCACACACAGCTTTGGAATCGCGTCCGCCGGTTCATGGAGGACTACGATCTCCTCATATTACCGGCGACGGGGACGCTCCCGTTTCCGGTCGAGCTCCCGTACCCGCCATCTATCGCGGGAAAGACCATGCAGAATTACATGGAGTTTTTTTATATGACGTACGCGATCTCGCTCACCGGCCTGCCGGTGATCGTGGTGCCCTGCGGGTTCACGAAGGGCGGGCTTCCCGTCGGGCTGCAGATCGTCGGGCGGCGGCGGCAGGAAGCGGCCGTGCTCTGCGCCGCCGCGGCCTTCGAGCGGGCGGCGCCGTGGGCGGACAGGCGGCCGCCCGTTATTTGAGACCGAGGCGCTCCAGGTATTTCGGATTGCTCACGCGGACCTGCTGGAGGGCGCACTCCCAGAGGTGCCGACCGATGGCCGCGTGCTCGGGCGTGCCGGGGCGGAAGACGCCCGTGCGAATACGGCGAATCAGCTCCTTGTTCAGTGACCTCAGGTCCTCGGCCCTGGTTGGGCCGAGCAGGGTGGCGAGCCTCTGAAGCGCGTCGCGCGCCGCCCGTTCGCCCAACTCCGCATCGCGGGCGGCGATGGCCATCGCGTTGGCGATCATGAGCGCGGTATAGCGGCTTTCGTCCGGGACGAGGGGAAGCACGTCGCGGCGCAGCGTTTCGCGCGCGATCGCCAGGAGATCGGCGCCGTGCGGCCGCTCGCGCATCAGGCGCCCTCCTGCGTGAGGCGCAGAATCTCGAGCTCGAGCTCCGGCACCACGTGCGCGGTCAACGCCAGCTCCAACGAGGGCTCGCGTCCGGACACGTGGCGCTGTCCCTGCTGGAGCGCGATGATCGCCCAGCGGGCGTGCGCCATCACCTCATAGTAGTCGATCCTGGCGCGATCGACCTTGCGGCCGGAGGCCCGCTCGTAGGCCCGGACGAACGCCTCCCGCGACGCGATCCCGCCCGCCACTTTCTCCACCGCGCCGAATCGCCAGCAGCGCGCGCAGATCCACCCGATGTCCGAGTCCGGGTCGCCGAGATTGGCAAATTCCCAGTCGAGGATCGCGACGAGGCCGTCCTTGCCGGCGAGGTAGTTCCCGGTGCGGAAGTCCCGGTGGCAGAGAACGACGCTGCCCTTGGGCGGCGCCTCGCGCTCGAGCCACGCGATCCCCCATTCCAGGACGGGTCTCGGATCGGGATGGACGTCGAGGTAGGCGCGAAAATCGCGGGCCGCCGCGAGGGCAGGTGAAGGTCTCGGCTCGGCGAGAAAGTCGAGGCCGAGGCTCCGGGGATCGAGCGCATGGATGCGGGCAAGCTCGACCGCAAGTTCTTCTGCAAGCGTATCATGCCCGCCGCCGAGCGTGTCGTCCTTCACGACGCGGTGACCGGCCGCGATGCCGGGAAGCCTTCGCATGATAAAAAACGTTTTTTCCAGCACGGATTGGTCCGTGCAAAGCCAAAGCGCTTCCGGTGCTTTAATGCCGCGGGCGTGGACGGCCTGGATGATGCGGAACTCCTTCGCGCGGTCGTGGCTCGATGGAATCGGGGCCGGCGCATCGGTGCGGAGCACGAGCTCCTGCCGGCCGGCGAACGCGCCGCCCGCGAAGTCCGCGTCGAGCCGCCAGTTCTCCTGCACGGCGCCGCCGGGGAGCGGCTGGAAATCCGTCACCGTGACCTTCGTCTCCGCAGCCTTGCCGAGGAACGTTTCCAGCCGCGCGAGCTCTGGTGTCCGGCTCAGCCCCACCGCCAGAAGTCCTTGTCCTCGTCCGCGAGGAAGCGGGCGAGCACCATCTTGTGCACCTCGGAGGCACCGTCGACCAACCGAGCTTGCCGCGCGTAGCGGTACATCCATTCGAGCGGGGTGTCCTTGGAGTAGCCCTTGGCGCCGAGGAGCTGGATCGCGGTGTCGACCGCCTTGTGCAGCACGTCGGCAACCGCGACCTTGGCCATCGACACCTCTTTGCGCGCGAAATCTCCGGTGTCGAGCTTCCACGCCGCATGCATGGTGAGCAGCCGGCCCATATGGATTTGCATCGCCGCCTCGCCCATCATCCACTGCACGCCCTCATGGTCGATCAGCTTGGCCCCGAAGCTCTCCCGCTCCTTGATGTAAGCGTTCGCGATTTCGAGCGCGCGCCGCGCCATTCCGAGCCAGCGCATGCAGTGCGTGAGCCGCGCGGTGCCGAGACGGATTTGCGCGACCTTCAAGCCGTCGCCGACGCCCATCAGCCGGTTCTCGTCCGGAATGCGAAGTCCATCGAGCACGAGCTCGCAGTGCCCGCCGTGCTCCTCCGGCCCCATGATGGGGATGCGCCGGACGATCTCCCAGCCGGGCTGGTCGCGGTCGAAGAGAAAAGCGGTGAGGCCCTTGCGCTTGTCGCCGCCGGTCCGGGCGACCAGGACGAAATGCTGCGCCACGCCGGCCCCGGTGATGAACCACTTGCGGCCGCGCACGACCCAGTCGGTGCCGTCCTTGGTCGCCGTGGTCAGCGTCATTCCGGCGGGGTCGGAACCGGAGCCGGGGTGCGGCTCCGTCATCACGATCGCCGACCGCGCGCGGCCGTCGATGATCGGCTGCAGCCAACGATCCTTCTGCGCCTCGGTCGCCACCTTGTTGAGCAGGATCATATTGCCGTCGTCGGGCGCCGCGGCATTGAAGACCACGGGGCCGAAGATAGAGCGGTTCATTTCCTCGTAGCAGGCCGCCATGCCGACCACCGGAAATCCCTGGCCGCCGCGGGACTTGGGCATGGCAAGCGCCCACAGGCCCTGGCGCTTTGCCTCGGCGCGTAGCGGGTCCAGAAGCTCCGGTCGGATGTTCTCGTGATCGTCGAACGAATCGGCGCGCGATTCGAGCGGGATCACTTTCTCTTCGACGAATGCGCGGATACGCCGCCTCGTCTCCTCGATCTCCTTGGGCAGCGTGAAGTCCATGCTCGCTCCTACAGCTCTTTCGCGCGCTCGCGCAGGACGAATTTCTGGATCTTGCCGGTGGAGGTCTTGGGGAGCGCGCCGAAGACGACCGTCCTCGGGATCTTGAAGGATGCCATGTGCTCGCGGCACCAAGCGACGATTTCCTCCGCGCGGACGTTGCCTTCCCATTCGGCCTTGAGGGTGACGAAGGCGCACGGCGTCTCGCCCCATTTCTCGTCGGGCTTTGCGACGACGGCAGCCTCCATCACCCGGGGATGACGGTAAAGCACCTCCTCGACTTCCAGGCTGGAGATGTTCTCGCCGCCGGAAATGATCACGTCCTTCGAGCGGTCTTTCACCTCCATGTAGCCGTCCGGATGCATGACGCCGAGATCGCCTGTATGGAACCAACCGCCGGCGAAGGCGTCCGCCGTCGCGCGCCCGTTCTTGAGGTACCCCTTCATCACGGTATTTCCGCGGAGGAGGACCTCGCCCATGGTCTTGCCGTCGGCGGGGACAGGGGCGAGCGTTTGCGGATCGGCCACCATCAGCTCCGCCACCGTCGGATAACGAACGCCCTGGCGGGACATCTTCGTGGCCTTCTCTTCGAGGCCGAGGTCGTCCCAGTCGCGCTGCCACGCGCACACCGACGCGGGGCCGAAGGTTTCGGTGAGGCCGTAGAGGTGGGTCACGCGGAACCCCATGCGCTCCATCGCGGCGATGACCGGGCTCGGCGGCGCGGCCCCGCCCGTCGCGACCTCGACCGTGTGGTCGAAGCGGACCTTCACGTCGTCGGGTGCGTGGATCAGCATGTTGAGCACCACGGGCGCGCCGCACATGTTGGTTACGCGGTTCGCCTTGATGGCGGGAAAGACGAGCGTGGGCTCGGGCCGCCGGACGCACACATGAGTGCCGCCCGCCGCCGTCACCGCCCATGTGTGGCTCCAGCCGTTGCAGTGGAACATGGGCAACGTCCAGAGATACACGGTTTCGGGACCGAACCGCATCACGAGGGCGTTGCCGAGCGCATTCAGGAATGCGCCGCGGTGGTGACAGACGACGCCCTTCGGATTGCCTGTTGTCCCGGACGTATAATTGAGGGTGATGGCGTTCCATTCGTTCGCGGGCGGCGTCCACGAAAATGCGGGATCGCCGGCGGCCAGGAAGGACTCGTAGTCGGTGTCCCCGAGACGCTCGCCGCGCTCGGGAGCGAGAGGATCGTCGATGTCGACCACGGCCAATTGCCGCTTGAGCGTGCCTAACGCTTTCTTGATGACCGGGGCGAACTCCCGGTCGGTCATCAGTACCTTTGATTCGGCGTGCGCCAGGATGAAGGCGATCGTATCGGCATCCAGGCGAAAGTTGAGGGCGTTCAAGACCGCGCCGGTCATCGGCACGCCGTAGTGGGCCTCCAGAAGCGCGGGGCCGTTCGGGGCCATGACGGATACCGTATCCCCCGGCCCGACTCCGCGCCCGGCGAGCGCGCTCGCAAGGCGCCGGCAGCGGCTCTCCAGGTCGCGGTACGAGAACCGGTGTGGACCATGCACGACTGCCGTCTTCTCCGGGTACGCAGCCGCGGCCCAAGCAAGGAACGAGAGCGGCGTGAGCGCCCGGAAATTGGCCGGCGTCTGCTCCAGGTCACGCTCGAACATGCTGCGCGCGCGCTTCGACAGAATGGCGGCCTCCGCGTCCGTGATTATCGCGCCTGCCGCGGCGAGCCTGCCGCGCCACCAAGCGGAAGGCACGCCGGCCCGCGCGCGCCACATTGACACCCGTGACAGCGCCTGTATACGATCGTACACACGAGCGGCTAGAGACTGCCCAACAAGAAGATTTCAACGTTATCGACCGGGGAGAGGCTGCAGCTTTACTCATACGTTCGGCGAATCGGCCCAATCCGGGCCGACAGGGAGGTATTATGAAAGCTCGATTGGTTACAGGACTTGCTCTGGCCGCGCTCGGATTTTCCTTCCAGGCCGAGGCGCAGCAACGCATCACCGTCACCGTCTACAGCGGTGTCTGGGGGAGCTCCCAGCAGACGTGTATCCTCGATCCGTTCCTGAAGGCGACCGGCATCACCGCCGTGCCCGAGCCCGGCATCTCCAGCGTTACGGTCACGAAGCTGAAGCAGTCGATGCCCAATCCGTCGATCGACGTGGCCTGGGTTGACGGCGGGGTTTCGGAACTCGGTTGGGCCGAGGGCGTGTTCGACGTCATCGATCCGGCGAAGGTTCCCAATCTCTCAGGGCTGGAGCCGCGGGCGGCGATCAAAACCAAGGATGGCAAGATCTTCGCGCTCAACACCGGCTACTACGGCTTCGGGATGTTTTACAACACGAAGGAGATCACGCAGGAGCCGACGTCCTGGTGGGATCTCTGGAAGCCCGAGTATGCGAATCGCGTCATGTCTCCCGCTCCGGCGCAAGCGCCCTTCCCCGGATATTTCCTGCACTTGAACAAGTTACTCGGTGGCAGTCCGCAGAACTTCACGCCGGGTATTGAGAAATTCAAGACGCTCAAGGCCGCGTCTTATTACACGGCTACCGGCGCCATTCAGTCGGCGATCCAGAGCGGCGAAGTCGTCATCGGCGCCTTCTACGTCAATTCCACGTGGGCCTTGGCCGACCAGGGAATGCCGATCGCCGCAGTTTCTCCGAAAGAAGGTGCCACGACCGGCGACATCCGCGTGCACATCGCCAAGGGCACCAAGAACCTGGAGAACGCCTACAAGTTCATCAACTTCGCGGTGAGCCCCGATGCTCTGAACTGCCTCGCCGAGAAGCTCTACGTGGGACCGCCCCTCAAGACTCCGACCCTTCCGCAAAAAATCGCCGACCGCATGCCGTGGGGAAAGGGTGGCAACGTCAGCCAGTTGGTCATTCCCGATTGGAACGAGGTCAACAACAGGAAGGCGGAGCTCCTCGATACGTGGAACCGCCAGGTGGTGAAGTAAGTCGCTTCTCAAGTCAACCCTTGCGATGCGCGGTGACGGCATGGGGGTGAGGGGGAATCCCCCAAAAGAAACCCCCTTCGCCGACGATCTGATTGTCGTCGAAGGACTGGTCAAGAAGTACGGGGCCGTCACCGCCCTTGCAGGCATCGATCTCGCGGTCAAGCAGGGCGAGTTTCTCTCGCTTCTGGGGCCGAGCGGGTGTGGAAAGACCACGCTGCTCCGGCTGATCGCAGGATTCGTCGACCCAACGGAAGGCAATATCCGGATCGGTGGGCAGCGGATGAACGACGTCCCGCCCCACCGTCGCCCCGTCAATACGGTATTCCAGAACTATGCGCTGTTCCCCCACATGACGGTGGCGGAGAACGTGGCGTTCGGGCCTCAGCGCCGCAAGGTTCCGAAGGCCGATATCTCAGGCCAGGTGCGGGACATGCTGGCGATGGTCGGCATGGAAGGCTACGGCGCCCGCTACCCGCGTGAGCTTTCCGGCGGGCAGCAGCAGCGCGTGGCCCTCGCGCGCGCCATCATCAACAAGCCGCAAGTGCTGCTGTTGGACGAGCCGCTGGGCGCGCTCGACCTCAAGCTCCGAAAGCGCATGCAAGTGGAGCTGAAGCGCCTGCACGAGAAGCTGGGCCTGACGTTCGTCTACGTCACCCACGACCAGGAAGAAGCGCTTGTGATGTCGAACCGCATCGCCGTGATGCGCGACGGCCGCATCATGCAGCTCGGTACGGGGGAAGACATCTACCGGGCGCCGGTCTCCCGCTACGTCGCCGACTTCATCGGCGAGGCCAATCTCGTCGATTGCATCGCCGACGCGGGAGGGGCCGTCCGGCTCGGCTCGGTATCGCTGCCCTATACAGCGAGTGCTGCCGGCCCGACGACTCTGATGGTGCGGCCCGAGGACATGCGGACCGGTACGCCCCCGAACGGTGCGGACGGGATCGCCGTTCGAGCGACGGTCCGGGATAAAATCTTCGTCGGACAGAGCTGGAGGTTGTTCGTCACGCTCGAAGGCGGCCAGGAAATCGCGGTGCAACCGGGCTCGGGCGCGGAGGCCGAGCGCCTCGTCGCCGGAGAATCGATCATGGTCTGGTGGCCGCGCGATCGCGGCCGTGTGCTGACGCAATGAGCGCGATGCAAGCCGTTTATCGCCCGTCATTTCCGCGTCCTTCGACTCGCGCGCCTCATCCTGAGGAGCAGCCACTGGCTGCGTCTCGAAGGAGAGGCGCGCGGCTCAGGATGAAGCGGAAATCCAGCGACGCAACGCCCGTCGCTTGCCTCTGGACCCCCGCCCAGGGGGTATGGGGGAATCCCCCAAGAGCCCCTTGCGCGGGGGCGACGGCAGGTGGGGAATGCGTTCCCTACCTCCGCTCGGCGTAACAGGGGCGGGGCCCGGGAGCCATGCGCATCGGGCGGTTCGAAGCCTTTCTCCTCCTCAGCGGTCCTGTCCTGTTCATCACGCTTTTTTTCGTGATCCCGCTGCTCGTCATGGGAGTCGCCAGCTTTCAGACGAAGGCTGGTGTTTTCACCGGCGCGCAGTACGCGAAAGTCGCATTCGACACCTACTACTGGCGCGTGCTCGGCGATACCTTCGAGATCGCGATCTGGAACATGGCAATCGTCTTCGTGCTCGGCTACGCGATTGCCTACTACCTGACGTTCTATGTGCGAAGTCGGCTCTGGCGCCGGCTGATTTACGTGATGCTTGTCACGCCCCTGTTCACCAGCAACATCGTCCGCACCTTCGGCTGGATTGTGTTGCTCGGCCGCAAGGGCATCGTGAACGAGGGATTGCTCGCGGCCGGCATCATCAATGCACCGCTTCAGCTTATCTTCTCCAAGGTCGGCGTCATCATCTCCCTCGCCTACATTTTGCTGCCGTTCATGGTCCTGATCGTCGGCAGCGTGCTCCAGAACATGAACCGCTCGCTGCTCGACGCGGCGCATGACCTCGGCGCCCGCCCGATCGTCGCATTCCTCAAAGTGACGTTCCCCCTCAGTCTCCCCGGCGTGATCGCGGGGTCGCTGATCGTGTTCACGCTGTCCGTCAGCGCCTATGTGACCCCGAGCATCATGAGCGGCGGCCGGCTCAACGTCATGGCCATGCTGATCTTCGATCAATACATGGTGATCTTCGACTACAACCTTGGCGCCACGCTCGCCATCATGTTGCTGGCCATGACGCTCCTGATCATGGGCGTCTATGTCCTGGTGCTCGAGCGCCGTGCGCGGATGACGGCTTAGGAAAGCACCATGGAAGAGCGGCAGGTACGCGAGCTTGGGCGATGGGGCGTCAGGGCGCTGAGCTGGTTCGGCCTCTTCTATCTGACGGCGCCGCTGCTCGTCGTCATCGCCGTCTCGGTGACGGAGACCGCGTACCTCAAATTCCCGCCGCAAGGCTTTAGTCTTCGCTGGTATTACGATTTCCTCAAGGATCCGACCTACATCGAGGCCTTCTGGCTGAGCGCCAAGCTTGGGGCCGTGGCGACGGCTCTTTCGCTTCTTCTCGGCGTTCCGACCGCGCTCGTGATCGCCCGTAAGCGCTTTCCCGGGCGCCAGGCTCTCAGCTCCATTTTCCTCTCGCCATTAATCCTGCCGACGATCGTGATCGGCGTGGCGATACTCCAGTACGCGTCCCTGCTTGGGTTTTCCCGCACGTTCTCGGCACTCGTGGTCGGCCACGTGGTGCTGGTCGTCCCCTACGTCGTGCGGACGACGCTGGCTTCGCTTCACGGGCTCGATAATTCCATCGAAGAGGCAGCGCAGGACTTGGGCGCGACGCCGGCGCAGACGTTCTTTCTGGTGACGCTGCCGCAGATCAAGCCGGGCGTGATCGCGGGCGCGCTCTTTGCATTCATCAACTCGTGGATCAATGTCGAGGTGAGCATTTTCAACACCACGACTGCGAGCACGCTGCCGGTCAAGATTTTCAACTACGTGCAGTTCAACGTGGACCCGATCCTGGCGGCGGTCTCCTCGGTAACCATCTACATCGCCATCCTGGCGGTAGTGCTTCTCGACGTCTTCATCGGCGTCGAGAAGGCGACGGCCAGCACATGAGAAAAGTTGCCCGCACCCAGCGGAGCCCGGCAAGCGGCAGCGAGAGGCCGCGGCTCGAGCCGCTCGGCAATGTCGCCTACAAGCAAATCCGCGAGGCGATCCGCACGGGCGCTTACAAGCCGGGGCAGCGCGTCCGCGAAGCCCACTTCGCCGAATGGCTGCGGATGAGCCGGACGCCCGTGCGCGAGGCCCTGCGCCGGATCGAATCGGAAGGGCTGATTGCCCACGAGGCGCGCCGGGGGCTCGTCATCGCGAAGCTCGATCCTCAGATGATCATGGAGCTTTACGCGCTCCGGGAAGCGCTCGAAGGCACGGCAGCGCGCTTGGCCGCCCGTCAAGCGTCCGACACCGAAATCAACATGCTCGAGCAGATGATTCGTGACGAAACGGAGATGAGCGACGATCCGGGCCGTCTCCGCGACCACAACCGCCTCTTCCACGAGGCTCTCTTCCGGAGCGCCCACAACCGGTTCTTGCTTCGCGCCATCGGAACCGTGCGCGACTCCGTCATGCTGCTCAATCAGACGACGTTCTCGGTTCCCGGCCGGCCTCATTCGGCCGTCAAGGAACACAGCGCTATTGTGGACGCGATCCAGCAGCGGGACGCCGATCGGGCCGAGACCGCCGCGCGCGAGCACATCCGAATAACCTTGCGTTACCGGCTGAAGATGCTGGCGGAGCAGGTCGAAGAGGTCCCGGCCTGAATGTACTGCCCGCTTCAAGACCCAAGCCCGTTGCCAGGTGTCATGGCCGAGAGGGCGCCGCCTCCATTGAAGGCCGCATTCCTCGAAGACGATGTTGCGACCGACGTGGCCATCGTCGGGGGCGGGTTCACGGGCCTCTCGACGGCACTGCGCCTCGCCGAGCGCGGGGCGCGGGCTGTCGTTCTTGAAAGCCGGGAAGTGGGGATGGGCGGCTCGGGCCGAGCTTACGGGCAGATCGTCCCATACGCCAAGCATGATCACAATCACATCATCCATCACTACGGCTCCGAAAGCGGCCAGCGCATCGTCGACGCAGTGGCCGGGGGGCCGGACTACGTGTTTTCCCTCGTCCAACGGCTGGGCATCTCCTGCGATGCGACACAAAACGGATTGATTTTCGCTGCCCATTGCCGCTCGGGGGCGGCTGGGCTCGAGGGGCGCGCGCGTTATTGGCAGTCGAAGGGCGCGCCCGTGGAGCTCCTCGACGAGGCCGCGACGGAGCGCCTCGTCGGCAGCCGCTATTATCCATTCTCGATTCTCGACCGGCGCGGCGGCACGCTCAATCCCTTGGCCTTCGTTCGCGGGCTCGCGGCCGCGGTCCAGCGCGCAGGCGTGCCGATCCACGAGCGCACGCACGTGACGGGCATCCAGCGGACGGAAGCGCACTGGCGGCTCCGCACGGCCAAGGGAACCGTGACGGCCAAATCGGTGCTGATCGCGACCGGCGCCTATTCGGACGCCCTTCACCCGGCCCTGCAACGCTCGATCATTCCGATGCGGGCGCACCAACTCATCAGCCCGCCGCTCTCCGACAACGTGCGCCGAACGGTCCTTCCGGGCGGGCATTCTTTGACCGACA
Source organism: Rhodospirillales bacterium (assembly GCA_009694195.1). Classification (GTDB taxonomy): domain Bacteria; phylum Pseudomonadota; class Alphaproteobacteria; order Rhodospirillales; family SHVQ01; genus SHVQ01. Next base: position 89,354 of record SHVQ01000006.1, read on the forward strand.
CGCGACGCCTGTTCTCGGGCGTGCGGGTGCTGCCGGACGGCCGCTTCCATCTCAGCGCCGACGGCCCCGCCTTCGCTCCCAACGGCGAGAGTTTTCATAAGAAGGGCTATCGCAGGGTCCATCAGCTGTTCCCGCAGATCGAGGAGTTCGCGTGGGAGTCCGGTTGGACCGGCTGGGTCGACATGGCGACCGACGCGTACCCGCACGTCCACGAGCTGGCGCCCGGACTTTGGTCGATCATCGGTCTCAGCGGCCGCGGCATCGTCTTCGCGACGTTGCTCGGCCGCGAGATGGCGGAGCGGTTCACGGAAAATCGCAACTACCAGCCGTTCATGCCGGTGACGCCGGTGCCGCACGTGCGCATACGGCCCTTTGCGGCGCCGCTGGTCAGCGCCCTGATGACTCTCTACCGGGCGATCGACCGGATCGAGCTCGCGACTTACGTTCGTCCTGGCCGATCAACAGCCGCATAGTCCGATGCAGCTTCCGATCTATCAGATCACCGCGTTCGCCGACGGTCCGTATACCGGGAACCCGGCCGCGATCGTGCTCGTCGACGATTGGCTTCCCGACGCGACCATGCAGACGGTCGCGCGGGAGAACAACCAGACGACGACGGCGTTCCTCCGGCGAACAGGCGACGCGTTCGGCCTCCGCTGGTTCACGCCGACGGTCGAGGAGGAGATTTGCGGCCACGCGACGTTGGCGACTGCCCATCTCGTGTTCGAAACGCTCGCACCGGCGTCTCGCCGCGTGACATTCGACACGCGGTCGGGACCGCTCACGGTCGAGCGCCTTGCCGACGGCCGCCTCGAAATCGATTTTCCGGCGAAGCCGCCCAGTCCCGTGACGCCGCACCCCGACCTACTGCCGGCACTCAGCCACCAGCCTCGCGAGGTCCTGGCGGCGCGCGACTATCTTTTGGTGTACGACCGCGCGGCCGAAGTGCGCGCGCTGCGCCCGGATATCGCTCGCCTCCGGAAGATCGACCGCCCGGCCGTGATCGCGACTGCGCCCGGCGACGGCGGTTTCGATTGCGTCTCCCGCTTCTTCGCCCCTGGCCACGGCATCGACGAGGATCCGGCCACAGGCGCCGCGCACGCCTGCCTCGTCCCCTACTGGGCGAAGCGGCTCGGCAAGGACACCATCCGTGCCCACCAGGCGTCCCAGCGGGGCGGCTATTTCGAATGCACCATGCGCGGCGCCCGCATCGCGTTCGTCGGCCGCTGTCATTCCTACATGCAGGGCACGATCCAAGTCTGACGCCCGCGATTTCTTGGTCGCCGCGAGGTCCGAATGAGCGTTGTTATCGGGGTCGACGAGCTCCACCGCCTCGTGCAGACCGCCCTCGCGAACAACGGCTACTCATTGGAGCACGCGAATGCCCTCGCCGAGGTCATCGTCGGCTCCGAGCGCGACGGTGCCGTGAGCCACGGGCTGCACCGATTGGATCAGTGCATCTCGGACGTCGCCTGCGGGTGGGTGGACGGGAAGGCTGTGCCGGTCGTCCAAGATGTCGCGAGCGGCGTCGTGGCCGTCGACGCCCGCAACGGATATTGCCAGCTTGCCTTCAAGCGCGCGTGCGATCTTTTCGTGGGCAAGGTGCTGCGCCACGGCACCGCGACCCTCGCGATCCGGAACTCCCACCACCTGGCACCGCTCTGGCCGGAGGTCGAAGATCTGGCGGAGCGCGGCTTGATCGCGCTTTCGTTCCGCAGCGGGCGGAGGACTGTCCTTCCGTGGGACGGCCGCCAAGCCATGTTCGGTACGAACCCCATGGCCTTCGCTTGTCCCCGCGAGGGCGCGCCGCCCCTGGTCTGGGATCTTGCATCGAGCTTCATGGCGCGGGGCGACATCCAGATCGCGGCGCAGCGGGGCGAACCCGTTCCGGCCGGCGCCGGAATCGACGGGGAAGGGCGGCCGACCACCGATCCCAATGCGATCCTGAAAGGCGGCGCCCAGCTCCCGTTCGGGGGCTACAAGGGCTCGCTGATTTCCTTCATGGTCGAGGTGCTCGCGGCGGCGGCCACCGGGAGTCTCCTTGCCGTCGAGGATCGCTCGACGGAAGTGAAGGGGGCGCAATCGGCGAACGGCGGCTCGCTGATCCTTGGCATAAACCCGGCCCTCACGGCAGGCGACGGCTTCGCGGCGCGCATCGCTCTTTTGGTCAAGGAGCTGGACGGAAACGGCGCGGCGCGCGTTCCCGGCGAGCGCCGTCACGCCCGGCGCCGGGCCGCAGTGGCTGAGGGCGTTCGCGTCGATGAAGCCGCCCTGGAGCGATTGCGGGCGTGGGCTGGAAGCGCTCGATGAAAATCGCGCGCGTGCATCTCACCCTCGTGCGCGTTCCGCTGAAGCTCGTCTTCGTGAGTTCGCCCGGCATTCGTCGGGACTACCTGAAGACCGTGGTGCGCCTCGTCGCCGAAAACGGCATCGTCGGTATCGGCGAGACCGACGGGAGCCCGCTCGTCTTTGCCGAGACTTCCGCCTTCGCTCGGCGCCTGCTGGGCTGCGAGCTCTCGGATGGCCCTGCTGTTCGCCGGGCCCTTCGACTCGACGAGCGTGGGCCGCACCGGAAGCAGCATGAATGGAAGGCGGCCGGCGGCCTCGAAATGGCGTGGTGGGACGCCGCCGCCAAGGATCAACGGAAGCCGCTCCACGAGATGTTGGGGGAGAAGCGACGCGATCTGATTCCCATGGTCGCCGAGCTTTCCGCAGTCCCCCTCGAAGCGGACGCCCCGGTTGCGGAGATCGAAGCCATATTCGACGACGTGAAGAACGTGAATCGCGTCGTGTCACATGTTCAGAATGTGATTCAATCCTCCGGCTATCGCTGGGCGAAGCTGAAAAGCGTCGGCGGCCGGGCCGAATGGGACGTCCGCGTCATGTCGGCGCTTCGCGAGGCGATGGGTCGCGACTTTCCGCTCCGGATCGATCCGAACGGCGCCTATGACGTGGAAACGGCCATTCAGTTGGGCAAGCGCCTGCTTCCGCTCGGCCTGCAGTGGCTCGAGGACCCGGCCGCCGGGCTCGAGGGGTTGCGCCAAGTCCGCGAAGCGGTGAAGACGCCGGTCGCCACGAACATGTACGTCATTCAGTTCCACCACCTGGAGCCGGCAAAGCGCATGGGGGCCGTCGATATTGTCGGGGTCGACTTCTTCAATTGGGGCGGGATCGCCAACGCGCGCGAGCTGGTCGAGCGTTGCCGGGCTCTCGGATTCAGGATCTTTTGGCACTGCTCTTTCGATCTCGGGATCACCACCGCGGCGACGCTTCATCTCGCGGCGACGTGTCCGGAAGCCGACCTGGGCGTCGATACGTGCCTCGCGCAACAGGAGCAGGACATCATCGCAGGCACGAAGTTCCGGGTGGAGGGCGGCATGCTCGCGGTGCCGGAGGGCCACGGCCTTGGCGTCTCCCTGGACGAAGACGCTGTTTCGCGATTCACGGTCGATGCGTTTGAGGCACGGCTGTGACGGTCGTTTGTTGTCCACCTCAGTATGGGATGAAATCATGAAGCGCATTTTGATCACGGGAGCGGCGGGGCGTATCGGGACGGTGCTCAGGTCGGGACTTCGCGGCCATTATCCGAACCTCCGGCTGACGGACATGAAGGAGCTCGGCAAGCCCGAGGCCAACGAGGAAATCGTAAAGGCCGACCTTTCCAACCTGGCCGAGGTGGAGCCCATGATGGAGGGCGTCGACGGCGTCGTCCACCTTGCGGCCCGCGTCTCCCAGGAAGGGTGGGACGAGATGCTGCCCCACAGCTTCGTCTCCACCTACAACGTGTTCGAAGCGGCGCGCCGGAAGGGCGTCACGCGCGTGGTCTTCGCAAGCTCCATCCATGCGCACGGGTACTACCGCCGGACGCAGATGGTCGGTGCGGACTTGCCGCCGAGGCCCGACAGCTTCTACGGCGTCTCCAAGGTCTTCGGCGAGGCCGTGGGCAGGATGTACGCTGACAAGTACGGCCTGCAGGTCGTCTGCCTTCGGATCGCATCCTTCCTCGAGATGCCGACGACGCCGCGCCAGATGGGCACGTGGCTCAGCCACCGCGACGCGGTCAAGCTCGCCCGCGCCGCGCTCGACGCGCCGGATGTCCATTTCGAGATTCTGTATGGAACTTCGCGGAATTCCCGGAAGCCGTACTACGATCCCAACCGGGTGCGGCTCGGCTACCACCCGGAAGACAATTCGGAGGACTACGCCGAGGAAATTCTGAAGAAGCACAATCCCATGGACGAGCCGGAGCTTGAGCGCCTTTTCCACGGCGCCCATTTTTGCCCGACGGGATTCACGGGCGACGTCAAGAAGATCGTCTGAAGGCCCGCGGGATCAGATCGCCGCGTTCGCCGGAAGGAACGGCGCCACGTCCGCGAACGGCGTTTTCCCCTCCATGAGCGCGGCAACGAGGCGTCCCGTCGCGGGGCCGAGCGTGAGGCCGAGGTGGCCGTGCCCGAAGGCGAGCATGACCTCTGGCCGGCCGGGGATCGGGCCGATCACGGGAATGGACGTCGGCATCGACGGCCGGAACCCGAGCCACTCGCTCATCGGCTCGGCCTTCAAGCCGGGCAGCACGGTCGCGGCATGGGCGACCAAGCGGCGGATGCGGCGGAAGTCGGGTGGCGCCTGAAGGCCCGCGAATTCGATTCCCGTGACCAGCCGCAATCCCTCTTCCATTTGAATGAGCGAATAGCCGGGGCTCATCACGGAAACGGGACGGAGAGGGGATGCGGCCGGCGTCGGCAGCATCACGTGATACCCGCGCTCGGTGTCGAGCGGAACGTCGATCCCGAGCGTGCGGACCAAGTGCCGCGACCACGCCCCCGCGGCGATGACGGCGCGGTCGAACGCATGCGATGTGTCGGCCTCGTCGATTACCGCGGCGCGCCCGTTCTCGATCTCGATCCGGCTTATGTGCCGGCGATGAAAACGGCCGCCGTTCTGCGCGACGATCGCCGCGAGCACCCGCATCAAGCCGAGCGGCGAGAGCGTATGGCCGACCTCCGGGAAGAGTATGGCGCCCTCGAATATAGGCGCGAGGGCGGGTTCCAGCTCGCGGATTTCGCCTCCCTTCAGAATGTCCACTTTTACGCCGAGCTCGCGCCGCCACATCGCCTCCGGCAGCGCCGCCTCAAGCGCGCTCTTGCTTCCGTACAGGCGCAGCCAGCCGCGGGAAACGAGGAGCCTTTCGCCGTCGGTTCCTTTCACGATCTCGCGCCAGGACGGCACCGCCTCCACGAGCAGGCTGGTGATCGCCTGGGCGAGCCTTTCGACTTCCCCGGGCCGGCACGCGGCGATGAACCTGAGGAGCCACGGTGCGAACCGCGGCAGGTAGCCCCAGCGGATGACCAGGGGGCCGAGCGGATCGAACAGCATGCGCGGGACCTGGCGCAGGATCGACGGGCGGCCGAAGGGCAGCACCTCGGCGGTCGCGATGACGCCGGCGTTGCCCGACGAGCACCCTTCGCCGGGGCCACGGGGATCGAAAATCTCGACCGCAAAGCCCGCCCGCTGAAGATGGATCGCGCAACTGAGCCCGATCGCGCCGGCGCCGACGATGGCCACGGTTCGGCTGTTGGCGCGAGGGATTTTCGACGTTGCTGGCATATCGTGCCGGTTGTTTGTCGCCGGGCGTGCGTACCATGGGCCTAGCCGCAAGGCAACGAACCCGGGTTATTCTGCATGGTTATCGCGCTGGGAACCGCGCCCCTGTGTTTCCGGCGGCGCTCGCGATCCGCGTTACCTTGTGTCTGCGCAAGCGACCGCAGTAGACTGCAGGAACTGGGCGTCATCAAGGCCTCCACGTCGCGTGAGCGTCGAGGCCTGTCCCCTCGGAGAACAGCCGACGCCATGAAAATCTTGGGTAAAATCCTCCTCTTCGGCGACGATGTGGACACGGAAGTGATCTA
>SHVQ01000007.1 GCA_009694195.1 Rhodospirillales bacterium
GGGACGCCAAGCTCCCGTTCCAAGCTTTCCACGGCGCCGATCGAGCGGAGCGCCGTGCAGCTGATGAACACGCCGTCGGTCTTCTTGATCGTGGCGCGGTGCTCAAGGACCTTGGCCTTGATCTTGTCGGTCGGGATCTTGTCGATATCGCGGCTCTTGGCGCAGTCGAAGGACGCGAACTCGACCACGTCGACGCCGTTCGCCTTCAGGAACTCGACCTCGATCTTGTTGGTCTTCTCCGGGTAAGGCGTGACCATGACGACCTTGCGGAGCCCGAGCGCCTTGTGGGCTTCGACCATCGAGGTCGCAGTCGTGGTGGCGGGAATGCCGCCCGCAGCCTTGGTGATCTTGGCCGCAAGCTCCTTGTCCCAGCCGAAGCCCTTGAACAGGCTTCCGCTCGTGCACGCGAAGACGATGAGCTCGGGGTCGACCTGCGAGACCTGCTGGGCGCAAGCTTCGGCCGAGTCGGTCATCAACGTGAGCGTGTCGACCGTCGCCGCCGCCGAGGCCGGAGCCTGGTAGAGGCGCGAGACATGGAACGAGATATCGTTCGGCAGATAGTTCCGGAAGTCGGCTTCGACGATCGGATCGGAGGCGGGAACGAGAACGCCTAAGCGGCGCATGACGGTCATGGTGTACTCCCTTTGCTAAATTACTCTGCGGCCCGGGCTTTGGGCCCGGCCTTCACTTTAAAGAGGCGTCCGGCTTTGACGCCGGAGCTGTCGATGCCGAGTCTCTGCAACATGTCCCAGATGCTCGACGCGTTCGAGGTGATCACCGGCTTGTTGTACTCGGCTTCCAGGGACTCGATCGTTTCCATCGAGCGGAGCGCGGTGCAGCTGATGAAGATCGCATCGCACGCCGCGATCTCCTTCTTGTTCTCGCGCACGCGTGAGATGATCTCGTCCGGCGTCTTCTTGTCGATATCGCGGCTGTTCGGGCAGTCGAAGGTCGTGTGGCTCTTGATCTCGACGCCGTTGCCCTTGAAGAACTCACGCTCGATCTTGTTGATCTCGTCCCGGTAGGGCGTGACCATGAAGGCGGTGCGCGCGCCGACCGCGTTCAGCGCTCTCGCGACGCAACCCGACGTCACGGTCGCCGGAATTCCCGTCGCGTCCGTGATGCTCTTGGCGAGCGTGTTGTCCCAGCCGACGCCTTTATAGAAACTCGCGGCGGTGCAGCAGAAGAGGATGAGTTCGGGATCGACCTGAACCATGGTCTTGGCCACGGCAGGAGCGTTATCCGTCATGCTGTTGAGCGACTCGAAGGCCGCGGTCTTGGCCTGCGCGGCCTGCGGCAGTCGGCCGGTATGGAAGGAGATGCCTTTCGGCAGGAAAAGGTGAAAGTCGTTTTCGACGATGGGATCCGAGGCCGGAATGAGAACGGCGATCCGGCGCGGCGTCTGGAACATGGTTTCCTCCGGTTGTAAGACTGCGTGTTGACCCGCGAGTCTATCTTATAGATTAACGCGGGCTTCGTGGCGAGAATTTCGGGGAGCTTTTCTCGCCCCTGGCTCTGGTATATGACGGGTGCCTTCTTATCCGGGGGAGGAAACGGAATGAACGGTCGGCCGACGCGAACGATCGCCGTCGCGACGCTTCGCGATTTCATGGAACGTCTCCTCGTCGCGGCGGGGGCCAGCGCCGAGAACGCACGCGACTGCGCGGGCGTGTTCCTCGAGGCCGACCTCCGCGGCATTACGCTGCAGGGCCTCGATCACATGTCGTCCATGCTGCGAAGCTTGCGCAACGGCAAGATGGCCGGCGCCGCCCGGCCGGTGATCGCGTGCGAGACCGCAGCGACCGTGCTCATCGACGGGAACCGCGGGCCGGGGCAGGTGGCGGCAATCCTCGCCTGCGACCTGGCCGTTAAAAAGGCGCGCAAAGCCGGTACCTGTGCGGTCGCCATCCGCAATAGCTCGGATGGCTTCATGGTCGGCTATTACGTCGACCGCATCGCGCGCGAGGGGATGATCGGCTTCATCTTTTCGGACGCGCCGCCCCTCGTCCGTCCCCATGGCGGCGTCGAGCGGATCCTCGGCACCAACCCATTGGCCATCGGAATTCCGACCGGCGGCGCCAACCCGATGGTGTTCGACATGGCGACCAGCGCCCGCTCAGCGTCGCGGGTCCGCCAGGCCGCCTATCACAACGAGGATATCCCGGGAGCAGAAGGCGTCGATTCCAAGGGCCGCTTCTCGGTCAAGGCGACGGAGGTCCGTGACGGCGCCATCGGCCCGCTCGGGGGAGCCAAAGGCTTTGGCCTTGGGATGATCGTCGCGTTGTTCTCCGGCCCGCTCACCGGTTCCGCGTGCGGTAAGGCGCTCAATCCGTGGTTCGATCCGGCACCGGGGCATCTGCCGGGCAAGGGGCACCTGGTCATCGCGATCAATCCGGCCGCATTCGGCGACGAGCAGGATTTCCGGATGAACGTCGGGGCCTACCTGGACAAGGTCCGCCACTCCCGCAAAGCACCGGGGGTCCACGAAATTCGCATTCCCGGCGTGCGCGCCGGAATGACGTGCGAGCAGTCGCTCCGCGAAGGCCGCGTCACCCTGTATGAAGCCATTTGGGACAACATCAAGAAGGTTGCCCACGACTTGAACGTGACAGTTCCCGCTTAAGCCGAGAGGAGGAGGCCGTGACCGCACAGACCGGACAGCCCCGGCGCAAGATAGACGCGAACGTGCTTCGCGACCTGATGGAGCGCCTCCTGATGGCCGCCGGCTGCGATGGGGAAAACGCGAGGGGAGCCGCCGACGGATACCTGGAGGCCGATTTGCGCGGCCATACGATCCAGGGCCTCGACCACATGTATTCGACCCTCGGGCGCATCCAGAAGCGCGAGGTGAACGGCAAGTCGAAGCCCCGGATCGTCCGCGAAACGGAAGCCACGGCTCTCATCGACGGCGACACAGGCGAAGGGCACTTCGTCGGCTGCCAAGCCGTCGAGATCGGCATCCGCAAGGCCCGCGCCGCCGGCTCGTGCATGGTCGGCCTCATCAACACCGACGACATCTTCATGCTGGGTTACTACGCCCACAAATTCGCCGACGCCGGCCTCGTCAGTCTCATCTTCACCAACAGCTTCCCGGTGCGCGTCCACCCGGCCGGCGGCATCGACCCTGTGCTCGGCACCAATCCCATCGGCATCGGCGTGCCGACGGCGGAAGGGTTTCCGTTGATCTGGGATTCGGCGACCAGCACGTCGGCCATCGGACATATCCGCATCGCGAGCTACCGGGGCGATCCCATTCCGGCGGGCGTCGCCGTCGATGCCGACGGGCGCCCGACGCGCGACGCCGTCGCCGCCCTCAAGGGCGCCCTTACGCCCTTGGCCGGGGCCAAAGGTTACGGTCTCGGGCTGTGCGCCGCGATCCTCTCGGGCCTCTTGATCAGCGCCGACCTGGGCAGCGTACTCCGCGATGCGTTCGCGCGCGGCGACGGGACGAAACGCCGCGGCCATTCGTTCATCGCGATCGACCCTCGGGCGTTCGGCGATGCGGCCCGCTTTCGCGCCGCCGCCAGCGCGCACCTGAAGCAGATCAAGTCGTCACGCAAGACGCCCGGCGTTCGGGACATTTTGGTTCCCGGCGAGCGCGCCCTGGCGCTTCGCGAGCGCAGCCTCAAGGAGGGAGTCCTGATCCTCGAGAGCGTCTGGCAGAACACGGGCAAGCTTGCGGCTGGGCTCGGCGTCGCGATGCCGGCGTGAACTCGGAAGATATGGCCCTTATCGCGCCAATGGTGTTAGCCTGTCGCCAGAGACAGTCCGGCCCACGGACGAACAGCGCCCGCCGCGGAGGAGACGCATGAAGCTCAGGTACTCACCGACCTCGCCTTACACGCGGAAGGTGACCGTCACGGCCCTCGAAACCGGCCTGCACGACAAGATCGAGCGCGTCCCGACCAACGTCGACGATCCCAACAACGACATCTGGACGCAGAATCCGCTCGTCAAGGTTCCGTGCCTCGTCACCGACGACGGTACGCCGCTCTTCGACTCGCCGGTGATCTGCGAGTACCTCGACAGCCTGAGCAAGGGACCGAAGATGTTCCCCGCGCCGGGCCCCGCCCGCTGGACGGCGCTGCGCCGCCAGGCGCTCGCCGACGGCATCATGGATGCGGCCATTCTCCGCATGGGCGAGAGCCGCCGCGAGAAGAACCTGCAGTCGGAGGCGTTCCTGAAGAAACAAAGCCGCAAGATGGAGCAGGGCCTCGACGCCCTCGAAGCGGAGGCCGACAAGCTGAACGGCCCCCTCGACATCGGGCTCATTTCCATCGGCTGCGTGCTCGAGTATCTCGATTTGCGGTGGCCCGGCGACGAGTGGCGGAAAAAGCGGCCGAAGCTGACCGCCTGGCAGAAGACATTCGGCCAGCGTCCGTCGATGTTGACGACCGTTCCGCCGAAGCCCACGACCTGACCTGCTTGACGGATCTGTCCGGGAGAGAGATGTTGCGACAATCCACCGAGGAAGGGGGAGCCCAAGATGCCCAGCGCTAAACCCGTAACAATCAAGAACAGCGATTTGCGTTCCCTCATGGAGCGGCTGATCAAGGCCGGGGGCTGCAAGCCCGATACGGTCTCCACGGTCGCCAACGTCTTCTACGAGGCGAACCTGCGCGGTATTCCGATCCAGGGCCTCAACCATCTGCTCGGGTTTGTCCGCAACTTGAAGTCGGGCAAGGTCAACCCGGACGGCAAGCCGAAACTCGTCAAGGAAGGCGCCGGCTTCGCCATGATCGAGGGCAACAAGGGCCCCGGCGTTCTCGCCGGCATCTACGCCGCCGACGTCGCGGTCGAGAAGGCGAAGAAGTCGGGCTTCTGCACGGTCGGGATCACCAACTCGGCCGACATCTACATGGTCGGCTTCTACGTCGAGCGCATCGCGCGCAACGGCTTGGTCGGCCTCTGCTTCACCGACGCGACACCCGCCGTGCACCCGACCGGCGGCATGGAGAAGATGCTGGGAACGAACCCCATCGGCATCGCCGTGCCGACCAAAGGCGGCGATCCGATCGTTCTCGACTTCGCCACCTCGGCCACGTTGCTCACCCACATCAAGTACGCCGCGGCACACGGGACGAAGCTGCCGCCCGACGTCGCCATCGGGCCGGACGGCAAGATGACGACCGATCCCAATCTCGCCCTGCAAGGCGCGGTCAGCCCGCTTGGCGGCCACAAGGGCTTCGGCCTCGGCTTGAGCGTCGCGCTTCTGTCGGGCGCCCTCGTCGGCGGCGCGATGGGACATGGTCTTGCGGGCGACAAGCCCGGACCGAAAGGCCATCTGTTCATGGCCATCGACCCGGCGGCGTTCGGCGACCCCGACTCCTTCCGCAAGGGCGTCAGCGCCTACGTCACGGAAGTGAAGTCGTCGCGGAAGGCTCCCGGCGTGAAAGAAATCCGCGTCCCGGGCGAGCGGAGTTTCGCCGAGCGCGAGCGTTCGCTCAAGCGCGGCACGGTCGAGATCGATCCCGTCCTGTGGGAAAACACGATCAAGCTCGCAGGCGAGCTCGGCGTTGCGTTACCCTCGCTGGGCGGCGCTCCGAAAGCTAAGCCTGCGGCGAAGAAGCCCGCCAAGAAGGCCAAGGCCGCCAAGCGCCGTCCGGCGGCGCGCAAGGCCAAGGCCGCGAAGCGTCCCGCCAAGCGAAAGGCGAGCGCGAAACGGAAGCCCGCGCGTGCGGCGAAGCGTAAGGCGCCGGCGCGGAAGGCCAAGAGGCGGCGCTAGCCGACCCTTCCGTTTATCCACGTTAGTCGGTTCACAATCGGAGCGTCGGCATGGCCAGACACGCGTCGCGTATGGTTCGCATCGAAGTATTGCGCGACCTCATGGAGCGCTTGATCGCGGCCGGCGGTTGCGACCGCGAGATGCAGAAGGAGGTGGCCAACGTTTTCCTCGAGGCCAACCTCCGCGCGATCCACCACCAGGGTCTCGACTACATGCCCAAATTCCTGGAGGCGCTCAAATCGGGCAAGATCAAGCCGAACGGCCGCCCGCGCATCGTGAAGGAAGGGCCGGCTTTCGCCTTGATCGACGGCGATCGGGGCCCGGGGCAAACAGCCGGCAACATGGCGGCGGAGGTCGCGGTCCGTAAGGCGCGCGAGGCGGGCGCGGCCGCGGTCGGCGTCACCAATTCCAGCGACATGTACATGGTCGGCTATTTCGTCGACATCATCGCCGACCGGGGTTGCATCGGTCTCCTATGGTCGGCCTCGCCGCGCCTCGCCCACCCCCATGGCGGCGTCGAGCGCCGGCTCGGCACCAACCCGCTCGCTGTCGCGGCACCCGGCGGCGACGGTTACAACTACCTGATCGATCTCGCCACCACGGCGCTCGCGCGCTCGACCGTGCGGAACGCCGACTATCACGGCGAGCCGATCCCGGAAGGCTGTGCGCTCGGCCCCGATGGCCTCCCCACGACGAATGCCGCCCGCGCGTTGCAGGGAGCCTTGAGCCCTCTCGCCGGCGCCAAAGGCTTCGGCCTCGGGCTCATCGTCGGATTTCTCTCGGGCCCGCTCGTTGGCGGCGACGTTGGCTTCGCCATGGACGGCTGGTACGAGCCGAACCCGAAGTCGGTCGGCAACAAGGGGCACTTCTTCGTCGCCATCGACCCGGCGGCGTTCGTCGGTGCGGACGCGTACAGGCGCGCGGCGCGCGACTATTTCAATGCGTTGAAGAACTCGAAGAAGTCGCCCGGCGCGTCGGAGATTCGGATCTCCGGCGAGCGCGTGCACGGCGCGCGCAGGAAGGCGCTGGCGGAGGGCGCCGTGCCCATCGACGAGGTGGTCTGGCAGAACACGGCCAAGCTCGCCGCCAGCCTCGGCGTCGCGATGCCGGATTAGAACGTCGTCAGCTCCGAATCCAGTTCAGCCGCTCTTTGCGGGCGTCGCGCTGCCCGTGGCACGATCGACGAAGATCTCGGCGAGGCCGACATACCCGTGCGGGTCGAGCATGGCGTCGATCTCGGCGCTCGTGAGGTTGGCGGCGATAGCCGGGTGATCGAGGAGGGCATCCTTGAGCGGAATGTCCTTCTCGAACGCGCCCATGCACACTTGGTAGACCATCTCGTGGGCTTCCTGCCGGCCGAACGTCTCGCTGAGCCGCATCATCACCGCTTCGGACATCAAGAGGCCCTTCTGGATGTACAGATTGCGCTCCATGTTCTGCGGCCGGACCGAGAGGCCGCGCAGCACATAGAGCATCTTCTTTAAGGCCGCATCCGCCAGGCAGCAGACGCGGGAAAGGAATTCGCGCTCCACCTGCAGGCCGATCTTGTCCCGCTCGTGCTCCGCCAGCATCCCTTCGAGCGCCAGCGGCGCGGTCGAGCGCACGACCTTCGCGATGGCGACGATGGTCTCGCACGTCGGCGGGTTGCGCTTGTGCGGCATCGTGCTGCTGCCGACCTTGCCCATGGCGAACGGCTCCTCGAGCTCGCCGAACTCGGTCTTCTGCAGGCAATAGATTTCGTGCGCGATCTTGCCGATGGTCGACGTGGAGATCGCGAGAACGCAGACCAGTTCCGCGATGCCGTCGCGCGCCGTGTGCCAGGTGATGTCGGGGGATCGGAGCCCAAGCTCCCGCATCAGGCCGTCTTGCACCGGAATTCCATTCTTGCCGAGGGCGGCATGGGTGCCGACGGCGCCCGAGAACTGCCCGACGAGCACCCGCTCGCGCATCTCGCCCAAGCGTTCGAGATTGCGCGCGATCTCGGAGGCCCACACCGCGACTTTGAAACCGAAGGTGATTGGGAGCGCCTGCTGGCCGTGCGTGCGGCCGGCCATGGGCAAGGCTTTGTATTTCTGGGCAAGCGCGCAGACGACACCGTGCAGCTCGCGCGTCCCGGCCTCGATGACATCGAGCGCTTCGCGCAGCTGGAGCACGGTGCCCGTGTCGATGATGTCCTGGGTCGTCGCGCCCCAGTGCACGTACTCGCCGTGATTCCCTGCGCATACTTTCTTGATCGCGCGGAGCAGGGGCACGATCGGATGGGAGGTTCGATCCATCTCGCGCTTGAGCTCGTCCAAATCGATGAGCTCGACACGCGCGTTCCGGCATATCTCCTTGGCGGCATCTTCCGGGATAATGCCGAGTCCGGCCTCGACCTTGGCCAGGGCGGCTTCGACGTCCAGCCACTTCTGGACGGTGTTCTCGTCGCTGAAGATCCGCCGCATGGCCTCCGTGCTGAACTGGTCCTTGAACAGGCGGCTGTCGATCACGTAGGCGCCCATGGCGGCCGAACTCCTGAGGTGAGGGGGGGGGGGGATCCCAGGCGCTCTAGGACAGCTTCAGCGTCGTCAGCCCCTGGCCGACCGTGTCGACGAACTGGTCGATATCCTTTTCCGTCATCGGCGTCGTGACGGCGCACATTCCGGTCGGTGCGATGATGACGCCGTGGTCGAGCAGGTATTCGCAAAGCTGGGCCAGGCGTTGGCGCTCGTCCGGCTTCGGATACTGGGACCGGTAGCCGCTGAGCGTGCGCTCGTGCGTGTGGATGCGGAAGAGCGAGCCGTGTCCGGTCACTTGGGCGTTGGCGCCGGCGGCCTTGATCGCGCGCCGGAGGCCCTGGCGCGCTCGCTCGCCGAGCGCGTTGATGCGGTCGAACACGGGCCGGGTGAGGAGCCGCATGGACTCGGCGCCCGCCGCCATCGTCACCGGGTTCCCGGAGTAGGTGCCGGACTGCGGCACTTTGGTCTTGCCCTTGGTCGGATCGAATACGCTCATGAATTCGTCGCGCCCGCCGACCGCGCCGATGGGAAAGCCGCCGCCTATGATCTTGGCGAGGCAGGTCAGATCGGGATCGATCCCGAATTCGCCTTGGGCGCCGTGATATCCCAGGCGGAAGCACAGCACTTCGTCGCAAATGAGGAGGACCCCGTTGCGCGTGCAGAAGTCGCGCAGAAAATCGAGAAACTCTCGGGTCGCCGAGATCATGCCCGCCTTGTTGGCGACGGGGTCGATGAGCACGCACGAGAGGTTGCCCTTCTCGGCCTCGAGAATTTTCTTGGCGCGCGGAACGTCGTTGAAGGGAAACACGACCACGTCGTCGAGCATGTGCTGGGGCGTGCCCTTGGTATAGGCGATGGACGCGGGTTTGTCCTCGGTGCCCCAGTTGTCGGGCGTGGGCTCGAGGCTGACCTCGGCGTAGTCGTAGCTGCCGTGAAACGCGCCCTCGCATTTCGCGACCTTGGGCCGGCCGGTATAGGCGCGCGCGGCCTTGATCGCCCACATCACGCATTCGGTGCCGGAATTCTGAAAGCGGATCTTCTCGATCGAGGGGACGCGCGCGCAGAGGATTTCCGCGAGCTCGACCTCCTTCTCAGTCGCGAACGAGAACCCGGTGCCGTTCCGCACCTGCTCCATCACCACCTTTTCGATGGCGGGATGCCCGTAGCCGTGGATGGCCGCGGTGTAATTGTTGTTGAAGTCGATGCGCTCGATTCCGTCCACGTCGACCACGCGGGCGCCGTGCCCGGAGCGGACGTAAATGGGGAACGGCGATGCATAGGTGGCCTGCCGGCTCGTTCCGCCCGGCAACACCTTCCGCGCGCGCTCGAAGATCTGGGCCGAGCGCGAGTTGAGCCTGCTCGGGGAAGGCGCGGAGTCGGGTTTCTTGGGGGCCATTTTTGGGTCCTTGGATGTGAGGTGGCCGTGGAAATGACGTCCGGATTATGCGGGCTTGGGAACCCGCGTACAAGGCCGCCGGCTCAGCGCGAATCGCGCAGGCCTTTGCGCAATGCTTCCCGGTGTAGGACATAGAGCCCGCTGCCGATGACGAAGGCGGCGCCGACGGCCGTGTAGGCATCGGGAACGTCGGCCCACATCCAATATCCCAGCACGACGGCCCAGACGACCGACGAGTACTTGAACGGCATGACGACGGACACTTCGCCGAACCGGAACGCCTGCACGATCAAGTACTCGCTCAAGGCGAGGATCGAGCCGGTGAACACGAGGAGACCCACGTGCTCCGGCGTCGGCATTGTCCAGCCGAACGGTATCGTGGCGAGGCCGAGGATGCAGACGCCGAGGTTCGAGTGAAAAACGATGGCGACCGAAGTCTCGGTGAACGTCATCTTGCGCGTGAGCACGTCGCGGATGGCGCAGGCGAAGGCCGACGCGACGGGGAGAACGACCGCGACGTTGAGCGCGGCCTCGGTCGGACGCAGCATGACCACCACGCCGATGAATCCGGCGGTGACGGCCATCCACCGGCGCCAGCCGACGTTCTCGGCCAGCATCGGCACGGCCAACGCGGTGACGAACAAGGGCCCCGTGAACGTGAGCGTGACGGCGTCGACGAGCGGCATCACCCGCACGCTCAGGATGAAGAACACCATCGAAACCATGAAGAGGGCCGCCCGGATCGCGTGGGTCCCGATCCGCCGGGTCCGCAGCGCTTGCAAGCCCCCGGCCCGTGCGACGAACGGCAAGAGCGTGAGAAGGGTGATGAGCGCGCGGAGAAAAATGATCTCGCCAGGCGGATAATGGGGCGCCACCCACTTGATGGCGGCATCCTGGACCGTCACCACGAACGCCCAGCCCACCATGAAGAGGATGCCCTTCATGGGCTGGGAGCGGGTGGGAAGTGTGCTCATGCGTCCACCCGGACGGACGGACGAATCGGCTGAGCGCCGGCAAAGAAAGAGCGCCGGCCGCACGGGGTTGCCGCGCGGGCGGCGCTCATGGATGTATCGGATCGCGTGGGTTGGAGCGCCCGGAAGAGCTTATGTCTTCACGAACGCGCCGGCGGTCGTGATGTCGGCCGTGATCGCGGTCATCGGGATCTTGTCGAGATCGACCTTGGTGTGGGGTCCCCACGGCTCGCGCGCAAAGATGCGGCGGATCATCGGCTCGAAGAACTCGATCGGCATCGTGTCGTACTTGGGATCGAACGCTTCCGCGTCCCACTTGTCGGTGAATTCCTTCGTCTTTTCGTAGCAGAAGTGATTCTTGAACCGCTCGCGGACGTAGCGATCACGATCGAAGTGATGCCAGAAGAAGTAGCCCTGGAAGATCGCGTGATGCAGGACCATCCAATGGCACGCCGGCGTCACGTAGGGCTTCAGCATGGTGGCGGCGAATTCGGCATGATTGTCGGGTGCGAGCTGGTCGCCGACGTCGTGCAGCACGGCGGCAACGACGGTCTCTTCATCGGCGCCGTCGCGATACGCGCGCGTCGCCGTCTGCAGGCAATGCTCGTAGCGGTCGACCTGTTCGCCCGGAAATCCGTCGTGCATGACGTCCAGGTACTTGAGGACGCGGTCCGCGGTCTCGGCCCGGAACGGCTTCGCGATCTCGCGGCCGAGCAGATAGTCTTCCCGAGTGCCCTTCGCCATGCTGGTGTAGCTGACGGTTCGAGTGTCTTTCTTCTTGATTTCATTCATGGCGTGGGTTCCTCCATTGACGTGAAATCCGGCAAGAATTCTCCTTGAGGTATAGCCGATCACCGCTTGAATATCCAGCCATTGCCTCTGTTGATTGTGCGGCACGGAGGCGCCATATTCACGGCCCTCAGCCACATTTGCCGGCCGTAACTGCAAGGAAAAATCATGACGAAGCTCGCCTCGCGCATGGATCGCTTCAAGCCGTCGCCCATGGTGGCGGTCACGGCGAAAATCGCGGAGCTCCGGGCGAAGGGACGGGACATCCTCGGACTCAACGCGGGCGAGCCCGATTTCGATACGCCGGACACCGTGAAGGAAGCGGCGATCGCCGCGATCCGCAAGGGCGAAACGAAGTACACGCCGATCGACGGCACCCCGGCGCTGAAGCAGGCCATCATCGGCAAGTTCAAGCGCGAGAATGGACTCGGGTACCGGGCCGACCAGGTGATGGCGGGGTCGGGCGCGAAACAGATTCTCTTCAACGCCTTCATGGCCTCTCTCGATCAAGGCGACGAGGTGATCATTCCCAGGCCCTATTGGATGTCTTATCCGGATCTCGTGCAGCTCGCGGAGGGCACGCCGGTTCTCATCTCGTGCACGGGGACCGACGGCCAGAAAGTTCTGCCAAGGGATATCGAGCGCGCGATCACGCCGAAGACGAAATGGGTCGTGCTCAACTCGCCGAACAACCCGTCGGGCGCCGCGTACACGCGGGCGGAGCTGAAGGCGCTCGCGGACGTGCTGTTGAAGCATCCGCACGTGATGGCGATGACCGACGACATCTACGAGCATTTCGTCTACGATGGCGTCGAGTTCGTCACCCTGGCTCAGGTGGAGCCTCGCCTGCTTGAGCGCACGCTGACCATCAACGGCGTCTCCAAGACGTATGCGATGACGGGCTGGCGGCTCGGGTTCGCAGGCGGGCCGACCGACCTGATCAAGGCGATGGTGAAGGTGCAGTCGCAGTCCGCCCTCAATCCGAGCTCGATCACGCAAGCCGCCGCGATCGAGGCGCTCAACGGGCCGCAGGGCTTCGTGAAGGAACGGCAGCAGGCCTTCAAGGAGCGCCGCGACCTGGTCGTTTCCATGCTGAATCAGGCGAGCGGGCTCAAGTGCCGGAAACCGGAGGGCTCGTTCTACGTCTATCCGAGCTGCGCGGGCGTCATCGGGCGGACGACCCCGGCCGGGCAGAAGATCGCGACCGACCAGGAGTTCGTCACCTACCTCCTGGAGTCCGAGGGCGTCTCGACGATGTCGGGGGAGCTTTGCGGGCTCTCCCCCTATTTCCGCGTCTCGTTCGCGGCGTCGATGGCGACCCTCGAGGAAGGCTGCAAGCGCATCCAGCGCGCGTGCGCGGCGCTTCGGTGATGCAGGTTGCGGTCGCGGCGGAGGTTCGCTAGGGTTGACCGGAATCCGTCGAGGGAGCCAGGAATGACAGCCACGGTCGCCATGCCCAAGGCAGCGCGCAACCCATTCGCGACAAAGCCGGTCGATGAAATCCTTGCCTCCGATGAAGAAGCGGCGCTCCGCATCCAGCTCGCGGCCGCCTATCGGATGTTCGAGCACTACGGGTGGACGAAGCTGACCGTGATCTTCGGCCACATCACGATGCGCGTCCCCGGGCCCGACCGCCACTTCCTCATCAATCCATACGGGCTCCGCTACGACGAGATCACCGCCTCCAACCTGGTGAAGATCGGCATCGACGGCCATAAGGTCGAGGACAGCCCTTACGACGTGAATCCTGCCGGGTTTGCCATCCACGGCGCCATCCATGCCGTGGCGCCGGGCGCCCACTGCGTCATGCACACGCATACGCGCGCCGGCATGGCGGTCGCCGCGCTCGACTGCGGCCTGCTGCCGATCAGCATGGCGTCGATGAGTTTCAACGGCGGCATCGGCTACCACGAGTACGAGGGCTCGGTCGTCACCGACGACGAGAAGCCGCGGCTCGTGCGCGACCTTGGAAACCACAAGGCGCTGATGCTGAAGAACCACGGCCTGCTGACGGTCGGCGAGACGATTCCCGAGGCCTTCATTTACCTATGGCGATTGGAATCCTCGTGCCAAGTCCAGCTCGACGCCATGGCGACCGGTGAGAAGCTCACGCTTCCAAAGCTTGAAGTCACCGAGAAGTCGGCGCGTCAGATGGACATGCTGCCGGAAGGCTCGAACGACATCGGCGTCCTTTCGTTCGCCGCCAACATGCGCCTGATGGACAAGATCGACCCCTCATACCGCCATTGATCCCGGCTCCGTTCTCCCGTGTCTCGTTCTACCGACGGGGCCTCTCCTCCTTCGAATTCCTCACTGCAACCAACCAAGGAAAATTGAGACCATGAGCATCGAAACGCTGTTGAAGAAAGTGAAACTCGGCTCCGAAGCGGCCTTCCCGAAGAAGGAGTTCGACCGTCGCGTGGGCGCGTTGCAGGCGATCCTGCGGAAGAAGGGTATCGATCTCTTCATGACCAGCGGGGCCGAGAACATCTTCTATCTCTGCGGCCAGCAGACGCCCGGCTATTACATGTTCCAGTGCCTGTTCGTCCCGGCGAAGGGCACGCCGTTCCTGGTCATGCGCGGGCTCGAGCGGTTCAACGCGCGGGCCAACAGCTACCTGGAAGACATTCAAGGCTATTCCGATACCGGGCACCCCGCCGCCGCCGTCGTCGACGTCGTGAAAGCCCGCGGCTGGAAAGGGAAGAAGATCGCGGTCGACCGCAATGCCTGGTTCCTCACTGTAAATATTTACGAGCGGTTGTCGCAAGCGCTCGGAAAGACGCTCGACGGTTCCGACCTGGTAGAATCGCTTCGGCGGGTGAAGTCGCCGCTGGAGCTCGAGTCCATGAAGCAGTCGGGCATCATCAACGACGCCGGTATGCGCGCCGGCCTCGCGGCCGTCCGCCCGGGCGTCACCGAGAACGACGTTGCCGCCGCGACCATGGGCGCCCTCATCGCCGCGGGCTCCGAGTATCTCGGGATGGAGCCGTTCGTCACCTCCGGCCCCCGGTCGGGCCATCCGCACTCCACGTGGCGCCGCCGCAAGCTGGAAGACGGCGACATGTGCGTCATCGAGACGGCGGGCTGCTACAACCGCTACCACGTGGCGAGCTTCCGCAGCGTCGCCATCGGCAACGTCCCGCAGAAGTGCCGTGACTGGTACAAGATCTGCCTCGAAGCGCTGGA
Organism: Rhodospirillales bacterium; assembly: GCA_009694195.1. Lineage (GTDB taxonomy): Bacteria > Pseudomonadota > Alphaproteobacteria > Rhodospirillales > SHVQ01 > SHVQ01. The sequence continues at coordinate 14,566 of SHVQ01000007.1, forward strand.
GACCGGCGTTCGGGCCGTTAAGCCGGGCGTCACCGCCGCCTACGCCCACGACGCCGTGCAAAAGGTCATCGACCGCCATGGCGTGACCGACAGCTACCGCAAGCGCCTCGGCTACAGCCTCGGCATCTCCTTCGCGCCGGACTGGGGCGAGGGCAACATCCTGAGCCTGAACGCCGGCGTCAACGTCGAGCTCAAGCCCGGGATGACGTTCCACGTGCCGATCACGCTCCGCGACTACGGCAAGTTCACGGTCGCCGTCAGCGAGTCGGTGATCGTGACATCCCGCGGCTGCGAGCAGTTCGGCAAGGTCCCGCGCGACCTCGTTCAGGTCTAAGCGCTCTCACGTCTGCGGCATCGAGTTCATCGTGGCACGGCCGCGGCAGACCCGGAAGGACGGCGGGGTCGATTGGCCCAAAGCCGTCCATCGGGTCCTGCGCGTGGCTGATATCCGACATATCGCCTTCGTTCCCGATGCTGGATTGAGCCGCCTGATTGATCTCTGCGGCGCCGACCCCGCAATGCGCCTCATTCCGCTCACGACGGAAGAGGAGGGGATCGGTGTCCTCGCCGGCGCGTGGCTCGGCGGTGAACGGGGCGTGCTCCTGATGCAGAGCAGTGGCGTCGGGAATTGCATCAACGCCTTCTCTTTGATCGCCACCTGCCGATTTCCGTTTCTCGCGATCGTCACCATGCGGGGCGAGTGGGGCGAGTTCAATCCGTGGCAGGTCCCCATGGGCCAGAAGGCCGAAGCGGCGCTTAAGCTGGCGGGCGTCGTTCCCTATCGCCCCGAGGATGAAGCGAGCATCGCTCCGACCGTGGACGCCGCGCAGAAATTCGCACGCGACAGCGACGTGGCAACGGCCGTGCTCGTCTCGCAAGCGTTGATCGGGATGAAGCGATGGTGAAGGCCGCACGAACAGGAGCCGACGGGACGCTCGGCCGCCGAAACGCCGTCCGGGCGTTGCTCAAGGACCGGGGCGATCTGCTGGTCGTGAGCGGACTCGGGTCGCCGACTTGGGACGTGGCCGCGGCGGGCGACTCAGCGAGTAACTTCTATATGTGGGGCGCCATGGGCAGCGCTGCCACGATTGGCCTCGGGCTCGCGCTGGCGCAGCCGCGGCGGCCCGTCCTCGTGATCACGGGGGATGGGGAGCTGATGATGGGCATGGGCGCGCTCGCCACCATCGGCGTCCAAAAGCCCTCGAATTTCGCGCTCGTCGTTCTCGACAACGAGCGCTACGGCGAGACCGGCATGCAGATGAGCCACACGGCCCACGGCATCGACCTCGCCGTCATAGCGCGCGGGAGCGGGTTCAGGACGGCGCTCACCATCGGTACGATGGCCGGCGTGACGTCGCTCGCACGCGTGCTTCATCGGAAGGTGGGCCCCGTGTTCGCCGCGATCAAGGTGCTCGCAGGGGAGGACGCGCGCGTCCTTCCCCCGCGGGACGGCGTGTTCCTCAAGAACCGGTTCCGCGAAGCGATCTTGCGGAAGGCCGACAGTCGATGACGACCGCATGCCAAACCGGTTTCGATCTGCTACAGTTGGAAACGGATCTTTGAACCTTCGAGAGTGTGCGTTGTCCGCCCACGACTTTGAATTCACCGGCATCGACGGAAAGCCGGCCCCCATGTCCGCCTTCAAAGGCAAGGCGGTTCTCGTCGTCAACACGGCGTCCGAATGTGGGTTCACGCCCCAATACGCCGATCTCGAAGCGTTGTGGCAGCGTTATCGCGACCGGGGGCTCGTCGTGCTCGGAATCCCGTCCAACGATTTTGGCGAGCAGGAGCCGGGCAGCGAGACCAAGATCAAGACGTTCTGCGAAGGTCGGTTCAACGTCGATTTCCCCATGACCTCGAAACAGAAGGTCGTCGGCGGTCAGGCGCACCCGTTTTTTCAGTGGATCGTGAAAGAGCTGGGCGAGGGGGCGGCGCCGCAGTGGAACTTCCACAAATACTTGATCGACCCGGACGGAGCCATCGCCGGGCTGTGGCCATCGCGGGTGAATCCGCTCGACGCCGACATCACGAAGACGATCGAATCGTTGCTGGGCAAGGGATGAGCGTCCTCCCGTGCAGTTGACGATCGCATCGCCAGTCGTCCGGAAACACCGCTACAAGGTAACGCGCATCGTCGATGCCACGCACGATGTCCGCCGGGTCTGGATGGAATCGGTGGGCCGGACGGCATTCAATTTCGAAGCGGGCCAGTTCGCGAGCGTGACGTTCGGAACCTTGCCGCCGCGGGATTATTCGATGGCGAGTCGTCTCGACGAGCCGCTGCTCGAGTTCCACATCCGCCACGTCGGCCGCGATGGAGCCAGCGCGTACGTCGCGCGGGCGCTCAAGCCGGGCGACGACGTGGAGGTCGAGGGCCCGTTCGGAGACGCGTGGCTCCGCCGCGATCACAAAGGGCCGATGATCGCGATCGCCGGCGGCTCCGGCCTCGCGCCGATCAAATCCATCGTCGAGACCGCGCTTGCGCTCGGCATGGGTCAAGAGGTGCGGCTCTATTTCGGGGTTCGCGACGAACCGGACCTCTATCTGGAAGACCATTTCGCCGCCCTTTCCGAACGCCACGCCAACTTTCGCTTCGTGCCCGTGCTGTCCCACGCGAAAGGGCGGACCCGGCGCTGCACCGGCCTGGTCGGCGAGGTCGTGGCCGGCGACTTGGGCGACGTGCGCGGCCATAAGGCCTACCTCGCGGGGCCGCCGCCGATGGTCGAGGCGGCGACCGCGATGCTGAAGGCCAAGGGCCTTCGCGACGAAGACCTGCACGCCGACCCGTTCTATACGGAAGCCGAGATGGTCGCACGCGGCCGAGCGCCCAGGTCGTAAGGACTCGAAGCCGAGAAAGCTCTAACGACCTTGACTTCGTATTTGCTAATAGCAAATATTAGGCCGTGGACCTAGTCGTTGAACACGAAGCGGCCAAAGTGCTGGCGAGGATGCAGCCCAAAATCGCGAGCGCGATCATTCGGACGCTCCGATCGGTCGCGGTGGCGCCTTTCGCTCCTCATCGAAACGTTAAGCGGCTGAGGGGCGACAAGGATTACTTTCGTCTCCGCCGCGGTGATTGGCGCGTCTTGTATCGTGTCGATCAGACGGCCGGACAGGTGATCGTTGAAGCCGTTGTGACAAGAGGAGACGCATACCGATGAGCAGGCGCGACAATGTGACGCGTTCCCAGTTCAAGGCCTTAGCCGAGCGAGTTGAGGACCTGGAAGACGTACTGTTTCTGAGTCGGGCCGAGGCATCGAGCGACGAACGCAAATATCTTCCGGTCAAGATGGTGGAGCGGATGGTTGCAGGAGAAAGCCGCATCCGCATTTGGCGCGAGAATCGAGGCATGACGGCGAAGATGCTGGCGGAGGCTGCGGGCGTCGATCCTGCCTATCTTTCGGAGATCGAAACGGGAAAAAAACCAGGTTCCGTGAAGGCGCTCCAAAGCGTGGCGAAGGCGTTGCGCGTGAGCCTCGATGACGTCGTAGGGTGAAGGGTTTAATCCGGGAGCTTGAATTTGGGCTTGCCATCGATGTGGAAGAAACGATGTCAACGAATGAGTGGTTGCGCGTATGGGCGCGCCGTCACCGGCAAATGGCCTGACGCCGATTGATCATTCTTGGTAAGCGTCATCAGGCGTGGCTCGGCAGGAAGCACCCGACACCTGAAGTGATCGTATGTTGTGCTGCCCGCGGCCTTTCCGAATGATTATCGATGCGGGATCGGCTTTGACCTGCGCGGTTCAGACTCGGGCTCGCTTTCCTTTTTTAGCTCCCCGCACGCCGAGACCCTCGGCGAGCAGCGAAACTGCGAGCGTGTTCAGGCTCACCCCTTCGGCCTTGGCGCGGAGGGCAAGGCGTCGGTGCAACGAGCGCGGTGCCCGCATCCTCCATTGACCGCTTCCTTTTGTTGGAGTCGGGCTATCGCGGCCGAGGTCCCTTAATGTTTCGAGGGCAGCAGTCAAAGCGAGCCGGCCGTCCCGGATGGCGTCCTCGGGCGTTTCTCCATCGCCCAAACAGCCCGGGACGTCTGGGAACTCACACAGAAAGCCGCCCCCCTCGTCGACGGTCAGTGGCCGAACGACAAAGGGGTACTGGTCAATATCTTTCTTCTTCATCATATCCCTCGATCATGGCGACGAAACGCCGGATATACACAGGTTTGATGGGCTTTCGCGCAGGCACCGTCAGTATTGGTCTCCCAACGGGAGCGAAGACCACGTGACTCCCGCCCGGCGCGCGGTAGGAATACCAAGGCGATCGGCGATGGCCTTTAACTGTTCGATCCGCCAGTCGCCACGCGGATTCCGGCGCATCGCAACGATACGCTTATCGCCTTTGACCATGTGGTACCGCCGACGGTACCATTTCAGACCTTCCGAATCAAGCGGCCGCTCGTTCTTTCTCTGGCAATGAAGCGCCTTGACCATGCATCCTCTCATCGCAACACTGCACCGCGAATGTTGGTGACGGTCGGCACGTTTCGTGATCCAGGTTATGGCGAAGAGATTGGCCCAATGATTCCATCCAGCTCGCTCGATGGACCCGCCGCCTGGCGAGGGGCGGAGTTGGCATCGTCCGAGTCCTGGATCTATCGGCTTTCCGCCTCCGAACTCGCGGAAATCGAGGCGGCGATGCGGGGAATTGAGGCCGGCCATGTAGATATCGCGTCCATCCGGCGCGAAACCTTTCCCCTCCCGGGGCTGGGCCCCCGACTTGCGGAACTTTTGCAAGAAATCATCTTCGGCCGCGGCTTCGTTCTTGTCCGCGGGCTCCCGGTCCAGCGCTACACAGCCACCGAAACGGCGATTGCCTTCTGGGGCATCGGCGCTCACCTTGGCCGCGCGCTTCCCCAGAACGGCAAGGGCCACCTCCTGGGACATGTGCGCGACTTCGGGCGCGATCCCAACGATCCCACCTATCGGCTCTATCAAACCGCCGTCGAAATGACGTTTCACTCGGACTCCTGCGACGTGGTCGGACTCATGTGCCGGAACAAGGCCAGGTCGGGCGGCCAAAGCCTGATCGTGAGCTCGGTCAGCGTTTGCAATGCCATGACCGAGCGTCGGCCCGATCTCGCGCGGCTGCTCTTCGGGTTGCTTGCGACCGACCGGCGGGGCGAAATTCCGGCAGGCGCCAAGCCTTACTACGTCATTCCCGTGTTCAACTACGACGGCCGTACGATCACCACCATGTATAATCGCGAGTACATAGAATCGGCACAGAGATTTGCGGAGGTGACGCGGCTGACCCCGACGCACCTCGAGGCTTTCGCGCTGTTTGACTCGTTGTGCGACGAGTTGAAACTCGCCATGGACCTGGTTCCCGGCGACATGCAGTTCCTTCACAATCATCAGATCCTTCACGCGCGCACGGCCTATGAGGACTGGCCCGACGACGCGAATAAGCGCCACCTTCTGCGGCTCTGGCTTTGCCCGCCCATCGGCCGCACGCTTCCGTCCTGCTTTGCCGAACGTTACGGAAGCATCGCGGTCGGAAATCGCGGGGGCGTCGTCGTGCCGGGGGCTGAAACTCGCGTGCCGCTCGAGCCCGAGGGCTGACGAAAAAAAGACGATAGGGAGAGGGAGATTCATGCCGCTGCACTTCACGCCGGAAGAACTGGCCGCGCGCCGCAAAAAGGCCGTCGCCGGCATGACCGCGCGCGGCCTCGACGGCCTTCTCATGTTCCGCCAGGAGAGCATGTATTACCTCACGGGCTACGACGGCTTCGGGTTCGTGTTCTTTCAGGTGCTCTATCTCGGCGCCGACGGCCGCCTCGTTCTGATCACGCGGAAGCCCGACGAGCATGTCGCCCGCTACACCTCGATGATCGAAGACATCCGGGTGTGGATCGACCGGCCGGACGCCGACCCCGCGTTCACCGATGTCCGCCCGATGCTCGAAAGCTTCGGCTGCAAGGGGAAGCGGCTCGGGGTGGAGTGGGACGCGTATGGCTTGACGGCCAAGAACGGGCGCAGGCTTCAGTCGGCGCTGGAGACGTTTTGCCGGCTCGAGGACGCATCCGACCTCGTGACTCTTCTCCGCGTCGTCAAGAGCCCGCCCGAGATCGCCCACGTGCGGCGCGCGAGCGAGCTTGCCGACGACGCCCTCGAGGAAGCGTGGCGCCTTGCCAGGCCGGGCGTCCACGTGAACGACGTGCTGGCCGCCATGCAGGCGATCGTGTTCAAAGGCGGCGGCGACTATCCGGGCAACGAGTTCATCGTCGGCTCCGGCCCGGCCGGAAAGCTCGGCCGCTATCAGTCGACACGCCACGTGATGACCGCCGACGACGTGCTGCAGGTCGAGCACGCCGGCGTCTACCGCCACTATCACTCCTGCCAGTTCCGCACGATCAAGATCGGCAAACAGAACCCGAAGCACGAATCCATGTATCGGGTCAGCCTGGAGAGCCTCGCCGCCTGCAAGGAAGCCGCCAAGCCCGGCAATACCTTCGGCGACGTCTTCGCGGCGTACGCGCGGGTCATGGAGGGGAGGGGCTTCGGCAACAGCCGCCACAACGCTTGCGGCTACGGGCTCGGAGCCCTTTTCCATCCCAACTGGATGGACTGGCCGATGTTCTATCGCGACAACCCTGTGGTGATCGAGCCGGGCATGGTTTTGTTCTTCACCGGCGGCGTTCGCGACCATGCCGACGACCTTTTCGCCGTCGCGGGCGAGACCGTTCTCGTCACCGAGAAGGGCCACGAGCGGCTCTCGCGATTGTCCCTCGATTACGTCCGCAATCCCTAACCAAGTCCCCACCGAATTCCCGTTGCGGCGGCGCCGGGATTGAAGGCATCATCGCCCGCCCGGCATCCCTGGGGTCTGCGGGGGAATCCCCCGCAAGAGGCCCCCTGGGGGGAGCCGATCGCCGATAAGGAGGAGAGTCTCGCCATGAAAAAGCCCGTCCGCAAAAAGGACGACATCGTTGCCGTCGCGTCCCAGAAAATCGCCGATCGAATCCTGGAAGGCACGATCGGAGCCTTCTCGCTCTGCTGCGTCCGCTTGCCTGAATCGGGGCTCTACCGGATTCTCGGCGTGGCCGGCGAATTTCCGCGCAAGAACATCATTCCCCTCGATTTTCGTGCGGGCCAGGGCGGAACCGGCGGCACGGTCGTGAAAACGGGCGTCCCGCGCCTCGCGCACGACTACCTGATCGAGTATGCCAACAGCCCCTTCCGCAGGACGGCCGACTCGATGAGCGTCCGCTCCCTCATCATCGCCCCGGTCGGGAAGAAGCTACCCACTTATGGCGTCATCTACGTCATCGGCCGGCAGCCCAACATGTTCACCCGCGGCGACCTCAACCGCCTGATCGCCGAAGCCCGGGTCGCCGAAGTCGCCCTCGAGCTCGCCATGGATCAGGCCGGCTGGAAATACTGACGCGCTGCCCATCCCTTTTTCGGCTTAGTTGCTTAGTCGGTCTTACTTGCTAAGATAGCGGACGCGCTGAAATGTGGAGGACCGCTTGGTCCGGCGCGCCGCAGTCAGGGAGGATTCATTGATGCGATATCTGAACGTTGCCTCGATCGTTGGGGCGGCTGCGATCGCCATTTCCATCTCGGCGGCGCCCGCCCTCGCCCAGGACGTCAAGGGGCCGCGCTACGGCGGCACGCTGATTTCCGTGCTGCCCGACGATCCGCCGTCCCTCTGTTCTTGCGTTTCCAACTCCTTCCTCGCGCGCATGGTGTCGCCGCAGATATTGGAGGGATTGCTGGATTACGAACAGGACCTGTCGCCGAAGCCGCTGCTCGCGGAATCGTGGACGGTCTCTCCCGACGCCAAGACGATCACCTTCAAGCTCCGCAAGGATGTGAAGTTCCACGACGGCAAGCCGATGACCGCCGACGACGTGGTGTTCTCCGCCAACGAGGTGTGGGCGAAACACCTGGCCGACGCGCGGGCGCGGATGACGGCCGCGGGCATGGCGATGGAGAAGATCGACGACTACACCGTCGCCTTGAAGATGAAGGAGCCCTACGTCTACGCGATCAATTACCTCTCCAGCCACTTCGGGCCGGTTGTGCCGAAGCACCTCTATGCCGGGACCGATATTCTGAAGAACCCCGCCAACATGAAGCCGGTGGGGACCGGACCTTTCAAGTTCGCCGAATACCTGAAGGGGAGCCACATCGCGCTCGATCGCAATCCCGATTACTGGCGGAAGGACGCGCAGGGACGGAAACTTCCCTACCTGGATCGCGTGGTGATGCGGATCATGCCCGACGCCACGGCGCGCATGCTCGCGATGACGAAGAAGGACGTGGATTACCAGAACTACCCGGCGTTCCCGGCCGATCAGGCCCTCAAGCTGAAGGAGCAGGGCTTCTCGGTCGGCGCCGAGCCCATCGCCGGCATCGCCCGCATCTCGCGGGTGATCGTCAACCAGCGCCGCCCGCACCTTGGAAAACCCGAGGTCAGGAAGGCGCTGCTGCACGCGATCAACCGCGAGGAGATCTTGCAGAAGGTCGGCTACGGCTACGGCAAGGTCTCCATCGGTCCACTGCACCAACTGAACCCGCCCTATAAGGACACGATCAATCACGACGTGCCGAAGTATCCCTACGACCCCGCGCTCGCCAACAAGATGCTCGACGATGCCGGCTTCAAGCGCGGCGCTGACGGCAACCGGTTCAGCATCACCTACGTGCTCTCGCGCGGAAACGTGCAGGACGGCAGCATGGCCGAACTGATGCGCGACTACTTCAAGGCGGTCGGCGTCACGCTTGAGATCGAGAAAGTGGACGATCCGACGCGCCTTGCCCGCGCGGCCAAGCGTGAGTTCGACCTCATGAGCTGGGGACCGATCATCTCCGGGCCGACGCCGGACGGGCTCCGCGAGCATTGGGATTCCAAGCTGAAAGACGTGGCCCAGGCCTTCAGCAACTCGGGCGGCACCGACAACAAGAAGCTGGATGAGTTGCTGCAGAAGGCGACCGTCACCGCCGACGTGAAAGAGCGCAACGCGATCTGGAAGGCTTGGCAGAAGGAGATGCAGGACAACGTCCACGAGTGGTACATCTTCGACGTGATGATCGTGAGCGTCTGGAACCCGGATTTCGTCGGCCTCCCGCAGAAGGTCTGGGGCCACTACGATCCGCACACGTTCATCTGGTGGAAAAAGGGCAAGCCGGCGTAACCGACATCCCGGTGTATCCGTCCCGAGTTGCATCCCCCTCTCTAACCCTCCCCCGCAAGGGGGGAGGGATCTCTAGTGTTGCGCCCTCCCCCTCGACGGGGGAGGGATGGGGTGGGGGTGTGCCTTCTCGTAGCGCCCGTAGGTTTTAGCAGCGAAGGGGCGAGCGTGGCTGCGGATCGGGCGACCGGCATCCCCTCCTTCGTCGCGAGGCGGCTTCTGTCCGCCGTCCCCACCGTTCTCATGGTGCTGGTCATCGGCTTCGTGGTGACGCGCCTCGCGCCCGGCGATCCCGTCACCTATCTCGCGGGCGAGCAGGCACCGCCGGAGATGATCGCCGAGATCAAGGCGAAATACCTGCTCGACCGTCCTTACCATGTGCAGTTCGCCCACTATCTCCTCGGCCTCGCGAAGGGCGATTTGGGGTACTCCTTCGCCTACCGCCAGGAGGTGGGGAGCCTGATCCTGGAACGGGTGCCGGCGACGCTCCTTCTCGTCGGCTCCTCCATCGTCATCGCGCTCACGTTCGGCATCACGATTGCGCTTCTCGCGGCGCGTTTTCTCAATCGCACCCTCGACCGGGTGCTCTCCGCCGTCTCGATGGTCGGCTACTCGGTTCCCGTGTTCTGGCTTGCCCAGCTGTTGATGTTCTTCCTGGCCGTGAAGCTGGACATGTTCCCGGCCGGCGGCATGCAGGATTTCCGCTCGCCCTCCGCCGGCTTCGCCAAGGTGATCGACCTTCTGCACCACCTGGCGCTCCCCGCCCTCAACCTCGGCCTCATCTACACCGGCCTCATCGCCCGGCTCACGCGCGCCGAGATGGCGGAGGTGCTGACCATGGACTTCATCCTGACGGCACGGGCGAAAGGAGTGCCCGAGCGCACGGTGCTGGTGCGCCACGCGCTCAAGAACGCGCTTGCCCCGGTCATCACCATGACCGGCGTGCTCGTCGGCACCATGTTCGCGGGCGCGATCTTCACGGAAACGATTTTCAGTTGGCCGGGGCTCGGGCGGCTCCTCTACGACTCGCTCTTCGCCCGCGACTATCCGGTGATCACCGCGATGTTCGTGCTGACATCGGTGACGCTCGTGGTCGTCAACCTGGTGGTCGATCTTCTCTACTCGTTGGTGGACCCCCGCGTGAGGACCACCTGATGGAAGCCGTCGTCGCCCGCGCCCGCGCCGTCGCCGGGCTCTTCCTCGGCGACGCGGCGACGCGCCTCGCCTTCGGCTATCTTGCTCTCGTCGTCGCGGTCGCGATTTTTGCCTCGTGGATCGCGGAATTTCCGCCGCTGCAGACCTCTGTTGGCCCGGCATTCGCGAGGCCGGGCGTGCCCTATTTCATGGGGACGGACGACCTCGGCCGCGACATTTTCAGTGGCGTCGTTCACGGCGCGCGGGTCTCGCTCGGCGTCGGCTTCGTCGCCGCGACCGCGTCCGCCTTCATCGGCGTCGTCATGGGCGTCGTTGCCGGCTACTTCGGCGGGCGGATCGACGTCGCTCTCATGCGGGTGACGGAAGTCTTTTTCGTCATCCCCATGGTTTTCCTCGCCATCCTTCTCGTGGCGTTCTTCGGAAGCGGCATCTGGAACGTCATCTTCGTGATCGTGATCCTGAGCTGGCCTGCGACCGCGCGCCTCGTGCGCGGCCAGGTGCTCTCGTTGAAGGAGCGAGAATTCATCAAGGCCGCGCGCGCGCTGGGCGAGGGGCACGCCTTCATCATGTTCCGCGAGATCCTGCCGAACACGCTGGCGCCGATCATCGTCAACGGCTCGATCCAGATGGCGCAGGCGATCGTGGTGGAGGCGGGCTTGAGTTTCCTCGGCCTCGGGGACCAGAACCTCACGAGCTGGGGCGTGATGCTGTTCCGCTCCCAGCGGTTCCTGATGCAGGAGGCCTGGTGGACGTTCGTCTTTCCGGGCTTGGCCTTGTTCCTCACAGTGCTGGCGCTCAACGTGCTTGCCGATTCCTTGAACAACATCCTCAATCCGCGCACGCGGCACCGGAAGGCCTGAGGATGCTGCTCAAGGTCGAGGACTTGAGGACGCACTACAAGCTCCCGGACGGCCGCGCCGTCCGCTCGGTCGACGGCGTCAGCCTGGATGTGGCGGCCGGCGAGATCGTCGCCATCGTCGGCGAATCGGGTTGCGGCAAGAGCACGACCGCGCTTTCGATTCTCCGCCTGATCCGGCCCCCCGGCCACATCGCGAGCGGGCGCGTGGTGTTCAACGGCGTGGATTTGATCGGGCTGCCCGAAGAACGCATGCGCGACATTCGCGGCAAGGACATCGGCATGGTCTTCCAGAACCCGGTGACCTACCTCAACCCGGTTGAGCGCGTGGGCGACCAGATCGCCGAGGCGGCGATCCTCCACCTCGGTCTCGGGCGGAAGGAGGCCCGGGCGAAGGTCATCGAGATGCTCGGGCAGGTCAGGATTCCGGCGCCGGAGCGGGTCGCACAGTCCTATCCCCACGAGCTCAGCGGCGGAATGAACCAGCGCGTGCTCATCGCGATCGCCATGATCTGCCGGCCGTCGCTCGTGATCCTGGACGAGCCGACCACCGCCCTCGACGTCACGATTCAGCGCGAGATCATCAACCTGATCCGCGACTTGAAGGCGCGGCTCGGCGTTTCCATGATTTTTATTACGCACGATTTCGGCCTGGTCGCCGAGCTCGCCGACCGCGTCTACATCATGTACGCGGGCTGCGTGGTCGAGCACGGCAGCGTCTTCGACGTGTTCCGCGAACCCTTGCATCCCTACACCCAGGCCCTGCTCGGCGCCGTCCTCAGCATCAATGAATACAAGGAGACGCTCGTCAGCATCGAGGGCTCGGTCCCCGATCTCAAGGCGCCGCCCTCGGGGTGCCGGTTTCAGTCGCGCTGCCCGCGCGCCATGCCGAAGTGCGCGGAGGCGCCTCTATTGAAGGAGCACCGGCAGGGCCACGCGGCCGCCTGCTGGCTCTACCCCTGAGGCGCGGCATGGCGGTCTTGCTCCAGGCGACCGGGCTCAAGAAGCACTTCCCCCTCAAGCGCGGACTGTTCGGGAAGTCCCAGGTCGTGCACGCGGTCGACGGCGTCGACTTCGAGGTGGCGGAAGGGGAAACCCTCGGCCTCGTCGGCGAGAGCGGCTCCGGGAAATCGACCATCGGCCAGATGGTCGTCCGCCTGCTGCAGCCGACGTCCGGGACGATTCTTTACCGCGGCAGGGACATCGCCCACCTCTCGCCGGCGGAAGCTTTGGAGTTCACCCGCGAGGTGCAGATCGTCTTCCAGGACCCGTACTCCTCGCTCAACCCTCACAAGACCGTCGGCCAGACGCTCGCGCGGCCGTTTCGCATCCACGGCGCCGCCCGCAACGGAGCCGAGATCCAGGCGCGCATCCTGGACGTGCTCCGCGACGTCGGCCTCAATGAGGCGTTCATCGGGCGCTATCCCCACGAGATGAGCGGCGGCGAGCGCCAGCGCGTCTGCATCGCGCGGGCGATCGCGCTCCGGCCGAAGCTTGTGGTGGCCGACGAGGCGGTCTCGTCCCTCGACGTTTCGATCCGGGCACAGCTTCTAAATCTTCTGAAGGACCTGCAGCGGAAATACAGCCTCGCCTATCTCTTCATCACGCACGATCTGGCGACGCTCCGTTCCGTCGCGCACCGGGTCGCCGTGCTTTATCTCGGGAAGCTCATGGAGATCGGCACGACCGAAGACGTGATCCGCCGCCCGAGCCACCCGTACACACGGGCGCTGCTGGCCTCCGTGCCGATTCCCGATCCGGTCGCCGCCCGGAAGCGCACGGCGTCCGAGCTCGGGGGATCGATTCCCTCGCCGGTCGAGCCGCCCCCGGGATGCCGGTTTCACACGCGCTGCCCGGAGGCGCGCGACGTCTGCCGCACCGACGAGCCCGCGCTCCGCGCATTCGGCGCGCAGCGGGCCGCCTGCATTCCAGACGTGGTGGAACGGCTGCGGGCGGAGTAGGTCGGCTCAGGAATACGCGAGCGGCGCGATCTTGGTCGTCGCGCAGGTCGAATCGTACTTCTGCACGAACCTGGCCCACGCCGAGTGATTTGCGTCCTTGGTCTCCGCCTGCACTTTCTTTTCATCGAGTTTCGTGAACTTTCCGGCGTCGAGCAGCACCTCGCCGTCGACCAGCACCGTGTGCACGTGGTGCATGGTCGCGTGCCAGATGAGGTTCGAGAGCGGGTTGTTGAGCGGCCCAAGTCCGGTCATGCCGGCATCGACGATCGTCACGTCGGCGCGCTTGCCCTTTTCAAGCGAGCCGAGCTCGTTTTCCATGCCGAGCGCGCGGGCTGCGCCCATCGTTGCCATGTCGAGGACGTCTTCAGAGACGAGCGCCATCGGATTGGCCGTCTTTACGCGTGCGACGGTCGCCGCCGAACGCATGACCTCGAAGAAATCGGAGAAATAGTTGTCGGTTCCGAGACCGACGTTGAGGCCGCGCGACCTGAGGTCGGCGATCGGGGCGATCTGCCCGCGCATGGCGTTGACCTGCGGGCAGTGGCCGATGTGGGTCTTGGTCTTCACCAGCAGGTCGAAATCGTCCTCGTCCGCCACGTAGCAGTGGGTGGTGATGACGTCTTCGCCCATCATGCCCACGTCGTGGGCGTACTGGAACGCCTTCTTGTTGTACTTCTTGCCCGTCACCTCGTTCTCGAGCTTGCCCCAGCCGAGGTGGATGGCGATCCGGCGGCCGAGCTTGTCGGCGGCCTTGCGGAGCTCGGTTAGCTGTTCTTCCGAGCAATTGGCGACACCGCGTGGCGCGATCAGCGTCGTGATCCGGCCGTCGCTCTCGCCGTGCCAGTCCTTGGCGAAGCGGATCGAGCGCTCGTTCTGGTCCTTGCGCAGCGCCGGGTCCACCTTGTACGTACGGTCGATCAGGCTCTCGGCGGGGACGTCCACCGCCATCAGGCCCATGGCGCTCCGGATGCCGGAGGTCTTGACGGCTGGTGCGACAGCTTCGATGTCTTCTTCCATCTCCACCACGGTTGTGACACCGCTCCGCAGCAGCTCCATGTAAGTGTAGAGACCCATCCGGCGCCGCTCGTCATGCGACATCAGCGCGTTCATCGGGTTGTAGGTGCCGACCGCCGCGTCGTAGAGCGTCCGGTCCTCGACCATGCCGCGGAAGCACGTCCAACCCGCGTGCGTATGCAGGCTTATGAGGCCCGGAATGACGACCTTGCCGGCGGCGTCGATGACCCGCCCGGGTTTCGGGTAGCGGGCCTCGATCTCCTTGCTGGGCCCCACGTCCTTGATCTTCTTGCCGTCGATGAAGACGGCGCCGAGCGCGTAGATAGTCTTCTTCTTGTCGTTGGTCACGACGGTCGCGTTCTTGATCAGGATACTCACGGCATGATCCTCCCTCTCGTTGGGCGAAGTCTGTCTAGTTCTGTCCTCTCGCCGCCCGCGCGGCGGAACTGCCCGCGATGCGGCCAAAGACGGCGCCGGACATCAGCCCGGTTCCGCCCGGGTAGTTGAAGTAGAAGAGCCCGCCGACCAGCTCACCGGCCGCGAACAGGCCCGGAATCTCGGCGCCTTCGGTGTCGATGACCTGGGCAGCCGTGTTGATGCGGAGCCCGCCGAAGGTGAACGTGATCCCGCACGTAACAGCGTAGGCTTCGAACGGCGGTGTGTCGATGGGGTTCGCCCAGTTGGTTTTCGGGACCTTGAGGCCGGTGGCGCAGCGGCCGTCCTTGACGGTCGGGTTGAACGGAATGTCCGTTCGGATCGACCGGTTGTACTCCTCGATCTCCTTAAGAAACCCCTTCGGATCCACGTCGTCCAATTTGCCCGCGAGCTCTTCCAGCGTATTCGCGGTGACCTTCGTCACCTGGCGGATGCGGTACTCGTCGCGCAAATACTTCAGCACCTTGCTGTCGAAGATCTGCCACGCGAACTGTCCGGGCTGGGAGAGGATCACGCCGCCGTATTTCGCGTACGTGTAGTTGCGGAAATCGGCGCCTTCGTCGACGAAGCGCTGACCGGTCGCGTTGACCATAATTCCGAACGGATAGCTGTGCTTCTGGAAGTTGTCGCCGACCGCGAGGTCGCCGAATTCCGGCGCGTTGCGGTCCCAGCCGACCGCGTGGCAGCCGGACCAATGGCCGTAGGGCGAGGCGCCGACGTCGAGCGCCATCCGGATGCCGTCGCCCGTGTTGAACCGTGTCCCCCGCACTTTGGACAAATCCCAGCCCGGCCCGAGATACCGGGTGCGCCACTCCGGGTTCGCCTCGAACCCGCCGGTCGCCACCACGACCGCCTTCGCGCGGATTGGAAACGTCTCGCGCCCGCGGCGGACGTTGGCGCCGACGACCGCGCCGTTCTCGGCGATCAGCGAGCTTGCGCGCGTCTCGTAATGGATGACGATCCCGGCGCGCTTGGCCGCGTTCGTGTGATAGTCGACGAGGCCCGGCCCGCCGCCCGAAACTTCCAGCGTGAGGCCGCCCCAGAACTTGAATTTGCCGTCCACTTTGAACGCTTGCCGCCCGTACCCGGGGATGAAGCGAATGCCCTTCGAGCGCATCCAGAGCGCGGTCTCCAGGCTGCTGTTGACGAGGAGCTCGACCAAGTCCGGGTTGGCCTGGTGCTGGGTCATCCGCGCCATGTCGTCGAAGAAATCTTCGCGGGTGTAGGTGCCGAAATCGACGTTCTTCTTTTCATCATCCGTGAGATCGGGCATCAGCTTCAGGATGTCGTCCATGCTTTCGTAGACGCAGCGGACCATGCCGGCCGTGAAGCGGCTGTTGCCGCCGCGCTCGTCGAACGGCGCGCGCTCGAGCACGGTCACGTCGAGACCGGCGTCGCGCGCGGTCAGTGCGGCGCAGAAGGCGGCGTTTCCCCCGCCGATCACCAATACGTCGGTTTGCGTTTCGGCCATGTGTCCGGTCTTTCGTGCTTTGATGGGGTGGAACGGGATATTTTTATACCGTCATCGGACCCGGGAGAGGAAGCGTCAAGCGACGGTCTCGTAGCAGTTAAGGCAACCACGAGAATAGCAAAACGGGCTGGCCGGGGGTAGAGTGGGCATGGTGTAATAACGCCCCAACCAGGAAGGAAAAATCTCCGTGACGAATACGACGACGACCGCAGCTCTGGTCGCGCGCTATCTTTCGACCGCCGGCATCAAGCACATCTTCGGCTACCCCGGCGACCCCAACCTCGACTACATGGAAGCCGCTCGTGTCGAAGGCATCGAGTACGTGCTCGCCCGCCGGGAAGGGACCGCGGCGTTCATGGCGGACGCCTATGGCCAGCTCACCGGACGTCCGGGCGTCTGCATGTCGACCCTCGGGCCCGGTTCCACCAACCTCGTGAATGGCGTCGCGACGGCGCTGCTCGACCGCTCGCCCATGCTCGCGATCTCCGGCCAGATGAGCACGAAGCAGGAGCCGACGTTCACCCACCAGTACATCGATCACAACCGGCTGTTCGCGCCGATCAGCAAGTGGGTCGTGCGCTTGGTCCCGGAGGCCGCGGGCGCGATCATGCGGAAGGCGTTCCGCATCGCGACGGCCGAGCGGCCGGGGCCCGTCCACATCACGACGCCCAGCAACGTGGCCGCGCTCGAAGCGACGGACGCCGAGATCCGGCTTCCACCGATGGCCGCCATTGACGAGTGGCCGAACGGATTCCGCGTCAACGGTGCCGGCGCCAAGCCCGCCGCCATCCTCGCCAAAGCAAAGCGGCCGGCGGTGGTCGTCGGCATGGCGGCGATGCGTGCCAAGGCCGGGCCTCAAATCAAGGCGCTCGTCGAGAAGGTCGGCATGCCGGTCGTCGTCTCGGCCAAGTCAAAGGGGACGATTGCCGAGGACCACGCCTATTTCGCCGGCACCCTCGACATGGCGTGCAACGGCTACGTTTGGGAGTTCTTGAACAAATCCGATCTCATCCTGGCCGTGGGCTTCGATGCGGTCGAGCTGATCAAGCCGTGGCGCTCGAAGGCGCCTGTCATCCATATCGACGCGGTGCCCAACACCGATCAAGTGTATCCGGCCGATACGGAGCTCGTCGGCTCGATCCCGGCCATCATTCAATATTTGACCGATTCCTATCACGGCGAGGTCAGGTGGTCGGAAAAGGAAATCCAGGTCCATCGGGAGGAGCTGGCCCGCCAGTACTACTTCGGGCGCGAGAAGGGGAAGCTCAACCCGACGGACGTGGTGGACGCGGCCCAGAAGGCGTTTCCCCGGGACACGATCATCACCATGGACGTGGGCTCGCACAAGATCACGATCGGTCAGGGCTGGAAGACTTACGAGCCCGGCACCGTGCTGCTCACCAACGGCCTCTCGTCGATGGGATTTGCGTTGCCGGGGGCGATCGCGGCGAAGATGCTGCGCCCCGAGCGGCCCGTAGTCTGCTTCATCGGCGACGGCGGCTTCGCCATGTGCGACAGCGAGCTGCGTCTGGCGGCGAGCCTCAAGCTCGGTCTCGTCGTCATCGTGTTCAGCGACAACAGCCTGAACCGGATCGAGATCAAGCAGATGAAAAAACAGTATGCGTCCGTCGGCACGCGGATCGAGTCGAGCGACCTCGCCAAGATCGCCGAAGCCATGGATTGTGACGGCGAGCGGGTCGACAGCGCTGCCGCGCTGGAAGCGGTGCTGGCCCGGGCGAAGAACCTGGACCGCCCGCTGCTCATCGACGCGCGCGTCGATCCGGCCCAATATGCGGCGCAGTTCTGATGTTGAGGTCTGGTCATGCCGACGGTGCTTGAAAAACTCGGCGCATACGCGGCGGGTCTCCGGAGCGGGACGATCCCGCCGGAAGCTCTGCACGGCGCGCGCCGTTGCGTCGTCGACTGGTTTGCGGCGGCCATTCCGGGCGGCGTGGTGCCGCCGGCGACCCTGTTGGCGGACGTGCTGGCCGCGGACGGCGATTCGGGCCGCGCGCTGCTGATCCCGTCCGGCCGCATGGCCGGCATGCGAACGGCCGCGCTGGTCAACGGCACGGCCTCCCACACCATCGAGTTCGACGACATCTTCCGCGACGCGATTTACCATCCGGGCTCGCCCGTGATCGCGGCGGCCCTCGCCGCGGCTCAGAGCCGGGGCAGGGACGGAAGCGCTTTTCTCCGGGGTGTGATCGCGGGCTACGAGGTCTCGACCCGCATGGGCGTGGCTCTCGGTTCGACCCACTACGAGTACTGGCATACGACCGGGACCGTCGGCTCGTTCGGCGCCGCGGTGGCCGCGGCCGTCGTGCTCGGCCTCGATGGAGCGAAGACCGCGCATGCGATTTCCGCGACGGCGACCATGGCGGCGGCTCTGCAAGAATCCTTTCGCGGCGAATCCATGTTGAAGCCGCTGCACGCCGGGCGCGCCGCCGAAACGGGCGTGCTCGCGGCGCTCGCGGCGGAAAAGGGGCTCACCGGCGTCTCCACCATGCTCGAGGGCGCGCGCGGCATCGGCGCCGCCATGAGCCGCAACGCCGATTGGGGCAAGGCCTTCGATGGTCTCGGCACCCGCTACAACGTGATCGACACGACCCAAAAAAATCACGCGTGCTGCGGCCATACGTTTGCCGCCATCGATGCTGTCATCGCGCTCCGAAACCAGCACAAGCTCACACCGGAGAACGTGAAACGCATTTCGGTCGGCACGTATGGAAAGGCGCTCGAAGTCGCGAACATTCCCGACCCGAAGACGGCGTTCGAAGCCAAGTTCAGCCTCGCCTATTGCTGCAGCGTGGCTCTCGCGACGGGGCGCGTGCGCTTCGAGGCGTTCAGCCCGGAGCGGCTGAGTGACCCGATCGTGCGCGGCGCGATTCACAAGGTGGCGGCGGTCGTCGACCCGGATGCCGACAAAGCGTTTCCGAAGCGCCGCTCGGCCACGGTCGAGATCGAGACGACCGACGGCCGCCTGTTGAAATTCCATGCGCCCACCCGCAAGGGAGATCCCGAGAATCCGCTGACCGACGCAGAATTGACCGACAAGTACCGCGAGCTCGTGGATGCGGTCATGGGCGAGCGCACCTCGAAGGCGCTTCTCGATATCCTGTGGAAGATCGATTCCGCCGGCGATCTCGCTCGTCTGCCGTTGAACGTCGCCGGCACGCAGTCCGCCCCGGCGAAAGTGGCGGTCGGGAGGTAGCGATGGCGACGGCACCGGCGATCGGTTTCATCGGTTTCGGCGAGGCAGCCCCGGCCATCTCCAAAGGGCTGAAGGGCGAGGGGGTAGACGCTCTTTTCGCCTATGACATCGCGGCGAAGAAACCGGAGCTGGCGGCCCGCTTCCAGGCCAAGGCGAAAGAATCGGGTGTCACTCTCGTCGATTCGATGGCCGAGCTGGCGAAAAAATCCGAGATCGTCTTCTCCAGCGTGACCTGCTCGGCTGCGGTCGATGTCGCCAAGGCCATGGTGCCGCATCTCTCCAATCGCCATTTCTATGTGGACATCAATTCGGCCGCTCCGGAGGTCAAACGGGAGGTCGAAAAGATGATCGCGCCTTCCGGGGCCAAGATGGTCGAAGCCGCCGCGATGGATGCGGCGACGACCCACGGCCATAAGATACCGCTCCTTCTATGCGGCAAGGAAGCGAAGGCGCTCGCCGAGATCCTGACCCGCTACGGGATGCGGATGGAAGTCTTGGGGCCGGAGATCGGGCCCGCGTCCGCGACCAAGATGTTCCGCTCGATCATGATCAAGGGCATGGAGGCGCTGTTCATCGAGTGCGCGCTGGCGTCCAGCCGGTTCGGCGTCGCCGAGCGCGTGTTCGGCTCGCTCACGGACAGCTATCCCGGCATCGACTGGAACGATTTCGCGACCCACCTCATGCAGCGCACCGCGCTCCACGCCGAGCGCCGCGCGCACGAGATGGAGGAGGTCTCGCGCACGCTCGAATCCATCGGCGAGACCCCGATCATGTCGAAGGCCGCCGTCGCGCGGCTGATGGGAACCGTGCCATACGGGCTCAAGGCCCGGTTCGGCGACAAGGCGCCGGACCACTATCGCGACGTTGTCGCAGCGATCCGGGAGGGTCAGAAGAAATGACGGACTGCAAGCTCTTCATTGCCGGAGAATGGGTGGACGGGACGGGCACCTTTCCGGTCAAGGACAAGTACACGGGGACCGTGCTGGCGACCGCGGCAAAGGCGAGCCGCGAGCAGGTACGGCGCGCGGTTGCCGTCGCCAACGATGTCTTCCGGAAGACGCCGCTCGATCCCTATCGGCGCTACGAGATCCTGGCGAAGGCGGCCGACATCGTGAAGGCGCGCTCGAAGGAGCTGATGGACATCATCTCCGCCGAAAGCGGGTTTACGCTCGCCGACGGCCAGATGGAGGTGACCCGCAGCATCCAGACACTGCTCAATTCGGCCGAGGAGGCGAAGCGCATTCACGGGGACATTGTTCCCATCGACGCGGCGCCCGGCCAGGCGAACCGGTTCGGATTCACCGTTCGCGTGCCCTTGGGCGTCGTCTGCGCGATCACGCCCTTCAACGCGCCGCTTAACACGGTCCTGCACAAGGTTGCGCCCGCGCTCGCGGCCGGCAACACGGTCGTGCTCAAGCCCGCGTCCTACACGCCGATCACGGCGGCGAAGGTTTGCGAGATTTTCGCCGAATCGGGCCTGCCGTCGGGCTACCTCAACATGGTGATGGGCGGCGGCGGCGACGTCGGCATGTGGCTGCTGGAAGACCCGGATATCCGATTTTATACGTTCACGGGATCGACCGCGGTCGGCCGCGTCATTCAGGCGAAGGTCGGGCTTCGGCGCACGGCGCTCGAGCTCGGCAACATCTCGGCGACGATCGTCTGCGAGGACGCCGACCTCGCGTGGGCGGTGCCGCGCTGCATGAACGCCGGCTTTCGCAAGGCGGGGCAGGTCTGCACGTCCGTTCAGCGGCTCTACGTGCAGGACGGGATACTGAAGAAATTTGTCGACCAGCTCGCTGATGCCACGAGCAAGGCCAAAGTCGGCGATCCCAAGAAGGCGGACACCCTCGTCGGCCCGCTCATCGACCTGAAGGAAGCCGAACGGGCGGAAACCTGGGTCGGCGAAGCCGTCAACGGCGGCGCCAAGGCGCTCACCGGCAACCGGCGCGAGGGCGCGGTTTTCCATCCGACGATCCTCACGAACGTGAAGCAGGAGATGCGCGTCATGTGCGACGAAGTCTTCGCGCCGGTGATCTCGATCCTTCCCTACGGCACGCTCGACGAAGCGATCGAGCGCGTGAACGCGACGCCCTACGGCCTCGCCGCCGGCATCTTCACCTCGAATTTGAAGACGGCGCTGACCGCGGCGAAGCGGATCGAATGCGGAACCGTGCACATCAACGAAACGTCGTCGAGCCGGGTGGACCTCATGCCCTACGGCGGCATGAAGGACTCAGGGTTCGGCCGCGAAGGGCCCAAATACTCGATCCGCGAGATGACCGAAGAGAAGATGATAACGGTGAGTCTGCCGTAAGCCGCCCGCCTGGCGTCAGACCCGTTTCTTCGTCGGCACGCCCATGTGGGTCTTGCGGAAGTCCTTGGCGAACTTCGGATCGGTCGTCGGCATTTCGAAGATGTGGTCGACGGACGTGTAGTCCATGTAGCCGAGGCGCGCCAGCGGGCGCACCTTCACGATATCGACTTTGCCGTCGGGCATGATGATGTCATCCCGGATGTGAACGCCGATCACGCGCCCGATGACGACGTGGTGCAGCGTCTCCGGTGAGTTCGCGGGTAGCACCAGGGTCTGGTGGTACTTGCACTCGAAATGGATCGGTGACGCGGCGACCCGGGGCGGTTTCACCAGACGCGAAGGAGCTTTCTCCAGGCCCGCAAGCTCGAACTCGTCGACGTCTGGATCGACGTACCAGGACGTGGTGTTGACGGCCTCGCGCAAGTCCCAGGTCGCCATGTTGACGACGAATTCGCCCGTTCGCTCCGCATTGATGACGGTGTCCTTCGGCTGGCCGCCGCCGGGTCGGCTCCCGCCCGAGAACATCACGAAGGGCGGATCGTGGTTCAAGGAGTTGAACTGGCTGAAGGGCGCCAGATTGACGATCCCGGTCACGCTGATCGTGGTGATCCAGCCGATCGGGCGCGGAACCACGCATGCCTTGTAGGGATTGTAGGCAAGGCCGTGATCGTCTTTGTCGGGTTCGTAGAACATCGGCGTTTCTCGCGGTTGATTATTTCTCGTCCGGCGTGGTGGCTGCTGCGGGTATCGTCGCGATGAACGCTCGCCGGGCTTCATCCGGAACCGGCTTCACCTTCCGCGTCCCCCGATCGCGGCAAACGACCACGCTTTCGGCCGTCGCCGAAAGCTGGCCGTCGCGGAAGAGGCCGTGGCCGAGCGTCATGGAGGAGTTTCCGATACGGAGGATGCGCGTTCCCACGTCGACCGAGCCCGGATACTGGAGCTCGCGGCGGAAGTCGATCTTGACGCTGGCAAGGACGAAATCGAGCTTGCCCGTGCTGTCGACTTCCAGGATTTCACGCATGAACTGGGTGCGCCCGGCCGCAAAGAACGCCGAGTAGACCACATTGTTGATGTGGTTCCAGGAATCCACGTCGGAAGGCCGGAGCGTCACCGTCACCCAGTGGCCGAAGGATTTGACGTCCGTGAGATCGACGGTGGGTGAGTCCTTGGTCTTGTTCATGTCTTTGGGACCGGCCCTCAGCGCCCGGTGAACCGGGGCTTTCGCTTTTCGGCGAACGCCGTGCGGCCTTCATTGTAATCGTCGCTCGCGTAGCAGGCGTCGACCAGCCGCTCGCAGACCTCCAGGTCGCGGTCGGCCGGGTCCTTGATCGCCTCTTCGACCGTGCGCTTGGCGGCGCGGACGCTGAGCGGCGCGTTCTCGGCGATGGTGCGCGCGTAGTCGTCAACGTACTGGGCGAGCTCGGATTCCGGAACGACGCGGTTGATCAGGCCCATCGCGAGGGCTTCCGCAGCCGAGAACTGGCGGCCGGTGAACAGAATTTCCTTCGTGTACTTGGGGCCGACGCTCGTCAGAAGAAGCCGGACGTCCTCGAAGCGATAGCCGAGGCCGAGCTTCGCCGGGGTCACCCCGAAGCGGGCGGTGTCGGCCGCGATCTGAATATCGCAGAGGATTGCGACCTCGACGCCGCCGCCGATGCAATAGCCTTCGATCATGGCGATCGTCGGCTTGCTCACTTCGGCGAGCGTGTCGTGCGCATAGCGCTGCATGCGGTCGCTCTCCGCGGCGGCTCCGGGGTTCGCGCGCGTGTCCTTGAATTCGGAGATGTCCGCCCCTGCCGAAAACGCCTTGCCGCCCGCGCCCTTGACGACGATGACGCGGACGCCGTCGTCCGCGTCGAGGTCCCTGAGGATGACGGGGATCGCCTGCCACATCTCCGTGCCGATGGCGTTGCGGCGCGCGGGACTGTTCAGGATCAGGCGCGCAATGGCGCCCTCCCGCTCGATGATGATTTTATCGGTTGGCGATTTCATGACACGAGCCTTGCGGATTGGAATGACGGTCAATCGAACCCCATCGATTTCAAGAGATCGCCGACGCCCAGCAGCTCGACGGTCGTTTTGCCGCCGCGGATCTCCCGGCGTTTCGCGTCTTCGTCCGCGTCGCGCTTGCGCGCGTTCTTGAGGACCGCCGGAGCGTCCTCGCGGGACACGATCACAACCCCGTCGTCGTCGCCGACGACGATGTCGCCGGGAGATACGGGCACGCCCGCGCAGATGATGGGAGCTGCGACCTTGCCCGGCAGCCCTTTCGCCGGCCCGCGCATATTGGCGCCGCGTGCGAAGACATTGAACCCCATGCTGCGGAGAGTCTCCGCATCGCGGACGCAGCCGTCGATGACGAGGCCGGCGACGCCACGGACCATGGCCGCGGTCGCCATGATGTCGCCCCATGCCGCCATCTCGGTAAATCCCATGGCGTCGATCACGAGCACGTCGCCGGGCTTGGCGATGCTGATCGCGTAGTGGAGCATCAGGTTGTCGCCGGGGGGCGAGAAAACGGTGAGAGCCGGCCCGCACACCTTCATTCCCGGATAGAGGGGCTTGATCGAAAACGGCATCGCGCCCTTCTTTCCGGCGGCTTCGAAGATCGTCGAGGCGCCGATCGTTCGAAAGGCGGTGATCAGCTCGGCATCGGGGCGCGGGAAGTTCTTATTGACGGCCATGCTCTCCCCCTGTCGGGAACAAAACCAAGAAACGGCGGCCCCGCTGGCGCGCGGCCGTCCATCGTCTCGACAGGGTACAGAATCAGATCATCTCGCGCCAGCGGTGCGCGGATGTTTTCTGAAGACCGGGAAGGTCAGGTCGCGCGTCGGGAAGCGAAAGCTAAGCGTCCGGTGGAGCCCACGCCTTCTGGGTGATGCGGGTCGTGATCTCCATGATCTTCTGGCTCTCATCCATATAGTCGCTGGCCGCCGTGCTCAGATAAGTGCTCTGAACGTCACGGATCTGCTCCCAATCCCGGCATGACGTCACGGCTTTGCTTGCCGCGAGATCGGCCTCGACCCGGCGGGCGAGAAACCGGAATACTTCCTGGTTCATCTCCGCCATCCCCGCGAGCATCTTCTGGCTCGCCTCGACATATCCGGCGATGCCCGTGCCCGCAAAATCGACGAAGGATGTGAACTGGGGAGCTTGGCTGAAATGATCGTTCTTTTTATCCGATGAAACTGGCTTCTCTGCCATGGAATGATCCTCGTCTCCTGGGGGGCGTGGGAAAACGGCGTAATTATAAGCTGTTGCCGCATATACCTCAATGAAACCAACCTTCGCGCCGGCGAGATCAACACTTACCCCGTCGTGAAAGCTGTGACGGCCATCACTGGTAGAGGGCTTATTTTCTTAGGTGCGGCGCACCCTAAGTCTGCCAGCACGAAGTTGCGAATCGGCCTGCGGAAGGTGACTGACCGCGGGCAGAAGGCGCGCCCCGAAACGGCGGCGCGCGCCTGGAGACCCCGGAACTAGAATCTCAAGCCAGGGCGGCGGCACCCTCTCTCGCCGCAACCGGGCGCCGGCGGAACAACGTTCCCGCATCGGGGGCAATGGGATTCACCCCCAGCAGCTGCAGGCTGTGCCAGACGCAGGCTTGCGTTGCGGTCACCATCGGGCGCCCGACGATTGCTTCCAGTTCGTCAAGACAGTTGAGACTATCGATCGCCGTGTCGGGCAGGAGCAGGAGATTGCCCTTATCAGGATGGCGAGCGGCAAACCGCGCCAACGCGGCCCGAATATCGATCCGGAACGATGCGGCGCCATCGGCGGCCCCGAGCGAGTCCGTGCCGGAGATCGTCATGCCGGCATCGCGGACGCAGGCGAGGAACATGGCGGTGACCGGTTCGGGGTAGGCCCCGAGCACGTCGACGGTCTTCGCGTTCAGCGCCCGGGCGGCGGCAAGCATGGAAAGCGTCGCCGAGGTAAAGGGACGTCCCGTCAAATCTTCGATCTGCCGCGCCTGGTCCCGCGCCCATTCCGGCCCGCCGATGAAACTCGCGCTCGTGCAGGCCCACACGATTGCGTCGCACCCGTCCGCGACGAGTTCCTTCGCCAACGGCCCGAGACTGTCCTTTCCCCCCATCCGGCGGAGCGACTCCGGCGCGTGCCCGGCGGCGGAGTAGGGCCGCTTGAATCGAAACGAGACGCCGTTGATGCCGTGGGCGGGGAGCCAGCGATCGAGGTGGAGGATCTCCGTGTCCGTTCCGTCGGCAGGATAGAGGAGGCCGAGCCGTTTTCCGGATTTGGGCCGCGCCGGCGAAGAGGATGAATCGTTCATAAGAGTCCTATGCAGTGGAGGGTGGTTTCGAAGAGTTGCCTGTGACGTTTTTGGCGGCCGATCTGAGCGCGCGCTCGCGGAAGGTAATGTAGGTCGTGGACGAAAAAATCAACACCGCGCCGATCCACGTCCAAACATCCGGGACCTCCGCGTAGACCATATAGCCGAATATGGCCGACCAGATCAGGCGCGTGAAGTCCATGGGCATGACCGCGGTGACCTCGGCGTCCTTGAGCGCCTGGGCGACGAAGAGCTGATTGAGGGTTCCGAAGGCGCCGATCAGCACCAGCCACCCGAACTGGTCCAGCGTCGGGGTCTGCCAGACAAAAATGGCGGGGATCAGGGCCAGCGGCGTCATGAAGAGGCCGAGGTAAAGCGTCATCGTGATCGACGATTCGGTGCGCGAGATAACGCGGATCATCGCGACGACCACACCCCACATGGCCGCGGCGACGACGACGAGGGCGGCGCCGACGTCGAGTTCGGCAATCCCCGGCCGGAAGATCACCCACGTGCCGAAGAACCCCGTCGCGAGGGCCGCGAGGCGGCGGGCCCGCAGCCGTTCTCCCAGGAATAGGAACGCGAGCGCCGAGGCGAACAGCGGGGACGAGAAGTCGAGCGCCGAGACCTTGGCGAGCGGCGTGAACGCGAGCGCCGCGAAGACCAGCCACATGCCGATGACGTTGCAGCCCGATCTCGCTGCGTGCATGCCGAGGTGCTGGGTCCTGAATGCAGCCATGCCATACGGCAGGACCAGGGGAATCATGAACATCAAGCCGAAGAGACAGCGGAAGAACGAGATCTCGAAGGAGTGGATGTCGGCGGACACGTGGCGGATCGTCAGGTGCGTCAACGCGGTGAACAACGCCGAGATCAACATGAACGCCATGCCGCGAAGCGTGCTCGGGCTCATCATGAGCGATCCGCGCTCGGCGTTCGGGGATGGGGTCATGGCCGTGCCACCGCGTGACGGCGAATTCTCTTGATGTATGCGGACGAACGTTTCACCATTCGAATCGCGGACGCGATGCGGGGACCCCGATGTGAGAAAGCCGCCACAGGAGCGTCTCGCGAGGGATGGGCACGGTCATGGTGGATGATCAACGCAGGCATCCGCGAATCGCTTTCAAGAGGAATGTTCAGACACGCTCGAAGAACGCACGGCAGAATGGCTCCCTCAAGGACATTTCAGCGAGCGGCGCGGCGATCTCCGTCGACCTCGACGTCGAGAAAAACGACATGGTCGAGATCGACATCGAGGACATGAGCCCCCTTTCCGGCCGCGTCGCGCGATCGTTCGACGACGGCATCGCGGTCGAGTTCGATCTTGAAGAGGACGAGGAAGAACGGCTGCTCGCGGAAATGACGGCGCTCCACGGCGGGATGCGCATCGAAGAAGTCGAGTAGGCTGTCGCCGGCGGCTTTCGCGGGCTCGTCATCGGCTGCTGAAGGCCGAGACCAGCCGCGACAGCCAGGACGGCTCCGGTTTTTTTGTGGGCCGCGCGGTCTTTTTCGGCTCCCGGGCGACCATTTTGCGCGACAGCTATTTTCGGCTCGCGTTCGGATTCCTATACGTGAAAATATTTCGGAAGCTTCCGCTCTCGCTGACGGCGTAATAAGCGATGCGCTCGATCGCGCCGTCGATCTTGCAGCGCATGATCGCGTCTCCCTCGGCGGCATCGCGATCGGCGATCGTGTGGCTGAGCTCGAGACGCCCTTCCTTGAGCGCTTGCCCGTTCTTGCAGACGTATATTTCGGTGACGGCCGACATCGGCTTCCCCTCTCGTCGCACGCCTGCCCAGGGTGAACGGACTCTAACGGGGGATGAGAGAGCAAGTCCAGCAGTCAAGCCACGACCGTGAACCCGGTTCGAAATTTACCGGGGAGCGTTGCAAAATTGCGGCTCTTCGGCGATGGTCCCTCTTCGTTGCGGGAAACGGGGGAGGCGGACATTCGCATTCTGATTCTGCCGGGGGACGGCATCGGCCCGGAAATCATGGGGGTGGCCCGGGCTGTGATCGAGACCCTCGACCGCCGCTTCGGTCTCGGGCTCACGCTTGAGGAACGCGCCATCGGCTTCGCGGCGCACGCGGTCGAGGGAACGACGATCCCCAAGTCCGTCGTCGAGGCCGCGCGTGCCGCCGAGGGAGTCGTCCTCGGCCCGGTCTCGACGTTTACGTACCCGCCGGCGGCGCAAGGAGGAATCAACCCCTCCGCCACCTTGCGAAAGACGCTCGACCTCTACGCGAACATCCGGCCGTCGCGCGCGCGCAAAGGGGTGCGGGCGCTGACTCCCGAGATGGATATGATCATCGTCCGCGAGAACACCGAAGGCTTCTACGCCGACCGCAACATGCTGACCGGAACGGGCGAGTTCCAGCCGAACGAGGACATGGCCTTTTCGCTCCGCAAGATCACGGCCCAAGGCTCGCGCCGGATCGCGGAGACCGCCTTCGAATTGGCGGACAGGCGACGGCGCAAAGTGGCCGCCATTCATAAAGCAAACGTGCTGAAGGTGACGGACGGCCTGTTCCTGCGCGAAGTGCGCGCAGTCGCGCAGCGCTTCCCCCAAGTGGCTCTCAAGGACGTGATCGTCGACGCGATGGCGGCGCTCCTGGTGCGAACGCCGGCGGCCTTCGACGTCGTTCTCGCGACCAACATGTTCGGCGACATCCTCTCGGACGAGGCGGCCGAGCTGTCGGGCGGGCTCGGGCTCGCGGGGTCCCTCAACGTCGGCACGTCCCACGCGGTGGCCCAGGCCGTGCACGGCTCGGCACCGGACATCGCCGGCAAGGGCATTGCCAACCCGACGGCGCTGATCCTGTCGGTCGCCATGCTGCTGGATTGGCTCGGCGTCCGGCACCGCCGCGACACCTTCGTCGAGGCCGCGCGCCACCTGGACGTGGTGGTCGATGCTACCCTCGCCGACCCGAAGACGCACACGCGCGACCTCGGGGGCACTGCGACGACGGAGGAGTTTGGACGCTCGGTCGTGAACGCGATCGGTTCCTAGCCGACGACCGGCAGCTCCTTCGGCGCCCGCGGCGTGAGATAGTCGTAACCCGTCTTGGTGACGGCGACGACTTCCTCCAGCAGGAACCCGCCGAACGGCCGCGCGAGCTTCGGCTCCAGGTGGATGATCATGCCGGGCTCCAGCACCGTCCGGTCGAAGGCGGCGACCGACGGCGGCTCCGTCATCTCGAGGCCCGAGGCGTGCCCCATGCGGCCCGCGAAACCCATCATCTCGGTCAAGCCGCGGCGCTTATACGACTTGTCGCGCGCCGTGACGGCGTCGGAGATCGGCCGGCCTGGCTGGATCGCATCCACGCACTCGGTCGTCACGTCGTAAATGATGCTGTAGATTTCCTTCTGATCCGCCGTCGCCTTGCCGACCGCGACCATGCGGTCGAAATCCGAGTAATAGCCTTTGATGGTGCAGGCGGGATCGGACCAGACGATGTCGCCTTTCTGGATTTTGCGGTCGGTCGCCGTCATTCCGTACTTGTTGTAATTGCCGGGGCCGGAGTGGATCGGGAGGAACGGCACCGTGTCGGCGCCCGCCCTCAGGATCTCGATGAAGATGTTCTGGTGAACGGCGCGCTCGGTCATCCCGGCCTTCGCGCTCCGGAGCGCCTTCATCAGGCCCTTGCTGGAGGCGTGGCAGGATTTCCGGATCACCTCCACTTCCGCCGGCGATTTGATCTGGCGCAGCTTCCAGAGCGCGGGCGATCCGTCCACGAAGCGAATCCCCTTGGCCGCCTTTTCCAGGTTCCGGAACACGGTCATCGGCAGCGCCATGTGCATTTCCTGGCCGAAGTCGACGCCGACCCGGCCGCGCTTGAGGCCGATATCCTTGAACACGTCGACGAGGGGCGCGATCGAATCGTCCGCGAAGCCGGTGTAGTGCCGCGTATCCTCAAGATGCGAGGTCACGAACATGACGTCCTTTTCAAGGGTCGCCGAAAGCGTGACCGGCTGCTTGTCCACCGCCACCACCGTGAACATCGGGCGCGACGTGGAGATCGAGAACTCGCTGTGGTGGCCCGAGAGGTAGCGGTGATTGGGCTTGTTGGTGATGAGAAGCCCGTCGAGCCCGTGTTCGCGCATGAGCTTCCACAGGCGCTTGTACCGCTGCCGATACTCGGACTTCGGAAAATCCGCGTTCTGTCCTCTTTTTACGGTGGCCATGATGCTCCCTCGATCGAAGTTTGTTATGTCTGGAACGGTTTGCATGGAACCCGAAATCGGCGTGGATTTCAACGCTGCTGCAGGTCCTTCGGCCGGATGAGCCGATCCAGGCGAAGCGTGCCGCGGGATAGCGCATCCCATCCGGCAATCTTGCCGGTGAGGATGGCGAGAGCGGCGGGCGGCAGATCGGCGATCAAGCGCCGCTTGGTGTCGGCATCGCTCCCGTCGCTGCTGAGCAGGAGCGCGAGCTCCTGCAGGCCCGGATTGTGTCCGATGACCATCACCGATGCGGCGGCGTCCGGCACGGCGCGGAGCCGGCGCATCAGGTTTTCGGCGCTCGCCATGTAGAGCCGCTCCTCGATCGCAACCGAAGTGCCGGTGGGGAATGCCGACCGGACGGCATCAAGCGTTTCGCGAGCCCGCGCGGCGGCGGAACAGAGAACCTGGTCCGGGCGTATGTCGAGGGAGGAAAACTCGGCGGCCATGGCAGCCGCGCACACGCGGCCGCTCTCCTCGAGAGGACGATCGAAATCCTCGAACGCAAGGCTCCGTTGCGCTTTCGCGTGGCGCAGGAGGTAAAGCGACCTCAAGAGCCGTGTCCGTGCACCGCGAACGGTTTATTCGGCCGCCGCGCGCACGGGTTCTACCCGGGCGGCGCAGAACTTGAACTCCGGAATCTTTCCGATCGGATCGAGCTGCGGGTTCGTCAGCACGTTGGCGGGGGCTTCGCCGAAGCAAAACGGGATGAACACCATCCCTTCCGGGACATCGTTATCCTGGCGGGCTTTGATGGTGATCGTCCCCCGGCGGGTCTCGACTCGGACCATGTCGCCCGGCTGTAATCCGAGCCGCTTGAGTTCCTTGCGGTTGAGGAACGCAATCGCTTCGGGCTCGATGGAATTGAGAACGCTGGCGCGACGGGTGATCGCGCCGGTGTGCCAGTGCTCCAAAAGGCGGCCGGTGGAGAGCACCATCGGGTACTTCGCGTCCGGCAGCTCGGCCGGCGGAACAAGGCCGGCCGGCACGATTTTTCCGCGACCGCTCTTGGTCGGGAACCCTTCGACGAAGATGATGTCGTTTCCGGGCTGGCCCGGGTCGTTGCACGGATAGGTGACGACGTCCTCCCGCTCGATCCGCTCCCATGTGATGTTGTCGAGGGAGCGCATGACCTTCTTCATTTCGGCGAACACGTCTTTCGGGTGCGTGTACGCCCAGCCGAGACCGAGGCGCTGGGCGAGCTGCTGGACGATTTCCCAGTCCTGCCGCGCGTCCCCGGGAAGCGGCACTGCCGCTCGCCCGAGCTGGATCTGCCGATTGGTGTTCGTGAACGTGCCGGTTTTTTCCGCCGCGGAGGATGACGGCAGCACGACGTCGGCATGCCATGCCGTTTCCGTGAGGAAAATGTCCTGCACGACCAGGTGGTCGAGCTTTGCCAGCGCATCCCGCGCGTGCTTCTGATCGGGGTCCGACATCGCCGGGTTCTCGCCCATGATGTACATGGCCTTGATGGTGCCGGCGAGGATGGCGTTCACGATCTCGACGACGGTGAGGCCGCGCTTGGTGTCGAGCTTCATTCCCCAGAGTGCTTCGTACTCGGCGCGGATCTCGGCGACCTCGACGGAGCGGTAGTCTGGGTAGACCATCGGGATGAGGCCTGCGTCCGACGCACCCTGCACGTTGTTCTGGCCGCGCAGCGGGTGGAGCCCCGTTCCCGGCCGGCCGATCTGGCCCGTGATCAAGGCGAGGCTGATCAGGCAACGGGCGTTGTCGGTGCCGTGCACGTGCTGGGAAATGCCCATGCCCCAGAAGATGATCGAGGCGCGTGACGTGGCATACGTGCGGGCGACGTCGCGGATCGTCTTTGCGTCGATCCCGCAGAGCGGCGCCATCGCTTCCGGGGAGAAGCCCTTGATCTTCTCCTGCAGGTCCTGGAAGCCCTCGGTGTTCGCCTGCACGTACTGACGGTCGTACAGGTTCTCCTCGATGATCGTGTGCAGCATGGCATTCAGGAGCGCCACGTCGGAGGCGGGCTTGAATTGGAGCGACCACGTTGCATACCGTGAAAGCGCCTGGCCGCGCGGGTCGATGACGACCAGTTTCGCTCCCCGCTTTGCCGCCTGCTTGATATACGTGGCGGCGACGGGGTGGTTTTGGGTCGGGTTGGCGCCGATCACGATGATGCACTCGGCATCCTCGGCCGCGGTGAACGGCGCGCTCACGGCGCCCGAGTTGATCGTCTCCATGAGGGCGGCGACCGATGACGCGTGACAGAGCCGGGTGCAATGGTCGACGTTATTGGTCCCGAAGCCCGTGCGCACGAGCTTTTGGAACAGGTAAGCTTCCTCGTTCGTGCACTTGGCCGATCCGAATCCGGCCAGCGCCTTCGATCCATCGCGGTCGAGAACGCGCTTGAGGCCGGCGGCCGCCCGGCCGAGGGCTTCTTCCCAGGTCGCCTCGCGGAAGTGGGTGAACGGGTTCGCGGGATCGACGACGTCGTCGCCCCGCTTGCCGACGCCGTCCCGCCGCACAAGCGGCTTGGTCAGGCGTTGTGGGTGGCGGGTGTAGTCGAAGCCGAAGCGTCCTTTGACGCAGAGCCGGTTCTCGTTCGCCGGGCCTTCGCGTCCGTCCACGTAGAGAAGCCGGTCGTTCTTGACGTAAACCTTCGTCTGGCAGCCGACGCCGCAATAGGGACAAACGGTGTCGACCGACCGATCGGGGTATTGCGTCCGCGTGCCGCGTTCGTCGAGCAGCGATTTTTCCATCAGCGCGCCGGTCGGGCACGCCTGGACGCATTCACCGCAGGCGACGCACGTGCTGATCCCCATCGGGTCGTCGAAATCGAACACCACCTTGGCGCCGTGGCCGCGATACGCCATCCCGATCACGTCGTTCACCTGAACTTCGCGGCAGGCGCGCACACATAGCCCGCATTGAATGCAGGCATCCAGGTTCACGGCCATGGCGATGTGGCTCGGATCGGGAGCGATCGCTTCCCGCGCCGGGAAGCGGCTCTTCTCGACCCCGACGCGGTCGGCCCAGTTCCAGAACTTCGATTCCGGATCGTGGCTCGTCTTCCGCGCGGGCTGGTCGGCGATCAGCAGCTCGAAGACAAGCTCGCGGTTCTTGCGGGCGCGGTCGGACGCGGTATTGACCTTCATCCCCTTGACGGGCTTCCGGATGCACGAGGCGGCGAGCACGCGCTCGCCTTCGACCTCGACCATGCAGGCGCGGCAATTGCCGTCCGGCCGGTAGCCGGGCTCGGGCAAATAGCAGAGATGCGGGATCTCGATGCCGAGGCGCTTGGCGACCTGCCAGATCGTCTCGCCGGCGCGCGCCTCTACGGGCGTGCCGTTCAAGGTGAACGGGGTCGTCTCGCTCATCGCACGTCCTCCGGAAAGTACTTCAGCACGGACAGCAGGGGATTGGGGGCCGCTTGGCCAAGGCCGCAGATGGAGGAGTCGCGCATGACCAGCGACAGGTCCTTCAGCAGATCCGTGTCCCAGGTTTTCTTCGACATCAACGCCACGGCCTTTTCCGTGCCGTTCCGGCAGGGCGTGCACTGGCCGCAGCTCTCGTCCTCGAAGAAGCGCATCAGGTTGAGTGCCACGGCTTTCATATCGTCTTGATCCGAAAGGATTACAACCGCATGGGAGCCGACGAAGCAACCGTGCGCTTCGAGCTTGCCGAAGTCGAGGGGCAGGTCGGCCATGCCGGCCGGCAGGATGCCGCCCGAGGCGCCCCCCGGAAGATATCCTTTAAAGGTGTGTCCCGCGGCCATGCCGCCCGAATAGGTGTCGATCAGCTCGCGGGCCGTCGTGCCCGCCGGCGCGATCTTCACCCCCGGATTCTTGACGCGCCCGGAAACCGAATAGGACCTGAGACCCTTGCTGCCGTTCTTGCCCTGCTGGATGAACCAGTCCGGTCCTTTCTCGATGATGTCGCGCACCCAATGGAGCGTTTCCACATTATGGGTGAGCGTCGGGCGCCCGAAGAGGCCGCGCTCGGAGGGATACGGCGGCCGGTTGCGGGGGAGGCCGCGCTTTCCCTCGATCGACTCGATCATCGAGGACTCTTCGCCGCAGATGTATGCGCCGGCCCCGCGGCGCAGCTCGACGCCGACCTTGCCGGTCAGTCCTTCCTTTTGGAGCCGCGCGATTTCCTTTTCGAGGATCGCGCGAACGGCCGGATATTCGTCGCGGATGTAGACGTAACACGTCTCGACTTCCGTCACCCATGCGGCGACCAGCATGCCTTCCAGGAACCGGTGCGGATCGCGTTCGAGGTAGTAGCGGTCTTTGAAGGTACCGGGCTCGCCCTCGTCGCCATTGACCGCGAAGAGCCTGGGCTTCGGTTGCTGGCGTACGATCTTCCACTTCTGGCCGGAGGGAAATCCGGCGCCACCGAGGCCTCGGAGGCCCGAGGTCTCCATGATCTTGACCAGATCGTCGGCGGTTCGCTTGCCCGCGTAACAGTCCTTCAACAGCCGATAGCCGCCGGCGGCGATATAGGCGTCGAAATCCACATACGTCGGCACGTGCGGATGAACGTGCCCGTCCTTGGCCGCCTTCAGCAGGGACTGAGCGGTCGCGTGATCGACGTGGCTGTGGCCGACCTCCGCGACCGGAGCCGTGTCGCAGCGTCCCATGCAGGGCGCTCGCAGGACGCGGATATCCTTCCCGGACCTTGCCTTGAGCTCCTGGATGAGCTTTTGAGCGCCCATCAGCTCGCACGTCAAGCTGTCGCAAACGCGGATAGTTACCTTGGGCGGCGGCTGCTCGCCCTCGAGGACGATGTCGAAGTGAGCATAGAACGACGCGACTTCGTAAATCTCGGCCATCGGAAGGCGCATGATGTCGGCGAGCGCCTGCAGGTGCTCGGCCGAAAGGCAGCCGAACCGATCCTGGACCAGATGCAGGTACTCAATGAGAAGATCGCGTCGTCGCGGGCGGTCGCCGAGCAGCGCCCGAATGTCTTCGGCGGCCTGAGGGTCCGGCTGACGCCCTTTGTTGAATGCCGGATCGCGCCGACGCCCCGACCCCGGTGGAATCATTCGTTCGAAAGGCCGATCGGCCGGGCTTTTAGTCTCCGTCATAAATTCCGTCCTACCCGCAGAAGCGGTGGCTGTAAACACTTATGCTGACATGCCGACGAGGCGAAAACCGATGGCCATTCCTTTGTCGTTCGCCAGCCGACAGGCAGCGAAGCAGGCCGTACTTTCGGACGGCTTGGGTAATTTCGCATTCCCCGAAGTTCCAGTATCACAAGCTCCACCTGCTTTGCCAGAGCCCTCCGGCATGATGCCGGCGGAATCCACTCTGGCGCTTGACATCGGAGAGGCCGTCTTATGGGATAGGCCGCCTCGCGGCCTGGGCGTTCGAGGCCGGTTACCCCAGATTGGATTGGATGGAAAAGCGATGGTGACGGCGCGGTTGAACGTCCAGCCGATTGAGACGAATTTCAGCCTCAAGGACAAGATCTACGATTCCTTGAAGCAAGCGATCACGTCCATGAACATCTACGCCGAGAACGTCGACTTGCGTCTCGACGAGCGTCAGCTCTCGGAAAAACTCGCGACGAGCCGGACTCCGATCCGGGAAGCGCTCGCGCGGCTCGAACAGGAGGGCCTGGTCGAGATCGTCCCGCGCAAGGGCGTCTACATCGTCCGCAAGACGAAGTCCGATATCCTGGAGATGATCACGGTCTGGGCGGCGCTCGAGAGCATGGCGGCCAGGCTTGTGACCTTGAACGCGACGGACGCCGAGATCACATCGCTGCGGAAGCTGTTCACCACGTTCGAGGACGGCGAGGTGAAGGCGCGCATCGACGAGTACTCCGTCGCCAACATCAAGTTTCATCAGGCGATCATCGAGATGAGCCGGTGCCGGCTGCTGAAGGACGTGACGGACAACCTGTTCATCCACGTGCGCTCCATCCGGGCGCGCACGATCGCCGACAACGACCGCGCCAACCGCTCGATCATCGATCACATGAACATCATCGAGGCGATCGAGCGGCACGATACGGAACTCGCCGAGCGCCTGGTGCGCGAGCACGCGCTCAATCTCGCCGCCCACGTCGAGCGCAACGTCACCTATCTCGATTGAGCGCCGCGGCCCCGAAAGCGTGAGAGGTTAGTAGCCGAAGTACGCCTCGATCGGGCCCTTCGGCAGCGGCACGAGAAACCACCGTTCGAAAGTGAAGAACAGCAGAGCCACCACGCCGGTGGCGACGGGGACGTTGAGCGTCCAGCCGTAACGTCCGAAATAGCGCATGAAAAGCGCGATATAGATTGCCGACGCGACATAGAAGCCGATGAGCGCGGTGACGCCCACATAGGCGAGTAGGGGAACGAGAACGAGCACCACTTGCCGGGCCGCGTGTACGCCCACGAAACTCTCGCTCCCGGATTCGCGCGCGAGCAGGGTGCGGATCAAAATGCCGGCGCTCGCGAGCATCATGATAACGCCGATGTAGAAGGGGAAGTATCCTGATGCCGGCCCCTCGTGCTCGTTCCAGCCGATGCCGAGCCGGAGACTGTCGATGATGACGACCGTGCCCGCCGCGATGAAGAGAAGAGTGACGACGATCTCCATGGTTCGCACGGAGACGAGCGCATCGCCGGAAGGTGTGTCGCGATCGGATTCCATGCGGGGGAACGTGTTCTGACGAGGGTGTCTCAGGCCGGGCGGCGTTCACGACAACGCCGCCCGGCCTGCGCTCGATCTAGGGTTTGTGGAGGAAGCCCGCTTCCTTCATCAGGTCGCGGTGCAAGTTCTCGGCCGATTCGACCCACGACCGATATTGGCCGCCGCTCATGAACGTCTGGTTGAAGGCGCCTTGTTCCATGAACGATTTCCAATCTTCGGTCGCCATCACCTTCTTGAGCAGTTCGACATAGTAGTCGACCTGCGCTTGATTCACGCCGGGCGGCATGAAAATGCCGCGCAGCATCTGGTATTCGACGTTGACCCCGGATTCCTTGCACGTGGGGATGTCGCTCCAGGCCATGTTCGGCGTCACTTTCGCCGTGTACGTGCTGCGCTTCGCATCGAAAATGCAGAGCGCTCGAAGCGTTCCGGCCTTCCAATGCGCCACGGCCTCGATCGGATTGTTGACGGTCGAATCGACGTGCTTGCCGACCAGCTGGGTCGCCACCTTGCCGCCGCCCTCGAAGGGGACGTAGGTGAACTTCTTTCCGCCGATCACGCGCTCGAGCGCGACCGTGATGATCTGATCTTCCTGCTTCGATCCGGTGCCGGCCATTTTGAATTGCCTGTCGTTGCCGGCCTTCACGGCGCCGAGATACTCCTGCGCGGTCTTGTGCGGCGATTCGGAGTGCACCCACAAGACGAATTGGTCGAGCGAGAGCATGGCGACGGGGGTCAGGTCTTTCCAGCCGAACGGCAC
Source organism: Rhodospirillales bacterium (assembly GCA_009694195.1). Classification (GTDB taxonomy): domain Bacteria; phylum Pseudomonadota; class Alphaproteobacteria; order Rhodospirillales; family SHVQ01; genus SHVQ01. Next base: position 52,013 of record SHVQ01000007.1, read on the forward strand.
GCCCGTCGCCATCGGCGTCGTGAACAGATTTGAGAGCGTGATGATGATCTTGTGCGCATCGCCCGAGCTTTGCTTCACGTCGAGGAAGCCTTCGGCGCCCGCGCCGCCCGACTTGTTGATGACCACCAGCGGCTGCGGCGACAGGTTGTGCTTGCTGACCACGCCTTGAATGAACCGCGCCATCTGGTCGGCCCCGCCGCCGGTGCCCGCCGGAATGATGAACGTGATCGGTTTCGTCGGCTGCCAGCCTTGTGCGAGGGCGTCGCTTGCGAGACCTACCGCATTTAGCGCAAGCGCTCCAAACAGGAGGCCTGCGATCCGCGCATGACGGTAGCGAAGAATGGCATACATATAATGAGCACTCCTCTGTCTACAGGGTCTTTTTTCTTTGCGTGATTATCTCACACGCGGGCATTCCGGCCAAGAACACACGTTCAAGCCGCGGAGGCGGTCACGCGGCGCGATCTCGAATAAGCAGGCTCGCCCGGTGCACGAGAGGGCCGATCAGCGGCCACAGCAGCATGATCACGCCGAGACCGAAAACGCTCCCGACCAGCCAATTCGACCAGAAGATCGCGAGGCTGCCTTGCGAAAGCAGCATCGATTGACGGAAGGAGTTTTCCGCCATGTCTCCGAGCACGAGAGCGAGGACGAGTGGGGGCAGCGGATAGGAGAGCTTGTTGAATACGTAACCGATGACGCCGAACAGCACCATCAGCCACACGTCGAAGATCGCATTGTTCACCGTGAACGCGCCGATCGCGCAAACCACCATGATCACCGGAGTGATGATGCTGAAGGGGATGCGCAGGATTGCCGCGAAGAGCGGGACGCACGTGAGCACGATGATAAAGCCGGCGACATTGCCGAGGTACATGCTGGCGATCAGGCCCCACACGAACTCCTTATGCTCGATGAAAAGCAGCGGCCCCGGCTGCAATCCCCAGATCAAGAGGCCGCCGAGCAGCACGGCGGCGGTGGGCGAGCCCGGGATGCCGAGCGTGAGCATGGGCAGCAGCGCGCTCGTGCCGGCGGCATGAGCGGCCGTCTCCGGCGCGACCACGCCTTCAAGCTCGCCCTTGCCGAATCGATCCCCGTTCTTCGACATCTTTTTGGCGACGCCGTAGCTCATGAAGGACGCGGGCGTCGCGCCGCCGGGCGTAATGCCGAGCCAGCAGCCGATCAGGCAACTGCGGAATGCCGTGAGCTTGAATTGAGCGAGCTTCTTCCATGTTTGCAAGACCACGTTCAATTGCAGCCGGGCTTGCACGCCCTTGAGCGAGAGTCCGCCTTCCATCGTCGTCAGAATTTCCCCGATGCCGAAGAGCCCGATGACGGCGACCAGGAACTCGAACCCGCGGAGCAGCTCGGTCGTCCCGTACGTCATCCGCAGCTGACCGGTGACGATGTCGAGTCCGACCGCCGCGAGGGCGAAGCCGAGCATCATGGAGGCGATGGTCTTCAGGGGCGAGGCCCGGCCCATCCCGACGAAGCTCGCGAACGTGAGGAACTGGACGGCAAAAAACTCGGCCGGGCCGAATCGCAGCGCGAACTTTGCGACGAGCGGCGCCAGGAAAGTGATGACGATCACAGCGAACAACGCGCCGACGAACGATGATGTGAAAGCGGCCGTTAACGCTTCGCCGGCGCGGCCTTGCTGTGCCATTGGATAACCGTCAAACGTCGTCGCGACCGACCATGGCTCGCCCGGGATGTTGAAAAGGATCGACGTGATCGCGCCGCCGAACAGCGCGCCCCAATAAATGCAGGAGAGCATGATGATCGCCGACGTCGGCGGCATCGAAAACGTGAGCGGCAGCAGAATGGCGACGCCATTGGCGCCGCCGAGCCCTGGAAGTACGCCGATGATGACGCCGAGAACGATTCCGAGGGCCATCAAGGCGAGGTTATAGGGCTGAAGCGCGACTCCGAATCCTTGGAATAGTGAGGAGATCTCCTCCAACGTTCTCGTCCCTCGATTGCAACGGACATGACTCCGTTGACGACAGCGTCCGGACTAACGAATCGCCCGGCTACTTCTCGCGTCGCGTCCCTGCGACACGACGATTCGTTTTTTCTGATTCGTTTTTATGAAGATTGAGTGTGCCCCAAGTCTTGCAACCATTTCGTATGTGGTATACATGATACTCGTCCGATGCCTGATGTAAAGCAAAGCAACGAGGCTTAAAAAAATTTTCGGACGCGTCGAACACGTGGAGACTGAATTCCGAATGGTCGAGCAGCAAGCGACTGATCCGGACGTGACGGTCAGTCGTCGAGTTTGCAAACGGGCTCTCGATCGCGAGCAATGGATCGGCGATTCGAATCCGGTGCAGGCATGAGCGCCGCGGCTCGATCCACCTCAGGATGCATTTATCCTTATTGTTAGAGAGCGGCGTTTTTATTGACGAGTGATTCCCCTTGAGGGAAAACCGAATGGCGAAGAGCGCAACGGATACCCTGGCGAAAAAGACCCGATCGAACGACGTGATCTCGGGCGGACATCTGGTCGCCAAAGCCCTGAAGAACGAAGGCATCGACGTCATCTTTACCCTGTGCGGCGGACATATCATCGATATCTACGATGGATGCATCGACGAGGGGATCAAAATCATCGACGTTCGCCACGAGCAAGTCGCGGCCCACGCGGCCGACGGCTACGCCCGGATGACCGGAAAGCCCGGCTGTGCCGTGGTGACGGCGGGACCCGGCACCACCGACGCCATGACCGGCGTCGCCAATGCCTTCCGTGCCGAGAGCCCGATGCTGCTGATCGGCGGCCAGGGCGCGCTCAGCCAGCACAAGATGGGCTCGCTTCAGGATTTGCCGCACGTTGACATGATGCAGCCGATCACGAAATTCGCGGCCACCGTTCCGCACACGGCGCGCATCGCCGACATGATCAGCATGGCATTCCGCGAGTGTTTCAATGGCGCGCCGGGACCCTCGTTCCTCGAGATCCCCCGCGACATCCTCGACGACGAGGTCGAGATCACGAAGGCGGTAATCCCGCAGCCCGGCCATTATCGCGCTTCGGCGAAGTCGATCGGCGATCCCGGCGCCATCGAGAAGCTCGCCGACATACTTATTAAGTCGCAGCGCCCCTGCGTCCTCATGGGCCAGCAGCTCTGGACCTGCCGTGGAACCGAATCGGCGCGCGAGTTCCTCCGCACGCTCAATGTTCCTGGGTTCTTCAACGGCGGCGGCCGCGGCACGCTTCCGCCGGGCGATCCGCATCACTTCCACCGCACACGGAGCTACGCCTTCGGCAAAGCCGACGTCATCGTCGTGGTCGGCACGCCGTTCGATTTTCGAATGGGCTACGGCCGTCGCCTCAGCAAGGAAGCCATCGTCGTCCAAATCGACATGGATTATCGGACCGTCGGCAAGAACCGAGACATCTCGCTTGGGCTCGTCGGCGACGTCGGTGCCATCCTAAAAGCGGTCACTCAGGCCGCAACGGGGCGAATCGGGAACAGCGCAAAAACACGCGAATCGTGGTTGCGGGAGCTGCGCGAGGGCGAAAAAACGGCCCATGAGAAGCTGATTCCGAAATTCATGGACAACGCGAAACCGATCAACCCGTTTCGCGTCGCCTACGAAATTAACGAAATGCTCACCGAAGATTCGATTTACATCGGCGACGGCGGCGACGTGGTCACGATCTCGGCACAGGCCGTACAACCCAGGAATCCCGGGCATTGGATGGACCCCGGCCCGCTCGGAACGCTCGGCGTCGGCGTGCCGTTTGCGATGGCGGCGAAGTTCGTGCATCCGACGAAGGAAATAATTTGCTACTTCGGCGACGGCGCGTTCTCGCTCACGGGGTGGGATTTCGAGACATGCGTGCGTTTCAAGTTGCCGTTTCTCGGAATTATCGGTAACAACTCTGCTATGAATCAGATTCGGTATGGTCAGATTTCCAAATATGGTCCCGAACGAGGCGATGTCGGCAACAAGCTCGGCGATGTCGAGTACAGCAAGTTTGCCCAGATGCTCGGTGGATACGGCGAAGAAGTTCGCGACCCCGAGCAGATCAAGCCGGCGTTGATGCGCGCGCGCGAAGCCGTGCGATCCGGCGTTCCGGCACTGGTCAACATCTGGGTCGATCCGAATATCTATGCGCCAGGCACTATGAACCAGACGATGTACAAGTAGGCGCGAGCATTGGGGGGCCTTGCCTGGCGTATCCCTCCGCTCGTACTTGAAAACGGAGAGAGGAACGAATGGCTAAGAAACCAGCGAAGAAGAAATCTAAGGCAAAAGGTAAGAAGAAGAGATAGATGAAGAAATCGCGCATCGCCAAGACGAAGGCGAAGCCGAAAAAGGCACTACGAAAAGTCGCGAAGCCGGCCCCGCGTTCGCGCGGGGCCGGTTCGGCGAATCGGGCACGGTCCTCGCGCCGGCCGACGCGGTCAAAGGCGGCGGTAGGAAAGGGAGCGCTCGCCGGGGTTCGCATTCTCGATATGTCGCACATTCAAGCAGGGCCCTCGGCGACGCAGATCATGGCGTGGCTGGGCGCCGACGTCATCAAGGTCGAGATGCCCGGCCGCGGCGATATCACGCGCGGCCAGCTTCGCGATCTGCCGAACGTCGACAGCCTCTATTTCACGATGCTCAACTGCAACAAGCGGAGCATCACCATCAATATGAAATCGGACCACGGCAAGGCGATCTTTACCGCCCTGCTGAAGAAGGCCGATGTCCTGATCGAGAATTTCGGTCCGGGCGTGATGGATCGCCAGGGGTTTCCCTGGGAAACGATCCGCAAGATCAACCCCCGCGTTGTCTATGCGTCCATCAAGGGCTTCGGACCGGGGCCTTATGCGGATTGCAAGGCCTATGAGAACGTCGCCCAGTGCATGGGCGGCTCCGCCAGCACGACGGGCTGGGAGACCGGCCCGCCGACGATAACCGGGGCCCAGATCGGCGATTCGGGGACGGGCATTCACTGCATCGTCGGGATACTCGCGGCGCTTATTCATCGCGAGCGGACGGGGCGCGGACAGCGCGTCGAGCTCGCCATGCAGGACTGCGTGCTCAACCTGACGCGGGTCAAGATGCGCGACCAGCAGCGGCTCGCCCACGGGCCGCTCCGCGAGTATCCGAACAAATCCTTCGGCGAAGCCGTGCCGCGGGCGGGCAATGCGTCGGGCGGCGGCCAGCCCGGGAACGCGCTCCGGTGCAAAGGGAACGGACCCAACGATTACATCTACGTGATCATCCAGCCGCAGGTGTGGGCGCCGCTGATGAATTTGATCGGGCGGCCCGAGCTCATCCAGGACGAGCGCTACGCGACGCCGGAAGCGCGCCTGCCGCGTCTCGACGAAGTCTGGGCCATCGTCGAGGCGTGGACGCAGACTCAAACCAAATTTGAGGCGATGACCAAGCTGAATGACGCCGATGTCCCGTGCGGCCCAATCATGTCGATGAAAGATTTGATCGAAGATGAGTCGCTCGTTTCTCGGGATATCATGGTCGATGTTCCGCACCCGACCCGGGGCTCGTTCAAGACCATCGGCTGCCCGATCAAGCTTTCCGACTCTCCGGTCGAAGTGAAGGCCTCGCCGCTGCTCGGCGAGCATACGGACGATATCCTCACCGGGGAGCTGGGATACACGAAAGAGGAAATCCAGGCGTTGCGGGCAGAAGGCGCCATTTAGTACCCGACCCTCGACCGTCCTCCGCGGCCGCTTGGAGAAACGGGCGAGAGAAGCGACGGACGCGTCTCAGGGGGAACTATGCGGATCATCGTGATGGGCCAGCAGGCCTTCGGCAAGGCGGTTGTCGAAGCGCTGCTCAATCGCGGCGATGCGGTTATCGCGGTCTTCTGCGCGCCCGACAAGGAAGGCCGGCCGGCGGACCCGATCAAGGACTTCGCGGTCCAGAAGGGTCTGCCCGTCTACCAGCCGAAGTCCTACAAGGACGCCGACACGCTGACGCAGATTCTGGACCTCAAGCCCGACCTCTGCTTGATGGCCTACGTCACCATCTTCGTCCCGAAAGAGGCGCGCGAGATCCCGGCCAAGGGCTCGCTCTGCTTCCATCCGTCGTTGCTGCCCCGCCACCGCGGCCCGAGCTCGATCAACTGGCCGATCATGTGGGGCGAGACGAAATCGGGCCTCACCGTCTTCTATCCCGACGATGGGCTCGACACCGGCGACATCCTTCTGCAGAAGGAGATCGACATCGGTGACGAGGATACGCTCGGAACCGTCTATTTCGAGAAGATATTTCCCTTGGGCGTGCAAGCCATGCTCGAGTCGGTCGATCTGATGAAGCGCGGCAACCCGCCCCGCATCGTGCAGGACAACGCCAAGGCGACTTACGAGAGCTGGTGCAGGGAAGCCGACGCCAAGATCGACTGGGCGAAGCCGGCGGACGATGTCTTCAACCTGATCCGCGGAACCAATCCGCAACCCGGCGCCTGGACGATGCACCAGGGCAAGAAGCTCGGCATCTTCGAGTGCGCAAAAATCCGAGCGGCAGGGGGAAGCCCCGGTGAAGTGACCGACGTGACCGCGGACGGCGTCACCGTCGCCGCCAAAGGCGGGCATATTCTCATCAAGCGCGTTCGTCCGGAGGGCGACAAGAAAATCACGGCGATCGAGCACGCGGCCAAAGGGGGCATCGCGAAGGGCACCCGGCTCGGGTGACGCATTCGCGGTTTCGAGGGAGCGCGGGAAATCATCGGCCCCATCAGGGGGCAGGCGTCAGGGAGGGGATAGTCCATGGCAAAGAAAGCGGGACCGGCGAAGGCTGGGTCCATGAGGACGGCGCCGAAAAGCGACATCGAGATCGCGCGCGCCGCGCGCATGAAGCCGATCGCGGAGATCGCGCGGAAACTCGGGATTCCCGATAAGTACCTGATCCAATACGGCCCCACCAAGGCCAAGGTGTCGTTCGACTTCATCGAGACGCTGGCGAAGAAGAAGGACGGCAAGCTCATCCTCGTCACGGCGATCACGCCGACGCCCGCGGGCGAGGGCAAGACGACGACGACCGTCGGCCTCGGCGACGGGCTCAACCGGATCGGAAAACGCACGGCCATCTGCCTCCGCGAACCGTCGCTCGGTCCCTGCTTCGGCGTGAAGGGTGGGGCGGCGGGAGGCGGTTACGCGCAGGTGGTGCCGATGGAGGACATCAACCTCCATTTCACCGGCGACTTCCACGCCATCACGTCCGCCAACAACCTCCTCGCGGCGCTTCTCGACAATCACATCTATTGGGGCAACGAGCTCGGGATCGATCCGCGCCGCGTCGCCTGGCGTCGCGTCATGGACATGAACGACCGGGCGCTCCGCCAGATCGTGAGCTCGCTCGGCGGAGTCGCCAACGGATTCCCGCGCGAGGACGGCTTCGACATCACGGTCGCCTCCGAAATCATGGCGATCTTCTGTCTCGCGACCAACCTCAAGGATCTGGAGGCGCGCCTCGGGCGCATTGTCGTCGGCTATACGCGCGACCGCAAGCCGATCCTCGCGAAGGACCTCAAGGGGGCAGGGCCGATGTCGGTCCTGCTCCGCGATGCGCTCGCGCCCAATCTCGTCCAGACGCTCGAAAACAACCCGGCGTTCATCCACGGCGGCCCCTTCGCCAACATCGCGCACGGCTGCAACTCCGTGCTCGCGACCCGCACCGCGCTCAAGCTCGCGGACTACGTGGTGACGGAGGCCGGGTTCGGGGCCGACCTCGGCGCCGAGAAGTTCTTCGACATCAAGTGCCGCATGGCCGGCCTCAAGCCGAGCGCGGCCGTGATCGTCGCGACCGTGCGGGCGCTCAAGATGCATGGCGGCGTCGCCAAGGGCGATCTCGGCATCCCGAACGTCGAGGCAGTCCGCGCGGGCTGCGCCAACTTGGCCCGCCACGTGGCCAACGTGAAGGGCTTCGGCGTCGCTGCCGTGGTCGCCATCAACCGGTTCAACGCCGACACGGACGCCGAGATCCAGGTGGTCCAGGAGACGGCCCGCAAGCTCGGCGCCGAGGCCATCCTCTGCACCCACTGGGCGGACGGCAGCAAGGGCACGGAGGCGCTCGCCCGCCACGTGGTCAAGCTGGTCGAGAAGGGCAACTCCAAGTTCAAGGTCCTCTACCCGGACAGCATGCCGCTCTGGGACAAGGTCAAGACGATCGCCACGAAGATCTACGGCGCCGCCGACATCCAGGGCGACGCCAAGGTCCGCCAACAGTTCAAGGACCTGCAGGACGGCGGCTACGGCAACCTTCCCATCTGCATGGCCAAGACCCAGTACAGTTTCTCGACCGACCCCAACATGAAGGGGGCGCCGAGCGGCCACATCGTCTCGGTCCGTGAAGTGCGACTTTCGGCCGGCGCTGGGTTCGTGGTCGTCATCACGGGCGAGATCATGACCATGCCCGGACTGCCCAAGGTGCCGGCGGCGAACAGCATCTTCCTCAACGAACGCGGCCAGATCGAAGGCCTGTTCTAATATTGACCTCACGTCGTGGAGCCCCCAAAAAGGGACTCCTCGAAGGATGAGGTTCGAAAATGGTTGCGATTCCCGATTCGATGAAGGCCATCGAGATCCGCGAGCCCGGCGGGCCCGAAGTCTTGACGCCGGCCGAGCGCCCGGTCCCGAAGCCGGGGCAGGGTGACGTGCTGATCCGCGTTGCCTATGCCGGCGTCAACCGGCCGGACGTGGTTCAACGGAAAGGTCAATACCCGCCGCCGCCCGGAGCTTCCGATATTCCAGGCCTCGAGGTCTCCGGCACGATCGTGGCCCTGGGGTCCGGCACTGAGGCTTGGCGCGACGGCGATCTCGTGTGCGCGCTGCTCACCGGCGGCGGCTACGCCGAATATGCCGTCGCGCCGGCGGCCCAGTGTCTGCCGCTCCCGCGCGTCCTCGGGCTGAAAGAGGCGGCAGCCCTGCCGGAGACATTTTTCACCGTCTGGAGCAACGTGTTCGACCGCTGCCACCTCGCTGCGGGTGAAAATTTCCTCGTCCACGGCGGAACCTCCGGCATCGGCACGACGGCGATCCAGCTCGCCAAGGCGTTCGGCGCCCGCGTCTATGCCACGGCCGGATCGGACGAAAAGTGCCGAGCGTGCGAGCGACTCGGCGCCGACCGCGCGATCAACTACAAGACCGAGGACTTCGTCGCGATCGCGAAGGAGGCACCGGGGGGCGGCGTGAACGTGATCCTGGATATGGTCGGCGGCGACTACATTCAGAAGAACATCTCCGCCCTCGCGGTCGGCGGCCGGCTCTGCTTCATCGCGTTCCTCGGCGGCAGCAAGGTCGAGGTGAACTTCATGTCGGTGCTGCTGAAGCGACTCACCATCACGGGGTCCACCTTGCGGGCGCAGCCGGTTCCCTTCAAGGCTGCGATCGCGAAACAGATCAAGGACAAGGTATGGCCGCTGATTGCCCAGGGCCGCATCAAGCCGGTCATGCACGCCGAATTCCCGCTCACCAAGGCGGCCGACGCTCACCGGCTGATGGAATCGAGCACGCATATCGGAAAAATCGTATTGTCCGTTGTCCCTTAAGACGGGCGGCAGTGAGGAAGGCCCGAATGGTCAAGCTCGCACTCCTCGACGACTACCAGAACGCGGCGCTCAAGATGGCCGACTGGGGCCGGCTCCCGAAGGACGTGAAGATCACCGTCTTCAACGACACCATCGCCGACATCGAAGGCGTCGCAAAGCGTCTCCAGGATTTCGAGATCATCGGCATCATGCGCGAGCGCACGCCCTTCCCGCGTGCCCTGTTCGAGAAGCTGCCCAAGTTGAAATTGCTGGTGACCACCGGCATGCGCAATCTCGCGATCGATCTTGCGGCGGCGAGGGATCGGGGCGTCATCGTGTGCGGCACCGATGCCTCTGCCGGCGCCACGGTCGAGATGACCTGGGCCCTGATGCTCGCGCTCATCCGCCACGTCCCGGCCGAGGACCGGGCCATGCGCGAAGGCCGCTGGCTGCATACCATTGGCTGCGATCTCAAGGGCAGGACGCTTGGGATCATGGGTCTCGGCCGCCTCGGCTCGCAGGTCGCGGCCATCGCGCACGCCTTCGGGATGAAGCTCATCGCCTGGAGCCAGAACATGACGGACGAGCGCGCGAAAGCATGCGGCGCCGTGCGCGTGAGCAAGGAGGACCTGCTCTCCCAGTCCGATATCGTCACCATCCATCTGCTGCTGAGCGACCGCACGCGCGGCCTGATGGGCCCGGCCGAGCTCCGCCTGATGAAGCCGACCGCGTATCTCATCAATACGTCGCGCGGGCCCATCGTGCAGGAGCAGGCGCTGATCGACGCCATCAAGAAACGGCAGATCGCGGGCGCCGCCATGGACGTCTACGACATCGAGCCCTTGCCCAAGGACCATCCGTACCGGAGCCTGGAGAATACCGTGCTCACGCCCCACGCGGCCTACTCGACCGAGGAGACGTTCCGGGTTTTTTATCCGCAGATGGTCGAGGATATCTCCGCCTACCTCGCGGGGAAGCCGATCCGCATCCTCAATCCGTGAGGCGGGCAATCTTGTTTTGAGAACGCGATACGCATCTGATACCCCTAGAGCAGCGGAGATCGAAAACGGAGGGACAAGGACGTGGCTGCACCTCATTTTCTCGTGCACAACCCGACCGACACGGTCGGGGTCGTGGTGGTCGAAGACGTGAAGGCCGGCCGTGCGCTGAACGGCTGGATGATGGAGACGGACAAAACCATCAAGCTGAAGGCGCTCGACCCTGTCCCGCTCGGGCACAAGATCGCGCTTCAAGACATCAAGAAGGGCGAAACCATCATGAAGTACGGGCATGATATCGGCCGCGCGGTCGCCAAGATCGGGAAGGGCCGGCACGTCCACGTCCACAACGTGAAAACGAAGAGGTGGTAGTCATGGCCCGTAAAAACCCGGCGCCCACGTTCTGGGGTTACCGTCGGAAGAACGGCCGGGTCGGCGTTCGCAATCACGTGATCGTGCTTCCGCTCGACGATCTGTCGAACGCGGCCTGCGAGGCCGTGGCGAACAATATCAAGGGCGTGATGGCGTTGCCCCATGCCTACGGGCGCCTCCAATTCGGCGCCGACTTGGATCTGTTCTTCCGCACGCTGATCGGGACGGGCGGAAACCCCAACGTCGCGGCCTGCGTCGTCATCGGAATCGAGCCCGGTTGGACCAAGCGCGTGGTCGACGGCATCGCCAAGACGGGAAAGCCGGTGGAAGGGTTCGCGATCGAGCGCAACGGCGACATCAACACCATCGCCGCCGCCAGCCGCAAGGCGAAGGAATTCCTCCAGTGGGCGAGCGAACAGAATCGCGTCGAGTGCCCGGCGACCGACCTTTGGGTGTCCGTGAAGTGCGGCGAGTCCGACACCACTTCGGGACTCGCCTCCAATCCCACGGTCGGCAACTTCATCGACAAGATGGACGCGGTCGGCGCGACCACGTGCTTCGGCGAGACCTCCGAGATCACCGGCGCCGAAAAAGTCTGCGCCTCGCGCGGCGCTACCAAATCGGTCGGCCAGAAGTTTTTTAAAACGTGGAAGGCCTACATGGACGAGGTGATCGAGCCCCACAAGACCAACGACCTCTCCGAAAGCCAGCCGACCAAGGGCAACATCGAGGGTGGCCTCACGACGATCGAGGAAAAAGCCTACGGCAACCTGGAAAAGATCGGCCGCAACGCCCGCTACATCGACGTGCTCGGCCCCGCCGAGACGCCGTCGAAGGGCCGCGGCCTCTATTTCATGGACACGTCGTCGGCTGCCGCCGAATGCGTGACCTTGCAGGCGGCGGCGGGCTTCGTCGTCCACCTGTTCCCGACCGGCCAGGGCAACGTCATCGGCAATCCGATCGAGCCGGTGATCAAGCTCACGGCCAATCCGCGCACCGCGCGCACCATGAGCGAGCACATCGATCTCGACGTCTCCGGCATCCTCCGGCGCGAGCTCACCCTCGACAAGGCCGGCGACCAGTTGATCGACGTGACGCTCCGCACCTGCAACGGGCGCCTCACCGCGGCCGAGGCGCTCGGTCACCGGGAGTTCGTGCTGACCAAGCTCTATCGCAGCGCTTAGGTCGTCGGGCGAGAGCGACGCTTGGCAGCGAGCTCCTCGGCGGTGATCCGAACGTACGGCACGGGCTCGGCAAACCCCTTCAGTTGGGCGGATTCCGAGACGGGCGCGTAGTCGGCGAGCAACGGTGCAACCGCCGGATCGCTAGCCAGCTTGCGCGAGACGACCACGTCGCCTCCTTGGCTTTGCCCCTCCAACCGCGCCGTCATGTTGGTGGCGGATCCGTAGTAGTCGAGTTTGTCGTTGAGTGTGACGGAGATGCATCGGCCGGCATGCAAGCCGAGTTTCACGATCACCGGCTCCTTGCCCGACGTCCGGTTGAAGGACTCGAAGTCGTCTTGAATCTGAACGGCGCAGCGAAAGGCGTCGGCTGGGTCGATGAACGCCGCCATGATGGCGTCGCCGATGGTCTTCACGATCGCGCCGTTGTTGTTGCGGACGGCCTTTCCGAGGATCGCAAAGTGCTGGCGGACGAGCACGTAGGCCTCGGGCTCGCCGATCCGCCCGTAAAGCGAGGTAGATCCCTTGAGATCGGTGAACATGAGCGTGATGTGGTCGATTTCCACATGATCGCCCGGCCGGAGCACGTCGTTGGTGAAGAGATCGCGAAACGATTGGAGCGCGGTCGCCCGGTGGGCGGTCAACGCATCCCGCGCCCACTCGCGATCCTCGATGATGAAGGTCAGGCGCCGGGACGTCTTGTTGCGAAGCGTGACTTGGCCCCGCCCGGCGGGGTCGCCCGCCGCGATCGTCTCCTTGCCGTCGGGCCCGAGGCTGGCGATGACTTCGGGAAATACGTCGCCCCTGCATTCGATGAACTCCTCGGCGCCGGGCTCGAGCGTCCGGAGTCTGTAGAATCCTGGCGGCATCGTGGCGGTCTCGGTGCGGCTCTCTCCGGCCCCGAGCGTGACTTGTATGCGAACGTGGGGCGTGCTCATCGGCCCGAACAGGCAATATTCGCCGCCCTCGACGGCCCGGATGGCGAGCGAGGGGTCGAATGCAAGCTCCACGTTCTTCGAAAAGTTGCGGTCGTAGGGGATGTTGCATGACGGGCAATGGGCCCCCGTCGGGAGTTGATCCAAGGTCGTCACGGTCGCCTTGCCGATTCCGCAACGGGGGCAGAGCAGGTCCCATCGGAGCTTGAGCAGACCCTGTTTGACGGCCTCCAAGCAAACCTCGATCGCGTGCCGTTCGGGGACGCCCCAAAGACGCGCGAGCTTGAGCGGGCGGATTTTCCAGATGTCGACTTCCTGGCGTTCGGTGATGAAATCGGCGAGGCGCTGCGCAAGCCCGTGCCCGTGCGAGGTCGCTTCGATCTGCGGCACGATGGCGGCGATTCGCGCTGCGGCGCCCGCCGCGAGCTTCGGCGGCTTGGCCTCGAATTCGAGGGCACGCTCGCCTTTCGCGAAATCTCCCGCATTGCGTGCGAGGCGGGCGAACGTGCGCCCGGCGGCGTCGAGAAATCCGAGCGCCAGGATGGCGCGGCCAAGCAGATTGGCGGGCTCGACCGCGAGCGTGTATTCGCCGCGGCAGCCTTTCCCCTCCGGAAAGAAGCGAAGGGTTGCGCAAAGGCTTTTGAAGGGGCCGTTCCGAAAGTGACGACAGTGTTCGAACCACCGGTTTTCAATCCAATTAACCGGCTTGTCCTCCCACGTGATGGTGAAAGGTCCCTTGCGGAGGTGGCCGAGATACAAGACCGAGCCGTCGGCCTGGGGAATCTCCTCGATTTCGTGCTTCGGAAGCTCGGCGGCTTCGTTGAAACGCGCGGTGTCGGCGAGCACCGGCCAAATCTTCTCGACCGGGGCTTCGAACCGCCAGATACAGGTTCGGCTTTTGACGTGTCCCATCGGAATTGGCGAGGCCATCGCAGACGGACGCCTCATCCCTCCATGCACGGCGGAGACAGTAACGCCTTTGACCGCGCGGGGCCAACCGGAGCGGATGCTCATCACGTGCCCGTGATCGTCGACCGATTCGCATTTCTGGTCCACGCGTTCCGGACCAATTGGCTCTTGCGAGCCGGGCCCCGATCTGAAAAGTTAACATTCGTCGTTAAGCCGCGCATCATGTCCTATTTTGCGGTTATCGATGCCTTGCTGCCTTGTGGTCGCCATAATTTGCGGCCATTCCTGGTGGCGGCGGAAATTGGCGTGAGTCACTTAAATGACCGCAACTCACGTCCGGCTGCGCCGGCTCGTATCGATTTCGACGGTCAGAAGCCCGAGTTTGCCCGTGTCCGCGCGATTAAATAGACCACGACCAACGGCTGCAGAGACAGCTCGTGCGGCCCGCGCGTTCAACCGCCGGGTTCTGCTGACGCGGATTGGCGCGGTCGCGTCGGTCGCAGCCATCGGTCCCTGGGTTGTCAGCCGCGAAGCCCTCTCATCGTCCGGCACTCTCTCCATCATGATGTGGTCGGACTACCTGCCGAAGCCCTTCGTCGACCGGTTTGAAAAAGAGACGGGAATTAAGGTCCGTCATACGCGTTATGGCTCGAACGAGGAGCTTCTCACCAAGCTCAAAGCGACCAAAGGCCGCGGCTTCGATTTGGTGAGTCCCGCATCGCACAGAATCCAGCTTTGGCAATCTCTCGAGTTGCTGCAGCCGTGGGACTTGAACCGCGTCCCGGTGGACAACATCGATCGATCCAAGTTGGATCGCGTGCTTCCGCAAGGAACATGGGGCGGCAAACCCCACCTCCTGCCCTATGTCTGGGCCCTCGAAGGGCTCGGCTGGCGGGCCGATAAATGGATGCGCGACCCTCGCGAGGCCAGTTACGGGGATCTGTGGCTGCCCGAGCACAAAGGCGTGATCATGGGCCGCACGCATTCGATGATGATCGGCATCGGGCTTCACCTTGACCGTACGGGCAAGCTTCCGTCGAACCGGATGCTGGATACGTTCAAGAGCGAAGACGCCATGCGGAAGGTCTGGAACGAGATCACGCGCTATGCCGTGGAGCGAAAGGCTTGGCTGAAGCAATTCTGGGAAGACTCCGATGCTCAGATCAACGGCTTCATGCACAACGGGGTGATTCTCGGCCAGGTGTCGGACGGCCCCGTGACGCGGCTGAAGAATTCCGGGCAGCCGATGGCGTTCGCTGCCCCGATCGAGGGCGCGCTTGCGTGGATCGACGGTCTTTCAATCCCGATCGCCAGCAAGAGTCTGGACCAGTCGTATGAGTTCCTGAAGTTCGCCTACAACGTGAAATCGGGGGCCCTGCTCACCAACGAGAGCGGCTATCAAAGCTGCGCCGCGGGGGTCGATAAACTTCTCACCAAAAAGATGAAGCGGAAGATGGTCGAAGCGTTCCCCGGCGATTCCATGGATCGCCTCTGGTGGTGGCCTTCCGAGCCCTCCTGGTACGGCGGATTGAGGGCGCGCTACAGCGACATCTTTCTTTCGGCTTGACGAAGAGCGAATTCGCTCGGTCTTTGGGACGAATCGGGCGGTTCAGGCCCGCCGAATTCCCCTTGATTTCTTTTCGCCAATTGGCAGTCTGAGGCCGTCCGACGGAGATGCCGTCGCGGCGCGGACGGCGCGGTTTCTCGATGTTCCATTCGGAGGGAGTCATTACGAAAATGCTGAGTCGACGTTTGCTGCTCTGCGCCGGGTTCAGTGTCGCGGTTTGGGCGACTCTATCGTTTTCCGCTCACGCCAATGAGTTCGGTCAAGGGGCCGAGCGATTCATACGCACGATGGCCGAGCGGGCAATCGCCGATCTCACGGCGAAAGAGGTATCGCGCTCGACTCGGATCGAACGGTTCCGCAAGCTGATGTACGAGTACTTTGCGGTGAAGGGGATCGCGCAGTGGGTGCTGGGCCGCCATTGGCCTCGGGCAACTCCGGAACAGCAGTCCGAGTATCTGAAGCTTTACGAAGATATGATGATTGCCATGTACGTCGATCGCTTCACGGCCTATCAGGGCGAGACGTTCGATATTTTTCGGACCGACGTGGTCGACGGCAAGGATGCCCTTGTTCATTCCGTGATTTCGCGACCGAGTGGCGATCCCCTCAAGGTGGAATGGCGCGTCCGGGCCAAGGGCGGCGAGTACAAGATCGTCGATATCATGGTAGAAGGCGTCAGCATGGGACAGACTCAGCGTTCGGAGTTCGCTTCCGTCATCAGCCAGAATGGCGGCAATGTCGGCGCCTTCCTCACCGAGCTCCGAAAGCGTCTTCAGCCTAGCGCTTCCTAGAGCCGATGGCCGGCTGGTGGGCCCGCCGCGTTCCATGACCCCGCCTTCCCGCCACGCCGTCGAAACACCCTCGGGCAAGGACGCCGCCTACGAGAATTTTCCCGTCGGATCATGGCTGCTGCCGGCCAAGCTTAGGCCGCACATCGCCGCTTTCTATGCGTTCGCCCGCGCGATCGACGACATCGCGGACAATCCGGAGCTCGCGCCCGACGACAAGATCAAGCGCCTCGAGCTCTTCGAGGACGGCCTTCTTGGCCGCCGGGATGACCCTTCGCTGAGGACGGCCACCCGGATGCGGCAAAGCCTTGCCGAGACGGGCGTCACTTCAGACCATTGCCTCGACCTCGTCAAAGCCTTCAAGCAGGATGCAACCAAGCTCCGTTACCGTGATTGGAACGATCTCATGGGCTATTGCATTCTGTCCGCCGCCCCCGTGGGACGCTACCTGCTGGATCTGCACGGCGGGTCGCGGGACGGCTACGGCCCGTCGGATGCGCTCTGCAATGCGTTGCAGGTGATCAACCATCTCCAGGATTGCAAGGAAGACTACCTCACGCTCGATCGTGTCTATGTCCCGCTGGATTGGATGCAGGAGACGGGCGCTTCGGTGGAGGACCTCCGCGGAAGCGCCGCGACGCCGGCCTTGCGAAAGGTCCTGGACCGGACGCTGCGGGCGACCGAGGGCTTGATGATCCTCGCGCGGCACCTGCCTGTCGGACTGGTGAGCGATCGGCTCGCCATGGAATCGGCCGCCATCGTCCGCATCGCCGACCGCCTGATCCGGCTCCTGTATGCCCGCGACCCGCTGGCGATTCGCGTGAAGCTCACGAAGCCGCAGTTCCTTTGGTGCTGTATGCAGGGAGTCGGCGAAGTTGGCCGCGCGATGCTCGGCCGGCGCGCGTGGTAACGTGACCGATGACCGCCGAGCCGGGCTCCCCTTCGAAGGCCGAGGCCATGGTTCACGTCGCGGACGTGGTCAAGCGCTCGGGTACGTCCTTCTTTTGGGGGATGCGCTGCCTGCCGGAGGAGAAGCGCTCGGCCATGTATGCGGTGTACGCCTTTTGCCGCGAGGTCGACGATATAGCCGACGATCCGGGAGCCGAGGAGGAGAAGCTCTTCCGCCTGGGTCAGTGGCGGGGGGAGATCGAGCGTCTCTACGCCGACCGGCCGCGAGCTCCGATTTCCGTCGCGCTCGCCGATCCGGTCGAGCGGTTCGCCCTTCGCAAGGAGGACTTTCGCGCCGTCGTCGCCGGAATGGAGATGGACGCGCGTGCGAGCGTCCGGATTGCCGACATGGCCGAGCTCCATCTCTATTGCGACCGTGTCGCGTGCGCGGTCGGGCGGCATTCCGTCCGCATCTTCGGAATCGACGGGGAAAAGGGCGACCTCCTTGCCGCGGCCCTCGGCCAGGCGTTCCAGCTCACGAACATTCTCCGCGATCTGAGTGAGGATGCAGCCCGCGACCGCTTGTATCTCCCGCAGGACGTGCTCACGGCTCACGGCATCGCGGAAAGCGACCCGCAGGGCGTTTTAGGTCATCCCGCCTTGCCCCAAGTCTGCGATCTGGTCGCCGCCATCGCGAGCCGCCGGTTCGCGGAGGCCGTCACGATCTTGAGGCAATGCAAGCGCGAACAGGTGCGCCCGGCGGTCCTCATGATGGAAATGTACCGCCGCATTTTCCGCGATCTCACGCGGCGTGGATGGACGAACAACGGCGAGCGGGTGCGGCTCTCGAAGCTGGAGAAGCTTTGGGTTATCCTCCGGCACGGTGTGATCTAAAAATGTCGGTGCTCACGCACGTGGTCGGGGCAGGCCTCGCCGGCCTTGCCTGCGCGCTCCGGCTTACGCAGGCCGGGGCGCGTGTCCACGTCCACGAAGCCGCAAGCCATGCGGGCGGACGCTGCCGCTCCTTTGACGATCCGGTGGTCGGCCGCCGGATCGACAACGGCAACCATCTATTGTTGAGCGGCAACGTGCGGACGCTCGCGTATCTTCGGGACGTCGGCGCCGCCCGGACGCTCGCGGGTCCGGAACAGGCTACGTACCCGTTCTTCGACTTAGGCTCGGGCGAACGTTGGACATTGAAACCGAACGCAGGTCCCATTCCCTGGTGGATCTTCCAGCCGAGCCGCCGGATTCCCGGAACCCGGGCGGGAGACTACCTCAAGGCGGTTAAGCTCGGCTGGGCCCGGGATGGGGACACCGTCGCATCGTGCCTGGGGACGGGCCGGCCGATTTTCCCGCGGTTTTGGCAGCCGCTCGCCGTCGCCGTGTTGAATGCGAGCGCGGAGGAGGGGGCGGCCCGGCTGTTGTGGCCGGTGATCCGCGAGACGTTCGCGAACGGAGAGGCGGCGTGCCGGCCCCTTATCGCGGCCGATGGATTAAGCGCGAGCTTCGTCGATCCCGCCGTCGCCTTCCTGGAAAAGTCAGGCTGCCGGTTCGACTTTAACGAACGCCTGCGATCAATGTCCTTTGAAGGCGCCCGTGTGACCGGTCTCGATTTCGGAGACGGGCGCGTTTCCGTTGGTGCCGACGAACCGGTGGTCCTCGCGGTGCCCCCGGCCGTCGCGTCGGACCTCGTTCCCGGCCTCTCGGTCCCCCGGGAAAGCCGCGCCATCGTAAACGCTCATTTCCGCCTGGCAGCCCCCCAAGCCGCGCCCTCGCTGCTGGGGCTGGTCGGGGCCGTCTCGCAATGGCTGTTCGTCCGCCGCGACGTGGCTTCTGTGACCGTCAGCGCGGCCGATGGGTTGATCGATACTCCGGCCGAGGACCTCGCGGCACGCCTATGGGTGGAAGTGGCCCGGGCGCTCGCCCTTGGGCAACAACCGCTGCCGCCCCACCGCATCGTGAAGGAGAAGCGGGCAACGTTCGCCCAAATCCCGGCCGAGCTTTCCCGCCGCCCGGGGACGCGAACCGCGTGGCGAAATCTCCTCCTTGCGGGCGATTGGACGGCCACGGGCCTCCCTGCAACCATCGAAGGAGCCGTGCGATCGGGCGAAACAGCCGCCGAGACCGTCCTCCGGGGTTGAGCGGGCACTTGAAAGTAGCGGCGCTTTTTGACACAAGATGCCGCCAGCCGCGTCTTTCGCGGGCCTGGCGAGCCCTGCCGCCATAGAACGTGCGTGTTTGAATTCAAATATGAATGGAATGACGGTGCTCGATCAGCCTGTCCTGCCGGCGCCATCCGCCCCGGCGCGCGACCTCCGCACGGTCGACGCGGTGATCGACGAGGCCGGCTCCTGGCTCGCGTCGCGCCAAGCGCCGGACGGACACTGGACCTTCGAGCTCGAGGCGGACGCGACGATCCCGTCAGAGTATATCCTGCTCAATCACTATCTCGGCGAGATTGACGACGCGCGCGAGGCGCAGCTCGCCGCCTACCTGCGATCCATTCAAGGCGCTCATGGGGGGTGGCCGCTGTTTCACGACGGCGACCTGAACATCAGCGCATCGGTCAAGGCGTACTACGCGCTCAAGTTGACGGGCAACGATCCGAACGCGCCGCACATGGCGAAGGCTCGCGACGCGATTCGCGCCCACGGCGGCGCGGCGAAGGCCAACGTGTTCACCCGGATCGCGCTTGCGCTGTTCAGGCAGGTCCCCTGGCGGGCGGTGCCGGTGATCCGAGTCGAAGCCGTCCTGCTGCCGAAGTGGTTTCCCTTTCATCTGGACAAGGTGTCCTACTGGTCGCGGACGGTCATGGTGCCGCTGTTCGTGCTGGCCGCCCTCAAGCCCTGCGCCCGCAATCCGCGCAAGATCGACATCGCGGAGCTTTTCCTCGTCCCCGCCGAGCAGGAGCGGCATTACCTCGTCAATCCGACCGGCCGCTGGATCGGCACCGCGTTTCTCGGCTTCGATCGAATCATCCGGTGGCTGGAGCCGTTGTTCCCGAAATCCATCGAGCGGAAGGCCATCAACAAAGCAATGGCCTTCGTAAAGGAACGCCTGAACGGGGAAGACGGCCTCGGCGGAATCTTTCCGGCCATGGCGAACGCCCTGATGGCGTTCGACGCTCTGGGCTACCCGCGGGACCATCCGGATGTGGTCATCGCGCGCCAATCCATTGAGAAGCTCCTCGCGATCCACGACGGGAAAGTCTACTGCCAGCCCTGTCTCTCGCCCGTCTGGGATACGTGCCTCGCCGGCCACGCGATGCTGGAAGCGGGGTACGAGGGTGACGGCCCGGTGATGAAAAAGGCCGCCGAGTGGCTGGTCGAGCGGCAGATCCTGGACGTTGCCGGGGATTGGGCCGCGACGCGTCCGGGGTTGCGTCCGGGCGGGTGGGCCTTCCAGTACCGCAACGATCATTACCCGGATGTCGACGACACGGCGGCGGTCGTGATGGCGCTCCATCGCGCCGATGCCGCAGCATACCGTCCGGCCATCGATCGCGGCGTCGAGTGGATCATCGGCATGCAGGGCCGGAGCGGAGGCTGGGGCGCCTTCGATGCCGACAACGAGCACTATGTCCTGAACCACATCCCGTTTGCCGACCACGGAGCGTTGCTGGACCCGCCGACCGCGGATGTGAGCGCCCGCTGCCTCGGCATGCTCGCCCAGGCGGGCTATGGGCGGGACCATCCGGCCGTCGCGCGCGCAATCCAATATTTGCGCGACCGGCAGGAGAAGGACGGCTCGTGGTTCGGCCGCTGGGGCACTAACTACATTTACGGCACATGGTCCGTGCTTGCCGCACTCAACGGCGCGGGCGAGGACATGCAGGCGCCGCACGTCCGGAAGGCTGTGGCGTGGTTGAAAAATTACCAGCAGGCGGACGGCGGCTGGGGCGAAGACTGCGCCACTTATTGGGCAGCCCGGAAGGGCGAGGTGAAGGCGAGCACACCGTCGCAGACGGCGTGGGCGGTTCTCGGGCTGATGGCTGCCGGCGAGGTCGAGAGCGAAAGCGTGCGGTGCGGGATCGAATACCTGATGCACGCTCCCCGCGAGGGCGGCAAGTGGCAGGAGCGGTACTGCAACGCCGTCGGGTTCCCGCGGGTGTTCTACCTGAGCTACCACGGCTACAGCGCCTACTTTCCCCTGTGGGCCCTGGCGCGATACCGCAACCTTCTAAAATCGAACACGAAATCTCCGACGTTCGGGATCTGAGTGGCTCGGCTCGGCATCATCACGGGTCTGGCGAGCGAAGCGGCGTGTCTTGAGGCCATTCCGGCGGCCGAGCGGCCGCCGCTGCGCTGTGCCGGCGCGAACGCCATCCGGGCGCGCGAGGCGTCCCGTTCGCTCCTCGACGACGGATGCACGGCGCTGATGAGCTTCGGACTCGCGGGCGGCCTGGTGCCGCGTTACGCGCCCGGCACGCTCATCGTCGCCGACGCCGTCGTCGGTGCCGACGGTCGCCGGTACGAGACCGACGGCGAATGGTGCACGCGCTTGTGGGCCGCCCTCAAGGAAGACATGAATGCCAAGCTCGCGACCCTCGCCGGTTCCGACCAAGCGTTGCGCTCGTCGGCGGCCAAGGAAGCCCTCGGCCGTTCGACCGGCGCGGCGGCGGTCGACATGGAAAGTCACGGGGTTGCCGAAGTGGCCCTGGAGCGCAGCGTTCCCTTCGTTGCCGTGCGCGCGGTGGCGGATCCGTTCGACCGGCGAATTCCGGGCTGGATCGCGGGCAGCGTCGCCGCGGACGGCGAGGTCCGCTACCTCGCGGTCATCCTTGGATTGATGTTGAGGCCGTGGGAGCTGCCCAATCTGATCGCGCTCGCGGGGGACAGCGAACGCGCGCTCGCGGCCTTACGCGGCGCGGTCGCGCGTGCCGGACCGCGCTTCGGTCTCGCTTAGACGCTTCACCAGCCCTTCGAAGACGAATTCAGCCGGGCGCTGGCGATCGAGCGCGATGTCCGGCACCATCGGCTTTTCCGTTTCCGGGCCGAACAGCGCAACTTTGAGGGCCTTCCACGGACGGGCGATCGTGTCGTCGACGGCCGTCGCCTCGTAGCCGCAGTGGACCATGCAATCGGCGCACTTCTCGTAGTTGCCGGTGCCGTAGCGCTCCCATTCCGTCTCTTCCATCAATTCCTGGAACGAACGGGCGTAGCCTTCGGCAAGGAGATAACAGGGGCGTTGCCAGCCGAAAATATTGCGCGTCGGGTTGCCCCATGGCGTGCAGTGGTACTGCTGATTGCCGGCGAGATAATCGAGGAACAGGCTCGACTGGTTGAAGCGCCACTTGTGGCCCTTGCCGAGCCGGAATATCCCGCGGAACAGCTCTTTGGTCTTGTTGCGGTTGAGAAAGTGCTGCTGGTCGGGCGCGCGCTCATAGGCGTAGCCGGGTGAAACCGTAACGCCCTCGACGCCGAGATCGTGGACGGCAAAGTCGAAGAAATCGGCCGCTTCCTGCGCCGTCATGTGGTCGAAGAGGGTGCAGTTGGCGCTGACGCGGAAGCCGCGGGCTTTCGCCGCGCGAATCGCCGAGACGGCGCGCTGGAAGACGCCCTTCTGGCTGACGGCGCGGTCGTGCTGCTCCTCGAGCCCGTCCAGGTGAACGGAGAAGGTGAGGTAAGGCGACGGCTTGAACAGATCGAGCTTCTTTTCGAGCAGAAGCGCGTTGGTGCAGAGATAAACGAACTTCTTGCGGGCGACGATGCCGGCGACGATCTGGTCGATTTCCTTGTGGAGGAGGGGCTCGCCGCCGGGAATGGACACCACCGGCGCGCCGCATTCGTCAACCGCGGCGAGACACTCGTCCACGCTCAGCCGCTTGTTCAGGATCGAGTCCTCGTAGTCGATCTTGCCGCAGCCCGCGCAAGCAAGATTGCAGCGGAACAGGGGCTCCAGCATGAGGACGAGGGGATAGCGCCGGTTGCCGCGCAGTTTTTGTCCGAGGATATAGGCGGCAATTCGCGCCTGTTGGATCAGAGGTACGGCCACGGTGCGGGAACTCCTTGCCGTTCGTCAGTGACGGGGACTCGCGCGCGGGCCCGACTCCGTGAGCTCGCGCGGAAGCTTGAAGGTGATGTTCTCGGTCGCGCCCGAGAGTTGTTCAACTGCGACCTCGCCGTAGCGGCCGAGGCGCGCGATCAAGCCCTGCACGAGCTCTTCCGGCGCCGAAGCGCCGGCCGTGATCCCGACCGTCGCGACGCCATCGAGCCAGGCCGGATTGAGGCCCTCGGCATCGTCGAGGAGGTAGCTGGGGACGCCGATCTCCGAGCCGATTTCTCGCAACCGATTGGAATTCGAGCTGTTTTTGGCTCCGACGACGAGCAGGAGATCGACGTGGCTGGCAAGGTCGCGCACGGCCGTCTGGCGGTTTTGCGTGGCGTAGCAGATGTCCTTGACGTCCGGCCCGACGATGCTTGGAAACCGCTTCTTGAGCGCGTTGATGACCGCGCGCGTTTCGTCGACGCTGAGCGTCGTCTGCGTCACGTAGGCGAGTTTCTTCGGGTCCCGCACCTTGAGCTTGGCCACGTCTTCCGGATGGGTGATCAGATGAACGCCGCCTGGGATGCGTCCTTGCGTGCCTTCGACCTCCGGATGGCCTTCGTGGCCGATCAAGATAACCTCGCGGCCCTTGCCCGCGTGGTTCTGGCCCTCCTTATGGACCTTGGAGACGAGCGGGCACGTGGCGTCGATGACGGGCAGATCGCGGTCGGTGGCGGCCTTTTCGACGGCTTCGGAAACGCCGTGGGCGCTGAAGACGGTGACGGCTCCCTCCGGGATGTCGTCGATCTCCTCGACGAACACGGCGCCTTTGGCGCGCAGAGATTCGACCACGTGCTTGTTATGGACGATCTCGTGGCGCACGTAGACCGGCGGCCCGTAGCGTTCGATGGCCTTCTCGACGATTTCGATGGCGCGCTCCACGCCGGCGCAAAACCCACGCGGACTCGCGAGCAGGATGCGAAACTTTCGCTTCATTTAACGCCTCACGCCCACGCCCGACCGAGTCTCGGCTCTCGGGGGCCATGAGTCCCTCGTCAGCCGGAAAATAGGCAATTTCGGCGGAAAGGGAAAGGGGTCTTTCGAGGACGTTTTAAAAATTGCTTGCAATCTCAACACAATAGGGACAACTCCAAGGTTCGGTTTGGCTCCACGACTGCTTGCTATACGTTTACCAAGGAGCGGTCAACTGGTCGGTGCGGCGATGATTCTCGTGACATGATTCTCGTAACCGGCGCGTCTGGATTCGTGGGATCGGCCGTTCTCCGCTGCTTCTCGGCTGCCGGACACGACGTTCGCGCGCTGGTCCGCCGGCGGAGCGATCGGCGGAACCTCGAGGGCATTCGAGTCGACGTCGCCGAAGGCGATCTGATGGACCGCGCCTCGCTCGACCGCGCCGTCAAGGGATGTTCGGGTGTCTGCCATGTGGCGGCCGACTATCGCCTGTGGGCGCGCGACAGGCGCCCGATCTTTCAAGCCAACGTCGATGGAACGCGCAACATCATGCTCGCGGCCGGCGAAGCCGGTGTGCCGCGAATCGTCTACACGAGCAGCGTCGCGGTTCTGGGCATCCGCCCGGAAGGGGCTCCCGCCGACGAGGAAACGCCCGTCTCGTTCGCCGACATGGTCGGGCCCTACAAGCAATCGAAGTTCCTCGCCGAGGCCGAGGTCTGCCGTCTGATTCGCGAACAGGGCCTCCCCGCCGTCATCGTCAACCCGTCGGCCCCGATCGGCCCGCGTGACGTCCGTCCGACGCCGACCGGCCGTCTGGTGGTGGAGGCCGCGTCGGGACGGATGCCGGCCTACGTGAATACCGGGCTGAACGTGGCCCACGTCGACGACGTCGCGACGGGCCATCGTCTCGCTTTCGAGAGGGGACGCGTGGGCGAGCGCTACGTGCTCGGCGGCGAAGACATCTATCTCCGGGACATTCTCGCCGAGATCGCCCGCCTCACCGGGCATCGCCCTCCGTGGGTCCGCCTGTCGCCGACGCTCATCCTGCCGTTCGGCTACGTGGCCGAAGCCTGGGCCCGGCTGTTCTATGCCGACGGCAAGGAGCCCATGCTGACCGTGGACGGCGTGCGGATGGCGCGAAAAAGAATGTTTTTCTCGAGCGAGAAAGCTCGCCGCGAGCTCGGGTACGCGTGTCGTCCCGCCCGCGAAGCCCTGCGCGACGCGGTTGAATGGTTCCGCCGGCACGGTTATCTCGGATAGAGGGGCCGGGGAGATGTCGCATTCTTGACAATTTCGCCCGTTGCGGCGAAATTCCGGCCGTCCGCGCGCCGGGGCGGGGTGATTCGGGCAGCGGAACCGTGCATCGGAAAGCTGAATTTAGGAGATTGAGGTGTCCATGAAGGCACTCATGTTGGCGGCGGGAGTCGGGAATCGCCTATTCGGCGACAATCGCATGCAGCCGCCAAAGGCGCTTTTGCGCTTTGACGGCAAGACTCTCCTGCAGCGCCACATCTCGGTCCTGCGCTCCCACGGAATCGATCAGCTCGTGTTGGTCGTCGGCTACCGCAAGAACGAGGTGATCGCCGAGGCGCTGGCCCACGCGGGCCCATCGTTCATCCGCACGATCGAGAACCCGATGTATCGCGGGGGGCCGATCATCTCGTTGTGGAGCGCCCGCGACGTGCTGAACTCCGGCGACGACATCCTGTTCATGGATGCCGACGTCCTCTATCACCCCGATCTCATCCGGCGGCTCCTCGAATCGCGGCACCCGAACTGCTTCACCTTCGACCGGGACATCGAAGAGGGCGAAGACCCCGTCCGGCTCTGCATCCGCGGCGGCGTGCCGGTGGATTTCGGCAAGCGCGTGGTCGGCGATTTCGACATGGTCGGTGAATGGCCGGGCTTCCTCAAGATGACGTCCAAGATCGCGCGCCTGCTGGCGCAAGCCACGGAAAACTACATCGAGAGCGGCCTGCTGACGGCGACGTATGAGGAAGCCATGCGGGACGTCCTGGTGGGGGAGCCCACGGGCACGTTCGGTTTCGAGGACATCACGGGCGTGCCCTGGATCGAGATCGACTATCCGACGGACCTCGATCGCGCGACGGTGGACATCCTGCCGCGCATCGCCGCCGCCGAGCAGGGGTTCCCGCCGGTCCGGCGCCCGGATTCGATCGTTGTCCGCCCGAAGGCCTTCAATCGCTGACGTCGGAAGCGTCGGCCCGTCCCGGCGTCACACGCGAAACACGTATTCCCTGCCGGGCACCCGATCGATATCGGGCGGAAAGCTCTTGTGCTTGTCCGCGTAATACTGCGCCATGTGGTCGCCGGCCGACACGCGATTGTAGGTCGCGTAATAGAGCCTCCGGATCTTGTCGCTCATGTTGGGCTCGGAGCCGTGTGGCGCAAAGGAATCGAAAAAGATCAGGTCGCCCGGCTCGGTCGGGCAGTCGACGAACGTCATTCCTGACATGTTTTTCTCGCTCAACGGCTCCCACGACCGGAACAACCCGCGCCGGTGATGCCCGGCGACGATCTGGAGACAGCCGTTCTCGACCGTCGCTTCGTCGATCGAGACGAGCACGTTGATGAAATAATCGGCATAGGTATCCCATCCGGCCTGCGAATCCTGGTGGGGCTTGAAGCCGCCGCCGCCCGGCATCTTGAAATTGATCTTTTCCTTGAAGAGCACCGCGGACTCGCCCAACAGCTGGGAGACCGGCGCGGCAAGCGACCGCGTGAGCTCGGCGAATCCGGCGTGGAAGGCCGCGATGTTTTCGATGCGGTTGATGAGGACGCGGTCGCTCTCCTTGAGGCTCGGCTCGCGGTAGACCCAATGTCTGCCGGATGCCTCCGGCCGGGCCGTCATCTCGTCGCACCAGCTGGCGACCGCGGCCATCTCGTCGCTCGTGTACGCCCGGCGAACCACGAGGTATCCGTTCGATTTGAAGGCGTCGATGTGATCTTGGGCGAGGCGGGTAATGGTCAACATGGCGCGGCAAACATCCCGATTCGGGGGTCGAGGGGGCGGCATGATAGGGGCGCGAGGACGGTGCTTCAACACCCGTCCGCCTGCCTGGCGCGAGATATCTCGACGGCGGCCTTGTTTTGGTTCAAAAGTTGACTGGGGTCACTCGGTAGAGCGGCGGCGCCGAGCGATCGCCCCGGCAGCGCAAGAGGGTGTCTTGGTTCCAGCCGATGCCTTTCAGAGTTTTGGCCTCGCCCCTCGTTCCGTTCGCGCGAGTTCGCGATGAGTCACGACACCTGGATTCACCGGGTCGCCCGCGTCACCGTCGTTCGCCCGTTGGCGAAGACCGGCATCGCCCCCAATCACGTGACGACGGCACGCCTCATTCTTGGTATCGGGGGCGCCGCTTTGGTCGCCGTCGGCGGCGGCCTGTGGCCGTACATCGGTGCCGCCGTATTCGTCGTCTCGATGGTTCTCGACCGGGCCGATGGCGATCTTGCACGATTGACGGGGCGCACAAGTGCGCGCGGGCACGTCTACGACCTGCTCGCGGATACGTTGTCGAACGCAGCGCTGTTCTTGGCGCTCGGGATCGGTGAGTCCGGCGGGCTGTTCGGCCCGTGGGCGCTCGTGCTGGGGCTTGCGGCGGCCGGAGCGGTCGCCGCGACCTTCGGCATGGTGATGGCGGTCGAAGGGGAGGGAGGGGAGCGGGCCGGCGAGCTTCCTTCAGCGGCGGGCTTCGATGCCGACGACGCGATGCTGCTTGTGCCACTCGGGATCTGGCTCGGCTGGCCGGATGCCGTGCTGCTCGCCGCCGCCATCGGCGCGCCGCTCTTTGCGCTCTCCTTTGTCGTCCGTTTCCGGCAGCTTTTTTCTCGGCTGGCTTTCCAGCGTGGAGCCCAACCGGGCCGCCGACATACGACGTAGCCGTGCAAAGGTCGTCTGGCGCATGGCGACGCCTCAACCCACCGGCTCGCGATAGAACGCGAGGATTGCGCCGATGAGCGCGATGAAAACGATCGAGAGATGTCCGGCAACGCGCCCGAACGGAGATGACAGGCGCAACTCGAGCCAGCGCCCGCACCCGGAAAGGACGGCGAGGACGCCGATGATCGTGTGCGAGGCTTGGACCAGGTAATCGGTCTTCACTTCGAAGGCGCTGTGCGCGTGGGTGAGCATCATGATGCCGCCGACGAAGCAGAGGACCGGGAACACGTACGGCAGCCACGGTCTTGCTTCGGCCGCGCGGGCCCGCCACTCCATGACGCCGAGTCCGGCCGTCAGCAGAAACGCGAGCTTGTGCTGAAACGTGTTCGCCCTCTGCAGGGCGTCCAGCCAGCTCATGTCTCCGTAAGGCCAGCCCTCGGTGTCGGCTCGCACCAGCACGAAGGCCGCAAGGGCGACGAACCCGAGCGGCCAATAACGTGCCCACGGCACGCGACCGCTTCGGTCGGCAAGCGCGATCACTCCGATGAGAAACACGAGCACGCCTGAGACGTTGTGGTTGAAATCAGACCAGAGCTCCTCTGGGCCCGCCTCGGTGCGCACGCCGAGATAGGATTGGGACCCTGCCGATTGGTACTCGGCAAAGGTCGGCGAGACCAGCCGCGGAATTTTGGGCCGGAAAATCTCGACCAATTCTGCAACGCTCGCATACTGGCTTTTCACGTCGACTGCGGGCGGCAGCGCCGCGAGCGCCGAGGCGACGAACAGGATCGCGAACAAAACCCCGAATTCGGTCTCCACCGTGTGGGGAGCGCGCGCAAAAACCGGGGTGGCGTCGCCCCTCTTGGAAGGCTCTTTCTGCCGCCGCGTGGCCCGAAAATTGAGGAAGGCAAGTGCAAGAGCCGCCATGAGCAGCGCCCCTTTCGCCAGGAGCACAGACCCGTATGCGCTCCCGATGAGGCCGTACCAGCTGCCGACGTACGTGATGGCAACGGGGAGCCCCGTCGAGATCAGCACGACGATCGAGACGATCCCGACGGCCGTGAAGCGAGACAGGATTTCGGGCCAGCGCGTGCGGAGGTCGGGCCGTCGCCGCGACAGGCGCCAGAACGCGACGAGCTGCAGCACGCCGCCGGCCCACACGGCGGCTCCCAGCTGGTGGACGGCCGTCAAGGTCATGAGGGCCGGCGCATTCTCGGTGCGGCTGGCGCCGTGCACGAGCCAGGCCCCGCTCGCGACAACAAGCATGGCGGCGGCAATGACGAGGACCCACCGGGGCCGAGATGACGGGGAGGCCGCGAGCCAAAATAATGCGGCTGCCAATATGACGCCTGCAGTGGCGCGCGCAATCTCGGCCGCGAAAACATGCGTTTGCATGAACGCAGGAAACGCGGGTGCCCCGAGCGACACTTCAACGATGTGCGCGTTTGTGAACAGGCGCGAGAGATGAATGGCGGCAAGCGCGACGGCACCCCAAATTCCGATCCGAAGGCTCCGCTGGATCGCGCTGTCGCTCCCGGCTGACCGCCACGCCCGCAGGACCGCGAGATTCCAGGCGACCGATCCGAGCGCCATCGCGAGCGCCAAAAGCCCGAGGCTGCGCAAGAGACCGTAGAGAAGCTGGGTGAGCTCGGCAGACAAGCGGCGGACTCGAGAGCTAGGGGTTGGCGGAAATCTTGAATCGGAGAACGTTGTCGGTGAAATGGCCGTCGGCCGACAATACCTTATATCTGATCGCGTACGCCCCGGCGGGAAGGGGCGGCAGACTGACGATGAGACGCTCGGACGACGGCCCCACCTTGAAATCGAGTTTCCGGGCGTTACCGGCGGCATCGACAATCGATACCTGGCAAAAGGCCGTTTCAATCTTCGAGTTGAAGACCAGGGTGACTTCGCTTGCCGTATCCGGCTTGATCGCAGCGTCCTCCAGGGAAGCCCGGACGATCACCGCATGCGCGAAAGCGGGCATGGGGGCAGCGCTCCCGATCGTGAGAGCGAAAGCCACGCAGCAACGAAGCAGAACATGAGAAAACACGAGGAAAAGTGCGCCCCTAAGACCCCCCAACGCGGCCGGATTATGGTAGCTGCCGTAGTTCGACGCAACTCTCTCCGCGAGCGGCGCGGGCTTGTTTGGCTGCCGAATTCAGGGCTATAAGCGGCGGCTCATGGACCGCGCGTATTCGATTCTCGACACCGCTGCAAACGCTTACAGCAACGCCCTCGTGTGGTGGGTCGAGCGCGTGCGGCGGTATGCTTGGTTTGTCACGGTGGCGTCGATCGCGCTTGCCGTGGGGGCTGCCGTGTTTTTCGTCACCCATGTGCGGGTGACGGCCGACACGTCGGACATGATTTCGCCCGACTTGCCCTTTCGCAAGGTATCGAGCGCCTTGGGCGACGCGTTCCCGCAGTTTTCCGACAATGTCCTTCTGGTCATCGACGGCCAGGTCCCCGATCTCGCCGACGATGCCGCGAGCGCGTTGGCCGCGCGCCTCCGTCAGAGGCCGGAGCTCTTCGGATATGTCTATGACTTGGCCGGCGATCCCTTCTTCCGGCGCAACGGGCTCCTTTATCTCGACGAAGAGAGACTGAACGAGCTCAGCGACCGTCTTGCGGAGGCGCAACCGTTCGTCGGCGCGCTTTGGCGCGATCCGAGCCTCCGAGGGTTCTTCGAGATGCTCGTCCTCGCGATTGACGAGATCTTGAAGGCGCCGGAGACGAAACCGGGGGCCACCGTGTTCGAGATTGGCACGGCTCTCAACAAGACGGCCGCCGTGGCCGAGGCCCAGGCGGCGGGGCGGTATGCGCCCCTCTCGTGGCATGAACTGATGGCGGGGGACGACACGCTCGGCACGACGGCGCGCCGTTTTCTTCTGGTTCAGCCATCGCTCGACTTCAGCAGCCTGGAACCGGCGACGCGGGCAATGTCGGCTTTGCGGGGGCTGATTCGGGAAATGAATCTCACGCCCGAACGGGGCGTGCGCGTTCGCATCACGGGATCCGCCGCGCTCTCCCACGAGGAGCTCGAGAGCGTCAGCCGGGACATGGACATCGCCGGCGTTCTGGCGTTCCTGCTGGTGATCGGCATCCTGGTGGCCGGCTACCGCTCCGCTCGACTGGTGCTTGCGACGCTCGTGACGATGCTCGTCGGGCTCGCGTGGACGGCAGCGTTCGCCGTGCTCGCCGTCCAGCAGCTCAACCTTATGTCCGTTGCCTTCGGAGTGCTGTTCATCGGCCTCGGGGTCGATCTCGGGATCCAGTTTGGCCTCCGTTATCAGGAGGCGGTCGCCAAGGGGTCCGACCACGCCGCCGCCCTCCGCGAAGCAGCACGCGGCCTCGCGGGCGCGTTGACGCTGTGCACCGCGACGTCGGCGATCGGTTTCTTTTCGTTTCTGCCGACCGCCTACGTCGGCCTCGCCCAGCTCGGGCTGATTTCCGGCACCGGCATGTTCATCGCGCTCTTTGCAACGTATACGGTGCTGCCCGGGCTGCTCACATTGATGCCCGTCTCCGGCCAAGGCGGCGCCGGCTCGTTCCGGATCGCGGCCAAGCCCCTGACGTTCATTCGCCGCCACGCCCGCGTCATCGTCTGGATTGCGCTGCTGCTGGGTGCCGTCGGGACGATGTTCGCCCTGCGGGTGCGATTCGATTTCGACCCTTTGAACCTGCGCGACCGGCGCGCCGAATCCGTAAGCACGCTTTTCGACCTGATGAAGGACAGCCGCACGACGCCCTACGCCATCACCGTGTTGGCCGACAATCTGCAGGCGGCCGAGGAGCTCGCGCGCAAGCTCAAGAGCCTCAAGGAAGTCGAGGGCGCGTCATCCATTCTCGACTACGTACCCGAGCGTCAGCCGGAAAAGCTCGAAATCATTCGGACGATGGTGTTGTTCTTGTCGACGGCATTGGCGGCGCCGGTACGGCCTCCGCCGACCAACGAGGAGCGGCAGGAGGCGCTTCGAAAGCTCGACGGCGCACTGTCGCGGTTTGCGGCCCAAGCCGACGGCGAGGCCGCGACTGCGGCGGCGCGTCTGAAGGCGGCATTGACGGCGCTGTTGAGCAACGCTGCGAGCCACGAAAAGCTGGCGGAGTTGGAGAAACGTCTTGTCACGACGCTTCCGGGCCGTCTCCAGGCGCTCGCCGATTCCTTGAATGCCCAGCCGGTCACGCTCGAAAGCCTGCCGAAGGATCTGCGGGACCGGCAAATCGCGCGCGACGGCCGCACGCGCATCGAGGTGTATCCGCGCGAGAATGTCCACGACCGCGCAGCCCTCTATCGATTCGTGGATGCCGTGCGTTCCGTCGTGCCCGATGCGACGGGGGCGCCCATCATCATTCTCGAATCGGGCAATGCCGTGGTTGGCGCGTTCATGCAGGCGTTGGCCGTCGCGATCGGCTTGATCCTGATCTTGTTGTTCGTGGCGTTGAGGCGCTTGCGCGACGTCGCTCTCGCGATGGCGCCGCTCGTCCTCGCCACGATCTTGACGTTGGCCGTCGCGTCCCTGCTCGGCCTGTCGTTCAACTTTGCGAATGTGATCGTGCTCCCGCTCTTCTTCGGGTTGGGAGTGGCATTCGGCATCTACATCATCATGCGGGAGCGCGAGGAGCGTGCGCGGGAAGAGAGCGGGGACGGCGCGTCTCTCGCGACGAGCACCCCACGCGCGGTTGCGTTGAGCGCGCTGACCACAGCGGTTTCGTTCGGAAGCATCGCGATCGCGAGCCACCCGGGGACCTCGAGCATGGGCGTGCTCTCGGCGGTATCGCTGCTGTTGAGTCTCGGATGCGCGCTGATCGTGCTGCCTGCGCTCATGACGATTTGGCCTGTAGAGCCCGAACGCAAGCCCGCAAACACATAGTGGATCCACCATGGCGCCTTCGGAGGAGCAATTGCCGCAACGAGAGCCTAAGCGGCGCTCGGCGTCCCGTTACCTGAAGCTTCTCTACCTGCTCGTCGGGGTCGGCCTTCTCGCCCTGGTCGTCGTGGGCGTCGATATGCAGGAAGTGTGGGCGGCCGCTCGGCGGATTTCCTGGCTCGGCATGCTGGCCGTGATCGCGATCTTCTTTGCGGCGTTCGCGATCGATTCGTTCACCTGGCAGCTGGCGCTGGTCCAAGTCCCCCTGAATGCGCGCTGGCTCTATCGCACGTGGAAAATCCGCATGGTGGGCGAGGTCTTCAATACGGTCATTCCCGCGGCCGGTTTCGGGGGCGAGCCGTTGAAAGCCGTGCTGTTCAAGGAGCACTACGGGATCGGCTACCGCGAAGCGTCAGCCTCGCTGATCCTCGGAAAGACCGTCAACCTGCTCGCCCTGATTGCGTTTCTCGCCGCCGGATTTGCGCTCATCCTCTTCTCGCCGCTTCTTCCCGACGCCTACAAGATCGTCGCCGGCGTCGGGCTGTTCGCCCTTTGCTTCGGCGTCGCGGGCTTTTTCATGGTCCAGCGGCTCAAGCTTTCGACAGTGGCGGGGGCATGGCTCAGCGGCCGTCGCGTGGGAAGGAAGCTCGGCGACGTTCTCCACCACGTGCGCGATATTGACGACCGGTTGGTGCATTTTTACGCGCGCCGGCGCGGACGCTTCGCGGCGGCGGTCGGGCTCGCGTTTGTCAATTGGCTGGCCGGGGTCGTCGAGATCTACGTGACCATGATCTTTCTCGGGCACCCGGTTTCGATTTGGGATGCCTGGATCATTGAAGCAATCCATCAGTTGGTGCGGGCCGGCGCGTTTCTCATCCCCGCCGGCATCGGGGTCCAGGAAGGCACGTTCTTGCTTGTTTACGCAGCGATGACGGGGTCGGCCGAGCTTGGGGTTGCCGTTGCCCTCATCCGTCGCTTCCGAGAGGCGGTTTGGCTCGTGTGGGGCGCGATGTTGGGCGCCGGCTACTGGAGGAGGTCGAGGGCACGGCCTGCCGAAGGGGCAGACGCGGCACTTGAGTCTGCCGACGCGCGCAGACCTACTTGATGATTTCGTCGGCTTTCGCGTTGAGCGCCGTGATGAGGGCGGGAACGCCCCCCGACTTCAGCAGATTGCGGTATTCCGATTTGCGAAGCGCGAGCTCGCTGATTCCGCGGTCGAGAACCACGTCGATGACCCGCCAGCCGTCCTCGATCCTTTTCATCAGATAATCGATATCCACGGCCTCGCCGTTGCTCTTTCGGATGCGGGTCGCGACGATGACGGTGTCCTGTGGCCCCGGCTTTTCTCCGACCGTCTCGAACGCCTCGCCGCTGTGGCTCTTGAAGTTCGCCGCATACGTGCTGACGCTCATCCGGGTAAAGGCGCGGACGAGCTCCTCCTGTTCGGCCGGGCTTGCTTGTTTCCACCCGGAGCTCGCCGCGAGCTGAATCATCGTCGAGAACGAGAATGTCTGGTCGAGACCAGGGGCCAAGCGCTTGTAACGGCCTTGCGGCCCGAGTGTCGTTCCTTCCTTCATGACCTGGATCAGGGTCTCCTGAAGACTTTCGATCACGGCGCGGGGATTTTGTGGGGCCGCGGCGACGGTGTCGAGGGCAATCACGGTGCCCAGCAGAACGGCAGCCAATCGCATCAAAGCGTTCAAGCGGTTCAACCTTTTTAGCGATGTCGTCCGGGATAAAACCGTGCCAGCGTGGTGAAATTGCGGCCCTAGTTCTTCGGTGCCGCGCCCTTGACGTCAACGCTGGCGATCAGCTGGTCGGCTTTTCCGTTGAGGGCCGCAATCAGGCCGTCGACCCCCTCCGTTTCGAGAATTCTCTTGTATTCCGACCGGCGAACGCTGATCTCGCTGATTCCGTTGTCGATCACCACGTCCAGGACGAGCCAGCGGCCTTCATAGTTGCGCAGGATATAGGCAAAACTGATGGTCGATTTGCTCGTTCTCACGAGCTCCGTATCGACGATCATGGTCCCCTTCGGGCCCGGTTTTTCGCCCTTAAATCGGAATGTCTCGCCGTCGTAGCTGTCGAGCAGGGTGGCGAGGATGCTCACGCTCATGCGCATGAACGCGGCGACCAGTTGATCCCGCTGGCTGCTGTTGATGTCGGCCCAATGGGAGCTTGCGGCGATTCGCACCATCGTCGGAAGGTGAAAGGTGCGCTCGATGTCCGGCATCAGCCGTTCATAGCGTCCTTTCACGCCGAGAGACGAGGCGCCCTTCATGATTTGAATGAGGCTCTCCTGCCATCGCTCTACGATGACGCGCGGCGGGAGATCGGCGGAAGCGCTGGGAAAAGGCACCAGGCAGCAGAAGAAGAGGCCAAGGAAGCTCGTGACGATCGCTCGGCGTGTCATCATGATCCGCGCTGTGGAAAACCAAGCGCGGGGACGTTATCGCCTCGGTCGGCGGCTGACAATGGAAAGTTGCCAAATTGCAGCGGGCCAATAAAAACAAGCGATTACGCTGTTGCATCTTGGAAACAGGTTAACCCGGCAGTAACCGCAGGCGTGATATGCGTATTGCGGACTGCCCGGATTCGCATTAATAAGAATTGCCGATTCTGAGCGGAATGGCGAAGAGACGGGCCCGTCCGGTTTGCGCCATAGACCGGTTGTTTTTGTTGGGCTGAATAAATTCACGCATAGGGGGCGAATTCCGTGCCAAAAATTCTCGGGGGTCGTTTTGCGATTGCGATTCTCATCGCCAGTTTCTTGTTCGCCGCTTACCAGCTTCCGGCCGTCGCATCCTCGACCGATCCCGTCGAATACGAAGAGCTGGCCGACCTCGGGCCGACGCAGGATGCGGACGAGGAGACGCTGGTCGCGCAATCGGCGGACGACGATGTGAACGATCCCCTGGAGCCCGTCAACCGCGTCATCTTCCAGTTCAACGAATTCTTCTATGATATCTTCCTTCGGCCGATCTCGCGCTTCTACAACGAGTGGATGCCGACGCCGGTCCGCGATTCCGTCCACAACTTTCTTGAAAATCTGAAGACGCCGGTCATCCTGGCGAACGATCTGTTGCAGTTCGAAGGCCACCGGGCCTTCGTCACCGCGTCGCGCGTGGTGATCAACACGACGGTGGGCGTCGCCGGGTTCATGGACGTGGCGAAGGAGCTGGGCTTCGAGCGGCACAAGGAGGACTTCGGCCAAACCCTGGGTGTATGGGGCTGGGGAGAAGGCCCTTACCTCGTCCTGCCGATCCTCGGCCCCTCCAATCCCAGGGATGCGGTCGGCAAGTACGTCGTCGACTCGTTCTTCGACCCGCTCGACATGTGGCTCAATAACGTCGATAGGGAAGAGTGGGTCTGGGTGCGCGCAGTTATCGACGGCATCGATCAGTTCGCCCGGATCACCGACGAGCTCGACCAGGTGAAGAAGACTTCGATCGACTTTTACGCGGCCATCCGGAGCCTTTATCGCCAGAAACGGCGGGCGGAGATATCCAACGGCCGCGAGATCCAGCTGCCGCCCATCCCCGACCTCGGGTATGACCTCGAGCAGCCAAGTGAGGCCCCGGCGCTCGGGAGCACCTCTCCGGCGCCTGCGGCCGGATCGAGCCAGCAGTCCTCGTCTTGGGATGCCAAGGTACGGCCTGCGGCGGTCGAAACCGCGGAACGGATTCGGCTCCCGGCGCAGCCGCTCGAAAACCCGACGGCGCCCCACTTCCAGCCGGCGACCGGCAACAGCCGATAGCCGGATTTCCTATCTATTCTGCGGCTCTCGGCCGACCGGCGCCGCGGGCGGGCTGCTTTTGAAGCATTGTAAGAAGCAGCCAAAACCCTTGACATATTGCGAGCTTTGTGTCATACATTCGCGGTCGGTGCCATTAGGGCCGACACCGTTTGCGACCTGACCTTTGGGTGGGTCGACGGGCTTATTGCTTCGCAAGGAGGATAAGGTCCATGTACAGACGTACAGCCATTTCTCCCGCCGCATAGCAACCCGAAAGAGCGCCCGGCTTCTGCCGCGCGCAATCGGCCTTTTCGCCGGCCAGCCGGCCGAGCGAGTGCCCGCCCGGGAAGGGCAGGCAAAGCGTGGGAGTGGAGACCATGACATCAATGACATTTCCAGTCGTGCCCGCGGATGGCGGCCTCGCCCGCTACTTCCGCGACATTTGGAAATTCCCGATTCTGGAGGAGCAGGAAGAATATATGCTCGCCCAGAGATGGCGCCAGCATGAGGACGTGGATGCGGCCCACAAGCTGGTGACCTCGCATCTGCGCCTCGTCGCAAAGATCGCCATGAAGTATCGGGGCTACGGGTTGCCGGTCGCGGACCTCATCTCGGAGGGCAACATCGGCCTGATGAAAGCCGTCAAGAAGTTCGAACCGGAGCGCGGCTTTCGTCTCTCGACGTACGCCATGTGGTGGATCAGGGCGTCCATCACGGAGTACATCCTGAAAAGCTGGTCCATGGTGAAGATGGGCACGGTGGCCGCGCAGAAGAAACTTTTCTTCAGCCTGCGCGGCTTGAAGAGCCGGCTGAACATCCTGGATTCAGGCGAGTTGTCGGGCGAGCAGGCGAAGGCGATCTCCAAGCAGCTGCGGCTTCCGGAACAAGAGATCATCGATATGAACCGGCGGCTGTCGCAGCGGGATGCCTCGTTGAATGCACCGATCTCGGACGACAACACGATGGAATTTCAGGACACACTGGTCGACGAAACGCCGAATGTGGAGATCAGGCTCGGCGAGCGCGAGGAGCTGGCCCAACGGAGCGGCGCCCTGAAAGAGGCGCTGGCCCGGTTGCCCGAACGCGAGCGGCACATCTTCGTCGAGCGCCGCCTCAAGGACGATCCGCAGTCCCTCGAGGAGCTTGGCAAGGCTTACGGCATCAGCCGCGAGCGCGTTCGCCAGCTCGAAGTGCGGGCGTTCGAAAAGGTACGGAAAACGATCCTCGCCGCTGCAGCCTAAGCAGTGCGACGGGCCCTCTCATCGCCGGCGGCGTTACTGAAGCGTGATGACGTCCGCAACCAAACGGAATTCCGCAGGCCGGATCAACTGGCACGAGGCGCCTCGTACCGAATGCAACCGCCCGTCCAGATTTCGCTCCCAGAAGGCAAGAAACTTGTGGAGATGGGGGAATTTCGGCGCGAGGTCGAAATCCTGCCAGATGAACTTCTGAAGCAAGGCTGGAAAGTCCGGCAAGTGATAGGTGATTTCAGCGGTGGTCAGACGGTAGTTCCGGAGTTGCAGCTGGAGTGATGACATAAGCCGCTCCGTGTTCCACAACACTTTGAACTGTAACGAGCGCCCTCCGAATCGGTTCCCGAGTTTATGCCGTCTCAGGAAAATATCGATAATAAAAACAATGCATTAGCAGCCTATGCGGCGAATGGCTGCCAAACCTCCGGTCGCCTCGAAAAGCCTCTTGACGAGGGGTTTTCTTCGCCTAGATTGTTAGCACTCATTTGAAATGAGTGCTAAACGCACACGCGCGCGTGCGCGACGACGCGCGGTGCAGGTCGAAACAAAGGAGGATAGGGTATGAAATTCAGGCCATTACATGACCGGGTTCTGGTCCGGCGCATCGAGCAAGAGGCCAAGAGCGCTGGCGGAATCATTATTCCCGACACCGTCAAAGAGAAGCCGATGGAAGGGCAAATCATTTCGGTCGGTTCCGGAAGCCGCGACGAAAATGGGAAATTGACGCCGCTCGATGTGAAGGCGGGCGACCGCATTCTCTTCGGCAAGTGGTCGGGGACCGAAGTGAAGATCGACGGCGAGGATCTCCTGATCATGAAGGAATCGGACATTCTCGGCATCATCGAAGGAAAGGTGGCCTCGAAGAGGGCTGCCTGAGCAATGGAGCGATAAACAAATGGCTGCAAAGGAAGTCAAATTCGGAACCGACGCCCGCGAGAGAATGCTCCGCGGCGTCGATATTCTCGCGGCAGCGGTGAAGGTGACGCTGGGGCCGAAGGGCCGCAACGTCTTGCTTGATAAATCGTTCGGCGCGCCCCGGATGACCAAGGATGGCGTCACGGTCGCCAAGGAAATCGAGCTCGCGGACAAGTTCGAGAACATGGGCGCTCAGATGCTCCGGCACGTCGCGACCAGGACCAGCGACGAGGTTGGTGACGGCACCACCACCGCCACGGTCCTGGGACAAGCGATTGTGCGCGAGGGGACGAAGGCCGTGGTCGCCGGCATGAACCCGATGGATCTCAAGCGGGGCATCGACCTTGCCGTCGAAGCCGTGGTGGATGAGATCAAGTCCCACTCGAAGAAGGTCTCTACCAACGCGGAGATCGCCCAGGTTGGCACGATTTCGGCGAACGGCGATCGCGAGATCGGCGACATGATTGCCCAGGCGATGCAGAAAGTCGGCAACGAGGGCGTCATCACCGTCGAAGAGGCGAAGAGCCTCAACAGCGAGCTCGAAGTCGTGGAAGGGATGGAATTCGACCGGGGCTACGCGTCGCCCTATTTCATTACCAACGCCGACAAGATGACCTGCGAGCTCGAAAAGCCCTACATCCTCCTCCACGAGAAGAAACTCTCGAGCCTGCAGCCCCTGCTGCCGGTCCTCGAGGCGGCTGTGCAATCGGGCCGTCCGCTTCTGATCATCGCAGAGGAAATCGAGGGCGAGGCGCTCGCGACTCTCGTCGTCAACAAGCTCCGCGGCAGTCTCAAAGTCTCGGCGGTGAAGGCGCCTGGCTTCGGCGATCGCCGCAAGGCCATGCTCGATGACATCGCTGTTCTCACCAAGGGCGAGGTGATCAGCGAAGAGCTCGGCATCAAGCTCGAGAACGTCACCCTCGACATGCTGGGGCAGGCGAAGAAGGTCGTCATCACCAAGGACGACACCGTCATCGTCGAAGGCGCGGGCAAGAAGTCCGACATCGAGGCCCGCTGCAACCAGATCCGGGCCCAGATCGAGGAGACGACGTCCGACTACGATAAGGAGAAGCTGCAAGAGCGCCTCGCGAAGCTCGCGGGCGGCGTTGCGGTCATCCACGTCGGCGGCGCCACCGAGATCGAGGTCAAGGAGCGCAAGGACCGCGTCGACGACGCTCTCCACGCGACTCGCGCGGCCGTCGAAGAAGGTATCGTGGCGGGCGGCGGCGTGGCACTCCTGTACGCGGCGAGGGTGCTCGGGAAGCTGAAGAACAAGAACCACGATCAGCAGGTGGGCATCGACATCGTGCGCCGTGCGCTGCAGGCCCCGATCCGCCAGATCGTGGAGAACTCGGGGATGGACGGGGCCGTCGTCGTCGGCAAGCTTCTCGAACAGAAGAACTGGACGCAAGGGTTCGACGCCCAGAAGGGCGAGTACACGGACATGTTCAAGGCCGGCATCATCGACCCGACCAAGGTCGTGCGCACCGCGCTGCAGGACGCCGCTTCGGTCGGCGGACTGTTGGTGACGACGGAAGCCATGATCGCCGAGAAGCCGGAGAAAAAGTCGCCCGCGCCTCACGCTCACGGCGGCATGGGCGATATGGATATGTAACGGTTCCCCAAGGGGGTTTTTTGCGGGGGATTCCCCCGCAGACCCCGGGGGACCTGACACTGCCGGAGGCCGCGTCCCGCGAGGGCGCGGCCTCTTCGCTTTTGCCCCGGGACCGCGATCCGGTGCAACGCGGGCCGCGTGGGGATAAGATGACCCGATGGCTTTCTTTTTTGTCCTCGGCTTGAGTCTCTTCGTTGTCGCCGGCTGGGCTGTGACGGCCCAATCGACGGTGTACGAGCTCGGCGCGCGGCCCGGGCTGTTCGTCTCCGCTTTCGATCTCTGGTACGCGCTTGCGCCGGGCTCGCTCATCCTGACCCAAATCCGGCTCGAGTCGTTTGCCCCGTGGCTGTGGGACCCGGTCGTACGCACGCTGCTCTGGGCGCCCGCCTGGGCGCTCGCGGGCGTGCCCGGAGCGGCCCTCGTGTGGTTCTTCCGCCCGCGCCACCTCCTTCAGCCTGAGGATCAGGGCGAGGCCACGAGGATCGCCGAAGCGGCGAATCTTTACGATCAATTGGCCAAGTCGGCTCGCGAAGAAAACCTCCCCGACCCCGCCTTCGATGGCGACCGGCACGACGAGTTGGCGAAAGCGGCCCGCGACGAAGGGCTCCGTGATCGCGACAGCGGGCTTGGGAATCTCACCGACGAGGAGGCGCGCGCCATCATCGAGGACGAGCGGAGGGCTTCGAACGAGTCCGATGCGCCAAGCCCAGGCACGGAAGGCAGGCGCTCCTGATCGTTCTGTTCACGGATTTCGGACTGACGGGACCCTACACGGGCCAGGTGAAGGCCGTTCTTGCG